>DAIDAG010000009.1 GCA_027310725.1 Sideroxydans sp. | reverse complement strand
CCGTCACCATCCCGTACGACGCCGAGTAATGCACGAGTCAACGACTGCCGCCAATACGGCGGTATTGGTCAGTCTGGACTTCGGCGCACCGGATTACGCAGAAAGCCTTGAAGAGTTGCGTTTGCTGGCAGAAAGTGCCGGCGTGCGCACTCTTGCGCTGGTGGAAGGCAAGCGGCAACGCCCGGATGCCTCGACGTTTGCCGGCAGCGGCAAGGTGGATGAGATCGCCGCACTCGTCGAGGAACTGGAAGCGCCGTTGGTCATTTTCAACCACGACCTGTCTCCCGCGCAGATGCGCAACCTCACCGCCAAAATACAGACGCGCGTGATCGACCGTACCATGTTGATCCTGGATATCTTTGCGCTGCGCGCGCAGAGCCATGAAGGCAAGGTGCAGGTCGAATTGGCCCAGCTCAAATACCTGTCCACGCGCCTGGTCGGCATGAACATGGACATGGGGCAGCAGAAGTTTGCCGTAGGCGCGCGCGGCCCCGGCGAAACGCAATTGGAACTGGACAGGCGCAAGCTGGACCGGCGGGTGCATCTGCTCAATGAGCGGCTGAAACAGCTCAAGCGGCATCGCGAACTGCAGCGCAAGGCGCGCAACCGTTCCGACGTGATGTCGGTCTCCATCGTCGGCTATACCAACGCCGGCAAATCCACGCTGTTCAACCGTTTGACCAATGCCAACGTCTACGTCGCCAACCAGTTGTTTGCCACGCTGGACACCACCGCGCGCAAGATTTTCCTTGAGGGCGACAGCCACCGGCAAGTGGTGCTGTCCGATACCGTGGGCTTCATCCGCCATCTGCCGCACGGCCTGGTGGCCGCATTTCGCAGCACCCTGGAAGAGACTGCCCAGGCCGACCTGTTGTTGCATGTGGTGGATGTGAACAGCCCGGAACGGCACGACCAGGTGGCCGAAGTGAACAAGGTGCTGGCCGAGATCGGGGCGCAGGATATTCCTCAGATCGTGGTCTACAACAAGATCGACCTGCAGGGTCTGGATGCGGGCGTGAAGCGCGACGAATATGGTAAAATCGCCAGCATTCATCTGAGCGCCAAAACAGGTGCCGGTCTCGCCGAATTGCGGGCCGCGCTTGCCGAAGTGCGCGATACGCCTGAATCGGATGTACAAGTGCAGGATTGGCATCCCCTGAACAACAATTGATTTTACCTAAAGGTAACGGACTATGGGATTGAACGACCCGCAATGGGGCAATAAAAATAGAGGTGGCCCACCCGATCTTGAAGAGGTCATGCGCAAGATCAACCGCAAGATCGAATCGCTGTTCGGCAAATCCGGCGGCGGTGCGCCCAAAGGCGGCAGCGGTGGCTCATTTGGCGGATTTGCCAACGGTATCGGCTTGATCGTGCTGATCGTCGTGCTGATCTGGATCGCCAGCGGCTTCTACATCGTCGATGCCAGCCAACGCGGCGTGGTCTTGAGATTCGGCAAGCAGGTGGAAATCACGGATGCCGGCCCGCGCTGGCATTTCCCGTATCCGATCGAGACCGTGGAAGTGGTCAGCCTGAGCCAGGTACGCACGGTCGAAGTCGGCTATCGCGACAACGTGAAGAACAAGATGCTCAAGGAGTCGCTGATGCTGACCGACGACGAGAACATCATCGACATCCAGTTCGCGGTGCAGTATTTCCTGAAGGATCCTGCCGAATTCCTGTTCAATAACCGCATGCAGGATGACAGGGAAATCGTCCGTCAGGTCGCAGAGACGGCCATTCGCGAAGTCGTCGGCCGGAGCAAGATGGACTTTGTCTTGTATGAAGGCCGCGAACAGGTCGCGGCTTCGACCACCAAACTCATCCAGGACATCCTCGACCGCTACAAGTCGGGCATCATCGTGAGCAAAGTCACCATGCAGAACGCACAGCCGCCCGAGCAGGTTCAGGCCGCATTCGACGACGCGGTGAAAGCCGGCCAGGATCGGGAGCGCCAGAAGAATGAAGGCCAGGCGTATGCCAATGACGTCGTGCCAAGGGCCAAAGGCGCCGCAGCGCGCCTGATGCAGGAGGCTGACGGTTACAAGCAGCGCGTGATTGCCGATGCGGAAGGCGATGCCAGCCGCTTCAAGCAGATCCTGGTCGAATATGAAAAAGCGCCGCAAGTGACGCGCGAGCGGATGTATCAGGACATGAAGCAGCAGATACTGACCAGCACCAGCAAGGTGATCGTCGACCAGAAGAGCGGGGGCGGCAACTTGCTGTATCTGCCGCTGGACAAGCTGATCCAGAGTACCAATCCCGGCGCCGATCTGCCTTCGGCCAAACCGACGGAACAACTTAATGCTCCGGCAACGGGCGAAGCGGCTGCCGCTCCACGCGGCCGCGAATCGCTGTTCGGTCGTGACAGGGAGGCCCGCTAATGAAACTGAATGTGACTAATTTCCTGGTGGCATGCGTAGTCGTGCTGATCCTGGCCAGCATGAGCATCTTCATCGTCGACCAGCGCCAGACTGCCATCGTGTTCCAGCTTGGCGAGGTGATGCGCGTAGAGACGACGCCGGGCATCAAGTTCAAGCTGCCGCTGATCCAGAACGTGCGATTTTTCGATTCGCGCATCCTGACGCTGGACAATGCCGATCCCGAGCGGTTCATCACGGCCGAGAAGAAGAACGTGCTGGTGGATTCCTTCATCAAATGGCGCATCATCGATGTGAAGCAGTATTACATCAGCGTGGGCGGAGATGAGGCGCGTGCTCAGACACGCTTGACCCAGACGGTGAATTCCACGTTGCGCGAGGAGTTCGGCAAGCGCACCATCCATGAGGTGGTGTCCGGGCAGCGCGATGAGCTCATGCACATCGTGCAGGAAAAGACCGATATCGATGCGCGCAAGATCGGCGTTGAAGTGCTGGATGTCCGGCTGAAACGCGTGGATTTCCCGGTCGAGATCAGCGATTCCGTGTACCGCCGCATGGATGCGGAACGCAAGCGCGTGGCCAACGAACTGCGTGCGACCGGTAATGCGGAGAGCGAGAAGATCCGCGCCGATGCCGACAGGCAACGCGAGGTGATCCTGGCGCAGGCGTATCGCGATGCGCAAAAGATCAAAGGCGAGGGCGATGCCAAGGCGACTGCATTGTATGCGGGCGCATTCGGCCGCAATCCGGAGTTCTATGCCTTCTATCGCAGTCTGGATGTCTACAAACTGGGCTTCAAGAACAAGAGCGACATCATGGTGCTGGATGCCGGCTCCCCGTTCTTCAAGTATCTGAAGGGCCCAGGCAAGGACGGCAAATAATTTCGCATGGGCAATTACTGGCTGGCGGCATTGGGCTTGATGTTGGTGCTGGAGGGGATCATGCCGTTCCTGTTCCCCTCTTCCTGGCGCGAAACGCTGCGCAAGGTGTCACAATTTCAGGATGGTCAGGCCCGTTTCATCGGGCTGACGCTGATGTTATGCGGCGTATTGCTGATTTACTGGGTCAAGTGATGGAACTCTTCAGATGAATTGGCTACTGCCGGAATACATCCAGGATATGTTGCCGGACGAAGCATGGCGCATCGAAACCATACGTCGCGATGTACTGGAACTGCTTCGCCGCTCCGGGTATCAACTCGTTTCTCCCCCTTTGCTGGAATATGCAGAATCGCTGCTCATCAACAACAGCGAGGACATGGACCTGCGCAGCTTCAAACTGGTCGATCAATTGAGCGGGCGGACGCTGGCCTTGCGTGCCGATATCACGCCGCAAGTGGCCCGTATCGATGCGCATCTGCTCAATCGCCAGGGCGTCACGCGTTTGTGCTATGCAGGCAGTGTGTTGCATACCCAGCCTGCCGGACTGATGCGCACCAGGGAGCCGCTGCAGATCGGTGCGGAGTTGTACGGCCACGGCGGCATCGAGAGCGATCTGGAAGTGCAGCGTTTGATGTTGCAGACATTGGCGCTGGTGGGCATCGAAGGCGTGCATCTCGATCTGGGCCATGTTGCCGTGTTCCGCAGCCTGGTGAAGCACGCATCGATTTCCCCCGCACTGGAATCCGAATTGTTCAACGCCTTGCAACGCAAGGATGTACCGGCCTTGCGCGGATTGGTGGCCGGCTTGCCGCAGGATGTACAAACCGCATTCCTGGCTTTGCCCCAGCTTTACGGCGGCGTGGAAGTGATCGCCCGCGCCCGTGCCGTCCTGCCTGCCTATCCCGAAGTGACCGCCGCATTGAATGAACTGGAACAGGCGGCTGCCCATCTTAAGACCCTTGCGCGCGGAATCGGCATCGACATGGCCGAGTTGCGCGGTTACCACTATCACAGCGGCATGGTGTTCGCGGTATATCACCCCGGCAGCCACGATGCCATCGCATTGGGCGGGCGTTACGACGACGTCGGAAAGGCCTTCGGGCGGGCGCGTCCGGCCACCGGATTCAGCATGGATTTGCGCCAATTGCATGGCTTGCTGGCCAAGCGCGAGCAACCGAAAGCGATCCACTCGCCATACCTTCAGGATGCAGAACTGGAAGCGGCCATCGAAAAATTGCGGGCGCAGGGCAATATCGTCGTGATCGACCTGCTGGGCAAAACCGAATACCAGTCCGAATTGAATTGTGATCGCAAGTTGGTGTTACGTGACGGCAAGTGGGTCGTCGTCGAAATGAAAAATTGATGCTTGGAAATAGGGAAGAAACATGTCAAAAAACGTTGTAGTGATCGGTACCCAATGGGGCGATGAAGGCAAGGGCAAGGTGGTCGATTGGTTAACCGATCACGCGCAGGGTGTGGTGCGCTTTCAGGGCGGACACAATGCGGGCCATACGCTGGTCATCGGCGGAGAAAAAACGGTGTTGCACCTGATCCCTTCCGGCATCCTGCGCGACGATGTGATGTGCTACATCGGCAACGGCGTGGTTGTGTCGCCGGCCGCGCTGCTCAAGGAAATGGACAAGCTTGCCGAAGCCGGGATACAAGTCTACGAGCGCCTGCGCATCTCCGAAGCCTGCCCGCTGATCCTGCCGTATCACGAGGCGCTGGACAAGGCGCGTGAAATAGCCAAGGGAGCCGGCAAGATCGGCACCACCGGGCGCGGTATCGGACCGGCTTACGAAGACAAGGTCGCGCGTCGCGCCATCCGCCTGCAGGACCTGTTCCACCGCAAGCGTTTTGCCGCCAAGCTGGGTGAAGTCCTCGATTACCATAATTTCGTATTGAAGAATTATTTCAATGCGGAAACGGTGGATTTCCAGAAGACCATGGACGACGCGCTGGCGCTGGCCGAGCGTATCAAACCATTGGTGCTGGACGTGCCCCGTGCCCTGTACGAGGCAAACAAGGCCGGACAGAACCTGCTGTTCGAAGGCGCACAAGGGACGTTGCTCGACATCGATCACGGGACTTATCCGTTTGTGACATCGAGCAACTGCATCGCCGGTGCAGCCTGCAGCGGTGCCGGTATCGGCCCGCAAATGCTGCATTACGTGCTGGGCATCACAAAGGCTTACACCACGCGTGTCGGCTCCGGCCCGTTCCCGACCGAGCTGTACGATGCGTTGGACAAGCAAGACCCGATCGGCAAGATGCTGGCGGTCAAGGGTCACGAGTTCGGCGCCACCACCGGACGTGCGCGCCGCTGCGGCTGGTTCGATGCTGCCGCGCTCAAGCGTTCCATCCAGATCAACGGCGTGTCCGGCCTGTGTGTAACCAAGCTGGACGTGATGGACGGCATGGAAAAAGTGCGTATCGGTGTGGGTTACACGATAGACGGCCAGTTCAGCGACATCCTGCCGGTCGGTGCGGAGTCGCTGGAAGGTTGCGTGCCGGTATACGAGGATATGCCGGGTTGGAGCGCCAGCACCGTGGGCGTGAAACGTTATGAAGAACTGCCGCTGGAAGCGCGCAACTACCTGCAACGCATCGCGCAGATTTGCGAAGTGCCGGTAGATATGGTTTCCACCGGGCCGGATCGCGACGAGACCATCGTATTGCGCCACCCGTTCAAGTCCTGAGCAAGTTAAATTGATGTAAAAAAGCACGCATCGAAAAATATGCGTGCTTTTTTTTGACGATGACAAAAAAGCCAAAAACTCAGTTGGCACAAGGTAAAGGGGAGCTGGTGTGACGATGCAGGACAATTTTATTGATTTATTTTTTGTAAAGATGAACATCCACGAAAACAATGACAGAGTGAAGCTGTTAAGCACTGCCTATTTTCGCTCTTGTTTTTGGCTGCTCTGCTGCGCGATCTTGATGGGGTGGGCCGTGAATGAAGTTCGGGCGGAAACTGCAACCAACACAGAGTCGCAAATTGGTTTAGGTCCATGGTCCGGTTTTACACCAAGCTCTCGGCAGCTTGATCTTTCGAATGAAGCAAGGCTCTTCACGGCATATCCCCCCAATTCGTTCCGGATGGTTCCTGAGACGGAGCAAATACAGAGCCTCAAGAAATCCCGGTATTTGGAGTACACCCAAGCAGAGCATTTCACTCCGGAAGTAGCTCGCGCAGACGGGGTGATGCTCGCAAGTTCCGGCGAATCCCAACCGGTCACTACTCATGATTCGGTATTCAAGAAAGCAAGCAACGATCTGACTGAATTGAGTCACCAGCCCGCCACTCCCGAGTTCTGGCGTTCCGTGCTGGTGTTTGGTGGCATAGGTCTGGTAGCCGCCATTGCCGACAAGCCGCTGGACAAATTTGCCGTCAACCATGGAAAAGATGGATTCATGACTGGCGTGGAGAAGGTCGGCAACGGTCTCCCCTTTGTGGCTATTGGCTATTCGGCCATGATGTTTTTGACGAGCGACGAGGAGAGCAATATGGGCCAGGCCAGTTACAACTCGCTGGCTGCGGGCGGAGTAGGCGCAATGACTGCTCTTGGCCTGAAATACATGGTGGGCCGCGCACGGCCATCGGCCGAACGCGGTTCGGCCAGCTTCACGCCAATGAGCGCCAGCAACGGCAACACTTCATGGCCTTCCATGCATTCCACCGTCATGTGGGCAGTCATTACCCCATATGCCAAAGCCTATGATGCTCCCTGGTTATATGGTGTGGCCGCTGTGACCAACGTAGCGCGCATCGGCGGACGCGATCACTGGTTTTCAGACACTGTTGCAGGCTCGATGCTAGGCTATGCCATTGGAAACTTTATGTGGGAATCCCACCAAGGCGAAAAAGGCAGAGCTGAATGGATAATCACTCCAAACAAAATCGCTTTAAATTGGAATTTTGATTAGAGCCGGTCGTGAAAGGAAAACCCTTTTATCATCGTTTAAGATTCGCCTTCGAAGGATGGCGGGTTGCTTTTCGGAATGAAGCGAGTTTTCGCACTCAGGTATTTGCTGCCTGTGGGGCCGTAGCCGTAACTGCATGGCTGAACCCTCCTGCCATTTGGCTGGCGTTAGTGATAGTGATGGTGGTTCTGGTTCTTGGGGCAGAGTTGTTCAACACGGCGCTGGAACATTTGCTGGATGGTCTGCATCCGGAACAGGCCGAGTTTGTGCGGATCGCAAAAGATTGTTCTGCCGCAGCTGTGCTGCTGTTCAGCATCGCATCGGTGGTGGTTTTTGCGCTGATGGTCATGGAAGTGATGGGGTATTACTAGTGACGTTTCCATAATTGGCGACAAGGAATGGGATTTACTACACGGTCATTCCGGCGAAGGCCGGAATCCAGCTTGATTAATAGCGCCGCGTAGCGGGCAAAGCCATATCCGCTGCTTTGTCCCACTGCGTGGGGTTTTTTTGATTGACTGGATTCCGGCCTTCGCCGGAATGACGACTGATTAAGATGTGTGTGTAATGAATAATGGAAAGATCAATAAGCTCACTTTAAAGATAACTTACTATGTCGCGCCGAGATCGTTAAGACGCGATGATGAAGTTGACTTCAATTTTTAAAACTTGTTGCACTTCGTAATACTTAAAACCAAAGGGTTTCAAATGCGTTCCAATATTCAGCTGGTTATCTCGCTCAAAAAAGAACTCCTCAAAATTTTGCTCATGGGGTTGTTGGGGACAGTTTCCACGTTGACTTATGCAGGTCCCTCCGTGCCCTACATGCCTACCTGGCAAGCACGGCACCATTTGGAACGTTTGGCTGACGAAGCGGGACTGCAAATAACCACCACTCATTGGCCCTTGCCCTTGTCGGCCGTCCAAAATGCCCTGGATGATTTGCCAAAAGATCTTTCACCCTCCTTGGCGGAATCGAAAGAATACGTTGTCAGAGAACTTCGGCAACTAAGTCAGCAAGGTAATGCAGAAGCACAGCTACGGAACAGAGCCGAGGAGCCGGTCGGGTTTGGTGAAAACTACACACCGGGGAGTTCCATCAAGGTGTCGAGTGCTGCCGCAGAATTCGGGCCAGATGTACTGCCGGTTGCTGCAAAGATAGGTGCCCGTGTTGAAGAAAATCCCAACTCACTGCAAACCTCATATACAAGTGGTTGGGGCAAAAATGGCCGGACCCAGGTAAAGCTGGACGACTCGGCACTCGTTGCTGAAATGGGCGGGGTCAACTTGCAGGCGTTTGCGCATCAAAACTGGTGGGGCCCGGGATGGGAATCGAGCTTGATCAATAGCAACAATATCCCGCCATGGATGGGCGTGGGCTTTCAAAGAAGTGAAGTCAAAACTTCCGAGTCACCGTGGCTTTCATGGCTGGGGCCGTGGAGTTTGGAAATGTTTGTGGCCCAGGCACAAGACCCGGTTTTGGTACCTGGTCAGCCCGATGGATTCTATTTAATTGGCCAACGATTGACTTTTAAACCATGGTCCTGGATTGAGATAGGGCTGACCAGGGATACACAGATGGGTGGTGCAGGCAGATCATCGGGTTTTTCAAACACTCTAAACCAGGCTTTTACGACGGGTGGAGAGCATTCTTTTCAGGGTAGCCTTCAACAAGACGCAAGTAATGGAGTGGCCGGTTACGATGTCAAACTCAGTTGTCCCAAGAGCGTGCATTGTTCTTACTACTTCCAATGGGAAGGGGAAGATTCATCCGGACAGAGCCACCTGCCTAATTCATTCATGACCCTGGAAGGTCTGGAATGGTGGAGTGAATCGGGTCGCCACAGAGTGTTCACTGAATATATGCAAACCTATACAGATAGCTTCCCCTGGAATGTCACGAAGTATACGGGCAGCGGTTATCGCAACTGGGCTTACCCGCAAGGCTTTACCAATGGGGGGCGATGGATCGGTTCCAGTTTTGGTGGCGATGCCAGAATTCTCACCTTTGGCTGGATGGATGCCGAAGTCTCGCGCCTGATAAAAGTCTATACCGGTGAAACAAGCACCGCTCTCGGATCTTATAACCCCAATACAAATGCCACGGGTAACTTGATTGGTCCGCACGGCAGGTTGACAGGTTTTGAAGCCCATCAGGGTTTCAAATTCAATGCCTGGACGATCTCCCCTGAATTGGCCTATACCCATCTGGCAGAGGGGCAATCGATCGGATTTAATAGAACCAGCGACGTCCGTGCCGGTGTCACAATCGCCAGGTCTTTGGGGGACTATTGATCTCGACGGGATATCCTCTCGCCTCCCGGAAGATATTTTATTAACTTGATTCACAGTAGACTGGTCTATATACTGGTCTGAATTAAGTCTTGCCTGCAGGTGAAACCCATGAAGATTGAAATTGGTTCGTATGAAGCGAAAACAAAGCTTCCAGAATTGCTTCGGCAGGTTAAGGCCGGCAAAAGCTTTACCATCACCAATCGTGGGGAAGCAATTGCTGATTTAGTTCCTAGCTTGGGAGTGATAGCCAAGGACAAAATTGCGGCAGCAGAAAAACTTAAGGCATTCATGCTTGCCGATCCGGTGCGCGGTGTAAACATCAAGGAGCTCATCGAGGAAGGGCGTGCATGAGTTTTGTCCTTGATAACTCGGTGACCATGCGTTGGTTTTTTGGTGACGGCAAACCACAAGAGCTTGCCTATGCCGGTAAAGTACTTGATGCGATGAAACAAGATAACGCTCTCGTTCCCGTGACATGGGGACTTGAAGTGGCAAATGTCATTGCCAGGGCGGAAGCAAAAGGATTGGTTACGGAAGCTCGAAGCGGCGCGTTTCTTGAGATGCTGGAAGGCGTGGATATTGACGTGGACTCGGCCACGTTCGCACAAGCACTGTCTGGTACCCTTCAACTGGCGAGGCGGTACAAGCTTTCCTCATACGATGCATCCTATCTCGAGCTGGCCTTAAGGCTGGGCATGCCGTTGGCTACTCTCGACGAAGATTTGCAGAAGGCTGCAAAAAAAGCTGGCGTGAAGAAATTTGCCTGAAATACATCATTGGACCGAATGGTTGTATATGGACACAACCTCGTTTTAAAAAAGTAATCCCCACTATCGGAATGACACAAGGTTTACTCTTTGGTCGCTTCCAGACCGATGAGGAGCGTTACTTCATCCGAAATATAGGGTGTGTATTTGCCCATATTGAAATCGGTACGTTTGAACTTCGCTATCGCATTTGCACCGATTAAATCCTTGTTGAGTGCCGGATTACGCAGAGTCTGGAAGGAAGTGACGGTCATGGATGCCGGTTTGGTCACGCCTTTTACGGTCAGATTACCCTCTATCCTCCCGGGTTTGTCGCAATCAAAATTCATGGTATCCGACTTGAAGGTGATGGTTGGGTATTTTGTGCTATCGAAAAAATCCTCGTCCTGTATGTGCTCATCAATCAAAGCATAGCCGCTGTTCACCGATGTGGCATCAATGGTGACTTCCACGGAGCCTGTTTTTGCCTCGCAATCGACCAGGATCTTGCCGTTAAGCTTGTCGAAAAGGTGCATCTGGTTGGAGAAGCCTAGCTGGGTGTATTCAAAACGCAGCGTGGTGAGCGTGGGTTCGATATTGAATGATTTCGGAGCGGCGAATGCGCTGATGGAAATGGAAGCAAGGGCAACGGCAATAAAGAGTCTTTTCATGGTTTCTGCGCTAATTTTTATCCGGAAATTTTATCCGGAAAATTAAGGATGCGCCGATTAAGTCTGCTTTCCCATTCGGAGCGGTGAGAATTCAACCCAAATAGTCCATTAGCAAAAACTGCGTCATTCCGGCGAAGGCCGGAATCCAGATGATTAAAAAATCCCCACTCTTCGACAGGCTCTGGACAGGCTGACCTTCGGTCAAGTGGGACAACAACATGGTTTTGTCCGCGCACCCGCAAGTGGTAGGCCGTGGTTGTAATGGGCTGAAGCCCCAACAACACACGCATTCGCGGCATGTCTTTGTGACTGGATTCCGGCCTTCGCCGGAATGACGGTCTAATGAACTATTTAGGTTCAACGAGCTATCCCTACGGTAAAACTACTTGCTACCTGGTCGACTGGCCAGTTGTTTCACCAAGCAGTCTTAAGGGTAGGCGTTCCAATGAAGGGAAGTCAATCGCTTCGCGTGCAAGGCATTTGGTTTTATGTTTGATGACAATGCTCCCGGCGACACGAAAAAGAAATAGCCACTGATTCAGTGGCGCAGACCGCATTCAACTCCCCGAATTTGGCAAAAACCATCTGTGGCTGCGGCTTTTCGTATGCAGTTTTTAGAGTATAATGCGCCGCTTTTTAAAAATAGCACGGAAAACTAAGCGGAAACAACTAGATGCGTGACGTAAATGAGAAAAACTTGGGGGCGCAAGTAAGTATGTCGAACATTTCAGCTAGAGTCACCTTACGCCGTTTTCTGCTTTCCCTCGTTTTTGTTGCGTTCCTGCCTTTAAATGCACTGGCTCAGGCAGGCTTGGGCGGCAGTGACTTGGCTCTTGGTGGTATGCCAACCGGCGCTGGCGGTATGTTGTCACCCAACGGTGGGAATACGTCAACCAGTCTGGCCGACACATGTGCCAATTCCGAGGATCCACCGGGCTGTTACAAAGCTGCTTTGGCAGCATCGGGCCAGAATCAGAATAATACACAGGCCCTTCCCGAGCAAAACACCCTCAACGCCAAGCCATCCAAGTTTCAGAAAAAGCTGCCGGAACTGGAGCGCAGCGAATTTCAGGATTTCGTATCGAAGTCGTTAGGCAAGACTTTGCCCATGTATGGGTATAAATTGTTCAATGAAGCGCCGGACACGTTCGCCCCCGTCGAGAATATACCCGTAACGCCAGACTACCTGATAGGCCCGGAGGATGAGATCGTCATCAGGGCTTGGGGACAAATCGATATCAATGTACATGCCGTCGTTAACCGGAATGGCGAAATAAGTTTGCCCAAGGTGGGGACGATCAAAGTTGCCGGTATTCGCTACCAGGAACTGCAAGCCTATCTCAAGAATGCGATCGGCCGGGTTTTCAGGAATTTCAATCTGGATGTCACATTGGGTAAATTGCGTTCTGTCCAGGTTTTTGTCGTCGGGCAGGCAAGACAGCCGGGGGTGTATACCGTCAGCTCACTGAGCACTTTGGTCAACACTTTGTTTGCATCGGGTGGCCCATCCACCAAGGGCTCGCTGCGGCACATTCAGGTCAAGCGCAATGGCCAGGTCATTACCGAACTGGATATGTATGACCTGCTGCTCAAAGGCGACAAGTCCAAGGACGTTTCTTTGCTGCCCGGAGATGTGATCTATATCCCGCCTGTGGGACAGCAAGTAGCCATCGCCGGAAGCGTGAGCAGCCCTGCCATTTACGAACTGAAGGACGATAAAACCACCCTGGCAGGCCTGCTGGAGATGGCAGGAGGTTTGACCAGCGTAGCCGAGGGCGACAAGGTCAGAGTGGAGCGCATCGCCGATCACGATATGCGCAAGGTGGAAGAGTTTCCCCTGAATCAATCGGGATTGGAACGTCTGCTCAAGGATGGCGATTTGGTGCAAGTGGATTCCATCCAGGGCCGCTTTGACAATGCGGTGACCTTGCGCGGCAATGTCGCCAGTCCGGGCCGATTCCCGTGGCATACGGGAATGAGAGTGAGCGACTTGATCCCGAGTAAAGATTTCTTGATCGTCAGGAACTATTGGGCAGAACAAAACCAGATAGTACGCCCGCGCAGCAACGAGGAAGGTTTCAATGCTGACAAAGAGAAAACGCAAGGCAAGACACCAACTAAACCCCGCGACGAAATCAACCAGGAAGCCTTATATGGTGAGGCGGTGGGCCGCGCCCGCACCGAAGTCAACTGGGACTATGCCGTTATCGAGCGATTAAATAAAGACAGTCTGACCACGACGCTTGTTCCTTTTAACCTGGGCCAAGCGCTGGCAGGAAAAGACACACCGGACAATCAAGTGTTGGAGGAGGGCGATGTCATCACCATCTTCTCCAAAAACGACATTAAAGTGCCGATTGCCAAGCAAAGCGTATTTGTCCGCCTGGAAGGCGAAGTGGGTTCTGCCGGAATTTACAAAGCAATGCCGGGCGAGACCCTGCGCCAACTGGTTGCCAGAACTGGCGGGTTGACGCCTAACGCTTACCTGTATGGTGCCGAACTGGATCGCGAATCGGTCCGCATCATGCAACAGAAGCGCCTGGAACAATTGACTCAGCAGATGGACGAGGACATCAAGCGCAATTTGACTGCCAAGCAGGGCAGTGCCTTGACGCCGGATGCTGCGAATGCAGCCAAGATGCAGGCCGAGGCGCAGGCCGGAATAGTCGGCAAAATGAAAAGTATTCAGGCCACTGGGCGCATCGTTCTGGAAATCCCCCCAACGAGTTCTGGTGTGAACGATGTGCCGGATATTGCACTGGAAGACGGGGATCGCTTTGTGGTGCCCAGCAAACCTTCGACGGCAAGTGTGATGGGCAGGGTTTACAACCCGAATGCATTTATTTTCAAACCGGGTTCGCGCGTATCCGATTACCTGGGCAAAGCGGGTGGGCCGACGCGCGATGCGGATGTGGACCGCATCTATTTATTGCGTGCGGACGGGTCAGTGCTGAGCGAGCAAAGTTCCAGTTCGATGTTCAATAGTTTCTCCAGCAATGAACTGATGCCCGGCGACACCGTGATCGTGCCGGAATCGTTGGATAGAACGACCTTGACCAAGACTTTTGTAGATGTATCGCAAATCTTCTTCCAGTTTGCGATGGGCGCGGCCGGTCTTAAAATTCTGGGCCTGTAACCGGGTTGGGGAGCGCATGACTGTTTAAGGAAACGCAGAACAAATCCTCCGTTCGTGGTGACCCTTCGACTGCGCTCAGGACTAAAGGCATTGTCGAACCATGAATGGAGGGCGGTTTACATGCAGCCGGTTATCAGGGAGAACGGACTTAATCGGCGCTTCCTTAACAAGCCATAATCATAAAATGGCAACATATTGAAAATATAATTATCGGTACGACATGTCTGAAAACCAAGCCATAACCCCCTCAGTCCAGAATATGCCGGACGACGACGAGATCAACCTGCTCGATTTGCTGATCGTCTTGGCAAAGCACAAGGCAATGATTCTGAAGATCACCTTGGGTGCTGCGCTGCTGGCAATCGGGGTATCGCTGCTCATGTCCAATGTTTACACCGGCACGGCCAAGATATTACCGCCGCAACAAGGTCAGTCATCGGCCAGCGCATTGCTGGGGCAACTGGGTGGACTTGCCGGATTGGCGGGCGGGGCGATGGGCATCAAAAATCCCGCGGATATGTATCTGGCCATGTTCAAGAGCCGCACGCTCATGGAAAAGATCGCCAACCGTTTCGGTTTGCAGCAGATTTATGAAACTAAAACGTTAACCGATACGTTGAACGCACTCGAGAGCAATTCGACTTTTACCGCAGGAAAAGATGGAGTGATCACCGTTGAAATCAGCGACCACGATCAGAAACGTGCTGCGGACATGGCGAATGCTTTTGTCGAAGAGCTTGCCAAAATGATGCAAGACTTCGCTATCACGGATGCATCGAAAAAGCGGGCATTTTTTGAGCAGCAGATGAAACAGGCCAAAGACAAGCTGACCGATGCCGAACTTCATTTGGACAAAACACCCAATACCAGCTTGCAGTATTTGGATGCCGTGCGCAATGTGAAATATCAGGAAGCAGTATGGGAGATTCTTGCCAAACAATTCGAAATGGCCAAGCTGGACGAAGCCAAAGATTTCCCGTTGATACAAGTGCTGGATAAAGCGACTCCGCCGGAAAAAAAATCCAAACCCAAACGCAGTTTGATTGTGTTGCTGGCAACGCTGGTGGCATTCTTCCTTGCGGTGCTTTGGGCATTTATTCGTGAAAGTTTATTTCGAGTAAAACAACAGCCAGAACAAGCCGAACGGATGCGGACGTTGCACAACGCCTGCAAGTGGAGAGCGTGACGTGAGTGCAAGTCAGGTTGACGCGCCGGAGTTAGTTGGCGAGGCTGCACTCGCAAGTCAATGGAAACAATCTCCAGTTAAAAAACTGATCCCGACTATTCTGTGTGGCGGTGCGGGTTCCAGGCTCTGGCCGGTTTCGCGCGAGTTACATCCCAAACCCTTTATTCGTCTCGCAGATGGCCAAAGCCTGCTGCAAAAAGCCTGGCTGCGCGGCGCCATTTTGCCGAATGTCGCCCAGACGCTCACCGTCACTAATCGCGAACTGTTTTTCAAGACCGAGGATGAGTATCGCGAAGTGGCCGACATTCCTGCTAACAAAGACTTGGCGAACGGCTACATTCTTGAACCGTTTGGCCGCAACACTGCGCCTGCCATCGCTGCCGCCGCACTGCAAGTCGCCGCTACCCATGGTGAAGAAGCTTGCCTGCTAGTACTGGCTGCCGATCACCTCATCGCCGACCAACCCGCATTTGCACTGGCGGTAGCACAAGCCATGCAATTGGCAGCACAGGGCAAGCTCGTGACTTTCGGCATCACCCCCGACATGCCCGAAACGGGATACGGCTACATCGAAGCCGATCTTGATTCCCCTTGCCCGCAAACGGGAGAGGGGCTAGGGGAGAGGGCAGGTTTCCCTGTTCTGCGCTTCGTTGAAAAGCCCGATCTGAAAACCGCCCAAGAGTACCTTGCCTCCGGCCGCTACCTGTGGAACTCCGGCATGTTCTGCTTTCAGGCGGGAGCCATGTTGCGCGAAATGCAACAGCATTGTCCGGCCATTCTTGAAGCCACCCGCGCTTGTATGGAGCAATCGCGCCGTGCGGAAGGTAAAGGCTTCAGCCAGCTCGCCCTTGATGCCACAGCGTTCAAACAAGTGCCGGATGACTCCATCGACTATGCCGTCATGGAAAAATCCGCAAACGTCGCTGTCGTTCCCTGCAATATCGGCTGGAGCGATATCGGCTCATGGGCTGCATTGGGTGATCTTACCGCGCCGGATGCTCAGGGGAATCGCATCGAAGGTGAAGTTATCCTGCACGAAGCTAGCAACTGCTACATCCAAAGCAATCAACGGCTTGTCGGCGCCGTGGGCATTAAAGACTTGCTGATCATCGATACTCCCGATGCAATCTTGATCGCCGATCGCAACCATGCGCAGGACGTCAAGCATATTTACGCCCGGCTTAAAGCAGCAGGTCACGAGGCGCACCGCCTGCACAGTACCGTGCATCGTCCGTGGGGTACTTACACCGTGCTGGAAGAAGGTACGCATTTCAAGATCAAGCGCATCGAAGTGAAACCCGGTGCCAGCCTCAGTTTGCAGATGCACCACCACCGCAGCGAACACTGGATAGTCGTCAGCGGCATGGCGCGCGTGGTAAATGGGCAGCAAGAGTTATTCGTCAATACCAACGAATCCACCTACATCCCAGCTGGTCACAAACATCGCTTGGAAAACCCCGGCCTGCTCACTTTGGTGATGATTGAAGTGCAGAGCGGCGAGTATCTGGGCGAGGACGACATCGTTCGCTTCGGCGACGTATATGGCCGTCAATAGAATTGTTATCAGGAGAGTACATTGAGCAAAACTAAGAAGGTCGCACTGATTACTGGCGTCACCGGACAGGACGGCGCCTACCTCTCCGAATTGCTGCTGGACAAGGGTTATGAGGTGCATGGCATCAAGCGCCGCAGTTCTCTGTTCAATACCGGACGCATCGATCACTTGTTCCATGACGTGCATGAAAAGGGCAAGCCGTTCTTCCTGCATCACGGCGATATGACCGATTCTTCCAGCTTGACGCATATCATCCAGAAAGTGCAGCCTGACGAAATATATAACCTGGCTGCACAAAGCCACGTCGCGGTCTCGTTCGAGGAGCCGGAATATACGGCCAATTCCGATGCACTCGGTTCGCTGCGCATCCTGGAAGCGATCCGCATCCTCGGCTTGGCCAAGAAGACCCGTTTCTATCAAGCTTCCACTTCCGAACTGTATGGCCTGGTGCAAGAGATTCCGCAAAAAGAAACCACCCCGTTCTATCCGCGCAGCCCCTATGCTGTAGCCAAGCTCTATGCGTACTGGATCACCGTCAACTACCGCGAAGCCTATGGCATCTAC
>DAIDAG010000007.1 GCA_027310725.1 Sideroxydans sp. | reverse complement strand
TCCGCTACTGGGCAACGCAGACAGTACGCTTGCCTATCGTGCCCGCATCAAGGGCGAGCCCTCCGCGGTGGTATTGGAAGCTGTCGCGCCGGACGGTTACAGCGGCAAGATCAATCTCATCCTGGCCGTACGCGCCAACGGCGAACTGGCTGGCGTGCGGGTGGTGTCGCACAAGGAAACGCCGGGCTTGGGCGATTACATCGAACTTCCGAAAAACCCCTGGATCAAAGGGTTTGATGGAAAGTCGCGCGAGGTGTACAAAGACGCAGACTGGAAAGTGAAGAAAGACGGCGGTCAGTTCGACTATATGGCGGGTGCCACCATTACGCCGCGCGCCGTCATCAAAGCCGTCAACAAAGCCTTGATATATTTCGGCGAGAACCGCGACAAACTGTTTGCGGTGAGTGCGCCGCCGACAAACAAGGAAAGAACTAAGTGATGCCTCTAGAAATTCGTTTTGCGGGATGAAGCGCTAGGAGCCGCGCAGCGAATGACGAGGCATATCGAGTTGATAGACGAGGAATGAGCGAGCACGCGACGCCGCGATTCGCCCGCAAAACGAATTTATAGGGGCATCAAAATGAACCTTCAGGAATACAAAGATATCTTCCACAACGGTATGTGGAAACAGAATACCGGCGTGGTTCAACTGCTCGGCATGTGCCCCATCCTGGCGGTGAGCAGTTCGGTAGTGAATGGGGTCAGCCTCGGCTTGGCGACTGCGGTCGTCATGGCATTGAGCGGCGCGGCCGTCGCACCCATCCGCAACTTCGTACCCAACGAGATCCGCATCCCAGTGTTCATCCTGATCATCGCGGTGCTGGTCACCGTGGTGCAATATCTGATGAATGCCTACATGTACGGGCTTTATGTGGTGCTCGGTATCTTCATCCCCCTCATCGTCACCAACTGCATCGTGCTGGCTCGCGTGGAAGCCTTCGCCTCCAAGAATTCGGCCACCACTTCGGCGTGGGACGGTTTTTCCATGGGGCTCGGTTTGACCGCTGTGCTCGCCGTCTTGGGAGGGATGCGTGAAATCTTCGGGCACGGCACGCTGCTCTCCGGTATCGATCTCGCACTGGGCGAAGCAACGAAAAATTGGGTGATACATGTCATTCCCAATTACAAAGGTTTCCTGCTGGCCATCCTGCCACCCGGCGCTTTCATCGGATTGGGGATGCTCATTGCCGGCAAGAATTGGCTCGGCCTGCGCGCGGAGCGCAAGGCAAAACAGCGCCCGCTCCCCATGACTCCTTTGCAAGGCGCCACACAGGGATGAATGCGGCAAAACGCCGCGAGATTTTTTTACGCCTCCAAGCGGCTGATCCGCATCCCACCACCGAGCTGGAATACTCGACGCCGTTCGAACTGCTGGTCGCGGTGATCCTCTCGGCCCAGGCCACGGACAAGAGCGTCAATCTCGCCACGCGCGAACTGTTCCCGGTCGCCAACACGCCGCAGTCGATACTCGACCTGGGAGAAGCTGGATTGCGAGAATACGTGCAGCGCATCGGCCTGTACCAGACCAAAAGCAAACATATCATCCGGATGTGCCGCATCCTGCTGGAACAGCATGATGGTCAAGTGCCACAAACGCGCGAAGCGCTGGAAGCCCTGCCCGGTGTGGGCCGCAAGACCGCCAACGTGATCTTGAATACGGCCTTCGGCCAGCCCACCATCGCGGTGGATACGCATATCTTTCGCATCAGCAACCGCACCGGCCTGGCACCCGGCAAGGACGTGACGGAAGTCGAAAAGAAACTGATGAAGTTCGTGCCGGATGAGTTCAAGCACGATGCGCACCATTGGCTGATCCTGCATGGCCGCTACATATGTCAGGCGCGCAAACCAAAGTGTGGCGAGTGCATCATCGAGAATCTGTGCGAATACAGGAAAAAGGTATTCTGATGTTTCAGCCCACCCGCGACGAAGCAAGAAATTTCTTATTTGAATCCTGGCGCAAACGCCGTGCCGGAGAATTGCTGACACCGCTGGAAGACCTCACTGCGCAACTCATCGACAAGCATCCTGAATACCACGCGCTGTTTGACGATCCCGAGCGCAACCAAGACAAGGATTTCGCGCCGGACGGCAATGTGGTCAACCCCTTCCTGCACTTGATGATGCACCTGACCATCGAAGAACAGATCTCGATCGGCCAGCCCCTGGGTATCCGCGAGCAGTTCATACGCTTGACGCAAAAGTATGAATCTGAACACGAAGCCCAGCACGCTATCATGGATTGCCTGGGCGAAATGATCTGGCAAGCGCAACGCAACAGGACCGCGCCGGATGCAGCGGTTTACATGAATTGCCTGGAGAAGCAGTAACATGAGACTCAGTAAAATCACCACCCGCACGGGCGACGACGGCACGACCGGATTGGCAGACGGCACACGCGTAGCGAAGGATTGTGCGCGCATCACAGCCATCGGCAGCGTGGACGAACTCAACAGTCACCTTGGCGTATTGCTCGCCGAAACCATGCCGCTTGAAACACGTTCCGAATTGCTGCGGATCCAGAACGACCTGTTCGACCTCGGCGCCGTGCTTGCCTCACCCGGGGCGCCCGCATTCGATGTCGCCAAACTTGCCCGTCTGGACGCCGCCATCGCCCGCTTCAACGCAGATCTTCCACCGCTCAGGGAATTCATCCTGCCCGGCGGTACGCGAGCTGCGGCGCTATGTCATGTGGCACGCAGTGTGGCGCGCCGTGCCGAGCGCGATCTGTTGCACTTGATGCACGGCGAGACCGTGCCGCAGGAAGGTTTGCACTATCTCAACCGGCTTTCCGATCTTCTGTTCGTCCTGAGCAGGATACTCAATCGTTCTGTGGATCAAAACGAAACACTCTGGGAGCGTTCCTAGTAGGCGGACTGGATGATCAACCGTCCTGCCCCGACCGCCAGACGGTTGACGCAATTTCATCGGCAAAACGGATAAAATGCCCCACGCCGACCAATTTGATACAAGGAGACTGCCATGCCGCACCAACAGCATCACCCTTTTGTATTGAAGACCTCATCGCATATCCAGGAGATACTGGAGCCCAGCAACGAGCCATGGCAGGTCGACCTTAAGGATCCCGCCCTGTCGGTGATGACGGATTTCCGGATGCGCGCGATGTTCATGGTTCATCCGGATGAGACCATAGACGATGCCCTGCACAAGATGAAGGTAGCCGGCCTGCGTATCGCGTTCGTGAAGGAGAAGGGTTCCGACAGACTGCTCGGCTCCATCACCTCTTACGACATCATGGGCGAGAAGCCCATGCGCTACCTGCAAAGCGTCGGTTTCTCGGACAAGGGCGTTACCCACAAAGACATCCGCGTCAGCGACATCATGGAACACACCAGGGACTGGGTGGTCGCCGAGTTGCACGAGATCGAAAAGGCCAATGTGCAAAACATCCTCGAGGCCTTGCAGAAGAAAGGCAAGACCCACCTTCCCGTCCTTGATGTCATGACCGGACAGCAACCCCGGCTGCGCGGCTTGTTCTCTTCCGCAAAAATATTGCGGTTGACCGAGATCAGCCGTCAGAAAATGGCACATACCAAGTAATATTCGACGGACAACAAGGCCAAGGGCGCCCCTGTTTTTTCAAAGCTCAGGGAAGTGTCGGGGAATCCGGGAGTGTCGGCGGTTTCGGTTTACGCAATCCGAATAGCCACATCACGTAGCCGGACAGGCAATACCCGAAGAACAGCAGGAACAGGTTAAGCGGAGGATCCTGCGCGACAAAGATAAAAAACAGCACGAACAGGAATATGACGATGAACGGCACACTCTTGCGCATATTGAGGGATTTGAAACTGTAGTACTTGAGGTTGCTTACCATGGAGAGGCCCGCAAACACGGTCAGCAAGGCAGCGTACCAGCGCAACTCGAAGCCGGTGAAATGATTGTCCAGCATCACCCACACGAATCCCGCCACCAGCGCCGCGGCCGCCGGGCTGGGCAACCCCTGGAAGTAGCGTTTGTCGACCACATCTATATTGGTATTGAAGCGCGCCAGGCGCAATGCCGCGCCGGCACAGAAAATGAAGGCGGCGAACCAGCCCCACTTGCCCAGATCGCGGAATGCCCATTCGTACATCAGAATGGAAGGCGCGACACCGAACGACACCATGTCGGACAAACTATCGTATTCCGCGCCGAATTCGCTCTGGGTGTGCGTCAGGCGCGCCACGCGGCCATCCAGCCCGTCCAGCACCATGGCGATGAAAATGGCCACGGCCGCGTATTCGAATTTGCCGTTCATCGCCTGCACGATGGCATAGAAGCCGGCAAACAGCGCAGCCGTGGTGAACAGGTTGGGCAGCAAATAGATGCTGCGCCGACGTAGGTCCATATGTTTGCGCTGTTCTACTTCGTTCATGGGTATCAGAGCTTCGCCAGGATGGTTGTTGTGGCGGACACTTTATCACCGATAGCGACTTTGACGGTAGCCGTCAAAGGCAGATAGACATCCACGCGGGAGCCAAAACGAATGAACCCGTAACGTTGGCCGCGCGTCAGCACGTCGCCCACTTTGATGTAGCACAGGATGCGGCGGGCGATCAGCCCGGCCACCTGCACAAAGGTAACGGTCTGTCCGTCGTTCGTCGTCAGCACCACCGCGTTGCGTTCATTATCGGTAGAAGCCTTGTCCAGATCGGCATTGACGAATTTACCGGGAAAATATTGCATTTTTTGTACGGTGCCATCCACCGGGCTGCGATTGGAATGCACGTTGAACACGTTCATGAATACGCTGACCAGGATCGCTTCACGCTGTCCATAAGGGTCTTGCGTGCGTTCGACCTTGATGACGCGCCCGTCGGCGGGCGAAAGCACCACACCGGCCTGCTGGGGTATCTCGCGTGCAGGGTCACGGAAGAACTGCAGTACGAATATGAAGATGATCCACAGTGGAATCGACCAAGTTGCGCACCAGACGGTTGCAGCAACGGCCAAAACAAGGGAAATGGCCAGGAACGGCCAACCCTCGCGGGCAATGATAGGATGTGGATAGTTTTTCATAGGATTTGGGATGTTGGATTTGGGATTTAGCCAGCCGGATTGAGGATCGAAGGTGTGTCCTCCAAAATCCTCAATCCCAATTCCAAAATCCTAGTTCTTGGACTGGTCGACCAGCTTGTTCTTGCCTATCCACGGCATCATGGAGCGCAACTGGCCACCCACCACCTCGATCGGGTGCTCGGCGTTCAAACGGCGACGCGCAGTCATTTCCGGATAGTTGGTGCGGCCTTCCAAAATGAACTGCTTGGCATAGGAACCGTTCTGGATGTTGTTCAGGCATTCCTTCATTGCGGCACGGGCCTGGTCGCCGATCACGCGATGACCTGTAACGTATTCGCCGTATTCCGCGTTGTTGGAGATGGAGTAGTTCATGTTGGCGATGCCGCCTTCGTACATCAGGTCGACGATGAGCTTCAGCTCATGCAGGCACTCGAAATAAGCCATCTCGGGGGCATAGCCCGCTTCGGTCAGCGTTTCGAAACCGGCTTTCACCAGCTCCACTGCGCCGCCGCACAGCACGGCCTGTTCGCCGAACAGGTCGGTCTCGGTCTCTTCGCGGAAGTTGGTCTCGATCACCCCTCCCTTGGTACCGCCGTTGGCTGCCGCGTATGACAGCGCGATGTCCTTCGCTTTTCCGCTCTTGTCCTGATACACCGCGATCAGGGTCGGTACACCGCCGCCCTTCAGATATTCGGAACGCACGGTATGGCCAGGGCCTTTCGGGGCGATCATGATCACGTCGATATCGGCACGCGGCACGACCTGGTTGTAATGCACGTTGAAGCCGTGGGCAAATGCCAGCGCTGCGCCCGCTTTCATGTTCGGCGCGACTTCGCTGTTATAGACATCCGGAATGTTCTCGTCAGGCAACAGCATCATCACTACATCCGCACTCTTCACTGCCGCAGCCACTTCGGAAACCTTCAGACCGGCGCCTTCAGCCTTTTTCCAGGAAGCACCGTTTTTGCGCAGAGCAACAGTCACGTTGACACCCGATTCTTTCAGGTTCTGTGCGTGGGCGTGCCCTTGAGAGCCATAGCCGATGATGGTTACTTGCTTGCCCTTGATCAGGGACAGGTCTGCGTCTTTGTCGTAATAAACTTTCATGTTGGCCTCGTTGAAAAAATCAGTGAATTAAATCGTTAAAGTTTCAAAATGCGATCGCCGCGTCCGATACCGGATGCACCGGTACGCACCGTTTCCAGGATCAGGCTATGGTCGATCGCCTGCAGGAAGCTGTCCAGCTTTGAGCCGGATCCGGTCAGTTCGATGGTATAGGTCTTGTCCGAGACATCGATGATGCGGCCGCGGAAGATGTCGGCAATACGCTTTAGCTCCTCGCGCGCCTCGCCCATCGCGTGCACCTTGACCAGCATCAATTCGCGCTCGATGTGATCGCCATCGTTCAGGTCCATCACCGAAACCACATCGACCAGCTTGTTGAGCTGCTTGTTGATCTGTTCGATCACTTCGTCTGAACCGCTGGTGACGATGGTCATGCGCGACATGGTCGGATCTTCCGTCGGCGCCACATTGAGCGACTCGATGTTGTAGCCGCGCGCCGAGAACAGGCCTGCCACACGCGACAGGGCACCGGCTTCGTTCTCCATCAGCAAAGAGATGATATGTCTCATTACAGGTCCTCCGCCAGAATCACTTCGGACAATCCTTTTCCGCCGGGAACCATGGGGTACACGTTCTCTGTCATGTCGGTACGGAAATCCAGGAACACCAGGTCATCCTTGCGTGCGAAAGCTTCCTTCAGCGCGCCTTCCACATCGGAAGGCTTTTCCACCAGGATGCCAACATGCCCGTAGGCTTCCGCCAGCTTCACGAAATCGGGCAATGCGTCCATGTAGGAATGCGAGTAGCGGTTGCCGTGGAAGAACTCCTGCCACTGGCGCACCATGCCCAGATAGCGGTTGTTCAACGCAATGATCTTGATGGGCAACTGGTATTGCTTGCAGGTGGAGAGTTCCTGGATGTTCATCTGGATACTGCCCTCGCCCGTCACGCAAGCCACGGTTGCCCCCGGGTGCGCCAGCTGCACCCCCATCGCGGCAGGCAAACCGAAACCCATCGTGCCGAGACCGCCGGAATTGATCCAACGGCGCGGATGATTGAACTTGTAGTACTGCGCGGCCCACATCTGGTGCTGTCCCACGTCTGAAGTCACGAAGGCGTCACCGTGCGTGAGCCTGTGCAGCTGCTCGATCACGTATTGCGGCTTGATGACTTCGCTCGAATTCTTGTATGCGAGCGAATTTGCGCTGCGCCATTCTTCGATCTGTTTCCACCAATCCTTCAGCGCCGCCGCATCGGGCTTTTGCTTGCTGCTGTTCAACACCGAGAGCAGATCGGCAAGCACATGCGCCACATCTCCAACGATAGGAACGTCCACCTTCACGCGCTTGGAAATGGACGCCGGGTCGATGTCGATATGGATGATCTTGCGCGGCACGGAATTGAAATGGCCAACATTGCCGATCACGCGGTCGTCGAAACGCGCGCCCACGGCCAGCAGCACATCGCAATTCTGCATACCAAGGTTGGCTTCGTAAGTACCGTGCATGCCGAGCATGCCGACGAATTGCTTGTCGTCCGCGGGATAACCGCCAAGACCCATCAGCGTGTTGGTACAGGGCACGCCCAGCAGGCGCACCAGTTCAGTCAATTGTTTTGACGCATCGGACAGCACGACACCGCCGCCCGCATACACCATCGGGCGCTTGGCTTCCAGCAGCAGCTGGGCTGCGCG
This sequence comes from Sideroxydans sp., assembly GCA_027310725.1. Taxonomy (GTDB): domain Bacteria; phylum Pseudomonadota; class Gammaproteobacteria; order Burkholderiales; family Gallionellaceae; genus Sideroxyarcus. Next base: position 51,288 of record DAIDAG010000007.1, on the reverse strand, counting down.
CTTGATCTGCCCGATATCGCCATGGGTCTGCGGGTTGTACGAACGGATATTCACCGTCGCGGGATAGGAGTATTCCGCCTTCTGCTGCGACACGTCCTTGGGGATATCCACCAATACCGGGCCGGGCCGTCCGCTCTTCGCCAGATAGAAGGCTTTTTTCATCGTACTGGCGATGTCCCTGACATCCTTGACCAGAAAGTTGTGTTTCACACAGGGACGAGTGATACCCACCGTATCGACTTCCTGAAAGGCATCTTCGCCGATATAACTGGTCGGCACCTGGCCGCTGATCACCACCATCGGGATGGAATCCATGTAAGCGGTGGCGATGCCGGTGACGGCATTGGTCACGCCGGGACCGGAGGTCACCAGCGCCACGCCGACCTTGTCGGTGGAGCGGGCATAGCCGTCGGCGGCATGCACGGCAGCCTGCTCGTGGCGCACCAGCACGTGTTTGACCTGTTCCTGCTTGAACAGCTCGTCATAGATGAAAAGCACCGCGCCGCCGGGATAGCCGAATACGTATTCGACCCCTTCTTCCTGCAAACAGCGAATGGTTATTTCTGCGCCCGTGAGTTCCATGAACACGCTACCTTGATAATTCAAATGAAAGACCGCGCAAGATAAAGGCTGGCTGCCTTTTGGTCAACCCCTGCAGCGCATCAGGAACGGCAAAATCCCTATTTGTGTCGGGAATTTGCTAGTATCCGCGCCGACCATCTGGGAGCCACCGAACTGTCCACGCCACAGCAACTTTCCGAATTTCTCGCCCAGGCCGAACGGCGCGCCTATAAACAGGCACAGTATGCCGTGCGCGACGAGCATGTGGCCCTGGATATCGTGCAGGACGCGATGATGAAGCTCGCCGAGCGCTACGGCGACCACCCGCCCGAAGAATTCCCCATGCTGTTCCAGCGTATCCTGCAGAACACCATACGCGACTATTACCGCCGCCAGAAGGTGCGCTCGTTCTGGACGACCCTGATGTCCTCGCTCTCGCCGCAGCACGATGCAGAGGATTTCGACCCGCTCGACACCTTGCAGGACGAAGACAATGCCAGCCAGCCGGCGCGTCCTGACGCGGTTTTGGCACAATCCCAGCTCATCGCGGTGATTGAAGAGGCGTTGGGCAAACTGCCGGCTCGTCAACGCGAAGCCTTCCTGCTGCGTTACTGGGAGGAAATGGACACCGCGGAGACAGCAGCGGTCATGGGTTGCTCCGAAGGCAGTGTCAAAACGCACTGCTCACGCGCCACCCACGCACTTTCCGCAATACTTAAGGAACGGGGGATAGATCTATCATGAACATCAAATTATCCAACAAGGAAATCGGAAATCTGCTGAACACGGCTGCCCGCCAACTGGATCGTTCCACCCTGAACGAACTCCATACGGCGCGCCAGCAAGCATTGCAAAATCAGCGGGTTGCATCGCCCGTCTGGGTAAGTCAGAACGGTTTGCTGCATGGACAGCTGCAACTTTCCACACGTGCGCTCAATTGGATCATTGTTGGCGTCGTCGCATCCCTGCTGGTGATCAACCTCACCTACTGGGAGCACACGTACGAACGCGACCACAGCGACATTGATATCGCCATATTGACGGACGATCTGCCCGTTGACGCGTTTGTCGATTAGCCGCTCACGGATTCCCTGATGCCTGCTTTGCTTCGAAATTGCCTTGTAGCGCTGTTTTTTGCTGCCGCCTGCCTGCCGATGTCTGCCCACGCCAAACCCTGGGAGACACTGAATGCGCAACAAAAAGAAGCACTTGCCCCGTTATCCGGCACCTGGAGCTCATTGTCCGAACAGCAACAAACCAATTTTCTGGCGTATGCGCAGCGCTACCCCAAGCTCAATGCACAGCAACAGCAGCGGCTGCATTCTCGCCTGGAAGCTTGGAGCAAGCTGACTCCGGAACAACGCAAACGCGCCAGGGAGAAATACAAGGCATACAAGAAGCTTCCCGCCGAAAAGCGCGAGGCCGTGAAAAAGATGGTTCGCGAACGGGAAGCCGCCAGCGGCGTCCCGGCAACTCCGCCTCAATAGAATATCCGAGCGACCAGAAGCAAACGCGCAGCAATCATCTGCGTTCGGTACGCCAGAGCATCCCCATAGCCAGAATCAGATACAGCCAACTCATCGCCGTGGCGCTCAATACGGGCGACCAATCATTCAAAGCGCCGACGTTGGCAAACAGCCTGCCGATGAAGTGAAAACTCAAGCCCAGCAGGATGCCCATGAATATCTTGCCGCTGATACCCCCCTCGCGGCGCTGATAGGCAGAAAACGGCAAGGCCAGCAACATCATCACCAGCACCGCAAACGGGTAAACCAGCTTGTTCCACATCGCGATCTCGTAACGCGCAGTCTTCTGATGGTTCTCGCGCAAATGTCCGGTGTATTGGTACAAATTCCAGGCCGACATTTGCTCGGGTACCACCAGCAAAACACTCAGGATGTCGGGATTCAGGGTGGAACGCCATTCGGAGAGGGATCGATTGTCGATGACGGCACTCTGTTTATCGAATCGCGTCTGCTTCACCCCTTCCAGTTGCCAGCGCGTCTCTTCCTGATACAAAGCACGCTCCGCCGTTGTGATACTGCGCAGGTGATATTGTTCATCGAACTCGTAAATACTCACGTCCAGCAGCGAAGTGTCGGGCAACACGCTCTTGACATTGATGAAACTGTGTTCATCTTTCGCCCACACTCCCGATCTGAATTCCTTCACCGAGACCTTTGCATTCTGCGCCTTCAGCCGCAATTGCTGCGCCATGCGTTCGCTCGGCGGAGCAACGATTTCACCGCACACAAAACACAGCACCACGAGAGGAAGGCCGATCTTGAGCAGCGCGACTATCATCTGCTTGAGCGATACACCGGAACTGCGATATACGGTCAATTCCGAATTGGCCGCCATCTGCACCATGGCGAAGATGGTTCCGATCAGCACAGAGACCGGGAACAGTTCATAGATATGTCCGGGAACGGTCAGCGCCACAAACAACAACACATACCCCAGGCGGTAGTCGCCGCGCCCCATCGAACTCAATTCGTTGATCAGATCGAGCAGCGCGAACAACATGATGAGTGCCGCGAAAACCAGCGCGATGCTGGCATATATCTCACGCCGGAGATAACGGGTGAGCAGCCTCATCGTTTCAGCCTCCGCCAGGAAGAGGCCGAGGACCGATGGTAAAAGAATACCAGCATCACCGCGAACATCAACAGATGTATCCCCCACATTCCCGCAGCCACACTGATATTGCCGCGCCCGACCCAGGAGTTGGTCACGCTGATCATGTTGTTGTAGAACATGTAGATCACCATCGCGGAAATCAGATTGAGCGAACGCCCGGCACGCGGATTGACATAACTCAAGGGGATGGCAAGCAGGGACAAAATCAGCGCACTGAGCGGCAAGCCGATGCGCCATTCCAGTTCCGACATATTCCATGTGCTCGGATTTCGCAACAGGTACATCGTGGGGTAGGCCTTCAGGTTGGGCACTTCCTGCCGCAACTCGGCAGGCTCGATACGCATGGCGTACCGCTCGAACTCGACGATCTTGAAATCCGCCTGGCCGGGGATTCCTTCATAACGAGTCCCGTTGAGCATCACCAGGAAGCGGTCGCCGTTCGGCGCGGTTTCCTGATACCCCTCTTTGGCGACCATCGTACCTTCCTTGCCGTTCTGCGTGGATTGCACAAAGATATTGCCCACGCGCTTTTTCTGCGCGTCCACATCTTCCAGAAAGAACACGCGATCCGATTGCTTGGATTCTCGAAACGCACCCGGCGTGGCGGCAGACACATCATCGCGGCTATCAAGCCTGCGCTTGAATTCGTCCGCCTTGGACATTGCCCATGGGGACAACACCAGACTGAGCAGCGAAATAACCATTGCAACCGGAATGGCATAACCCAGCACCGGCCGTATCCAGCGCGTCAACCCGATACCCGAAGTGAACCACACCACCATCTCGCTGTCGCGGTAGCTGCGCGACAGTGTCAGCAGTACCGACAGGAACAAACTGATCGAAAGCAGCACCGGCAGATAATTGAGCGAAGTGAAGCCCAGCATCGCCAGCACCCCGTCTACCGCAAGTTGTCCGCTGACCGACTCGCCCAGCAAGCGAATAAGCTGGGTAAACACGACAATACCGAGCAAAATGGAAGACACCAGCAATCCCGTACTCGCGAACTCGCGCACCAGCGACCAATAAAAGATGCCGTGCACACGGGGCTTCTTTGACTTTTGTGGCGGGGATTGCGGATAATCCGTCATCGGAGACAATTCTGAGATTAATGAGGAGAGGCGCGTGGAATTTAGCATAAAACAAGGCAGTCCGGAAAAACTGAAGAGCGGCTGCATCGTGGTCGGCGTGTTTGACGGCGGCAAATTGTCGAAGGCGGCACAAGCGATCGACAAGGCCGCAAAGCACGCGCTCAGCGACCTCATCGCGCGCGGCGACATGAACGGCAAGTCCGCCTCCACCCTGCTGTTGCACAAGTTGCCGGGCGTCGCTGCCGATCGCGTCCTGCTGGTGGGCTTGGGCAAAATCAGCGAACTCAACAACAAGACCAGCACCGAGATCCTGGGCTCGACATTCAAGGCGCTGAACGCGACGCCAGCCAAGGACGCCGTGCTGTATATCGTCGACGAAGGCGTGGGCAAGGATGCCGCCTGGGTCGTCAGGCAAGCCGTGTTCGCCGCCGCCGAGCAGATATTCCGCGCCGACGGCATGAAGAGCAAGCCGTCCAAAGCCGCCACGCTGAAGCACATCACCTTCGCCACGCTGGAAAAACCGGACGCGGCGCTGAAGACCGTGCTCGACCGGGCAGCCGCCACGGCCCACGGCATGGATCTCGCGAAGACGCTCGGCAACCTGCCCGGCAACATCTGCACCCCGACCTACCTCGCCGCCAAGGCGCTGGCATTGAGCAAGTCGCACAAGGGCATCAAGGCCACCGTGCTGGAAGAGAAGGACATGCAGAAGCTGGGCATGGGCTCCTTCCTCTCCGTCACGCGCGGCAGCGAACAACCGGCCAAGCTGATCACCCTGGAATATTACGGTGCAGCGAAAACGCAGAAGCCCATCGTGCTGGTCGGCAAGGGCATCACCTTCGATACCGGCGGCATCTCGCTGAAACCCGGCGCCGAGATGGACGAGATGAAATACGACATGTGCGGCGCCGCCAGCGTACTGGGCACCCTGCAGGCCGTTGCCGAGATGGGACTCAAGCTCAACGTGGTCGGCGTGATCCCGACTTGCGAGAACATGCCTTCCGGCAAGGCCACCAAGCCCGGCGACATCGTCACCAGCATGTCCGGCCAGACCATCGAGATATTGAACACCGATGCCGAAGGCCGGCTGATCCTGTGCGACGCACTGACCTATTCGAAGAAATTCAATCCCGACACCGTGATCGACATCGCCACCCTCACCGGCGCCTGCGTGATCGCCCTCGGCCATGTTGCCAGCGGCATGTTCGCCAACGAGGACAAACTGGCGCAGGAACTGCTCGCCGCGGGCGAACAATCGCACGACCGCGTCTGGCAGCTGCCGCTGTGGGAAGACTACCAGCCGCTGCTGGACAGCAACTTCGCCGACATGGCGAACATTGGCGGTCGTGCGGGTGGCACCATCACGGCTGCCTGCTTCCTGGCGCGCTTCACCAAGGACTACCGCTGGGCGCACCTGGACATCGCCGGTACCGCATGGTTGTCGGGCAAGCAAAAAGGCTCAACCGGTCGCCCGGTGCCGCTGCTCACGCAGTATTTGATCAACCGCACGGCGCCGAAGTGACCAAGGTTGATTTCTACACCGGCTCGGAAGACAGGCTGCGCACCGCCTGCCAACTGAGCCACAAAGCCATGCAGAACGGCCTGCGCGTGCTTTTGCACGCGCCGGACGAGGACACCGCCGACAAGCTGGACAAATTGCTGTGGCATTACCCGCCCACCGCCTTCATGCCGCATTGTCTCAGCCACGAAGCGGATGCAGCGACCCTGCCTGTGGTCATCGGGCTCGACGAGACCTTCCCGCACTCAGAGCTGCTCATCAGCCTGCACAGCGAGTGCCTGCCGTTCTTCAGCCGCTTCGAGCGCGTCATCGAGATCGTCAGCCAGGACGATGCCGACGCAAAGCTGGGACGCGAACGCTATGTCTTCTACAAGGATCGCGGTTACGAGCTGCGCCACTTTGATCTACGCAAAACGAATTGACCCATGGCAAAATCCAAACGCACATCAGATGTCCCCATCCTGACCGAAACGGTCGATAGCTCCCCCCTTGATCTGCCCACGCTTACCGATGCAGTCGAGGAACACATCGCCACCCTTTCCGCCAAGGAATGCCAGCGTCTGGCGGAAAAACTGTTCCCTGACCTTGAGTCGGCCTTCCTCGATGCAATCAGCTCAACCCCCGATGCCAATTGGGACACAGCCATGCAGCAGGTCAGGAAAGCACTTCCAAAACTCATCCGCAAAGCCGCGCAAGAATCCCTGTAGCACTGCGTACTGCTCCTTCGAGCACCCACGATGCCTGTATAATCCCGCCCTCCTTGAACCACGCATTCCCCGAAAAGACCGCAATGGAACTCGCAAAAAGTTTTGACCCGAAAGACATCGAAGCCCGCTGGTACCCCGCATGGGAAAATGCCGGCTACTTCAAGGCCGGACTCGACGCAGCCAAACAGGATAATTTCTGCATCCTGCTGCCGCCCCCCAACGTCACCGGCACGCTGCACATGGGCCACGGCTTCAATCAGACGCTGATGGATGCGCTGACGCGCTACCACCGCATGCGCGGGGATAACACGTTGTGGCAACCGGGCACCGACCACGCGGGCATCGCCACACAGATCGTGGTCGAGCGCCAGCTTGATGCGCAAAAGATTTCGCGCCATGACCTGGGCCGCGAGAAGTTCATCGAGAAAGTGTGGGAGTGGAAGGAGTATTCCGGCAACACCATCACCAAACAGATGCGCCGTCTCGGCACCTCGCCCGACTGGTCGCGCGAACGCTTCACCATGGATCCCGCGCTGAATAAAACAGTCACCGAGACCTTCGTGCGCCTGTTCAACGAAGGCCTGATCTATCGCGGCAAGCGCCTGGTGAACTGGGACCCAAAACTGCACACCGCCGTCTCCGACCTCGAAGTGGTGCAGGAAGAGGAAGACGGTTTCATGTACCACATCCAGTATCCGCTGGCGGACGGTTCTGGCCATCTGGTCGTCGCCACCACCCGCCCCGAGACGATGCTCGGCGACGTTGCGGTGATGGTGCATCCCGAGGACGAGCGCTACAAGCACCTGATCGGCAAACAGGTCACACTGCCGCTGTGCGACCGCACCATTCCTGTCGTCGCCGACGAATACGTGGACCGCGAATTCGGCACCGGCGTTGTGAAGGTCACGCCTGCGCACGACTTCAACGACTATGCAGTGGGGCAGCGCCATGCGCTTCCGATGATCTCCATCCTCACGCTGGACGCGAAGATCAACGAGCACGCGCCGAAGCAATACCAGGGCATGGACCGCTTCGCCGCACGCAAACAAATTTGCGCCGATCTCGAAGCCGCCGGCCTGTTCATCAAGGCCGACAAGCACAAACTCAAGGTTCCGCGCGGCGACCGCACCGGCGTGGTGATCGAGCCCATGCTGACCGACCAGTGGTTCGTGGCGATGAGCAAGGCAGGCCCGGAAGGAAAGAGCATCACCGAGCAGGCGCTGGAATGCGTGAGCTCCGGCGAGATCAAGTTCCACCCCGAGAACTGGGTCAACACCTACAACCAGTGGCTGAACAACATCCAGGACTGGTGCATCTCGCGCCAACTGTGGTGGGGTCACCAGATTCCGGCATGGTACGGCGTGAACGGCGAAGTGTTCGTCGCGCGCGATGAATCCGAAGCGCGCAAGCTGGCTGACAAGGCGGGCTACGCCGGACAGCTCGACCGCGACAACGATGTGCTCGACACCTGGTTCTCCTCGGCGCTGTGGCCGTTCTCCACGCTGGATTGGGAAGAAGGCAAGCCCTTCGATGCGCAGAACGCCTTCGTGAAGCAATACCTGCCTTCGTCAGTGCTGGTCACCGGCTTCGACATCATCTTCTTCTGGGTGGCGCGCATGGTGATGATGACCAAACACATCACCGGCAAGATCCCGTTCAAGGACGTGTACGTGCACGGCCTGATCCGCGATGCGGAAGGCCAGAAGATGTCGAAGTCCAAGGGCAATGTTTTAGACCCGATCGACCTGATCGACGGCATCGGCATCGAAGATCTGGTGAAGAAGCGCACCACCGGCCTGATGAACCCGAAGGATGCCGAGAAGATCGAGAAGCGCACACGCAAGGAATTCCCCGAAGGCATCACCGCCTTCGGTACCGATGCCTTGCGCTTCACCTTCGCCTCGTTGGCTTCGCCCGGACGCGACATCAAGTTCGACATGCAACGCTGCGAAGGCTACCGCAACTTCTGCAACAAGCTGTGGAACGCCACGCGTTTCGTGCTGATGAACTGCGACGGCAAGGATGTTGGTCAGGATGAGTCGCTGCCGCTGGAATTCTCTGCTGCCGACAAGTGGATGATCAGCCTGTTACAACAAACCGAAGTCGAGATGGCGATACACTTCGCGGACTACCGCTTCGACATGGCCGCCCGCGCGGTGTACGAACTGGTGTGGAACACCTACTGCGACTGGTATGTGGAGTTGGCGAAGGTCCAACTGGCGTTCCCCCACCCCAACCCTCCCCCGGCGGGAGAGGGGGCGAACGATGTCACGCTTGCGCGTGACGAATCTTCAATCCTTGCACAGCAGCGCGGCACCCGCCGCACACTGGTGCGTGTGCTGGAAACCATCCTGCGCCTCGCGCACCCCATCATCCCGTTCATCACCGAAGAGCTGTGGCAGTCGGTCGCGCCGATGGCGAATGCCAAGGGCGACAGCATCATGCTGCAAGCCTATCCCAAGGCCGATGCCAGCAAGATCGACGCAGCCGCTATCGCGCAGATCGCGCTGTTGCAGGAACTCACCACCGCCTGCCGCAGCCTGCGCAGCGAGATGAACCTGTCGCCCGCCGCGCGCGTACCGCTGATCGCCGCCGGTGACGCCGCGACATTGAAGACACTCGCCCCCTACATCAGCAGCCTCGGCAAGTTGAGCGAAGTGCAGATCGTCGCCGAACTGCCGGAAGGCGACGCACCGGTTTCCATCGTCGGCAATTTCAAACTGATGCTAAAGGTTGAGATCGACGTTGCCGCCGAACGCGAGCGCCTCGACAAGGAGATCGCGCGCCTGGGCAACGAGATCACCAAAGCGAACGCCAAACTCGGCAATGAAAGTTTCGTCGCGCGTGCCCCGGCAGCGGTAGTCGATCAGGAAAAGAAACGTCTGGAAGAGTTCGGTGCAACGCTGGTGCAGTTGCAGGCGCAGCGGAAGAAGCTGGGTTAATCACTGTAGGGTGGGCACGTTTTATGTACCCACGCAGTCAGCGTACGTTTTACAGCGTGGGCACATAAAACGCGCCCACCCTGCCAGCCAAGACACCCAGCCCTCAGGCCAATCAATACGCCAATCTTCAGGCATACATCATGAGAATCACCTATTGACGGCAGTCTTGAAGAATACCACCTGAAGAACGCCATCAGACGCGCTTATACGGCTGGTGGTATTTGACAGTGTTCAGCGGCGGCGGATCAGGAAGATGAACTCGCCGCCTGCTTCCGTCGACGACAGCAATTCGTTCCCCGTCTTTTTGCAAAAATCCACGAAGTCCTTGGGCGAACCCTTGTCAGTTGCGACTATCCTCAGCACCTGTCCCGCGCTCATCCCCGACAGCGATTTCTTGGCACGGAGGATAGGCATTGGGCAGGCCATTTGCCGCACATCCAGCTCTACATCGAAAGCCATGCCGCTCACGCGACGATCTCTCCGCCCGACTGCGCCCAGGCCATGATGCCGCCCTGCAGGTTGTAAACGTCTCCCAGCCCCTGCGCTGCGGCAAATGCGGCAGCCTGCGCGGAACGTCCGCCCACCTGGCAATAGAATACAGTTGTCTTCTTTGCATCCAGGTCCTGCAAACGCAACGGCAGCAGATGCAGCGGCAAACTGATCGCGCCGACGATACGGCCGCGCGCAATCTCGGCATCGGTGCGCACGTCCACCAGCTGTGCCTTGCCGCTGGCAATCAGATTCGGCAATTCGGTTACGGTGATAATTTTAAACTCAGCCACTTCTACACTCTCCACTTCAAAAAAATCATTGTTCGTCCCCGTGGTCGCTCAGCAGTCGGGCGATGCGCGTGTTCGCCAGGGACAGCCGTTTCACCAGTATCGCCAGGAATGCCTCGCTGAACTGGTAACGGCAGTTCGCCGTGGCGCGCGCCAGCATCTCGGGATCGACCTCGATCAGCGACACCTCGGTCTTGGTGATCACATCGGTGGTGCGGTGCGCATTCCTGCCGGAAAGGTGCGCCATCTCGCCGAAGCAGTCGCCCTTGTGCAGCAGGCTCAACAGCCTGCCTTGCTTCACCACGCGCACCGATCCGCTGGCGATGACAAAGAAGCGATGCCCCTCTTCGCCCTCGTGGATGATCGATTCGTCCTTGGCCACCTTGTGCCATTCGCTGATGCGCAACACTTCCCACAGCTCGACGTCGCTGAAGTTCCTGAAGAAGTTCAGGTCGCGCAAGGTGTCGAACTTCTCGGTATCGAAGATCTCTTCCTGCTGCGGCACGTTGTGGGTGATGAATGCCACCAGGTCGCGCGCGAACTCGTCCCAGGTCTGGTAGCGATGCTCTTTCTCCTTGCACATGGCCCGCTGCACGATGGCATCCATTTCGGGAGGTATCTCCGGACGATAGGTGCTCGGCGGCGGCGGATCGATATTCATGATCTGGTAGATCATGCTGTAACTGTTGGCCGCCTCGAACGGCAGCTTTCCGGTGAGCAGCCGGTACATGGTCACGCCCAGCGAATAGATATCGGTCTGGTGCGTCAGCGGCTGCTCCCTGATCTGTTCCGGCGACATATAGGCCGGCGAACCCACACCGCTCACCTGCGTGCTCTGCTGGTTGTCGATGACCGCGGCACCGAAGTCGGATATCTTGATGTCGCTCTCGCCGCTGATCAGGATGTTGGCCGGCTTGATATCGCGGTGGGTAACCCCCTGATACTGCGCATATTCCAGCGCCTTGCAGCATTTGTATATGATCTCGGCGATATGCCCCAGATCCATCAGGTGATCGACCTCGCCGTATTTCTCCAGCGTCTCGCCTTCGACGTATTCCATCACCATATAGTTCACGTCGCCTTCCATCACGGCATCGAATATCTTCACGATATGCGGATGCGACAGCTTTCCGGCAAGGGACGCTTCGGTGAGCAACAGTTTGCGATAGGCTTTGGCGCGACTCTTGTCGTGCAGGACATTCAGGTTGAATACCTTGAGCGCGACCTGCTGCTGGTTGAACGGGTCGAGCGCAAGGTAGACGGTGCTGGTCGCGCCGTGCCCCAGTTCTTTAACGATCTCGTATTTGCCGACCTTGTCCATAAGCTGAAAACCTTTAGAGGCGCGCATTCTGCGTGCCGGACAACACGTTGTCCAGAAAGCGCACATTTTACAAGGAATTGCAGGCCGTCATGGAACTCAAAACGGTCGGTGTTATCATATATTCCATGAAAAATTCCCTTCTTTCCGTACTTTTCACATTGCCATTCCTTGCTCACGCCGACGGTCTGCCGGATCTGGGAGATGTATCGCAAGAGATCATTTCTCCGCAAATCGAGCGCCAGATCGGCGAACAGAGCATGTTCCAGATACGGGCCAGCAATTCTTATCTGGACGATCCCGAGATATCCGACTACCTCAACCACCTTGGCGGGCGGCTCGTGGTAAACAGTTCGGAGCCGGGCGATGCGTTCGAATTCTTCGCCATCAACGACAACGCCATCAACGCCTTCGCGCTGCCCGGCGGCTTTGTCGGCGTCAACACCGGGCTGATACTGCTGGCGCAGGACGAATCCGAACTGGCTTCGGTATTGGGCCATGAAATCTCGCACGTCACCCAGCACCACTACGCGCGCATGGTCTACGGTCAGCGTTACGATTCGCTTGCCGCGCTGGCGACGCTTGCCGTTGCCATCCTTGCCGCGCGCAACAACCCAGATGCCGCAACCGCCGGCATCGTCGGCGCGCAGGCGGGAACGATCCAGCACCAGCTCAACTTTACACGCCAGAACGAAAGGGAAGCCGACCGCTTCGGACTCGCCACCCTCGAAAAATCCGGCTTCGACACACGAGCCATGCCCGCCTTTTTCGAACGCATGCAAAAGGCCACGCAGCTCGTGGAAGGAAACACGCCCTCCTACCTGCGCACCCACCCGGTCACCCATGAACGTATCGCCGAAGTTGAAAACCGGGTGGAACAGATCCCCTACCATCTGGTACCGGACAGCCTTGATTTCCAGCTGATACGCTCGCGCATCATCGCCACCCAGAAGCCGCCGCAGGAAGCCGTCGCCTACTTCGACGCCGCGCTGGGTGCGAAGAAATTCGGCGACCCCATCGCCCACCGTTACGGCCTGGTACTCGCTTTGTTGCGCAACAACCAGCCGCAACGCGCAGAGCAGGAATTCGCCATTTTGCAAAAGCAGGCTCCCGTCAACGCAACCATCGAAACGCTGGGCGGGCGGATCATGCAGCTGGAAAAACCGGACAAGGACGTGATCGCCTACTATCGTACCGAATTGAAGAACTTCCCCGAACACCATGCGCTGATCTACGACTATGCCGAAGTGCTGCTGCAGGATGAGCGCTACAACGATGCGCTCAAGCTGCTCGACGAACAGGTCAACCGCGACGGAAACGACCCGAAACTTTACGATCTGGAAGCACGCGCCTATGCTGCGCTGGGCAGGCGCCAGGAAGAGCATCACATGCTGGCCTACCTCCATATCTTGCACGGCGATCTGGGCGGCACGATCGAACAGCTTGAACTGGCCAAGCAGGCGGGCAATGATTACTACCAGCTTTCCACCATCGAAACCGAACTCAAGCAATACCGCGAGATCGCCGCCGCGTACAGCAAGAAAAAATAGGCCGGGGCCGTATTCAATCCCCGGACGCAAGCCGATGGCAACAGGCTGCGATCGCTGATTTGCTGCCAACGCGTGAAATGCCCTGGGGCGAGACAGAACGCGCGAACCGGCCAGCAATGTTCATTCACTTGAAGGGGAAAACCATGTTGAATCCTGTTACAGACGGTGCCGGCGACTCAATGATCTATACCGCGAAACTCCTGAGCTCGAGGCGCATCACGCCCGAGACTTCGCGCGAGGAAGTCAGGCAAATGGTTCTCAAAACGGACGATCCTTATTTCGACAGCAAGGTGGGAAGCTGCATCCGCGTTCTTGCGCCGGGCCAATACGGCAACCCCTATCACGCACGCCTCTATTCGATCGCCGACACGGACCAGTCCGACGCCGGAGCGCAATTCGAGATCTGCGTCCGCCGCTGTTTCTATATGGATGAAGCCAGCGGCGAGGAGTACGGGGGCGTCGCTTCAAACTACCTGTGCGACCTGCAGCCCGGTAGCACCATCAAGTTTTCCGGCCCTGTCGGCTACCCATTCACCATCCCGAAGAATCGGGATGCCAACCTGTTGATGATCGGCATGGGTACCGGCATCGCGCCGTTCAGGGGACTGATCCGCATGATCTACGAACAATACGGGGGCTGGAAAGGCAAAGTTCGCCTGTTCCACGGTGCGCGCACCGGCCTGGAAATGCTTTATCTGAATGATGCCAACAACGATCTGGGCAACTATTTCGACCAGCCGACCTTCAAGGCATTCCAGGCCGTAAGCCCGCGTCCCGCCTTTAACGCGCCCATCGCCCTTAACCAGGCTATCGAGCAGAACGCAGCCGAGGTCTGGGAAATCGTGAACAGTCCGGACAGCCGTGTCTATATCGCCGGCATGACACAGATGCTCGGCATGATAGACAATGCGATGGGCAGCATCGTCGGCTCCCCGGCGTGGCTGACAAAACGTAACGAGCTGGCTTCCGAAGGTCGCTGGATTGAGGTGCTCTACTAGCTTGCGTCATGGAGCACAGGCAGCCCGTCCAGGCTGCCGGTCGATATCTACAGGGCGGTGGAGAACGGAAATCATGATGAACGCCTGGTTCACAAAAAACCTCGGTGATGCGATGTTGGCCGGAGAAGCCCTGGCACAACTTGAAGCGCTTTTCCTGTCGACATACGGAAAACCCGGCAGCTCGGCTGACGTTGCGATTTTCATGCGCCACGAATCGGAAGGGCGCCTCCATTGCGAGGTCAAAGCCTACTTCCCGCCCGGCGCGGCTGCATTGGCGAAAGCGGTTGATGCCGACCTGTGTGCAAGGCCATCGCAAGACGGGCTGAGCTTGCTTGTCGGCACTGAAGATGCCTGGCAGGCGCTCTTTCCCAACGGACGGGAACGCGTCGGAATGGCCCCGGAATGACATCGCGCCTGATGTACCGGAACTTATTTGAACTTGTATCGTCAGCTCTTTGGCCTAATACCAACCCACGAATTGAAACCATGAAGATAAATGCATTCGCAGTCCTTTTGTTGCTCGTCACAACCGCTTGCACCAGTCCCAAAATAACGCCACCTCCGCCTGTGGTGGAGCGCCAGCCTGCCAGGATCGCCATCGCATTGGGCGGCGGCGCGGCACGGGGTTTCGCCCACATCGGCGTGATCAAGGCACTTGAGGCGCAGGGCATCTCCGCCGACATCGTCGTGGGTACCAGCGCCGGCTCTGTCGTCGGTGCGCTCTACGCGGCCGGACTCAACGGTTTCCAGATACAGGAACTGTCGATGAACATGAATGAAGACCAGGTTCTCGACGGCTCGGGCATGTACCAATGCGTTGTCGAGACGGTGATCTCCAATAAAAGGGGGTGCATCAAGGGGCAAGCGTTGGAGAATTACATCAACAGGAACGTCCATGGCTTGCCTATGGAAAAGCTCGGCAAGACCTTTGCTGCCGTCGCCACCAACCTGCGCACCGGTGAGATGGTCGTATTCCGCTCCGGCAACACCGGCATGGCAGTGCGCGCCTCGTCTTCAGTGCCGGTGTTTTTCGAGCCGGCCACCATCAACGGACAGGAATACGTGGACGGCGGACTGGTCGCTCCCGTCCCCGCAAGCGTAGCTCGTTCATTGGGTGCCGATTTCGTCATCGCCGTGGATATTTCAGACCGTCCCCAGGACAGAAGCACGGCGGGGATCACCGACATCATGTGGCAAACCTTTTCCATCTTCGGGCAGACCATCAATCGCCATGAGCAATCCAGCGCCGACATCGTCATCCGACCCGCCACCTCCGGCCTGCCATCGACCGACGTGAGCGGCCGCAACAAAGCCGTACTCGAGGGAGAAAAAGCGGTCGCGGCTATCTTGCCGGAGCTGAAGGCCAGGTTGGCGAAACTCAATGAGACACGCCATGTGGCCGGAATGCCTTAGCGGAGTCAAAGCAAGGGCGATGCCGAATCGCCCCCGATGAAATATCCAGTTCTCTCCCTATGAAAAAAATCGCCCCGACCAAGCCCGAGATCGCGCTGCTGGAACCGTTTGACGGTCTCACGCTGGAGCGTATCCATGTGCCGACGAGCACCGAAGAGTTTGCCTCCGCCACTGCCGACATCAAGGCTGCGGGCATCGTTGGATTCGATACTGAATCCAGGCCGACGTTTGTCACGGGCGATGTCAGTGAAGGGCCGCATGTCGTGCAGTTTGCCCTGCACGACAAGGCGTACCTGTTTCAGGTGCATCGGGCTGACGGTCTGCCGTATCTGGTCGAGTTGCTGGAATCGGACCGGGTCATCAAGGTTGGCTTCGGACTTAAATCGGATAGCGGACAGATCTTTGCAAAATTGGGCGTCAAGTTTGGCGGTGTGGTGGATCTCAATACGGTGTTCCGCATGAACGGCTACCAGAAAGAGATCGGCGTCCGTACCGCAGTGGGGTTGGTCTTCAATCAGCGCTTTGCCAAGTCGAAGAAGGCCACGACCTCCAATTGGTCGCAGCCTCAGCTCACCCCGCAGCAAATACTCTACGCGGCAAACGATGCCTACGCGGCGCTCAAAGTGCTGGAGGCACTCGACCTGCCCCACGAAGACTTGCCCATCATGGGCTTGAAGACCGAGTCAGATTGATGGAAAAAAGCCCGGCAAGCCGGGCTTTCTCTTTGCTACTCTCTGGAATCATCAGGTCGTGCAGGCCTCAGTCCAAACCGCTTCGGCTACAGACCCGGTTCCGGAATATCCCACCGAACCTTAGTGATGCGATTTGGCGATCAACTTGAGCATCTTGATGTTGATGACAAAAAACCTGTAGAGCTGCCAGATAAAGCATGTCCGCATGAAGCGGGTGAATCCCGTCGGTGCCGGGGGATAGTAAGCCTGTTGGTAAGGCTCCCTGTTGGTGATATTTCCCATGTTCATTTCCTTGTAAGTTTGCGATCGATCAATCCGGTATCAACGACCAGCCCGGACGCAACTTGGCCTGGTAGATAAAGGCATGGTGCAGCAGATACTTCATCCAGTGGCCTGCCAGGCCGATCTCGCCGAAGGTCAGGTCGATATCGCGGCCGAATTCCGGATACTTCTCAAAGTCGGGTACAACAGGGAACACGGTCATGGTCGCCGCGGTTCCCTTGAAAAGGTGCGAGCCTGTGGAGGCGACGCACGCTGCACCCATTTCGGACATCGAAGCGGTGTGGGTCGGCTTCTCGGCACCATTCAGCATGTCGCGAATACTCATGGCAACGGCCTTGGCCATCGCGGCGGAGGGCATGCCGGTTCTCGGCGCCGTGGGATTGATCGGGGTCCCGTTGGCGCTTTGCATGGGCTTGCTGATCAGGTGGGGCGGCGCGAACGCGATGCCGACCGCGAAGATGTTGCGGTAAGCGGGCGTCTGGTAATTCCTCGGCCAATCCTTGGCGCTCCATTCCAAATAAGGACGCTGGGTGTAGTCGGCATCCACCTTCATGAAACCGTTGGGTGCGAACACTTGACCGGTGATGTCTTCGTCAGCCTTGTTGAACGCCTTCAACCCCACGCCTGCAAATGGCGGGATCAGCATGGAGAAGTCGAATCCCAGCTCGTGGAATTGACCGTCCATCGTTTCATAATGGATCTTGCCGGCTTCGACTTTCTTCACGTGTGCGCGGGTGATCCACTCGATGCCGCGTTCGACCATCAGCGATTCGGCGAAAGTCTTGCCGTTGGTGATGTAGCCGCCGCGTTTGATGTGCACGCCGCCCATGCCGAAGTCGCCCAACTCATATTCGTTGCTGAGCCAGACGATGCGCGCCTTGTCGCGGACGCCGGCCTCGCGCAAGGCATGGTCGACGTTGTAGATATATTCGAACGCAGCGCCCTGGCAGGTGCACATGCCGTGCCCGGTGCCGATCACGATGGTTTGACTCGCCCCCTTGCGCATGGCGTCGATGCTGGCCTGCAGCTTGATGTTCGCTTCCTCCGCATGCTTGGCGGTGCAAACGGAAACGGTATGGCCATGCTCGGGGCCCAAGCCCTCGGTAGCGCCAAAGTTCAGCTTGGGTCCGGTGGCATTCACCAGATAATCGTAAGTGATGTTTTCCCGCACGCCGGTTTTTGCCGCGCCGGTGTACTCGACGGTCACGAAAGGCTGTGTACTTCCCGCATTGCCTTCAGGATGGATCGACAGAGCCTTGGCCTGGCGGAAATCGACATTGGTTTTGCCATACAGCTCCGCGAGATCGAAAGTGACATCCTTCTCGGTCATCTGGCCCACGCCTACCCAGATATTGGAGGGTATCCAGTTCCATTTTGCATTGGGCGACACCACGACGATCTCGTGCTGCTTGCCTACCCATTTATTGAGGTATCTGGCGGCGGTATGCCCGGCTATACCCGCGCCCAGAATTACGATTCGCGACATTTTCTCTCCTTCTGCAATTCTCCAAATCCAAACCGACCGCTTTTGGGATCTGTAACTTTATGATGTTGTTTTCCGGGTCAAGGAATTAAAAATCATGCCGCTCATCCGACGCAAAATCACAATCACTATGGCCGCTGAAAAAAGCCAGGCAGATGCCCGTCAGCCAAGCTGGCTGGCAATAGCCCCAACCGTGATTGTTTTTATCCAGAGGATGACCAACAAAAAAACTGTCCGTAGACCCACCGCGCTGATGCTGTATTCGTCTTGCGAGGAACATCATAATATAAGCGTATTCTAATAATCAACCATTATCCAGACAACGCCCAAGCATTGGAGTAGCATAAAAGTGCAGTTTCTTCCTTAACCACTATAAGGAGTCGAATCATGCCCAAGACCCATCATTCCAGCAGAGACATCAAGAAGAAGCCTTTGTTATCGCCAAAGGAAAAGAGAATGGCCAAACATGCGAAGAAGCATAGTCACGATACCCAGCCCCTGATCACTCCCGTTACCACGCATTGATCGGCAGAGTTTGGCGTAAGA
Source organism: Sideroxydans sp. (assembly GCA_027310725.1). Classification (GTDB taxonomy): domain Bacteria; phylum Pseudomonadota; class Gammaproteobacteria; order Burkholderiales; family Gallionellaceae; genus Sideroxyarcus. The sequence goes on along the minus strand of DAIDAG010000007.1, from coordinate 32,770 downwards.
CAACAACGTAGTAGGGTCGGCATCGCAATAGTTTCGGCAGGTAACCGCCACCGAGATTAAAGCCGGTGCTGGCCTTTTCAATTTTAGGTATCCGTAATCTGTGGTTGAGTTTGGTCAAGAAGCATTCAGCATATTATTTTGCATTCGTGTTGATTTGCCAGGATTATGGAAGTCTCAGTGTGCCATCGGAACTTCACATATACCAAGCTGAACGACCGGTATGGATTGCGCGACGGACATCGGCGAGTAAAATGTTCGACATCCCGCAGTCGGCCAATTTCTGCCCTTCGCGGCAACCAATATGCAACTTGGGCGTCACATGTTGCCCATGAGCAGGTAGCCATGATCGGCCACTTCAGACAATTATTACCGTGCTATATGTTGGTCTCGTCAATAAATTTCTCACTCCTTCTAGAAAATCAATTCCGTAATATTATTACGCCCAATTACAGGGCGCGCTTGCACAATACAGGTGCGCACATCGCGCAAATGCGATATTCACGCAGGTCTTTACTAAGGCAGAACGGTAACTCGGTACGTTGGCACGATAGCTGCTACACTTTAATCGAAGGGTGTCGGTCTCGCAGATCGGCCACTTAGAGAAGAACTAGGGTTCCGACCGTCAAGTGAAGTCGACGGTGTCTGGTCCGAGAGTTCTCGGTCTTGTTGATTACAAGGCTCCACGGAGGGATAAAAGCCCGGGAGGATGTGACCAAGTTTCTTTGGCACCCTCCCGGGCTATTTTTATTTGAGGAGTCTTGCAATGCAATTTCGACAGCATCCATTTGGCAAATCAATTCATTCGGCGTGTGCCGAATATCATCGTTGCCTCGATACATACAGAGTAAAAAGCGGGGCTCTATGACCACGCAAATACTCAAACAAGACATAATCTGGGAAGAAACTATTCCAGGTGCTGCACATTGGTCGTTTTTGATGAAGCGCGGAACTGCACTGCGCATCACCGATGTGGAAGGCGGGGCGAATTTATCCACGCTGCTCTACAACCAGGAAGAGAAGCTGGAACGCTACAACATGGCCGACACGCTGAAAGCCCAGCATACGGCGCATCTTACCAAGGGCTTCGTGTGCTATTCGGATATGGGACGAGTGCTGGCGTCAATCATCGACGACAGCTGCGGCTGGCACGACACGATCTGCGGTATGAACAACGCGGCGCTGGTGGAGAAGAAGTACGGCAAGGCGAATTACCAGCAGTACCGCAATGCTATGTATCGCAATGCGCGCGACAGTTTCCTCATCGAACTTGGCAAGTGGGGATTAGGCAAGCGAGACATCGTGCCAAACGTAAATTTTTTCAGCAAGGTCAGCACGGACAACGCAGGCAACCTGCTCTTTGCGAGCAACCATTCCAAGGCCGCTGATTTCGTCGATCTTCGCTTCGAAATGAATGTGCTGGTCGTCATGTCGGCGTGCCAACATCCCCTGGATCCCAATCCGAAGTACGTTCCCAAGCCAGTACATCTGCAAGCATGGCATTGCGGAACCGCAGAGGAAAATGACTATTGCCGCAATTTCCGGCCGGAGAACAAGCGCGGTTTTTACAACACTGAATTGCTGTTCCGCTAAGCACAGGAGAATGCATATGGCTATCGTGGAAAGTGAATTGACGCCGCAGCAGGCGAGTTACGACTGGATCCTGCCGGCGGGTGAATCCTGGCTGCACGAAGTAAAGCGCGGACAGATATTCCGCATTCTTGATCTGGAGGGCAACCAGGCTGTGGATACCCTGTTCTATAACGCGCACAACCCGGAAGAGCGTTACAGCGCCGTGGATACCATACGTGAACAGGGTAATTTGTACCTCACTGCCGGTACGCGTTTGTTGTCCACCGAAGGCAACGTGCTGATGACCATCGTCGCCGATACTTGCGGTCGCCACGATACGTTGGGCGGTGCCTGCGCGGCCGAGAGCAACTCGGTACGCTATGCGATCGACAAGAAATTCATGCACAGCTGTCGCGACAGTTTTCTGCATGCCCTCGGTCATTGCGACTGCGGCATGGACAAGCGCGACCTTACTGCCAACATCAATTTCTTCATGAACGTTCCCGTTACGGAAAAAGGTGACCTGACCTTTGCGGATGGCATCTCTGCACCGTGGAAGTATGTGGAAATGCGCGCCGAGATGGATGTCTATGTGCTGATCTCGAATTGTCCGCAGCTGAATAATCCCTGCAACGCTTATAACCCGACTGCGGTGAGGCTGTTGATCTGGGACGAAGCGAAACACTAAAAGACTTAATCGGGACCCGGACGACCGGCAGCCCAATAACGACGCAGGACGACCTGCTATTCAGGTGAGCTATGTTTACTAAAGTGTTGATCGCAAATCGAGGCGCGATTGCCTGCCGCATCATCCGTACTCTGAGGAAGATGGGTATCCGGTCAGTTGCGGTGTACTCCGAGGCAGATGCGCGCTCGTTGCATGTGCAGATGGCGGATGAAGCCGTATGCATCGGTACGGCGGCGGCGGCAGACAGTTATCTGCGCGGCGAGCACATTCTGGAAGTCGCCCGCAGTACGGGTGCTCAGGCCATCCATCCCGGATATGGCTTTCTTTCCGAGAATGCCGCATTTGCCGAGCAGTGTGCGGAGGCGGGTGTGGTGTTTATTGGCCCCACGCCAGATCAAATGCGCCGTTTCGGCCTCAAACATACCGCGCGTGAAATAGCAGAACAGAACGGCGTGCCGTTGCTGCCGGGCAGCGGCCTGCTGGTTGATGTCGGCCATGCGCACGCCGAGGCATCACGCATCGGTTATCCGGTGATGATCAAGAGCACCGCCGGGGGCGGTGGTATCGGCATGCGACTGTGCTGGAGCGCGGACGAACTGAGCGAGGCTTTCCAATCGGTGGAACGTCTGGCACGCGCCAACTTCAAGGATGCCGGCATCTATCTGGAGAAATACGTTGAACAGGCGCGGCATATCGAAGTGCAGTTGTTCGGCGACGGCAAGGGCACGGTGATCGCATTGGGCGAACGCGACTGCTCGGTGCAGCGCCGCAACCAGAAAGTGATCGAAGAGACGCCCGCACCCAACATCACCCCTGAAGTCCGGCAACATCTGCTGGAGACCGCCGTGCGTCTGGGCAAGGCTGTGGGTTACCAATCGGCAGGCACGGTGGAGTTTGTGTTCGACGCGCTTAGCGGTGAGTTCTATTTCCTCGAAGTGAATACACGTCTGCAAGTCGAGCATGGTGTCACCGAAGAAGTGACCGGTGTCGATTTGGTCGAATGGATGATATTGCAGGCCGCGGGTGACTTGCATTCTCTGGATACCGTGCAGATCAAACCCAAGGGCGCTTCGATCCAGGTACGTCTGTATGCGGAGGATCCGAACAAGAATTTCCAGCCTTCCAGCGGTATGCTGACCGGGGTCGAATTCTCGGCCGATGCGCGCAATGAAACCTGGGTGGAGCGCGGCAGCGACATTCCGCCGTACTACGATCCGATGATCGCCAAGATCATCGTCAAGGCGATGAATCGTGAGGCGGCGCTGGAAAAGATGCGTGATGCGCTGGCCGACACGCGTGTGGACGGCATCGAAACCAATCTGGAATATCTGCGCCAGATCGTGGCGGATCGCGTGTTCGCCGAGGGCCGCCAGACGACACGCTATTTGAACGGCTTTCATTACAAACCGAACACCATCGACGTGCTGGAACCCGGCGTGCAAAGCACGCTACAGGACTACCCGGGCCGCCTCGGTTACTGGAACATCGGTGTGCCGCCATCGGGGCCGATGGATGCGCTCGCATTCCGATTGAGCAACCGACTGTTGGGCAACGCAGACGACGCGGCAGGATTGGAACTGACCGTTTCCGGCCCGACGCTGAAATTCAATCGCGACACTGTCGTCGCACTGACTGGTGCAGCGATGAAAGCCGAACTGGATGGCAAGCCGCTGAAATTCTGGCGCAGCCATGTGATCAAGGCGGGTGGTGTGTTGCGGCTTGGCGCGGTGCAAGGCGGCGGTTGCAGAACTTATCTGGCAGTGGCCGGCGGCTTCGATGTGCCGGATTATCTTGGTAGCAAATCCACCTTCACGCTGGGCCAGTTCGGCGGCCATGGCGGGCGTACGTTGCGCACCGGCGATGTGTTGCACCTCGGCGTTGAACCTCCTCCCCGGACACATCGCGCACTGCCGACAAACCTGATCCCTGCGTATGGCAATCAGTGGGAGATTGGCGTGTTGTACGGTCCGCATGGCGCACCGGATTTTTTTACACCATCCGACATCCAGACTTTTTTTGCCACCGAATGGGAAGTGCATTACAACTCCAGCCGCACCGGTGTGCGCCTGATCGGCCCCAAGCCGGAATGGGCTCGGCAGGACGGCGGCGAGGCCGGGCTGCATCCGTCCAACATCCACGATAACGCCTATGCCATCGGCGCGGTGGACTTTACCGGCGATATGCCGGTGATCCTCGGACCGGACGGTCCCAGCCTCGGCGGTTTCGTATGTCCGGTGACCATCGTCCATGCCGAACTATGGAAGATGGGTCAACTGCGGCCGGGGGATACGGTGCGTTTCCGCTGGATGACCCTGGAACAGGCGAATCACCTCGAACAGCTGCAAGACGAGACCATCGCAGGGCTGAGCTTGCCGAGGGCGCCACGCGAGTTTCCAGCCGCCAAAACGATGGGCAGCCCCGTCATTCACAGCATCCCTGCCAAGGGTGAGCAGGTACAGGTCGTGTATCGCCAGTCCGGCGACCGCAACCTGCTCATCGAGTATGGGCCGTTGGTGCTCGATATCAATCTGCGATTCCGGGTACACGCGCTGATGCAATGGGTGCAGCAGGCGATGAGCGAAGGCAAGCTGCAAGGCGTCCTCGATCTGACTCCCGGTATCCGCTCGTTGCAGATCCATTTCGACAGTCGCGTGATGTCGCGCGGCGAATTGGTAAAGAAACTCATCAAAGCAGAGAAGCAGCTGCCACCCATTTCAGACATGGAGGTGCCGACACGCATCGTGCATCTTCCGTTGTCGTGGGACGACCCTTCGACAAAACTGGCGATCGAGAAATATATGCAGTCGGTACGCAAGGATGCGCCCTGGTGTCCGAGCAACATCGAGTTCATCCGCCGTATCAACGGCATTGCCGACATCGAACAGGTAAAACGTATAGTGTTTGATGCGAGCTATCTGGTGCTGGGTCTGGGCGACGTGTATCTGGGTGCGCCGGTAGCCACGCCGCTTGATCCGCGACATCGCCTGGTTACGACCAAATATAACCCTGCACGTACCTGGACGCCGGAGAATGCTGTTGGCATCGGCGGTGCCTATATGTGTGTCTACGGCATGGAAGGCCCCGGCGGTTACCAGTTTGTCGGACGCACCGTTCAGATGTGGAACCGTTATAAACAGACGGCTGACTTCGAGCAAGGAAAACCCTGGTTGCTGCGCTTCTTCGACCAGATTCGCTTTTATCCGGTGTCGGAGCAGGAATTGCTCAAGATGCGCGAGGACTTCGTGGCCGGACGATTCCAGCTCAAAACCGAGGAGACCACCTTCAGTCTCAAGGAATACAACCGGTACCTGCATACCAACGACAGGGAGATCAGTGCGTTCCGCAACACGCAGCGTGCCGCGTTCGCCGCAGAGCGCGAGATGTGGAAAGCCAACGGTCAGGCGGAGTACGCCACGGACAGCGCGGTGGCGGATGCCGGAACGGACAGCGAACTTGACCTGCCGCCGGGTAGCCGTGCCGTGACAGCCCATGTCGCGGGCAACGTGTGGGCCATGTCTGTCGAGGTTGGCAGCAAGGTCAAGGCGGGCGATACGCTGGTGGTCATCGAGTCGATGAAGATGGAGATCGCGGTGCTCGCTCCCTGTGACGGCGAGATCCTTCAATTGAATTGCCGTGCGGGCGGACAAGTCTCCGCCGGGCAAGACCTGCTGGTAATCCACAGCGATGAGTGAGGGAACGATGAAACACGATCTGAGCATAAATTCACTCCGTAAACGCTATCTTGCAGGCGAACTGCATCCGCTGGCCGTCATGCAGGATATTCTGGCGCGCATCGGCGACGACCCTCATCGCGTCTGGATACACCGCTTGTCGTTGGCGGAAATCAGTGACTACGTGTCGGCACTGCAAAACAAGGATCCTGTTACGCTGCCTTTGTACGGCATTCCGTTCGCCATCAAGGACAACATCGATCTGGCGGGTGCGCCGACGACGGCAGGCTGTCCTGAATTTGCCTATCAGCCGCTACGTCATGCGACGGCGGTGCAACGCCTGATCGAAGCGGGCGCCATTCCCATAGGCAAGACCAACCTCGATCAATTCGCCACCGGGCTGAACGGTACACGTTCGCCGCACGGCGCATGCCGCAACGCGTATGACGCAGACTATATTTCCGGCGGCTCCAGCTCGGGTTCGGCAGTAGCCGTTGCGCTGGGGCTGGCCAGTTTCAGTCTGGGTACCGACACTGCCGGTTCGGGTCGAGTACCCGCCGCGTTCAACAATTTGGTCGGCGTAAAAGCGACGAGAGGCTGGTTATCCACCTGCGGCGTGGTACCTGCCTGTCGTTCGCTGGATTGCGTTTCCATCTTTGCGCTCAACACGGCTGATGCCGGCAGTGTGTTGTCCGTGGCAGCCGGATACGACGAGCAGGATGCCTACTCGCGCCCGATACTGCCGCACGGCTTTGATTTCGGACGCGCCGAAACTTTCCGTTTCGGTGTACCGCGCGCCGAGCAATTGCAGTTCTTCGGCAATCAGCAGGCTGCCGCCCTGTTCCGGCGCAGTTGCGATGCGTTGCGTGCCATCGGCGGCACAGCGGTCGAAGTCGATTTCGCCCCGTTCCTGAACGCGGCACGCCTGTTGTACGAAGGGCCATGGGTAGCAGAACGCTATGTCGCGATCCGCGAATTCTTCGATGCAAATGAGGAACACATCAATCCGGTGGTGCGCGAGATCATCGCCGGTGCAAAGAAATTCTCCGCGGCCGATGCGTTCAGCGGCATGTACCAGCTGGAAGCGTTGCGCAAAGAAACCGCATCGGTCTGGAACAGGATCGATTGTCTGGTCACGCCTACCGCCGGAACCATCTATCGCATAGACGAGATGCAGGCCGACCCGATACGCCTGAATGCGAACCTCGGCTATTACACCAACTTCATGAACCTGCTGGATTATGCTGCGGTAGCAGTTCCGGCAGGCTTTCAGGACAACGGCCTGCCATTCGGCATCACGCTGGCAGCACCTGCACATCAGGACATTCCATTGCTGCATCTGGCCGATCGGTTGTTCCATGACGCGAACGATTTACCCGCAGAAAAAGAAAAATTGCTGACCGGAAGAATCCGCGTCGCAGTTTGTGGCGCACACCTCGATGGACTTCCTCTTAATCACCAGCTCACAAGTCGAGGCGCGCACCTGGTGACATGCACCAGCAGTTCGGCCGATTACAAACTGTACGCATTGCCCGGAGGCCCACCGTATCGTCCGGGTATGGTGCGCGTGGAGAATGGTGAGGCAGGCAGTGCCATTGAAGTGGAAGTATGGGAAATGCCCGCGCGCGAATTCGGTTCATTCGTGGCTGGCATACCCGCGCCGCTCGGTATCGGCACTATCACGCTGGCAAGCGGCGAACAGGTTCAGGGTTTTGTCTGCGAGCAGTATGCCGCAAAGGATGCGGCCGATATTTCCCGCTTTGGCGGATGGCGAGCCTATCTGCGGCAGCAAAGCTGATTTCCATGGAACTGCAATTGTTCAAAACGCTGTGGGGACATGGCGGCTCGCTGAACAAGGCTGCCTATCAGGCCATTGATGCGGGTTTTGTCGGCCTGGAAGGAAATGCGGATATGCCGCAGACACGTCGCGATGAATTGCAGTCCATATTGCAGACGTGGGGCTTGCGCTACATTCAGGAGATCGTGACGGCAGGCGGTTATGTGCCCCGACGTCAGGCGACAGTGGAAGAACATATCGCCGATGTCGAGCGCCAGCTTCAACTCGGACGCTCGCTTGAACCTCAATGGGTGACCATTATCGGCGGTTGCGATGCATGGCAGTTGGAACAAAGTGTGCGCTTCTTCGGCGAAGTGCAGGAAGTCGCTGCGAGAATGAACATCGAATGCAGCTTTGAGACGCACCGCAGTCGCTCCTTGTTTAACCCCTGGACCACGATCGATATTTTGCAGCGCCTGCCGGAATTGCAACTCACTTGCGACTTCAGCCATTGGGTAGTGGTGATGGAGCGGCAACTGGATCACGACTGGGATGCGGTCAAGGAAGTTGCGCGGCATGCCCGTCACATTCATGCCCGCGTCGGCTATGACCAAGGCCCGCAAGTACCCCATCCGGCCGCGCCGGAATATGCGGGTGCGCTGGCATCGCACCAGCGCTATTGGGAAGCAATCTGGTCGGCACAGCGTGACAACGGAAATTCCCTCATCACGATGACTCCGGAGTTCGGCCCGGACGGCTATTTGCATATCATGCCATTCACGCAGCTGCCGATTGCCGATTTGTGGGAGATCAATGCGTGGATGGGAAGAGCAGAAGTCGAGCATTTCGAGAATTGGTGCCGCAACGGCCATTCGACTGACAGCAGCGTGAAGTGACCATGTTCGGACTCACCTTTCAACCGCGGCAGAAGGCCGTCTCGGCGCTGCTTGTGGGCTCGGTGTTCTGGGGGCTGTTCTGGTGGCCGCTCAAATCGCTCTCCATGTTCGGCATCCAGGGCGGCATTGTTCAGGTATATGCGTTTGGCTTGTCGGTGCTGCTCCTGTTGCCCTTCGTTTGGAATAATTTGGAGCAATTGCGCGGACAGATCCGGCTGATCCTTCTTATAGCCGCACTGGGCGGCTGGGCCACCGCGGCATTGGTCACTTCTCTCGCCGCAGGAAGCGTGGTACGCGTCATGTTGCTGTTCTACCTGGCGCCAGTATGGACGATCCTTGCGGCAAGAATATTTTTGGGCGAAGCGTTCACCCGGTTGCGATTCATTGCGCTGGGACTTGCACTGGCAGGACTGGCCGCGACCTTGGGCGGCTCCGAGATATTTTCGACGCCGCTGTCTGCGATAGATATGCTTGCGCTCTCTTCCGGACTGGCTTTCGCCTTCAACAATGTCGCTATCCGGGTCGGTCACGGCTTGCCGGACACGGTGCGGGCAGTGGCGATCAACGCAGGATGTGCCCTCATTTCGTTCGGCTTCATGTGTCTGGAAGCCAAGCCCATGCAGACGCTCGATGTCATGCAGCTGGGAATGCTGTCCGCACTCGGTTTGTTCTGGGTATTGCCCGGCACGCTGGCGACTTTCTACGGCGTGGCTCGCCTTGATGCGGGCAAGGCGGCGATCTTGTTGCTGGCGGAACTGGTGGTCGCCGTATTTTCCGCGGTGTTGATCGGGGGAGAACAATTGTCCATGCAGGAAATCACAGGCGGGTTCCTTATTCTGACGGCAGCAATAATCGAAGCACGTTCAGAGGCTGCTGCGCATATTTGATCCGGATCGCATCAATCACTTCATCAACGCAACGTTTGTCGAGTGACTAACGCTGTTCACGCGTTCTGGAAAATTGTCCCTGAAATTTTGAGTGATTTTTCTTGCAAGCAAAGTAAACCCGGGCGCACTACTTTTGGTGCGTGTTGCGTTCGATGTTGGTGCGAGTCGCCTGTGTTTCAGCGCAGCATTCAATCAATGAAAACAATCAAATCTTAATTAAAACAACGGCAAGCTGAAAAATTTGTAGTCTGGCATCGTTATTGCTCAATGATCTATGAATATTACGAATATTCAATCCAGTAATACCATAGACAAATCGGAGACGACAATGAATGTAAATAGATTCGGTAAGGCAATGAAGCGTTGGATGGCAGGTGCGCTGGTTACCATGGCAGCCTTTTGTTCCATTTCTGCAAATGCGGCCCAACCCCTGACGATAGGTTACAGCGATTGGCCAGGCTGGGTGGCCTGGCAGGTGGCGATTGACAAGGGTTGGTTCAAGGATGCCGGTGTTGACGTGAAGTTCCAATGGTTCGATTACTCTGCGTCAATGGATGCGTTCGCGGCGGGCAAGATCGATGCGGTCTTCATGACCAATGGCGATGCGCTCGTTACGGGCGCCGGTGGCGGCAGAAGCAAGATGATTCTGATAACCGACTATTCCAACGGGAACGATATGATCATTGCCAAACCGGGCATCAAGACACTGACCGACCTGAAGGGCAAGAAAGTGTCTGTGGAAGTGGGTTTGGTTGAGCATCTGCTGTTGCGCAATGGTATGAAGAAAGCCGGCATGAAGGCAGATGATATCGAAATCGTCGGCGCCAAAACCAACGAAATGCCCCAGATGCTCGCATCCAACGATATCTCTGCCATCGGAGCCTGGGAACCCATCGCAGGCCAAGCCAGAAAAGCCGTTCCGGGCGCCAAGGCGATCTATACCTCTGCCGACGAACCGGGCTTGATCTATGACGTTTTGGCGGTTAATCCAGCCAGTGTCAAGGATCGTCGCGATGACTGGCAAAAGGTGGTCAAGATGTGGAACAAGGTTGTCGCCTACATTGAGAATCCCGAGACCCAGGCAGACGCAGTCAAGATCATGGCAGCCCGTTCCGGCGTGAGCCCGGCGGAGTACCTGCCTCTTCTTAAAGGCACAAAGCTGCTGACGCTTGAAGAAGGCAAGAAGGTATATGTCAAGGCTGAGGGCTATCGATCCATTTATGGTTCTACCGAGATTGCGAATACCTTTAATTGGTACAACAAGGCGTACGGCTTGAGTCAGAACGTGCCCAGCTACATCGACCCGTCTTTCACGAATGCAAACTGAGCATAATTTAGAACCCCTACTTTCAACCTGCAAAAAAAGGAAACTTTCATGAACCCCAACCTTTTGAAGAACACATTTCAACATTCGCTTTCCAGAGTGGTGTTGCCTGCCGTGGCGCTCGGCTTTTCTCTGGCCGCTCATGCAGAAGAAGCGCCTGTCCCCGATTACAGCCTGGCCTACAACGTGGGGGTGATCTCCGACTACCGTGTGCGCGGTATTGCCCAGACTTCGGGCGATCCGGCCCTTCAGGGCGGAATCGACTTGACCACCAAGAGTGGCGTTTACCTGGGCACCGCCGCTTCCAATGTGAAATGGGTAAAGGAGTTCAATGGCGCCACAAAAGGAAGTTACGAGCTCGACCTGTATGGCGGGTATCGGGCGCAAATAACCGATACTAATTTTTCGTACGATGTGGGCGTGATCACATACCAGTATCCGGGTAACAATTCGGGTGTGGCGGGTTTCTATCCTGCCGGCACATTTGGGAACGCCAGCACAGTTGAGATGTACGGTGATCTTACTTACGAAATATACACACTGAAATACAACCGCAGTGTCGGCAATTTCCTGGGCAACCTGAACAGCTCCGGAAGTCAGTATTTTGACCTCAGTGCGGCTGTAGATATGACTCACGGCTTCACGCTCACGCCCCATATCGGACATCAGTTCATCCCGAACCAGACCGGAAACCTGGGCAACTATTCCGATATGTCATTGACCTTGGCCAAGGATTTCGGCAATGGCTTAAGTGCCACTGCTGCGCTCATCACCACCAATGCCAACAAGACTTTCTACACGGATACCAAGGGCAGATACCTGGGCAACAATACGTTCGCAGCCGGACTGAGGTATAGCTTCTGATTGGAAATATTGGGCTCGATAGCAGCCTGAAGAGAAAACACCAAGTGTCCCGCAGAGGATCGCGGGACTTTGGCAGGACAATTGAAATTTTCGGCATTGAAGATATAGGAATAAGGGTAAGGGAACGAGTATGAATACCAGCTCCTGGTTTGCGGTGCGGCGAGAACTGTCGCAGAACAAGAAAACGAAACTGGGCGTTGCTTCGTTTCTGCTTCCTTTGCTGATATGGTGCATGGTCAGTTATCTGCCATTTATCTGGCATCCGAAGGTGTTGATCAGCAACCCGGGCGATGTGGACTATTTTCAGGTGGGCATGCTGGTCGACAAAGCGACGTTCAGGGACGAGCTTTCCAATATGCAATCCACGGGCAAGATCGCGCCCCAGGGTCAGCCCGCCAATCCCATCTATCTTCCTGCGCCGCATGAAGTTGCAAAAGCGTTCTATACCGGATTCACCACAGCGCCGGAACAGCGCGACGGACAGTGGTTGCACGAGAGTCTTTGGCACAGCATTCAGATCATTTTCTGGGGCTTCTTGATCTCCTCGCTGATCGGTGTTCCGCTGGGGATCCTTTGCGGCACCTATAGCGCTGTTTCAAGGCTGAATGAGCCATTTGTTGAATTTTTCCGATACCTGCCTGCACCGGCATTCGGTGCGCTGGCCGTGGCAATCCTCGGTATTTACGACGGGCCGAAAATTGCCATTATCGTGATCGGCACGCTGTTTCAACAGATCCTGATCATCGCCAATACCACGCGCAAGCTGGACTACGCACTGATCGAAGCGGCGATGACGCTCGGCACCGGCCGCATCAAGCTCCTGTTTCGCGTGATTCTTCCGGGAGTGTTGCCGGACATCTACCGAGATCAGCGCATCCTGCTCGGCTGGGCGTGGACCTATCTGATCGTGGCCGAGCTGATCGGTACCTCGTCGGGCATTACCTGGTTCATCACCCAGCAAGCGCGTTACCAACATTTTGACAACGTCTACGCAGCCATTTTCATGATCGGCTTGCTCGGTCTCGGCGGCGATTTGCTGCTGGCCGTTTTGGGCAAGCGATTGTTCCGCTGGAACCTTTCGGCCAACAAGGAATAAACATGAACACTACCAGCCATTTGCCAAGCTACCTTGAACAATCCGAAGCAGTCCGGAACCGGTTTGATCGTCTGAAGTCGCGCGAGGTCATCCTCGAAGTAAAACATCTGGGCAAGGACTACAAGACGACCAAGGGCAATGTCACGGCGCTAAAGGATGTCAACTTCAAGACCCATCGTCGCGAATTCGTCTGTGTAATTGGGCCATCCGGCTGCGGCAAATCGACCCTGATCCGCATTCTGGCGGGTCTGGAATCTCACACCTCAGGCGAGGTGCTACTGGATGGCAAGCCGGTGACCGGACCGGGCCGGGACCGTGGCATGGTATTTCAGGGCTACACATTGTTCCCCTGGCTGACCGTTAAAAAGAACGTCATGTTTGGTCTGGAAATGAACAACGTCAGTACGGACGATGCCGGCCGCGAGGCTGAACTTTGGCTGGAGTTGATCGGGCTCGAGAAGTTCGCCAACGCGTTCCCACACGAATTATCCGGTGGCATGAAGCAGCGCGTGGCGATCGCCCGTGCGCTGGTAAACCAGCCGCGCATTCTGCTGATGGACGAGCCGTTCGGCGCACTGGATGCGCAATCCCGCGTCAAGATGCAAACATATCTGCTGGAAATCTGGCGCAACATCGACATTACTGTGCTGTTCATCACGCACGACCTGGATGAGGCCATATTCCTGGCGGATCGCATCCTCGTATTGAAGGCGCATCCGGGTGAAGTGCAGGAGTTGATCGAAGTCCCGGTGCCACGCCCGCGAAGTGCGGAACAATTTTCCAGCCCGGAATTCCTGGCCACCAAGGCGCGCCTGGAAGCCCTCATTCATCCGCAGGAAGCGGAGCCGGATCAGGATGCCGAAGTAAAACCGCAGATGATCCGTTTCGTCAACGTTGCAGACAACGTGGAATGATCATGACAATGCAATGGTCACATGCCACCTGGGAAGAGCTCCCTTCCGTGCTCGGAATCTCGAACAACAGCGCCATTCTGCCGGTCGGCGCGACCGAGCAACACGGGCCGCATCTCGGATGCGGCATGGATTACATCCTGGCCGATATTCTTTGCCGTGCTGTGGCAGACGAAGTGCGGGTGCCGATGCTGCCGACCATGCCCTACGGTTGTTCGGTGGGACACAGTCGGCGCTGGCCGGGCACAATCGCCGTGTCACCGATCACGCTGATCAATTTGATCAAGGAAATCGGCGACTGGTCCTACCATAGCGGCGTGCGGCGCCTGTTTATCGTCAACACTCACGTCACCAATGCCGCGCCTCTGCGCTGTGCGCTGGAAATGCTGCGTAGCGAACACGATGACATGATGGTATGCGTGTTCAATTCCGGCACGCTCAGCCCACGGGTGCGCGAATTTCATCATGCAGATGGTGATGACTGGCATGCGAACGACGCCGAAACTTCGCTGATGCTGGCGAAAGCGCCCGAGATGGTGCGCAAAGACAAGCTCGGGATTGCAGATGATCCCGATCGAACTGCCGGACTGGTATTTTCCCATCCGGTGAACCGTACAAGCCTCAACGGCGTTACCGGAATGCCCAGCATCTCCAATGCGGACAAAGGCGCAACGTGGTTTTCCTGGATGGTGGAGGACTTGAGCCAGCTGATCCGCCAGGGGCTGCACGAAGAACCTCCCCTTGCAAATTCCTACTTCAATCATGTGCACAGCTAATAACCGAATTTATTTGAAAGGAATGGTATGACGAAACCTTTGGCAGAAATCAACAAAATCAAGGAAGACCTGAAGAACAAGGGCGTGAAATATTGCATCGGCGCTTATGTCGATATCCACGGTATTCCCAAGGCCAAGGTAGTGCCCATTGACCACTTGCCTCAGATGGCGGCCGGTTCGGAGCGCTATACCGGTTATGCGCTGGACGGTTTGGGTCAGGCACCGAGTGATGACGAATTGAATTCAATTCCGGATCTCGACCATATCATCCAATTGCCGTGGGAGCCAAAAGTTGCCTGGATGCCAGCCGACAACGGCTTCCAGGGCAAGCCGTATCCGCTCAATACCCGTGTGGCGCTCAAGAATGTACTGGCCAAAGCGGCAGAGATGGGGTTTGGCTTCAATCTCGGTATAGAGTGCGAAATCTATCTGCTGAAACAGGAAGCCGATGGCCGACTGGTGGTGCCCAACCCCGACGACAAACTGACCAAACCTTGTTACGACGTGCGCGGCTTCATGGACAACTTCGGCTGGCTGGACAAAATGGCCAGCGCCATCAACGGCCTAGGCTGGGATCTCTATTCGCTCGACCACGAGGATGGCAACAGCCAATTCGAGTTCGACTTCAATTACAGTGATGCGCTGACTATGTGTGACCGTCTCACCTTCTTCCGCTACATGGCGAAGCACTACGCCAAGGAGGAAGGTCTGCTCGCCACCATGATGCCCAAGCCTTTCGCCGATAAAACCGGCACCGGTGCGCACTTCAACATGTCGCTGTATGACATCAATACGGGCAAGAATTTGTTTGCCTGCGACCCCAAAGATGATCCGCGCGGTATTGGACTGACCAAGCTCGGCTATCAGTTCATTGCCGGCATCCTTAAGCATGGTCCAGCGCTATGCGCGGCTTTCGCCCCCACCGTCAACAGCTACAAGAGATTGGTAAGGCAGGGCAAGATGAGCTACTTCAGTTGGGCACCGGTGTTCAACTCTTACGGCTCCAACAACCGCACCAACTCGGTACGGGTGCCTGCCGGCGGCGGGCGCTGCGAATCGCGTAACGCCGACGGTGCGGTCAATCCCTATTTGGCTGCGGCGCTCGCACTTGCGGCCGGACTGGAAGGTATACGCGAGGGGCTCGACCCAGGCAGTCCAAACGAAGATAATCTGTATGGAATTTCAGAAACCGAGCGCACAAAACGCGGCATTGATTTTCTACCGCAGACGTTGCAGGAGGCCGTGGCTGCTTTTGCAGCAGATCCTCTGGTCGAGCATGCGCTGGGCAAAGAATTGAAGGACGAATTCATACACTACAAAACGGAAGAGTGGGAAACGTATCATCTCACCGTGAGCAAGTGGGAAATCGAACGTTACAGCTATATGTTCTGAAAGAAGTACGATGAAAGTCAGTAGCGAGAAGAAAATTTCCACATTGGTCAGCCGCGTCAGTATCTCGTTGCCACCACCGCTGCTGCTCGAGCTAGACCACATGGTGGAAAGCCGTGGTTACGAAAGTCGTTCGCAGGCAATAGGCGAGATGGTGAATTACCAGCTCGGCGAGCACAAGCGCACGCTGGGTAACGAGGTGATGGTAGGGACAATCACTCTGCTCTATAACCGCTTGACGCGGGACCTGCAGAAGAAGCTGGCCGACCTGCAATTCAAACATATCAATGAAGTGATCAGTTCGCTGCACGTGCATTTAACCGAGGATCAGTTGATGGAGGTTATTCTGGTGCAGGGCCCTGCAACAACGCTGCAGGAGGTCGCAAACGAAATGATCACCCTGCGCGGCATTGTCACCGGGCGTCTACAACTACTTGCTGCAGTCATTCCCCCTGTTCATCCCATATCGGATACTAAAAGTCAGAAATCCTTGCCACTGAACTCACAAAGAAAAGCGAAGTAGGATCAATACATTTGTGAAGAAATCGAACACGGCATCTCGGATGGTATGCGAATATTGATTGTGAACCCGACTTAGCGCTGACGGTCAATCGCGCATTTTTTTACGGCCCGTAGGGGCTATTTACCCAACTTTGCAGACGACCGCTATCGGGAATCAAAAAATTGATGATGACCGGCAGTTATGGGTTAGGAAGAGTCTTTCAGACTCACCAATTTTCATAGAATTGAACGTCTCCTACTTGACGTGAAGCGGTCGCTCAGACTCTCCACCTCAAAGGTCAGGTGTGGGTCGATTTGAGATGCTCATCACAAATCTAAATCAACCGCAAATTACGGATACCCTTAATTTTGAATTTGCACTGATCAGCCAGACACAAAAATCAGCTATGCCGCCCCTTGTAGCAGAGTGCCGCAGCATGAACGACTTCCGAATACGGAATTTCTGCCAGGTCACTCCAGTTCCGGATCGCGCTTTCCAACAGCGCGTCCACATTGGCCACTTCGGCGTTGTCATTCAGGACGTACTGCAGTCCTTTCAATCCGCCGCATTGAACGCGCATTTCCTGCGCATGCGACAAAACATCGTCGTCATGCACCTTTCCCAGCGCAAAGGCAAAGCTATGCCGCAAATGGACATGCAATTCCGTACAGCGTGAAAGGCTGGCCGCGTTCTGGCAAGTGACTACTTCACGCTCGGCGATCTGCACCCGATCCGAGCGCTCGCATCCAACGCAGCGGGTCAGCACAGATTTCCCGAACGTACAGGGCCTCTCGATCGCCTCGGCCAGCTTCTGTCGGAAAGCAGTCTCGTCCATGAGTCCTGGTCATCCCCGGTTCAGGGTTAGCATCACGTTTTAACTTGTTTCTTCGCCAGCTTTTCCATCGCCTCTTCGGCTATCTCCCGCACTTCCTCGTGGGCATCCTTGAGGCAGGCTTCGACATAGGGACGGGCGGCTACGCTGCCGGTGAGGCCGAGCAGATAGCACGCGTCGGCGCGCACGCGATGGTCGAAATGGAAGGTCAATTCGGCCAGTGGCGGCAACAGCGCCTGCAGTTCAGACATATTGGCATAGGCTTCCAGCAGCGCGCTGACACCGAGTCGTACCGAGATGTTGGCTTCGGGATTGGCGACGATAGCGAGCAGCGGCTTCAGGCGTTGCGTATCCCCGGAGATGAATGCCACGGCCTGCTTATAGCCGCCTTCCTTCAGCAGATGCTCGACGTAATGCGCCGTCCCCTCATCCCCGCTCGCCCACTCGGCCCATTGCTTGAGTTCGGCCATGCTCTGTGCGCCGGTGAGCGTGAAAGAGCCCAGGCGCAACCACGGGGCGCCGCGCACGTCATATTCCGCAGCCTGCTCGGGATGCGCCGCGATATTCACTACCGTCAGTTTTCCAACCTGCGACTGCTTCACCAGTTCGCTCAACGCCTGCAACACGGAAGGACAATGCGTGCAGACCGGAGTGATGAAAAGCAGTGCATCTGGGGGCGTAGGAGACATGGTTGATCCTTCAAGTTATTCGCCTTGCACAGTGGCTATGATACGCCGACTGCCGCCGTGGTTCCTGTGTTCGCACAGGTATATCCCTTGCCATATCCCCAGTTTTAGCCGCCCGTCGCCGACCGGGATATTCAGGCTACTGCCCAGCAAGCTGGACTTGATATGTGCGGGCAGATCGTCCGAACCCTCGTCCTGGTGCCGGTAATAAGGTTCGCCCTCCGGCACCGCGCGGTTGAAGTAGCTCTCGAAATCCTGACGCACGGTGGGGTCGGCGTTCTCGTTGATGGTCAGCGATGCGGAGGTGTGCAGGATGAAGAGGTTCATCAGGCCGATCCTGACATTGCTCAGCTCGGGCAGTTCGCGCAGCACCTCATCGGTGACCAGATGGAAGCCGCGCGGCTTCGGTTTCAGGTGTATCTCTCTTTGTAGCCACATGGTGATCGAGCATCCGGATTGGAGACCGTTGCATTATCTCAAACTTCGGATGCCCTGCCGGAAGGAGGGGACGGGATGACGAAGAACGTGGCACATGACGGTATACTCTCAATAGAATATACGCTCGCCTTTTAACCATACTTCCGCATATCCCACATGAAACAATTCCTGCAGACCCTGGCAACCGCGCCCGAAACCATCACCTTCAACGCCACCATCGCGGCGATCGATGCGCATTACGACTTCACCCCCACCGCGTTCCGCAATGGCGAACTTCAAAATGAGGCCGGGCAGAACAACGGCTCCTGCAAGGTCTTTTCCTTCGCCAGACTGCGCAAGCTGTCACCGCAGCAGACCCTGCATTGTTTCGGAGCCTATTACCGCGACGATGTGCTCAAGCATCCGCAAGGCACCGACCACCAGAACATCCGCAATTTCATCAAGACCGGCTGGGACGGGATCGTTTTTCAGGGCGATGCATTGAAGCCGAAGAAGCCATAACCCGTAACCCCGACATGCAACACCCCGCCTCCTCGACCCGCGAATTGATCCACCTCGGTTGGCCCATGCTGGTCGCGCAGCTGGCGATGATGGCCAATGCCGTCATCGACACCGCGATGGCCGGGCGGCTGACCGTCATCGACCTTGCTTCGGTCGGCATCGCCGCCTCCATCATGGCCACTATCCTGATGTCGCTGATCAGCGTGCTGCTAGCCGTGCCGCCCATCATCGCCCACCTGCACGGTGCGGGACAGCGCGCGGAGATCGGGCGCGAGATACACCAGGGCATCTGGATATCGCTGGCGCTCGCACTCATGGCGATCCTGTTGCTGCGTTTTCCAGGGCCGTTCATTGCCATCTCGCATTTGCAACCCGCAGTGGAAACCAAGGTGCGCGCCTATCTGGCCGCGTCGGCCTGGGGTGTGCCCGCCGCCTTCGCCCTGCGTTTGTTCTTCGGCCTTTCGACGGGGATCAAGCGCCCGCGTCCGGTGATGTTCTTCAACCTGCTGTCGCTGGCGATCAAGGTGCCGCTGAACGCGCTGTTCATGTTCGGCCTGTTCGGCTTTCCGGAGATGGGCTCAACGGGTTGCGCGGTGGCGACGGCGCTGGATGCCTGGCTGATGGCCGCGTTCGCCTGGAGCTGGTGCATGAACAACCCGCGATACACAGAGTTCGGGTTGCGCAGGCGCATCACCGCACCGGACTTCGCCGCCATACGCGAGTTCCTCAAGCTCGGCCTCCCCATCGGCCTGACGTTCATCGCGGACGTGACCGCCTTCACCTTCATGGCGCTGTTCATCGCGCGCCTGGGGCCCGTCGTTTCCGGCGCACACCAGATCGCCGCGAATCTCGCGGCACTGGCATTCATGATCCCGCTCTCCCTGGGCAACGCCACCTCGGTACTGGTCGGCCAGGCGCTCGGCGCCGGACAACCGCAGCGCGCCCGCCACATCTGCTGGGAAGCGATACGCTTCGGCATGTCGATCGCGATCGTGCTGTGCCTGACATTCTGGCTGGGTGCGCCGTACATCGCCGCGTTCTACGCCAACGACCTTCAGGTACAGGCGATCGCGATCCCGCTGATCGTGATGGTCGGCCTCTACCACCTGGGCGACGCGATGCAAGCCATCACCGTCAATGCCCTGCGCGGATACAAGAAGTCGGTCGTGCCGATGGTGATCTACACCGTGACGCTCTGGGTGCCAGGGCTGGGCGGCGGCATCGTGCTGGGACTCACCGGTTTCTTCGGCCCCGCCCGCGGCGCACCCGGCTTCTGGCTCGCCGCGATAGCGAGCATCTGGCTGGTCGGCGGCATGATGGCGCTTTACCTGACCTCCACTTCCAGAAAACATTTAACCCGCTAGGGCTGCCGACTTCGGCGCGGAGCCGGTGACAAGAGTAAAGTGATGCAAGGAAGATGGAATCGCGGCCCGCACGATCTGCGGCATGTTGCCCGGACACAGACTGACGCTCACCCGTCCAAATCGAAAATGAATATCAACAGGTTATTCATTATTCTCGCCCTGTCCCTGCTCTGCTGCAGCGGCTGCAGCATGTTATCCCTTGGCTACAATCACGCCGACTGGATACTGCGCTACTGGATCAACGACTACACCTCATTCAGCACTTCACAGAAAGAACAGATCCATCTCGAGGTCGACAACTACTTGCGCTGGCATCGCAAGAATGCGCTGCCGGGATACATCGCGTTTCTGCAGGACGTGGATGCGGCGGTCAATCGGGAGGCAGGCATGACGGTGGCCGACGTCATGCGCCTGAGAGCCGAAAGCGGCAGGCTGTATCAATTGACCATGGAACCGACGATCCGCCCGGCAGCGCACATCCTGAGCACACTGGACAGCGACCAGATAAGGGAACTCGCCTATACGCTTTCAGAACGGAACCGCAAGCAAAGGGAGAAGATGCTCGAAGGCAGCGAGCGGGAGATGCTCAGTGCACGCGCGGAAAGGCACGTGGATCTCGTGGAAAGCATGGTTGGCAACCTGAGCTCTGCGCAGGAAAAAGCGATCACCGGGATGAGCCTGCACATACCGTTCGCCTCAAGGGCCTTCATCGAACAGAGGGAAGCCAGACAGGCCCGTTTGATTGCCCTGTTAAGAGACAAGGCCGGCGAAGACAGGATCGCCGCATTATTCAGGGAATGGCTGACGGCGCCTGAAGCCTCCAGAACGCCGCAACAGCAGCAAGCCATCGCCGCTTACGAAAACGCCATGAATGAAATGACACTCCGGATAGCGGCGACGCTCACAACGCGCCAGAAGCATCACCTGTCTGAAGAGATCGCGTCCTACATCGACGATTTCAGGAAGCTCAATTCGAAGATCGAAACCGCAAGCGCCAAATGACACGTTGCCGGGCGACAGCCTTCGGAATCGCCCGGAAAATAATCGGCCACAATCCGCCTCAATTACAGTAAAGTTATTTCCTGCAATTCACACCGGTATATATCCATGAACACAGAAGAGTTAAGCAAGGAACAACAGATCCTGCGCCTGATGCGCAAGACACTGGGCAACGTAGTCAGAGACGTCACGCCGCTGGGCGGACGTGCCAACCCGCTGACGGACAGCACCATCCAGGACATCAAGGATTGCTTCGGCCTGATCTCGGAGCGGGAGAAAGAGCTGGCCGAGATACTCAACTTCGATCAGGCCAAACCCTATTACGCGGATGGCGAGAAACCGAACTCGAACGTCATCAGCTTCGTCAAACCCTCCAAAGAAGAGTAGTTCAAATCGCGTTTCTACCCTGCTTCCGCTTGCGGGAGCAGGGAGTGACCGACAATCCCCTACGCCAAACAGGCGTACAATCATGCTCGCAATCAGCCGATGATCACCGGGTGACCGACATGAAAGTTCGCGGGATCGATTTACGCGCCAATTCGCTGGCTCGCCTAAGCGCCGCGATCCGGAATGCCTGTGTGATCGCGCTGCTGCTTGGCGGAACCGGCTGCGGCGGCGGCGGGAGTTCCGACGAAGTCAATGGCGGCCCGCCGATATCCATCAACGATCCCGTCAACGGCTTCACCACAACGGAAACCTCCATCAACGTCACCGGTTTCGTCAACCGGCCCGACGGCTCTTTCCCGACCGGCACGGTCTATTGGACCAATGGCAGCAGCGCCGGCAGCTCACCGGTGACCTGCGGCTTCCTGTGCTGCCTGATCATTTGTGTCGGATCGTGGCAGGCCACGGTCCCCCTGACTGTGGGCAGCAACACGATCACGGCCATGTTCGAGAGCGCGAGCACTTCAGTCACAGGCACGCGCATTCCCGTTTTCGCGGTCTCCGGAAAAGCATACATGCAGGGAACCAGCGCGGCCCTGACCTCCCCCGATGTGATGGTCTCGCGCACAGACCCCGCCAGTTCAACGTTATACGGCGCGTACCTGGATGCGTCGGGAAACTATATCTTCAACGGATTGCTGGCTGGCAGTTATACGATCAACCCCTACCTCCCCCTGCCGGGATCCTCCACATGCCTGACCTTCACTCCGGCGAGCAGAATGGTTTCCGTCTCCACAACAGACATCACGGGGCAGGATTTTGCGGCAACCACCGCTTCGCCCTGCTACTCGATCCAAGGGCAGGTCACCTATAACAGCGTTGGCGTAAGCAGCGTCAGCGTGTATATCCAGGACGCCTCCGGACAAAGCACCTACAGAACCACCGATCCCTCCGGCGTCTATCAATTCAATTATCTGGCACCCAGTATCTACACCATCGCCCCGCTGTTCTGCACTTTTTCGGGTTGCATCACGTTCTCCCCTGCAAGCCTCACGGTGGTCATCGTGAACACCAGCGTGACCGGCCAGGATTTTGTTATGCAGTACTGAAGCGCCGCGTCACCTCCGTCTTACGATGCGCCCGACTCTTTGCCGCACACCCTGCGCTTACGCTGCCACTCTTTATATCAATTAGTTATTATGATGTAACAAACAAGTATTTCCCCTGCATATGACACGCGACTAGACTTCGCAGCAAGTTGAATGACTCAACTGCCCAACCACGGAAAGGAAGGTTTCATATGTCCACGCTGAAAGACAGATTCGAAGATGTGCCCGACAACTGGAAGGTCTTGCGCCTGGCGGCAGGGGATACGCCTGACGGCGTCAAGTTGCCGGTCGGGCCGGTGCTGGTGCCGCTGGCAGTATGGCGGGCGCGTCGCGCCGAGCTGATCCGCCGCGAGTACGAACATGGCTGGCCGCTCGGCGTCTGGCTGGGGACCGGGGAAAGCCCCGCGGCCATCGAGCACGACATCGATGACTTCACCGTCGTCGGCGTCGAGCCCGACCAGAGCGGCAACCGTTACCTCAGCGTGTGGCAAGCGCTGGAAAATTTCGGGTATCGCGGCGCGCTCACTGCCACACCGGCGTAACGGGACGGCCAGGGCCGGTCAAACTGGCCCGCGCCGCCGTTTACGGTTGCAACTTATGCTGATGAAAACGGTGCACAGGGGGCGGTACAAGTCGGTATAGCGCCGTCTTCAAACCCGATCCCGAGATACGGCAATCTGCTTCAGCAAGACTTCAAATTGATCGACAGGTTCTGCCTTGCCAAACAGGCATCCCTGGAAATTGGTACAACCGATTTTCGTGAGAAGCTGCCGCTGTTCTTCAGTTTCCACGCCCTCGGCGATGACGTCCAGATTCAGGTTTTGCGCCATCGCAATGATCGTGCTGACGATGACCTTGTCGTTGCTGTCTACGGTAATGTCGCGCACGAACGAGCGATCGATCTTGAGTTGATCGAGCGGCAGCCTTTTCAGGTACTGCAAGGATGAATATCCGGTACCGAAGTCATCGAGCGACAAGCGGACACCGATTTTCTTTATTTCGCTCATGGTGACAATCGTGTTCTCGATGTTCTCCAGCAGCAGGCTTTCCGTCAGTTCCAGCTTGAGCAACCTCGGATCGACGGCATGGCGTTGCACCAGAGATCGGATCTGCGCAACGAAATCAGGCTGGCGGAATTGTTTGGCGCTGACGTTCACGGCAAGAATGAGGCTGCGAGTGAGCGAGTCCCGCTCCCACGCCTTGAGCTGGATGCAAGCGGTATCCAGCACCCATTGCCCTATGGGCAGGATCAGCCCGATTTCTTCAGCCAGGGGAATGAATTCGGCAGGAGCAACCAAGCCGCGCTCCGGGTGCACCCAGCGGATCAATGCCTCGGCGCCCAACGTCCGATGCAAGCTGTCGACCTGTATCTGGTAATGCAACTCGAATTGTCCGTTCTTCAGCGCGAGCCGCAACTGTGATTCGATAGCCGCGCGGGCATCTATCGTCTTCTGCATTTGCGGGTCAAAGAAGTGCAAGGTATTGCGCCCGAACTTCTTGGATTCATACATGGCAATGTCGGCTTGCCTGAGCAGGTCGTCTATCGATTGCGGCCGGTCATCGAATAGCGTGATACCGATACTGGGCGTGCAGCGATTGCCGCTCAAAGGAGCCTCATATGGCAGGTTGAGCGCGGCGAGTATCTTGTTACCCACAGTCTCCGCATGCGCCGCGGCTTCCATCGCATCCATGCTCAGATCCTCCAGCATGACCACAAATTCGTCGCCCCCGATACGCGCTACCGTATCGCCATTCCTCACGCAACCCTCCAAACGTCGCGCGACCTGTTGCAGCAACAAATCGCCGCTGTCGTGCCCGAGTGTGTCATTGATGGCCTTGAAATTATCCAGGTCGATGAACAGCAGTGCGCCGGCTTTGCCGTTACGTGCGCTTGCAGCCAGGGCGTGCTTGAGCCTGTCCATGAGCAGGCGCCTGTTGGGCAACTGCGTGAGCGGATCGTTGGTTGCCAGCGATTGCAATTGCTGGTTCAGTTCCTCCAGTTGGTCATTTGCCTGCTTCAGCTCCGCGCGGGAATTATTCAACTCGGTGATATCGCGCCCGACACCCAGCACCGAAGTCACATTGCCCGAAATATCCCGTTCAGCTGTCAGCCGGATGTGGCTATAAATCACCTTCCCGTCCTTGCGCGGCCACTTCAATTCGAACTGTGCGTTGTTTCCCGTCGAAATGACCTCCCTGATCTTGGCTTCATAGATCTCGAAATTTTCGCCACCCGGAACCTCCGAGGGCCTCTTGTTCAACAGCGATGCCGCGCCCCCCTCGGTGATACGTCCGAAAGCAGGGTTAACGTAAACGCGACGGCAGTCTCTGTTGTAGCGAGCAATGGTATCGGGAGAATTCTCTATCATCGAGCGCAGATCCTGCTCGCTGCTTGCCAGCGCCGCGGTCCTTTCCTCCACAGTGCGCTCAAGAGATGCGTTGATTTCGTTGATCTGCTGAATCTTCTGGTTGATGGCGTCGTTCATCGCAATAAAGCTCTGCGTGAGGTCGCCCAACTCATCCCCCCTTGCCTTCTCCTTTTCCAGCTGCCCAAGCTCATTGCTCAGATCCCCGGTTGCATCCCCGGCCACACTCCGGAAAATCCGGCTGAGCGTCGTCAGCGGCTGTGAAATGGAGGTGGCGAAATACCAAGCCAGTGCAAAAATGAACAGCAGACTGATCGCTGCGATCAAGCCCAGGGTCTTGACCATCTCCCATGTGTTCTTCTGGACGATGCTTTTGGAATAAAGCGCGGCAATGGACCCGACGACTTTGTCATCGTCGTAAAGCGACATCAGACTCTGGTAATAGCCCTCGCCATCTAGCGTTATCTCGTTCAACAATTTTCCGGGTGCAGCGGCACCTTGCTTTGCATTGCTCCAATCCGGATTCCGGTACACGGGCAAACTGCCGACGCTGACCCCCTGCGGAATGAACACATTGACGCGGGTATCGGTCAACCGGGAAAGCTGGTCGACAAAGGACTGATCGAGCGGATGCTCCATGACAACCAGGCCGAGTTGCTTCATCCCCTGCTTCCCGCTGGATGCATCGAACGCCTCACCCATGACAGGAACATAGCTCTCTATCACCAGCATTCCGTTCCTGACGGCGTAATGCATGCTCTCCTGCCGTGGCAGCGGCCCTTCAAATTGAAGACCGATCTTGGGTGTGGAAGTTGTTGCGCGCAGATTCTGCCTACTCAGCTCTTCGCCATCCCTCAAGGTGGCAGCCTGGATCACAATCGTACGCGAGTGCTCGACGAATCCAACCTGCTTGCTGTTGCTGTCGAACAGGGCAAACGAGATCAGGTGGCCCGAGGAATCGTAAATCGCGATGCGCGAAAGCTGCGCGACCCGCCCTATCTTGTAAGTATCCTTCACCAGTTGCTGGTAGGTGCTGAACAGCGTCTCGCGATCGATCCCCAACTGCGCATATTGCGCGAGGTACCAGATGGTCGACCCGAGATTTTTCTGGTTCGCCAGTTGGCGCGATGCAGTCAAGAGATTCTCTTTGCGATTGGCCAGCTCTTCTTCTATCACGCTGGATGCCTTGCGCAGATGAGCATAGGACTGATCCATATTCTGCTGGCGGACCACCAACGAAACAGTCAGCAAGGTAACCAGCGCCACCGCGACGCTGATGGCCACTGCACTGAGCAGCAGCTTGTCTTTCAGCCGTTTGAATTTCATGGTTCCTGCAATTTGCCTTTCCGCGGAGCATAGGAAAGGACGGGCCTGAAACCTGCTGGAGCGGTCGTCGTATCGAACGGGTATGTAGCCTGGTTGCCATAGTCGACCAGTCCCAGTTTTACCAGGATGGTATGCGGCCGCTCTTTGCTTCTTCCCTCCAGGAAGCTCACGGCAGCATTGGTGACCACGCGCGCCTGACTGACACCCTTGGTATCGACAGAGGCGACGATTTCCTTGTTGCGGATAAGTCCGGCGATCTCGCGGGTCAGGTCGTAGGCAACGATCCGTATTTTTTTATTAAGGCCCGCGAGCTTCAGCGGCAGAATCGCCGCAGGTGCGCAGCCGGTGCAGCCAAGGATGTAATCGAGTTGCTTGCCGTGTTCGGCAAGCAGTTGTGCCGCCAATCGCGACTGTTCGATCCGGTCGCTGTCACCGTACTTGATATCGACGATATTGACCTTGATCGCAGCTTTGGCTGCCGCTTCGCGCGTACCTGCAACCTCGCCCTTGACCCATCCCGCATCCGACGGTCCGGGCAGCAACGCGATATTGATCTCTTTCAGCCCGCGCCGTTGCGCGTCGCGAACCACCCATTCCGTGGCGTCGACACCCATGTCCTTCAGCGAGGTGGTCACCTTGATCGTCAGGTCGTCGCTGGTGCTGTCGTTCGCCAGCTCGAACACCGGAATGCCCAACCTGCGCGCTTTGGCAATTGAGGCGTTATTCGCCGTCAGGCTGAGCGGAGAAATGACGATGGCGTCGTATTTCGCCGCGATGGCATCATCCATCTTGCGCAACTGTCCGATCATGTCGTCGTAGCCGTTTGCCGGAAAGATATCCACCGCGACACCCAGCCGTTTGGCTTCACTGATCACGCCATAATCGCAACCCACCCAGTACGGGTCCTTGATGTGCGGAAACAGGAAAGCGATACGCCAAGGTTTGCTTGCCCTGGCAGTCATTGCGTAGCGGTCGTCCACCACGCGCCCGCTCGCCAGTGCCTCGTCCGCCGTGCCATCGGGTTTGACAGGAGGGTAAATGGAGAAAACCGGAATGGGTTCAAAAGCGCCGGCAGCCGGTGCCGCTGTAGTGTCGGCCGATGCGCGAACAGCGAGTGCGCAGAACAACAACGCGACCATGAAAAATTGCCGTGAGCAACTGCTGCCGAGATCGCCAAAGAATTTCATTGCGCACACCGTTTGAGGTTTGGATGCTGTAATAACATGTAAGGTGTGTGTGGATTATATTTGCAAAGGGCAATGCGCCGCAGGCTAATTAGGCTCATATTTATCCGGTGACCGCCACGCGTCACATGTGCCTGCAACTCGACATGCGAGCAATTGATCCCGGCAACACACCTGCGCCCGCAATGGGGTTATTGCCAGGATGGATTCGGCCTTGTCGTCATTTCATTAAAAAGGAACATCCCCGTTACAATTCAGCATGAATCTGATCTATGACATGCCGCTGTTCCGCCCTCCCTCCGAGGGCGACAACCTGATCATCCAGGCCACGCTGGGCTGCAGCTTCAACCAGTGCAGTTTCTGTGCCATGTATCGCAGCAAGGATTATGTCGAACGCCCGCTGAATGCCGTGTTTGCCGATATTCACCAGGCCGCCGCCGACTGGCCCGATGCGCAGCGCGTGTTTCTGGCCGATGGCGATGCGCTGGCACTCCCGACCGAACACCTGCTCGCCATCCTGCACGAACTGGCGACTGCGCTGCCGCGGCTGACGCGCGTTTCCTGCTATGCCACGCCCGGCAACATCCAGCGCAAGAGCGCCGGAGAACTGGCCCTGCTGCGCGAACACAAACTGAGCCTGCTCTACTTCGGCCTCGAATCCGGCTCCGACCTCATCCTGAAAAAGATCACCAAGGGTGCCACGCAACGGCGCATGGCAGAAGTGCTGCACAAGGCACACGCCAGCGGCATGAAAGTCTCCGCCACCGTCATCCTGGGTCTCGGCGGCACGCAGCACAGCGACGAATACATAGACGGCACCATCGCCCTGCTGAACAGCGCGCCCGTGACTTACCTTTCCACGCTGCAACTGTATCTGGACGAAAGCATCGCGGAAGAATTCCGCCGCAAATACGGCGAGCCGTTCGAGATGCCGGACGACTTGGCGATATTGAAGGAACAGGAAAGACTCATCAGCGGCCTCAACCCGCCGCAACCGGTCATCTTCCGTTCCAACCATGCCTCCAATGCGCTGGCGCTGGCCGGCAACCTGCCCAGGGACAAAGAAAAACTGCTGTTGCAACTGCGCGAAGCCGTGGCCGGACATCGGCCGTTGCGGCCGTATTTCATGCGCGGGCTTTAACCTGGCCCGTTTAAGTCGGCTCTTCGGAAGATAGCGCGGGATTTTCCTTTGGATACCTACCGTTCAGGTGCCGGAACGGAAGATGGCGACCTTTAGCGAGGATATGGTGAAACTGGAGGAGTGGTTGGCAAGTTAGCAGAAGAGCATTCTTTATGATCAGACAAATAAATTGTTTCTCATACTTTACAATTTTGCGTATATGTATACAATGAGAAACACTATGCCGGCACTTACACCGATTATTGCAAACACTGCAGCAAACAAACTCATAGAACTTGGGAAGCAGATTCGTGCGCATCGCAAAAAACTACGAATCAATGCTACCGCAGCGGCAGAGGCTGCCGGGATGTCGCGCGTAACCTTATACCGAATCGAAAAAGGCGAGCCATCGGTCACCATGGGGGCGTATTTCAACGCCATGATTGCTTTAAACATTGACTTCGGCATCATCACTCCCGCCAAATTGACCGCCAATGAAGTTGATGTTGATCATCAAGGTTGGATTCCCGCGCGCATCCATCTGTCTGACTACCCGCAACTCAAACAACTTGCCTGGCACGTACTTGGTACTGATGAATTGACACCAGTTGAAGCTCTGAGCATTTACGAACGCAACTGGCGTCACGTGGACGCGCAGAAGTTAGATCCGCATGAAAAGCAGTTAGTCGATGCTTTGCGCACCGGACTTGGTAAGTCAGTAAGAAATGTTTAGACGGCCACATCACCAACGGATTGCTCATGTCCTTGACGCTCTGAATGGTCCATTGTTGAAAGCGAATAACTGCCTGTTTGGTGGCGGCACCGCAATTGCACTTCGATATGGCGAATACCGGGAATCGGTTGACATTGACTTCTTGATTTCGGATGTTGCAAGTTATGGCAATCTGCGTCAGCTAATTACAGGTGCAAACAACGTATCCGCCATAGTGCGCGTCGGCGCAAATCCGTTGGTGCAAACCCGCGATATACGCGCTGACAAGGACGGCATACGAACCATGTTGATGGTAGGAGATCAAGCTATCAAATTTGAGATCGTTCTTGAGGGACGAATTGAACTTGCACGACCAGGAACCAGGGACGAAATTTGCGGTATTGCCACTCTCACGCCTTTGGACATGGCAACGAGTAAGTTACTTGCCAATTCTGACCGCTGGTATGACGATGGGGTATTCAGTCGAGACATAATTGATCTTGCCATGATGAATCCACCGTTGGCTTTACTGCGTTCAGCCATTGAAAAAGCTGAAACGGCATATCGACAAGCTATACGTCAGGATCTCGAGAAAGCGATCATTCGTCTGCAAAGCCGTGATGATTGGCTTGAACGATGTATGCAAGTCATGGCGATGGAATTGCCTAAAGCAGCTGTATGGCAGCAACTTCGGAAGTTGCGCAGGATTCTGAAGTAAGTTACCGGTAAATATTCCACACTATTCTCCGCCCCACTCTACACTGAAATCCGGGCTGTTCCACAACAAAGCGGACTTTCAGTAAGTCGTCCTGAAGGCTGGTTTCCACACCGTCATCTGCAACTTCATGAAGCGATGGCTGTCCATCAGCCGCATCCCCTGCACGTTGTTCGAGACTGACCGCCAGGCGAAAGCAGTTCTTTGAGCAAGACAATTGATCATTCGTGGTCAACCCCAAATCGCTTAAAATAGAAACCTCTATGGAAACATTGCTGCAACGCCATCTTCAGGACGACGTCGACGAGATCACGCTCATCGCCGGACTCGTATCAAAGATCCGCCCCAAAAAGTCCTCGCAGGCTGTTCATGCGGAACACATGATAGGCGCGCTTTGCCACATACTCGGGCGACGGCCGGAATTGCGCGCCGCGCTGCGCACTGCGCTGCTCAAATTGCTGGGCGCCCACAAGCCGGTTTCGCTGTATGTGGAATCGGGAATACTGCCCAGCACCGGATTCTTCACGGAACTGTACAGGCGCGTGAGCCACAAAATTCTGCCGGAAGCGATCGACCCCAACTACCTGAAAGACATCTTCGCGCAGGTCTTCACCCGCCATGACGACGAAGTCTGGGTCAACGCCGTGCCGAATGTTCGCTGGCTGGAACTGCTGGCTGCGCTGCGCTTCGACGAACAGCCTGCCGATGCCAGCCTGCCCTCACCGGTGCGCGGCATCGTGGATGCGGTGCTGGTGCTGTCCTACCGCATCTCTTCCATCGGCCTGGAGCCGGAGCTGATACGCAACGAACCCTCGCTTGAGGAATTCGCTTCGCCCTTCCTCGCCCAGAACGACGAAGTCGGCGAATACCTGGAGCAGTTCTCGCTGGCATGGGCGGATACCTCGCTTGAGTTCCAGGACGAGCGGCACATCCTGGTATTGCTGGACCAGTGCGCGCAGATCATCCAGAAGATCCGGCGCACCGCGTCCCGTTCCGGCACCAGCATCAGCCTGACCTTTCTGTTGCAGCGGCTGACCCAGCAACTGGAACGCATGGAACGCCTGCTTGCGATTCTCGCCACGCTGCGCGAAGAGAAGGGCGGCGAGCGCGCACTCCCGCTATTCGTGGGCTTGTTCAAGACATTGGTCAGCGGCGAATGCCACAAGAACGACGTGAGGCAACACTGGCGGGAAAGCCTGGAGCTGCTTGCCTTGCGCGTGACAGAAAACGCCAGCCGCACCGGCGAGCATTACATCACCAGCACGCGGTCGGAATATTTTGCGCTGCTAAAGTCGGCCATGGGCGCGGGGCTGGTCATCGCCTTCATGGCGATGCTCAAGTTGCTGGTCGCAAAACAGCACCTGCCGCCGCTGACCGAGGCACTGTTGTTCAGCCTGAATTACGGCCTGGGCTTCATGCTGATCCACATCCTGCACTTCACCGTCGCCACCAAGCAGCCCGCGATGACGGCGTCGGCCATCGCCGCAAGCATCAGCGAACAGGGTGGCAACAGCCGCGACATGGAGAGCCTGACCAGCATCATCGCGCAGACATTGCGCAGCCAGTTGGCAGCGATCCTCGGCAACGTGCTGGTCGTAATACCGATGGCCATGCTGATCGCCTGGGGGGTGATGCAAGCGACAGGCGTGCATTTCATCCCGCCCGAAAAAGCCCATCACCTGATGGAAGATATCGACCCGATCCACAGCCTGGCGGTGTTTTATGCCGCGATCGCCGGCGTATGCCTGTTCCTGTCCGGGCTGATCGCGGGCCACCACGACAACCTCGCCATGTACAACCGCATCCCGCAGCGACTGAAGCAACTGCGCTGGCTGGAGCGGCTGCTGGGCAAAGCGCGCTTGTCGAGGGTCGCCGACTATGTGGAAAACAACCTGGGCGCATTGGCGGGGAACTTCTACTTCGGCTGCATGCTGGGCGGCATGACTGCGATCGGCGTACTGTTCGGCCTGCCGGTGGACATCCGGCACATCACATTCTCTTCCGCGTATCTGGGCTTCTCGCTGATCGGGCTGGATTTCGCGATGCAACCGCAAGAACTGTGGCTAGGCGTGCTGGGCATCGCGCTGATCGGCTTGACCAATCTGGCGGTCAGCTTCACCCTGGCGCTCAGCGTGGCGATGAAAGCGCGCAAGGTCACTTTTACGCAAAGGCGAGCCTTGCTGCAAAGCCTGGGCAGGCGCTTCCGGCAGAAGCCTGGAGAGTTTTTGCTGCCGCCCAAATCGCAAAAGCCGGATGATCTTGACGCCCATTGAGGCCGTATTACATGCGCAAGCTTTGAAGATCAGGCATTTGGTGGGGCAGTAGTTTGATCAGCGCATCCTTAACTCCATCTCGATGAAACAGCACCCTGCACGGGCCCTGAGCACCGGGAAATGATATAATTTGCAATAATAAAACTCGTCAAATTAGCGAGTTGCTTTGCGGAGAAAACGATGCAAGTCAGCGCCAGCCTGAACCAGAAAATCGCCCAAGCTGTCCAGACCTCAATGCGGATCGAAGGCTGCAAGCCGGTACAATCTGCAGCGGTCAAGAAGCAGGCACAAGCCCTGATGGAACAGCACCGTGTCCAAGTATCAGTTCACAGAAAGTGACATCTACCTGCCCGGCACCGACATTCCCAAGAACCGCCTGGGAATAGAAACGCCGGACTTGTTGCACGAAGT
>DAIDAG010000077.1 GCA_027310725.1 Sideroxydans sp. | reverse complement strand
CATCTGGAAAAGACCCTGTTCGAGATCGGTTTCTTCACCACGCAGAACCCGGCGCGGCTGATGCAGCGCCTGCGCCGCCTGTACTCGCGTACCCGTCTGGAGGATGAGGAGATCAACATCCTGCGCGGTATGCTGACTGTGGCAACCGAGTACAATGCCCGTCTGAAAAGACGCTATGCGGAAGAGCATCCAGATGTTCAAAAACATTAGAGAAGATATCAGCAGCGTATTCGACCGCGATCCCGCGGCACGCACCACCTTCGAGGTGATCACCTGCTACCCCGGCCTGCACGCACGCATATTCCATCGCCTGTCCAACACGCTGTGGCACATGGGGCTGAAATGGCTGGCACGTTTCATCTCGCATTTCGCGCGCTGGCTCACCGGCATCGAGATCCATCCGGGCGCGACCATCGGGCGGCGGTTCTTCATCGATCATGGCATGGGCGTGGTGATCGGCGAGACCGCCGAGATCGGCGACGACGTGACCATGTATCACGGCGTGACCCTGGGAGGGACCTCGTGGAAGGAAGGGAAACGCCATCCGACCCTGGGTAATGGCGTGGTGATCGGGGCGGGAGCGAAGGTGCTCGGCCCCATCCATATCGGCAACGGGGCGAAGATCGGTTCCAACGCGGTGGTGGTGAAGGATGTGCCGGCAGGTGCCACGGCTGCGGGTATTCCGGCCCGAATCCTGGATGAGGAAAAGAAAATTTCCTCTGGATTCAATGCCTACGGTGTAGGAAACGACAAGGATGACCCGCTTTCAAAAGCTATCCATGGTCTGCTGGGACATAGCGTCACGGTGGATCAGCGCATAGAGTTTATCCTGCAGCAACTGGAAAAGATGGGTGTGCGCGTGGAAGAAGAGCGGGCGACCGCCGAAAAGTTCGATCCGAGACATTTGAATAAAATTGTTGATTAAAAGAATCGGGTATTCTATGATGTCCGTAAGTTTTACAGGGATTAAGGGGACAGCTGTTCGTCCGTCTTGTTTGAATATTTGAAAATAGGGGAAAGTTATGAGACTCACAACCAAAGGGCGGTTTGCAGTAACGGCAATGGTCGATCTGGCAATGCGTGGCGGAAAAGGTCCTGTGACATTGGCAGGCATCAGCGAGCGCCAGAAGATATCGCTCTCTTATCTGGAGCAGTTGTTCGGCAAGTTGCGCAGGAATAATGTGGTGGCCAGTGTGCGCGGCCCGGGCGGCGGCTATTGTCTGGCGCGTCCCGCGAACAAGATCTCCATGGTTGATATCATCACTGCCGTGGATGAGGCGCTGGATGCCACAAGTTGCGGAACGAAAGGCAATTGCGATAACGGCAAACCTTGTATGACACATGACTTGTGGTTCGGCCTGAACGAGTCGATCCATGAATATCTGGGCAAGATCAATCTGCAGCAACTGGTGGATGGACAGAGCAAAGCCGGTGCTTCCGATGTGTCTCCCATCATGATGGCGAAAAGCGATACCTCATCGCGCGTGACCGCTTGAAACAACAGGTTGTCTGACTGCCCGGCAAAGGTTTTGCATCGCCATCTGATCAAGTTGGCAAACTGCGCCAACAAGTCGTTGGTTAACGCCGGGCTAGTAGCTGGTTATTAGGAGAAGATGAAATGACGTTGCACCTGCCTATCTACATGGATTATTCCGCAACCACGCCGGTCGATCCGCGCGTGGCCGCGGCGATGATTCCGTATCTGACCGAGAAATTCGGCAATCCCGCTTCGCGCTCGCATTCCTTTGGCTGGGTCGCGGACGAGGCGGTGGAACGGGCCCGCGACCAGGTTGCGGCGCTGGTCAACGCCGATCCGAAAGAGATCGTGTGGACATCGGGTGCGACCGAATCCAACAATCTTGCCCTCAAGGGCGCGGCGAACTTCTACGCGGACAAAGGCAAGCATATCGTCACGGTGCAGACCGAACACAAGGCTGTGCTGGATACGGTGCGTGAACTGGAACGTCAGGGTTTTAGCGCTACCTACCTCGATCCGGAACCGAACGGCCTGATCGATCTGGAGAAGCTCAAGGCTGCATTGCGTCCCGACACCGTCATCGTTTCGGTGATGTATGTGAACAACGAGATCGGCGTGATCCAGGACATCGCCGCAATCGGCGAGATATGCCGCGAGCGCGGCATCCTGTTCCATGTCGACGCGGCGCAGGCGACCGGCAAAGTGGTGATCGATCTGCAAAAGCTCAAGGTAGACCTGATGAGCTTTTCGGCACACAAGACCTACGGCCCGAAAGGCATCGGTGCGCTGTATGTGCGCCGCAAACCACGCGTCCGTCTGGAAGCCCAGATGCACGGCGGCGGGCACGAACGCGGTTTCCGCTCGGGCACGCTGGCGACTCACCAGATCGTCGGCATGGGCGAGGCATTCCACATCGCCAAAATGGAGATGGCGACCGAGAACGAACGCGTGCGCATGTTGCGCGACCGGTTGTGGAAAGGCCTGTCCGGCATGGAAGAGGTTTACCTCAACGGCGACATGGAGCAGCGTGTGCCGCACAACCTCAATGTGAGCTTCAACTTCGTCGAAGGCGAATCGCTCATCATGGCGGTGAAAGACATCGCGGTCTCCAGCGGCTCGGCTTGTACTTCCGCCAGCCTGGAGCCATCATACGTATTGCGCGCCTTGGGACGCAACGACGAACTGGCGCACAGCTCCATTCGTTTCACTGTGGGGAGATTCACCACTGTAGAAGAGGTGGATTTTGCAGTGAAACTATTGCAGGAAAAGATTGCCAAACTTCGCGACCTCTCTCCTTTGTGGGAGATGTTCAAAGACGGAGTGGATTTGAATTCAGTGCAATGGGCCGCACATTAAAAGCAGGTTGCGGGATGCAGGATACGGGATACAGCCAAGCTGGTATTACCGAATCCTTTATCCAGTATCCTGAATCCTAGGAGAAATTTATGGCTTACAGCAATAAGGTATTGGATCACTACGAAAATCCCCGCAACGTTGGTTCCCTGGACAAGGAAGACGACTACGTGGGCACCGGCATGGTTGGCGCTCCGGCATGCGGCGACGTGATGAAGCTGCAGATCAAAGTGGGCAAGGACGGCATCATCGAAGATGCGAAGTTCAAGACATACGGTTGCGGTTCCGCGATCGCTTCCAGTTCGCTGGTCACCGAATGGGTCAAGGGCAAGACGGTGGACCAAGCATTGGGGATCAAGAACACGCACATCGCCGAAGAATTGGCGTTGCCGCCGGTGAAGATACACTGCTCCATTCTGGCTGAAGATGCGATCAAGGCGGCCGTGGCGGACTACAAAGCCAAACATGGCGCAACGGTGGAGACCGCGGCTTGTAACGGCAATAAATAAATAGGGAAACGAAATGACGATCTCGTTGACAGAAAATGCGGCGAAACATGTGCAGAATTTCCTGGCCAAGCGCGGCAAAGGCGTCGGACTGCGCCTAGGCGTGCGCACCAGCGGTTGCTCCGGCATGGCTTACAAGCTGGAGTTCGCCGATGCCGTGGATAGCGAAGACTTGAAATTCGTCAGCAATGGTGTAACGGTCCTGGTGGATCAGCACAGCCTGCCTTACATCGACGGCATGGAGCTGGATTACACACGCGAGGGTTTGAACGAAGGCTTCAAGTTCAACAATCCGAATGTCAAGGATGCTTGCGGTTGCGGGGAAAGTTTCAAGGTTTGATGGATATCCTTAACTCGGATTTTCAGCAGGACTTCTTCCAGCTCTTCAACCTTCCAGCAGTATTCAAAATCGATAGCGCCGCGCTGGAGCGGAGTTTCCTTGGGCTGCAGGCGCAAGTCCATCCGGATAAATTCGCCCATCTCTCCGATGCGGAGCGCCGCCTTTCCATGCAATGGGCGACGCGCGTGAATGAAGGGTATCAGACTCTGCGCAGCCCCCTGAATCGCGCGCGCTACCTGTTGCTTCAGCATGGGGTGGATACGCAGGAAGAAAGCAATACCGCGATGCCTGTCGATTTCCTGATGCAGCAGATGGAATGGCGCGAAGCGCTGGAAGCCGCGAAACAGGCAAAGGACACCTCGGCGCTGGATGAGCTGGAACAGCGCATGCAGCATGAAGTGCGGATTTTGCAACAACAACTCAGCATTGATATCGACGACACTCGCGATTACGCGGCGGCTTCCGGTATAGTGCGCAAGCTCAAATTTCTTGAGAAACTGGCGGAAGAAATCGGCTCCGCATTCGACGAATTAGATTCTTAAAAATGGCACTGTTGCAGATCGCAGAACCCGGCCTCAGCGCCGCTCCCCACGAACACCGGCTGGCGGTCGGTATTGACCTCGGCACGACCAATTCCCTGGTGGCAACCGTGCGAAACGGCATCAGTACCGTGCTGAATGATATCGAAGGTTGCGCATTGCTGCCCTCGGTAGTGCGGTACACGGCTGACGGCAGCGTCCAGGTCGGCCATGCGGCGCAGGCCGTGCAGAGTGAAGACCCGCAAAACACGATCGTTTCGGTAAAGCGCTTCATGGGGCGCGGGCTGAAAGATGTCGGCGAAGTCGGCAACCTGCCCTATCGCTTCGTCGATGCGCCCGGCATGCTGCAATTGCGCACCGTCTCGGGTGCCAAGAGCCCGGTAGAAGTCTCGGCCGAGATACTCAAGGTATTGCGCGAGCGCGCGGAACTTTCGCTGGGCGGCGAACTGGTCGGTGCCGTGATCACCGTGCCCGCCTATTTTGACGATGCGCAGCGCCAGGCCACCAAGGATGCCGCCAGACTTGCCGGACTCAACGTGCTGCGCCTCCTGAACGAACCCACCGCCGCAGCCATCGCATACGGCCTGGATAATGCCGCCGAAGGCGTTTATGCGGTGTTCGACCTGGGCGGCGGCACCTTTGATATTTCCATCCTGCGGCTTTCCAAAGGCGTGTTCGAAGTGCTGTCCACCAATGGCGATTCGGCGCTGGGCGGCGACGACTTCGACCACCGCATCTACTGCTGGATGCTGGAAAACGGCGGCATATCTGCCCTGAGCGCGCATGACACGCGCCTGTTGCTCACGAATGCACGCACCGCCAAAGAGCAACTTACCGAGTATCCGCAGGCGAAGATCACCGCGATATTGGGCGGCGGCGACCTGGTCGACCTGACGCTCAAGCGCGAGGCGTTCTACGATATGACGCAGAATCTCGTTGCCCGCACCCTGCAGGCGACACGCCGCGCTTTGCGCGATGCAAAACTGAAAGTCGAGGACATCAAGGGTGTCGTCATGGTGGGCGGCTCCACCCGCATGCCGCAGGTGCAACATGCGGTGGGCGAGTTCTTCGGACAGGCACCGCTGAACAATCTGGATCCTGATAAAGTCGTGGCCTTGGGTGCCGCCATTCAGGCGAACGTGCTGGCCGGTAATCGCAGTGCGGACGAGTGGCTGTTGCTGGATGTGATCCCGCTCAGCCTGGGCATCGAAACCATGGGCGGGCTGGTGGAGAAGATCATCCCGCGCAACAGCACGATACCCAATGCGCGCGCGCAGGAATTCACGACCTACAAGGACGGACAGACCGCGATGAGCATCCACGTGGTGCAGGGTGAGCGCGAACTGGTGAGCGATTGCCGTTCTCTGGCGAAATTCGAGCTGCGTGGCATCCCGCCCATGGTGGCCGGTTCGGCACGCATCCGTGTCACCTTCCAGGTGGATGCCGACGGTCTGCTCAGCGTCTCGGCGCGGGAGATGGCCAGCGGAACGGAAGCTGGCATCGTGGTGAAACCCTCCTATGGTCTGAGCGATGAGGAAATCACCCGCATGCTGCAGGACTCAACCCGGCATGCACGCGATGACATGGTCGCCCGCGCATTGCGCGAATTGCAGACCGAAGCGGCACAATTGCTGGAGGCTGTGGGAAACGCCCTGCAAGAGGATGGCGACGCGTTGCTGGATGAAGTCTCGCAGGCGCGCATCCGCAGCAGCATGGATGCATTGCGCGAGGTGCTTGAGAGAGACGATCAGCAGACTATCAAACGTGCTGTAGAGGCATTAAACTCGGCTTCCACCGAATTCGCACAACTCCGTATGGATAAAAGCGTGAAACATGCCCTGGCCGGGCACAAACTATCGGAGCTTGAGGACTGATATGACCCAGATCATTGTCTTGCCGCATGTGGAGTTGTGCCCCAAGGGCGCGTTGTTCGAGGCCGAACCCGGCACGTCCATCTGCGATGCGTTGCTGGCGCACAATATCGAGATCGAACACGCCTGCGAAAAATCCTGCGCCTGCACCACCTGTCACGTCATCGTGCGCGAAGGCTTCAAGAGTCTGGTGGAAGCAACGGACCAGGAGGAAGATCTGCTGGATAAGGCTTGGGGGCTGGAATCCAACTCGCGACTGAGTTGCCAGGCCATCGTCGGCAATGAGGATATGGTGATCGAGATACCCAAATACACCATCAACATGGCGAAGGAGGGGCATTCGAAATGAAATGGATAGACGTGCGCGACATCGCGATCGCACTGGTTGAGAAACATCCGGACATCGACCCGAGCAAGGTGCGCTTTGTCGACCTGCATAACTTTGTCGTCGATCTCGACGGGTTCGATGACGATCACAGCCGCGGCGGCGAGAAGGTGCTGGAAGCCATTCAGACTGCGTGGATGGACGAGGCGGAATGACATGCTGGATACCTCGCAAAATCCAAATTTCGTCGCAATACTGCGTTGCTCACAAAAAATCACTCCTTACATATGCGCCATTGACACGTTACTGCGAAGCAGCCGTTTGCGGGAGATGGCGCACGCGGTCATTCCCGCACCAGACGGCTCCGCCGCACCGTGTCATGACCGCATATGCCGCGTCGTAATTTTTTGTTCACGCCTTATCTTGCTTAGAACTTTGAATTTTTCGAGGTATCCATGCTGAAAATCTGGGACAGCATTTCCAAACGCTGGCTGTATCTGGCTGGCGCATTGATCGTGGCCATCCTGTTCTGCTCGGCGCTTTATCTGCAATATGTGCTGCGCCAGGATCCGTGTCCGTTGTGCATGGTGCAGCGTGTCATATTCATCGCCATCGGTGCGCTGTTCTTTATTGCGGCTTTGCACAATGCAAAACGCGTCGGCGCAAAAGTCTATTCGGTATTGATCGCGCTTGTTGCGCTGGGCGGGGTTGGAGTCGCCTCGCGTCACATCTGGATACAACACCTGCCCGCAGATCAGGTTCCGGCCTGCGGTCCCGGCCTGGATTTCATGCTGAAGCACTTCCCGATGTCCGAAGTATGGCAGGAGTTGATGCACGGCTCCGGCGAATGTGCCGCGAAGGGCTGGACATTCCTGACCCTCGGCATCCC
The DNA here is from genome assembly GCA_027310725.1 of Sideroxydans sp. Classification (GTDB taxonomy): domain Bacteria; phylum Pseudomonadota; class Gammaproteobacteria; order Burkholderiales; family Gallionellaceae; genus Sideroxyarcus. Next base: position 52,917 of record DAIDAG010000077.1, on the reverse strand, counting down.
GGAATGGTCGCTGGTCTGGTTCGTGTTGCTGGGCGTGTTTGCCATTCTGGCGGGCTGGAAAAAACGCTGATCACGCGGTGATCCTGCCTACCACGCGCCGTACGAACGGCGCGACCACCAGCACGGAAGGAAAGGCGACAGGCCACGCCGTGATGAACCCCCTGAACCAGCGCGCGAAAAATTGCGGGTCATACCCCTGATTGATGAGTGTCACCGTGCCCGAAATGATGGTGACCATGATGATGGAGAGCATGCCCCCGAAAAGCAGATTGCTGTAACGCGCCGGTATTTTCATCTAAGACTTCCTATAGTGCTTGCCAGGGTGCCGGGTTGTGTGTCACGGCCACGCCCACGATGTAAAAGAATGCCATTTGCGCCGCCAGCCAGGCAAGGAGCCGGATGCGCTTCGTTTTGCCGTATTTCAGCGCGTACGCACCGATGACGATATAAAACAGCAGGGCGATGATCTTGGCACCCAGCCACGGGTTGGAGAGCGGCGAAATGCCGAGCTGCCACGCAAGTGCAATAGCGCTTGCCAGCAGCAAGGTGTCGACCATATGCGGTGCGATCTTGACCCATCGCTGTTGCAGCAAGGAAGAGTCGCGCAACATCCATATTCCGCGCAGAAAAAACAGCGAGTAACTGAGAGCCACACATGTGATGTGGATGTGTTTGAGCATTGAGGTATCCAAATTACAGAAGGGCGGCGATCATTCCGCCCTGTGTCAATTGAGCAATAACGGTTCCTAGAAGCGCCTGACCATGATGCGGCGCAGCAGTTTGTCTTTTACGATGAACTGGTGATACAGCGCGGCGGCGACATGGAATGCCACCAGCAACAGCATGATGCCGATGAACAGCTCGTGGAATTCCTTGGCATAGACCTTGTCGAAATCCGGGATCAGATTGGGGTCGCCCTTCTTCAGCGCTTCGATCACACCGGAAGTCGCGGCAGTTGCAACGCCTGAGACCGCAACGGAAATAAGCGAAAGGTTCAACAGCACATGGGTACCCGCAGCGATCTTGTTCAGCAAGGGATTTGCGTTGGCTGGAGCGGGTTCGCCGTCCTTTTTCCTGAAATAGATGCGCAGCAGGACAAGCAGCAATACCAGGTCGCCGATCAGGAAGTGCACCGGAAACATCGCAAGCTTCTGCGCGGTGTTCTTGCTTTCATCCAGATCATGGCCGAGATAGAAGGCCGCTATCACAAGCAGAAAGATCAGCCAATGGATGAAGGCAGTGCGTTTGCTGTATTGCTTCATGATTCTGTCCTTGTTGTGTGGAATCGTCTTTCGCATTGTAGCGCATGGACAAGACTTGCAAAATTCTTCAGGCGCCGCCTTTGCATTTAGCCGGATTGCCGCAACCAATCCAAAACGCCTTTGCCGGCGGCGAAGCCGCTTGCAAAACAGGCACTGAGCAAATAGCCTCCCGTGGGTGCTTCCCAATCCAGCATTTCTCCCGCGCAGAAAACGCCGGGCAAGTTCTTTAGCATCATCTTTTCATCCAATGCTGCAAAAGTGATGCCGCCGGCAGTGCTGATGGCCTCGCTCAACGGACGCGCTGAAATGAGGCGGAGCGGCAAGTCTTTAATGGTGTTTGCCAGCAATACCGGATCGTGCATTTGCTCGGCATTCAATATTTCGCGCAGCAAGTTTGCCTTCACGCCTTTCAATCCAAGGCGGCTTTGCAGATGGCTGGAAAGCGAGCGCGAGCCGCGCGGATGCGACACTTCGATTTGCACTCTTTGCAGCGGCCAATCCGGTAACAGATCGAGATGCAATGTCGCATGGCCGGTGCGTTCGATCTCGTTGCGCAGTGCGGCCGAGTGCGCATAGATCAAACCGCCTTCGATACCGTGTTCGGTGATGACGCATTCGCCCTGTTTGCGGGAATCACCGACGGCGGCGGCGACGGACTTGAGAGGTTCGCCGACAAAGTGTTCGCGGAAGTAGGGGCTCCACTCGACATCGAAGCCGCAGTTGGCCGGGCGCAGCGGTGCGACGGGAATATCGCGTTGTGCCAGCAGGGGCACCCATGCCCCGTCCGAACCGAGTTGCGGCCAGCTGCCCCCGCCCAAGGCCAATACCACGGCATCTGCATTTACAGTGTATTCGCCGTCCGGTGTGGCAAAACGCAACGCACCACTATCATTCCATCCGCACCAGCGATGCCGGACATGAAAATGCACGCCGCTCTCGCGCAAACGATGCAGCCAGGCGCGCAGCAGAGGCGCGGCTTTCATGTCGGCGGGAAAGACGCGGTTGGACGTGCCGACGAAAGTGTCGATGCCGAGACCGTGTATCCATTCGCGCAATGCATCGGGAGGGAAGTCGAGCAATAGCGGTTCGATGTCTGCGCGACGTGTGCCGTAGCGGGTAAGGAATACATCAAACGGTTCGGCATGGGTGATGTTCATTCCGCCTTTGCCTGCCATCAGGAACTTGCGCCCCAGGCTGGGCATCGCGTCATATACGCCGACGCGCGCTCCGCCTTGAGCCAATACTTCCGCCGCCATCAATCCGGCGGGGCCGCCGCCTATGACGGCGACTACGGGGGCAGGCAAGGGATTTTCGGAAGTCATGTAAGGGAAGGTCTTGTTATGGCAGGCGATTATAGGGCTTTGCGGCTGCTCCGGCCCGTATTGGCGCAGGAGCGTATAATGTACTAATCAAAGCCCCGAATAATACGAAGAGAACGATATATTGAACACCGTTAGTTTTGCCGATCTGAAGCTGGCGCCCGAAATCCTCAGGGCACTCACCGAATCCGGTTACACCATACCTACCCCGGTTCAAGCGCAAGCCATCCCAGTGGTGCTGGAAGGCCACGACCTGATGGCGGGTGCGCAGACGGGCACGGGCAAGACCGCGGCGTTTGCGCTGCCCATGTTGCAAAAATTGCTGCCCCATGCCAGTTCCAGCACGTCACCCGCGAAGCATCCGGTGCGTGCACTCATCCTGGTGCCGACGCGCGAGCTGGCGATCCAGGTGGAAGAGAGCGTCAAAACTTACGCGAAGCATACCAACCTGCGTTCGCTGGTGGTGTTCGGCGGTGTGGATATAAAAACGCAGACGCCGCATCTGAAAACCGGCGTGGAGATCCTGGTGGCGACACCGGGGCGCTTGCTGGATCACATCGAGCAAAAGACGGTGCAACTGAATCTGGTGCAGATGCTGGTGCTGGACGAGGCGGACCGCATGCTGGACATGGGTTTCATGCCGGCGCTGAAGCGCATCCTGGCCTTGCTGCCCAGGCAGCGCCAGAGCCTGATGTTCTCCGCCACATTCTCGAACGAGATCAAGAAGCTCTCTGAAGATTTCATGAACTACCCGACCTTGATCGAAGTCGCGCGCAGCAACGCTTCGGCCGAGAACATCACGCAAAAAGTCTATCTGGTCGCTCACGCCGACAAGCATCAACTGCTGGCGCAATTGTTGCGCGGCGACGATGCGAAACAAGCCATCGTGTTCACCAAGACCAAAATCACTGCCAGCCGCCTTGCCAAGCAGTTGCAGCGCGAAGGCGTGTCTGCCGACGCCATCCACGGCGACAAGAGCCAGCTGGAGCGCATGCAGGCGCTGGATGCGTTCAAGCAGGGCAAGATCGCCGTGCTGATCGCCACCGATGTGGCCGCGCGCGGGTTGGATATCGACAGCCTGCCGATGGTGATCAACTACGAGATACCGCATGCTGCCGAAGATTATGTGCACCGCATCGGCCGTACCGGCCGGGCGGGCGCATCCGGCACCGCGATCTCGCTGGTTTCGCCGGAAGAAGAAAAATACCTGGCGGATATCGAAAAACTGATCAAGACCGATATCAAGAGAGAACGCGCCGATTTTCCCGAGCATGCCGCAAAGCCGCACCGGGCCGCACGTGCAGAACCCGCGGAGCGCAGCCGCGAACACCATGCTCCGGCGCCTAAGAAGCCAAGTCATGACCCCTGGTTCGACAAGCCTTACGAACCGAGTACCAGTGCACCTGCACCCGTAACGAAGCCTGCCGAACCGGCGGCAAGCAAACCCAAAGCGCAGATCCCCGCGTTATTTGTGCGCCGTTCCAGCTGATACTCCGCTGCTGGAATGTCCGTCGCACAAACCATCATTCCGATATTTTTGCTGATCCTGCTCGGCGTTGCGATGCGCCGCTGGTTCGGCATGCGCGAGGATTTCTGGCCGCAGCTGGATCGCCTGATCTACTACGTGTTCTTTCCCGCACTGCTGTTCAATTCCCTCTCTCATTTCAAGATCGATCTGGGCGCTGCGACGCCGATGCTGATCGTTGCCATGCTGTACATGCTTGCGGGTATCGCGTTGGGTTACGCCGCGAAATTCCTGTTTCATGCGCCGTCCAAAGTATTCTCTGCAACTTTCCAGTCGTCATTTCGTTTCAATAGCTACGTCGGTCTCGCCATCGCGGGAGGCATGCACGGACAAGACGGTCTCGCCGCTATCGGCCTGCTGATGGGTTTCATGGTCCCTGTCGCCAATGTCGCAGCGGTGTTGGCGTTGGCACGTCACAGTGAAAGCCACTGGCTCAAGGAGATATTGAGCAATCCCTTGATCCTCTCCACCGCAAGCGGTATCGCCCTGAGTTTTTCAGGTCTGGAGTTGCCGGCGCTGCTCAACGCCGCGCTGGGTCTGTTGTCGCAGGCCTCGCTGCCGATGGGGCTGATCGCCGTCGGCGCAGGTCTGCGTTTGCAGGGCTTGCACAGTCATCTTGGTACCTTGTGGTATGGCGTGGCGATCAAACTGCTGGTGTTGCCCGCCATCGCCTGGGGATTGGCCAGGGCGTTCGGGTTGAGCGGCGTGTATTTCAATATCGCGGTATTGATGGCTGCACTGCCGGTATCCACCGTATCCTATGTGCTGGCAAGGCGCATGGGCGGCGACGGAGATACTATCGCCGCCCAGGTGATGCTCAGCACATTGCTGGCCGCATTGACCCTGCCGCTGTGGTTGCTGCTGATGGGGTTGTGAGCAAGAAATTCCGGGCAAAGCAACAGCGTTTCAGTCTGCGGCAGGCACCTTGATCTCGTTCTGGTTGTGTCGGGTCTGTTCTTCCATCACCAGCAACGCAAGTTCCTTCTTGAGGTTGTTGAACTCGACTGAACTCGGGTCGCGCTGGCGCGGCATCGAGACGCTCACGATCTTCTTGATCGTACCGGGGCGATAGGTCATCACGACGATGCGATCGGCAAGGTAGATGGATTCTTCGATGCTGTGCGTGACAAAGATGATGGTCTTCCTGAATTCCGTCCAGATGCGCAACAGTTCGTCCTGCAGGTTGCGCCGGGTGAGCGAGTCGAGCGCGCCGAAGGGTTCGTCCATCAGCAGGATCGGGGAATCCAGTGCCAGCACTCGGGCGATCGCCACGCGCTGGCGCATGCCGCCGGACAGGTCTTTCGGGTAGCGGTCGCGAAAGTCCTGCAGGTTGAGCATTTCGAGCAAAGCGCTCACTTTCTCTTTGATCCGGGCTTTGGGCTGCTTCTTGATCTCCAGACCGAAGGCGATGTTCTTCTCCACTGTCATCCACGGGAACAGGGCATATTCCTGAAACACCATGCCGCGGTCCGGCCCCGGCGCTTGCACCGGCCTGCCGTCGACGATGACGCTGCCGGCAGTGGGCAGCGAGAAGCCCGCGATCGCATTGAGCAGGGTGGATTTGCCGCAACCGGAGGGGCCGAGCAGGCAGATGAATTCTCCGGGCATGACTTCCAGATTGATGTCATCCAGTGCAACGACTTCGCGACCGCTTGTGCTGAATACTTTGCCTACTTTGCTGATATGGATTTGTGGCTGCATGGTCAATTGCTTTCGATTCCTCTGTGCCACTTGAGCAGATAGTTGTTGAGACGGTTCATGCCTGAATCGATGGCCAAACCGAGCAAGCCGATCGTGAACATGCCGGCGATGATCTTGTCCGACCAGAAGAACTCTCGCGCCTCCAGGATGCGGTAGCCGAGGCCGTTGTTGACCGCGATCATTTCGGCCACGATCACCACGATGAAGGCGGTGCCGATGCCGATGCGCGCACCCGTCAGGATATAGGGGGTCGCGGCAGGCAGCATCACGCGCAGGAACATGGTGGTCTGGCTCGCTCCCAGGCTCCGGGCGGCGCGGATGTAGATGCCGTCGACGTGGCGCACGCCGGCGATGGTGTTCATCAGCACGGGAAAGAACGCGCCGATCACGATCAGGAAGATCGCGGGCGGGTTGCCCAATCCGAACCAGAGTATCGACAGCGGGATGAAAGCGATGGGCGGGATCGGGCGCAGGATCTGGATCAAGGGGTTGAACAGCTTATAGATGCGATCGTTCGCTCCCATCAGCAGACCCAGTGGCAATGCCAGGGCAGTACCAACCAGAAAGCCCACGACGACGCGATACATGCTGGCATAGGCATCGTGGATCATCTCGCCGGAAAACAGCCAGGCCAGATAGCCGGATCGGGATGGATCGAACGCTTCCGTCGGCAGCAGATATTCCCACCACTTCGCGATCACTGCCGTGGGTGCAGGCAGTATCTGCGGATTGACGATGGCGTGCGCAGACAGGTACTGCCAGATCGCCAGCAAAACAAAGGGCAGCAGAAGTCCCTGCAGGGATGCATATAGTCTTGCCGGAATATTTTTCATCGGTGGCTCCGCCGCGCTACTTGATCTTCATTTCTTTTTTTGCCTTGTCGAGCAGATCGAGGCGTACCCAGTCTTTCGCCACAGGCGCGACCGCCAGTTTGCCAACGCCGTATTTCTTCATCAGGTCGGCAGTGACTTGCACATGTTCGAGACTGACGTCATAAGTGAATGACGCGTTGCTCATGGCATCCTGATAGTCTTCATGGGAGATCTGATTTTTGAACATCTGCTCGCGTACATATTTTTCCGCCAGCTTGGGATTGTCCTGGAAGGTCTTGGAAGCCTCCACGAACAGCTTGAGCACACGTTCGGCGACATCGCGTTTTTCGTTATACATCTTTTCCGTCATCACCAGCACCCGTACCGGCTCGCCGATCGGCGTGTCGTAGGGTTTCACCACTTCAACGCCGTAACCCTTGTTGATCGCCTGCGAAGATTGCGGCTCGGACTGGCACATGGCATCGATATTCTTTTGCATCAACGCCTGGTTCAAGTCTGCAAACGGCATGAAGAAGATCTGCACGTCCTTGCCCGGCTGATCGGACCAGGTCAGGTTATTCTTGGACAGTTCCGCAGCTAGCAACAATTCTTGCGCACCTCCGCGCGCCACGCCTACCTTCTTGCCCTTGAGATCGGCTACCGATTTGATGTTCAGATCGGAGCGGCCGACAATGCGTGCGCCGCCTTTGGCAAAGCCTGCGACCACATAGATAGGTACTCCGTTGGCTCGCCCCGCGACAGCGGCATCAAGCGCACTGGCGGCGATGTCGATCTCGCCCGCTATAGTTGCCGGAAGGATGTCGAGACCTTTGGCAAAGACTCTTTCCTCGATCACCAGGTTGTATTTGGAAGCGATCTCTTTCATATAAGAAACCGCGCCGTAATGGGCGAACTTCAGATTGCCCAGCCTGACGACATCCGGTGCGGCCTGTGCGCCAATCGAAAAAAACAAAGCACATGCCATTAGAATGCTTTTTGAAGACTTCATGTAACCCCCTGGTAAAAGAAGCGCACCGCTCCCCGATTGAAAATTATACCTTCAGTGCGGTCCCGGATTGCGGGAGCGGTGTTCCTTTGGAGATATACGGCCTTTTCCGTCCAAGGTCATTACCTCGAAGCAATGTGAGCCTTGCTGGATGCGGGTATCGCCAATTGGTCTTGGCGAAACGCATGGGAGCTGATTGAGAATCGATCGCCACACGCTCCTGTCTTCTTCCACTTCATTTAACCGTCTCTTCCGGGCGACATTGCAATTCCGTTAATTTTCATTTGCTTATATTGAAACTGTGAATATGTTTGATTCTGGTGTCGCCTGGCGGAGACAGATGATTTTGGAATGCAAGAAAATCAGGACCGATTCTTTTGATGAATAGAAATAATAATTATATAAATCAACAGAAAGTGGATTCAGTCTGGATGCGGCATGATAGTTGCTCGCCTTGAGGTCATGATAATGACTGCGTCACCTTACAGATGAAACCTTGCGACATCCCGAACGTAATCAGATCAACGAAGACTGCCCCTCCGATCCGCCGTGGCAGCATGGTGTCGCGCCCTTGGACAGGATTCTGGCGCGGCCTTTGGCTGGCGCTGTCCGGTACCGCTGTTTTACGGCCGGATATAAACGCACCCGCGTGGAAAGCTGCCGCTTCCAGAAGGCGGGCTGCTTTGGTGACCATCGTGTTCGCGAGTACAGCCGTGGCAGCAGGTCTGCTTTTTCACACCCAAGCTGCGAACAGCCTTCATCCGGCCCTGCATCTCATCCAGCTGGTCATATTCGTCGTACTGTTCGGCTGGGTAACGGCCGGTTTTGTGACCGCCATGATGGGATTCTGGGTGCAATTGCATCCGGATCCGCATGCACTGCCTCTCGCTGCGCTCGATCCCAAGACATTGGATCCCGACGCGCGTACCGCCATCATCATGCCGATCTGCAATGAGCCGGTCACTTCCGTGTTCGCCGGATTGCGCGCGACCTGCGAGTCGCTGGCAAAGAGCGAAGCGGCCGGCCTGTTCGACGTCTATGTACTCTCCGATACCTACGATCCGGATCTGCGCCTGCAGGAGTTGGCCGCGTGGTCGACCTTGCGCGAACAACTGGGGGATCGCTGCCGTCTCTATTACCGGCTGCGCCAGCGCCGCACGCGCCGCAAGGCGGGGAATGTGGCGGACTTTTGCCGCCGCTGGGGGCGTAACTACCGCTACATGGTGGTGCTCGATGCCGACAGCGTGATGACCGGCGAATCGATCACCACGCTGGTATGCATGATGGAAGCGAATCCTAAGTCCGGGATCATCCAGACTGCGCCCCGCGCTTGCGGCGTGCAAACGTTGCATGCCAGATTGCAGCAATTTGCCGGACGGGTGGCTGGACGCCTGTTCACTGCCGGCATGCAGTTCTGGCAATTGGGCGAATCCCATTACTGGGGGCATAACGCCATCATCCGTGTCGAACCGTTCATGAAACATTGCGCGCTGGATCTGTTGCCGGGCCAGGGCGGGCTCTCGGGCGAGATTCTTTCGCACGATTTTGTGGAAGCCGCTTTGATGCGCCGGGCGGGTTACCACGTCTGGCTCACGACCGACCTGGAAGGCAGTTACGAGCAGCAACCGTCCAACCTGGTGGAGGAACTGCAGCGCGACCGCCGCTGGTGCCAGGGCAACCTGATGAACTTCCGCCTGATCACCGAGCCGGGTTTCCAGGCCGTCCACCGAGCCATGTTGTTCACGGGCGCCATGTCTTATATATCCGCTCCTTTGTGGCTCGGTTTCCTGCTAGTCAGCTTGAGCCTGCGGCTGCTGGAACCACAGACCTCTGCTGCACTGATGTTCCCCTGGCTGGGTATATCTTCCACGCTTGAATTGCTGTGGGCTCTGACGCTGACCCTGTTGTTTTTGCCCAGGGCCATGGCAGTGGTGGCAATCTTGAGGCACGGCGAACAGGCGGCATATGGCGGTGCTGCTGCATTGATCAAAAGTGCCGCGTTCGAAGCCATCCTTTCTGCCCTGCAGGCCCCGATCCGCATGGTGGCCCATACCCTGTTCGTCGTCACCGCGCTGACCGGGCTGGGCCTGGAATGGAAGTCCCCGATGCGCGAGGCCCAATCGATTCGTTGGCGCGATGCGCTGCACCGTTTCATGCCCATCATGGCTGCGGTTGCAGTGACGCTGCTAACGATATTTTTATCCTATCGCAATGCGGTATGGTGGTTGTTGCCGGTAGGTGTGCCGTTGCTGCTTGCGGTTCCAATCACAGTGCTGACGAGCGAATCGGGTTTGGGACTTACGCTGAGACGCAAACTCTGGCTGCTCACTCCCGAGGAGCGTACCGTTCCCAACATACTGGTGCGTGCCTGGGCATAAGCTAGAATGCCGGTCTCCAAGACCGGCATTTCCGAACAAGCAGCGAGATCCCCATGTCGTCAGAATTCGATCGTAGAAAATTCCTTGGCCTGCTGGCCACCGCAGCCGCCTCTGCCGCATTTCCCTGGACCAGCGTCATGGCTGCCGAATCGGGATTGGCACTGGGCAAGGCTGCCGTATTTTCCTGGGACGGCCTGATCGAGGAGGCCAGGCGCCTGTCGACACAACCCTTCCAGCCGGAGCTGCAACCGAATCAGGATATTCTGGAACAGATCGATTGGGAGGCTCACGGTAAGATCCACTTCAAGCCCGATGATGCGCTCTTTGCCAGCGGCCCCGGGCAGTACCCCGTCCAATTCTTTCATCCGGGATGCTTCTTTCAGAACTCGGTCAGGATGTACCGGCTGGACAGGCCATCAAGCGCAAAACAGGACCACAGCCTGGCGCGCGAGATCCTATTCGACAAAAGCCATTTCGAGATGCCCGACGACAGCCCCGCGCATCGCCTCGGGCCGCAGGCGCACTTCGCTGGCTTTCGCATCCAGGAAAGCCGTCTCGGCGATCAGTCGCGCCTTGATTGGCAGCACAACGACTGGGCCGCGTTTCTGGGAGCCTCCTATTTCCGTGCCATCGGCGACGAGTACCAATACGGCCTTTCGGCACGCGGTATTGCCATCGATACGGTGGAATTTGGGAAGACAGAAGAATTTCCGGCTTTCACCCGCTTCTATTTTGAATCCGCCGGCGACAGATCCAATACGGTTGTCGTCTATGCTTTTCTTGACGGCCCAAGCGTCACCGGCGCCTATCGCTTCGTCCTGACCAGAGAAAAGGGCGTGGTGATGGACGTCGAAGCAAACTTGTTCATGCGGCGCGACGTTTCCCGCTTCGGCATCGCGCCCGCCACGTCGATGTACTGGTTTTCCGGGAAAGACAAGACAAAGCAGACAGACTGGAGGCCCGAAGTTCACGATTCGGACGGTCTTGCACTGTGGACCGGCGCCAACGAACATATCTGGCGTCCCCTCAACGAGCCCGACGGGATCATGGTATCGGCCTTTGCCGACAACAACCCCCGCGGATTCGGCCTGATGCAGCGCGAGCGCGATTTCGGCGAATACCTTGATGCCGTTCATTACGAGCGCCGCCCCGGCTTGTGGGTCGAGCCGCTCGAAAACTGGGGCGAGGGCACGGTGCAACTGGTCGAACAACCTACCGACGAGGAACTTTACGACAACGTTGCCGCGATGTGGGTGCCGCGTGAAAAAGCGACCGCAGGCTCCAGTTACCGTTTGCGCTATCGTTTGCACTGGACGGCCGAGGAGCCGTTCAAGACTTCCCTGGCGCGTTGCGTGGCGACCCGCATCGGACGGGGCGGCGAGCCGGCGAAGCGTCCGCCGGGAGTGCCTAAATTCGTGGTCGAATTCAAGGGTGGAACACTCGATCAGCTTGCCTCAGGTGTCATTCCCGAAGTGGTCGTGTCGGCCTCACGCGGAAAAATAAGCAGGATAGCGGCCGAGGCTGTGCCCGACGGTATCCCGGGGCATTGGCGCACATTTTTTGACCTCGGCGAGTTGGGGCCGACAAAAGAGCCGGTTGAAATACGTCTTTTCCTGCGTAGCGGAGAACAGACGATCACCGAAACGTGGCTATACCAGTTTCAGCCCGCCTGAACTCCGGCACGGCTCAGGTTCGATTCAATGACGCAGTCTTGAGAAATGCCGATCGGCTATGGCTTTCTGTTCTGGGGTCAGCGCCGCGTAAAGCTGCTTGAGCGCCTCGTCCATCTTTTCGAAGCTTGCCAGACGTTCCTTCATCAATGCGATATGGCGGTCGAAACGCTCAGGCGCAGTCTGGGGCTGGTCATGCATCGCTTCATTCGTGCGATCCCTTATGTCTTTGACATTGCTCCTGGTTTTCTCGGCATAAGTATTCCAGGCTTGCTCTTGATCATTTGTGATCTTCAATTCTCTTTTGAAAGCCAAAAGATGTTTCTCCGAATTTGCAACGGGATCGGAATGTTGACGCGTTTTGTAGTCAGATTCGCTATTTGAAACATGATCATCTGCATATACAGGTGCGGTCACGTTTGCCAGAAACAAAGCGGACGCTAGCAAGATCATGTGCTGATTTTTCTTCATGAATACCCCCTCAAGTATTGATTAAGTGGCGGCCTGTACCCCGAGCCGTCACCAATGATCCCGGTTTCGATTCAATCGTCATCGCCCATGCCGCCGAAACCGCCATCGCCGAAGCCACCGAAACCTCCGTCATCCATCCCGCCGAAACCAAAACCGCCAAAACCCATGCCACCGAATCCCATTCCTTCGAAATTCCTGTAGCCGGATTCATGGTCGCCGTAATCATCACCCATGGGCATGCCTTCGCAGCCCGCTAATGCCAGTATCAAGGCGCTTATCAATATCAATTTGTTCATTTAGGCTCCCGCAATTAAAAAGAGAATTGATCGTCTCCAGACTGCTCGCATGCGACATGGGTAATATAATCAATGCCGTGTCAATGCTGTATTAATAAAAATTCATTTCCCGGGTTCATGTTCTGGTATCTCGTAACGATGCCCCGATCTACAGGTGGGCTTCGAACGCGAGCTCTATGCTGCTATCAGGGGAAAAAATAAGGGAGCCAATTTGGCTCCCTTATTTTTGAAACATTCTGAAATGACTTTAGTTGTTGATCAGCCACCAACCATCGGTGTGCCGACTGTATGCGTTGCACCATAAAGCGCTAGTTCACGAGCAACATAGTTAATATGTTAACAGGTTAGAGAACACCAAATTGCGCTACTAGCAAACCCCATATAGCGCTATTTTCCACATGAAAAGACGCATAAAGTGCTAGCTTCCTAACTGCATGTATTATAAATAATAATTCATGATAGTGATTTCTTGGATTCTAGTAACTTATTGCGCTTAATTCAGAAGTGGGGTGTCCGAAATACACTCCGAAGCAGTCGCTCAAAACCTGTGCTTTGAAGGTGCTCGAAGGTCACTTCGTAACCCACAACGGACATAGCAGTTGCCCCAAATCGGATGCTCCTTAGAAAATTAACTGATAGATAATCTGTTCGTTCGTACAACTGAGAATCAGTTCAGTCACTCCTCGACTTTTGATCTGGCCTCATTTTTTGCCATCAAACGACGGCGAAGCGTTTAGTTCCAATTCTCTCAATATTGATTCGGCATCTTTTAGAAAACTCAGTATAAAACGCCGCTTTTCCTCAATCTTCCATTTTTCATCAAGCTTGATATCCGCACCAAATAGCCAAATAGTATCTGCTATAGGAAGAAGCGGCAGCCACATAAACATTCGCCTTCTCGACGAATACTCCCAGTTTGGTTGTGGTGAATTTTCCACCCCGGGTTTCGAGACGCTGAAAGATGCTTCATATGTATACGGCTCATCTATCAATCCTGGTATGACAGACAATGTAAATAGTGAAAGCATGGACTCTACAAAAATCGCCTTATCTACAAACTTTGGCTCTTTATTTACCGGTTCAAAATAGACTTGAATTATAGGAAGAGGCCTGGTTCGGTTGATAAAGGAAGATAATTTGTCCGTAGCATCTTCCTTATTTACGAAAATAATATTTTCACTATTCGTAAAACCGGATAATGCATCGCTCCATGATTTCTGATCGAGAGTACTGTGAATGATATAGGCTGCAGACTTTAGCAATCTAGATTCATCCGTCTGGGTGGTTTCATCCTTTAAGTTGGTGGAGGTGATACCAACTCCCACACATCCCGAAAGAAGCAAACTAATGACGATTATCTTTATATATTGCATGGCACATCCTCGATCGGCTGCTTGTGGCCGAAAGTACGCGCTCAGCCGTGTTGTCGCATAGCGGCCCTTCATCTGGTGGGAAAATTACCATAAAACAGTCTGCTTTGTTTTCCAACCTGACGGTCAGTGCTCATATTATCCAAGCCGTCGAGTGCGACCGACCGTAAAGTCAGTCGCACTATCTAAAAATGGCTAGATTTCAGTTTGCTCAGCAATCTCTAGGGCATCATCAACTTCAATGCCCAAATATCTGACGGTACTCTCAAGTTTGCTATGGCCGAGCAGCAGCTGAATTGCCCTCAAGTTCTTCGTTTGGCGGTATATCAAAGTGGCCTTAGTGCGTCGCATCGTATGTGTCCCATAATCTGACGTATCCAGACCGACTGCCTGAACCCATCGATGCACGATTCGGGCATATTGCCGAGTAGTAATGTGAGGAGATTCCTTCTGCCGACTTGGGAAAAGGTACTGTTCTGCGCTGAGGCTCGCTTTCGCAATCCAGGTAGCCACGGCATCACGTGTCTGCTCCGTTAACTCGAACTGCACTGGGCGTTGCCGATCCGATACCGGCACTTTCTTGCGTTTGCGCCGCCGTACCTGAAGGCCAGCCTCGGCATAGAGCCGATCGACCCGCTTGTGATTGACCTGCTGTCCTGCTTGGCGCAATTTCAGGTAGATCATGCCGGCGCCATAACGGCGGTGCCGATGTGCCAAAGCAACGATCTGCTCCCGCAGGGCATGATTGCGGTCAGGAGCTGGTTGGTAACGATAGGCACTGGCACTCATGCCGATGATGCGCAGGGCATGGCGCTCACTCAATCCGCGATTCGCCAGAGCGCGCACCGCTTCGCGGCGTGCCGGTGCCTTTACCACTTTTTTCGGAGCACCTCGCGCACAGCTTCGTCCTCCAGCATCGACTCAGCAAGTAGCTTCTTCAGGCGCGCATTCTCGCTCTCAAGCTCTTTCAGGCGTTTCGCATCAGGTACGCTCATGCCACCAAACTTGCTGCGCCACAGGTAGTAGCTCGCTTCAGAGAACGCTTTCAGAAAACTCATTTCTTCATCGGCATTCTTGAATCGTCCAGGTGCACCGAGAAGAATGATTTTCAATCACATAGCCTGGCATAGCTTATTCCCGTGTAACAGGCAGTTTCTCAATTAGGCGTATTTACCCACAAGATGTAAATAACCTTATTTGCTGGCGGATGACAACCCTGATTGGTAACTGCCTATGACTCAGAATCGCACTTAAGAAGGGCAGAACGACTACATATCAGTTAACAAAATGGGTTTGAATTGGAATCTTGTCGGGCATCCGCCTTGGTTCGCCGGCCATGACCACGCGCGGCTTCCGCGAAGATGAAGCTCGCCAAGTTGGCAATCCGATTGCCGACGTACTGGACAATCCACTTGACGCGGGCAACATGACCCGTGTGCGCCAGCAGGTGGACATGCTGACTAAACGCTTAGCTTCCCAATTTGCGATTCGGATGGCCTTCCACCTTCCAATGAAGGAAAAAATTCAAGTGGATATGTTTTAATTGACGAGGATCAAAGTTAAATGGATTACTTTGGGTAAAGTGGCCCAATCAGTAATGCAATTCAACACTCATTCTATTTTTGAGCTGAATTACGGTGACTGTTCCATCCATCTCAAAGATAAAGAATGTACATGACCACCCGAACCATTTCCTTGTCTCCTGTGACAACACAATTACCTATGACCGATGCCGACCACGCCATCGTTGGCGGTCGCGTCGAACTACAACTTCTCACCACGCTCAAGTGCAATCTGAAATGTAGCTACTGTTCGATGAGCGTGGGTGAAGTGCTGGGCTCACAGACCGAGCTGAAATACGGCATCGATCAACTTGCCGCCTTCATTGAGCGGAACCTCGGCGGCAAGGAAATCTATGTCACGTTCTATGGTGGCGAACCAACGCTTAACCGGGAGATGATGGAAACGGTGATGCGCCGTTTCCCATCCTTCCGCTACCAGTTGCAGACAAACGGTACGTTGCTGGATAACTTGCCTAACTGGATGCTACACAAGTTGTCCAATGTTCTTGTCTCTGTTGATGGTGGGGAACAAACCACGGACGGTTACCGGGGGCGGGGCGTATGGCGTCAAGTGCACAAAAACGTGAACCATGTGCGTGACCGGCTGGGTGGCAGTGTCACCGCACGCGTGACTTGGGGGAGTTCCGATACTGGCTTTGGGGAACTCGATGACCTCGCGGAATCGTTCGATTACTTGTACTGGCAGTTCGTCGCTGACGAACAATATTTCGGCGATTCGCTGGACAAGCGCAAAGCAGTATTGATCCAACTTATTGACAAATTTTTCCTTCGCACGGACAAGCTATACCCATTGATCCCAATCATGGGCATCGTGCGCAACAAGGTATTGCCGAATCGCGCCAAGGAGCTCTACGCCGGACAAACACAGTGCCGCGTCTCGACACACATCATCAACGTCATGCCGGACGGCAAGATATTTCCCTGTCCCGATATGACATACGTGCCGAGTATGCAGATGGGGGAGATACAGGGTAACTGGCTTAACAAAAGCCCTTTGCAATTGCATCCCGATATGCCATGCGCCGCCTGCGAAGCGTATTCTTGGTGTCGCGGTAACTGCATGAAGAATCTCTACTTGGGGTACGTGAAGAAGGACGAACGCTACCGTATCAACGTAGTCGAGCCGATTTGCGAATTAGTCCGTTTTATGGGGCGTGAGATCGACAGGCATGATCCCCGCGCATGGTTCGCCGAGGCTGCGCTGCCGGTGAGGAAGGAACTGATCGATGCGGAGGTCTACGAGTATGTCGAGATCATGCCGTAATAAAGCCGGCCGACTAAATAGTCTATCTTACCGTCTTCGCAATTGCGAATGATAGGCCAAAATGGCATGGATGCTACTTCATTTCACCCACTTGACTTGCGTTACTCAAAACTGCATTCAAAATTCAACCATCTACTTATGATGGCCAGTATAGAAGCAGTCATTGTGCATGATCCTGAACAAGGGGTTGAGGTTAGCCACATGCAATCAAGATGAACTCCAACTTGCGCGCTTATCAGATACATTTAGCCTCTACTTTTCATTATCGGAAAAGAGAAAGCGCGGTATGAGAGATAATTCGCGCTCTCAAATGGTTCGCTTTTGGACAGTTGTTATTTTTGTTTTTGCAGTACTCTCTTTATCTAACTGTCTGGAAATCTTGTTTGAGTTGCGTCATAGCCCAGATAGTCAGGATGTCAGAGATTTGTGGCCTTTGGAATTGTTGTTTTATTCGCTGCTTGCATTCGCATACGCGCTTGCCTTCTCGGTGGCGATGAGGATCACCTGCCGAGCTGATTTCATATTTATGACTATCTACAACATCGTTCTTGCTTTACTGTTGTTCCTTCACGGATACTTGTACTACACAATAGTGACCGACTGGGTCGCGGTGAATTCTCAAACTGCAACGCTAACCGCATTTCAGAACATTGGCCGAAATGACTTCATTCGTATCTCTATCTACTCTATTTTTTTGCTTGGGGCGGTTGTTGTTAGACGGAAACGTAAGATTCGCCGTTAACAATATGGGAGCAGACGCTTGCATCCGCGTAGATATCCCTGTGGCGTTGTCGAATACAATGAATATTAACTGTATTAACGTTATAAGAGCGATCTTTCTCTTGCCAGATAACAAACAGGTCCCTTAACATCCTTGCAAATCTTCAATGGCGTGGAGCTCAAGAAAAAGCCTGCTCCCCAAGGAGCAGGCCGTTGTCTGGCTATAAAAAAGCTGGGTGACGCTCTACAGCACTGTCGTGACTGCTGCAGACACGGTACCGGTTACGACCTCAACAGATTCCAATAGTCCTTCATCAATAATTGTAGGCAAAACCATTGGGTCACAATAAAGATATTTGGCTGCCTCGCTTAATGACAACGTATCATTTTCGGATTCAGCACGTTTGTCACGCAGAAACTGTTCTATCTGTTCCCGCTGAAGAAGAAGATCAACAGGGCTAGCAGACAGCCATTTCAGCAAACCGCCAATGTCTCCTAAGGCCGAGCATCGGTCAACGCCTGTCAGATGAAGTTTGAAATGCTGCATGCTATGGTTTCTAAAAATTACAAAACAAAGAAATAAACCCCCTTCGAATTGCTTCGAAGGGGGTGAGTTTGATTGGTTCGTGAAGGCCTTGCTGTAAGCTCTACAAATGCTGATAGTAAGAAACGCTTAAGCGTGGAAACCAACTGCAACTTATGATGTAGTTGCTAGCGTCTTATAATGTCCAACTAGCGCTTTATGGTGTACCCCACAGTCTGGCATCCAGCTGCATAGCGCACGCTTAACCGCACGCTCCTATCGCTCCGCAACTGGTACAGAATTCGCAGCCGTCCTTCTTGATCAATGTGGCGTTGCCGCATTCCTTGCACATTTTGCCGACGATCGATTTGATTCCGGTAGGCTTGATCTGTCCTTCCGGAATCTCCAGCACGCCCATCTGCTGCACCGGGTAGCCGTGTTCGTCGAGGATGCCCAGCATCGCGTAGCGGTGGATGATGAGCTTGGCGACGTAGGAAACGGTCGACGGGTAGCTCTCCATCTTGTTGCCGCCCGGCACGCGCGCCATGAAATCGCCCAGCGGTTCGCCGAAGTTGAGCAGCTTGCGCAGCTTCATGCCGATCCACGCCGGGTCGATGACTCGCATATCCAGGCTCAGCACCTTGCACAGTCCGTCGAGTGCGCGCGGATACACGCCGGACAGCCACATCGAGTAGGGACGACGCTGCCCGTCCGGCAGCACCAGTTCTTTCAAGCCGAGCACGAAGTCGTCGCCGCTGCCTGCATTTGAAATATCCACTGTCCAGCTCATGGTGCCGTCGGTGCCGGTCTTCGGTTCTTTCTTGGCAAAAAGCGCGTCCATCATCGGTGTCGTTTCGCCTTCCGAAACTTCCAGAGCGCCCAATTCTTCAATGCGATACTTGAGCAAGTGCGCGAACGCGGCGACCAGGCTCGGCATGCGTTTCACTTCGCCATCGGGCGGCATCGGCATGTCGAAGGCGTCGTCGCCGGTTGTTTTCATCAGCATCTCGAGTTTCATGCGTACCCACACCGGATCGCGCGTGCGCATGTCCATCGACAATGATTTGGCCAATGCACCGAGGCCGCGCGGCTGCTCGGAACCGTTCACCCACACCTCGAACGGATGGTTGCGGCCGTTGGTCGTATGCGATACGAATGTCACAAAACTGCCGAGCGGATGCTTCACCACTTGCGACACCCAGCCGGAACTGCCTGCTGTGAGCGAAGGCCGACCCGGCCAGCGTAACGAGGCGAGAGCGGGGTTAGGCGCTGCTTCCAGCACGATGCGCCGGTCCTGGTCGAACACGAAATCCTGCGGCTGTTCTTCTTTTTTCTCGGGCGTGACTGAAAGTACCGAGCCCAGCACGCTGTTGGGGCGATAGGTCGCCAGCCCCTTCAGTCCGGCTTTCCACGCTTCGGTGTAGAGATCCTTGAAATCCTCGTACGGATAATCGGCGGGGACGTTGACGGTCTTGCTGATCGAGGTGTCGATGAACGGGGCGACGGCTGCGACCATTTTCATGTGGTCGATCGCGGAGATCTCCAGCGCAGTGACGAAGGAGGGCGGCAGCTTCGAGACGTCGCCTCCCTGTTGCTTGAACACGCGCCACGCGTGATCCTCCACCGAGTAATCCTTGGTCGAGCCGTCCATCATGCGCTTCTTGCGCGTGTAGAACCAAGAGAAGGCCGGTTCGATGCCGTTGGAAGCATTGTCTGCAA
Organism: Sideroxydans sp.; assembly: GCA_027310725.1. Classification (GTDB taxonomy): domain Bacteria; phylum Pseudomonadota; class Gammaproteobacteria; order Burkholderiales; family Gallionellaceae; genus Sideroxyarcus. The sequence continues at coordinate 33,298 of DAIDAG010000077.1, read as the reverse complement.
AAGCCAGGGAGATGGTGCCGGTGGGGGCGATGGAAAGCAGGTGGCTGTTGCGGATGCCGTGCTTGCGTATCCTGTTCTTGATCTCGTCCGGCAGGCGCGATGCGAAGCGCGGCGCGGCAAGATACTTGTCGGCATCCAGCAGAGGGAAAGCGCCCCGCTCGATCGCCAGGTCCACCGAGGCGAGATACGACTCGTCGCGCATGATGCGCGAAATGTCGGCAGCAAAGTTGCGAGCCTCGTCGGTATCGTAACGCAAGCCCAGCATCACCAGCGCATCGCCCAGCCCGGTGAAACCCAAACCGACGCGACGTTTGTTTTGCGCTTCCTTTTGCTGCTCAGGCAGCGGCCAGGCGGTCACGTCCAGCACGTTGTCCAGCATGCGCACCGCGACGCGCACGATCTGCTTGAAAGGCTCGTAGTCGAAGCCGGCATGCGTCGAGAACGGGTTCTTCACCATGCGCGTCAGGTCGATCGAGCCGAGGCAGCAGCAGCCATAAGGCGGAAGCGGTTGTTCGGCACAGGGATTGGTCGCCTCGATGATTTCGCAATAGGACAGGTTGTTGTCGCGGTTCATCAGGTCGATGAACAGCACACCCGGCTCGGCATGGTCGTATGTACTGGCGATGATCTGTTTCCACAGATCGGCCGCGCGTACCTTGCGGTATACCCACTTGCCGTCGTCGCGTCGCGTCGCCCCCGCTTCCTTGATCGCTAGAGAAGGCTCGGCCATGTGCACGAGCTCGAAATCCTGGTCTTTTTCCACTGCCTGCATCAAGGCATCGGTCACGCCCACGGAGATGTTGAAATTGCGCAGGTCGCCCTGGTCCTTGGCGCTGATGAATTTCTCGATATCCGGGTGGTCGCAACGCAACACGCCCATCTGGGCGCCGCGGCGCGCTCCGGCGGACTCCACGGTCTCGCAGGAACGGTCGAATACGCGCATGTAAGAGATGGGGCCGCTGGCGCGCGAGTTGGTGCCTTTGACGTGTGCGCCTTCGGGACGGATGGAAGAGAAGTCGTAACCGACGCCGCCGCCGCGGCGCATGGTCTCGGCTGCTTGCTGCAAGGCATCATAGATGCCGGGCTTGCCGTCGTTGGTACCGGAAATGGCATCGCCCACCGGTTGTACGAAACAATTGATCAGCGTGGCTTGTATCTTCAAGCCGGCGGCCGAGTTGATGCGGCCGGCCGGAACGAAACCATTTTCCTGTGCTTCAAAAAAAGCCTGTTCCCATTTGGCTCGTTGATCGGCTTTTTCGGCTTGCGCCAGACCGCGGGCTACACGACGACGCACGTCCTGTACCGATTTCTCGTCGGCTTCCGCGTATTTTTCCAGCAGCACTTCGGTGCTGATCTCTTGTGTCATTGCTGTGCTTTCTTCAAAAGCCGGATCATTTTTCGAGCCTTTGGCCAGTTTATTGTGCGAATCTTGTCCGCTCTTGGAAGCATGTTCGGCCTCGGCTTGAGCCGGTTTGTGCTTGTGTCGCTCCGGATTATGACTGGAATTTGTGTTTTGCTCGGGATCGTTCTGGGAAGAGGTTGAAGGCGAAACGCTTTCGGTATCGAACATTATATTACTCCCTTTGATGTCGCTGCCTGTTTGGCAGGAAAAACAAAACCACTATATCTAGTAGCTGGTCGTCTGATTTGTGACTAACTGTAGTGCTCTGGGGGATTTTTTTCAAGTGGAATATTCAGGGAAACATTGCAGCAATGTCTTGACTTGAGTCGGAAGTGGGGTCGCTGTTGCGCCAATAACCGTGAACTTGAGATGGTTAAAAGCGCACTTAGGCCATCCATATCAGGCACTTCGCCTGTATCAAGGTTTGGGTTCGGCCGGTGCAGCCTGGCCGATTTCTTCCCCGGCGAGTGCTGTACGAAATTCCTCAAGTTTGCGGTGGAAGTCCTGTCCATCGCCATAATCCAGAAAATCGTCGTAACGGGAGTGCGAGGCAAGTACCTTGCGTGCGTGTTTGATCGGGCAGAAACGTTGTTCGGTACGCGAGAGGATCTCGCTCGTACAGGCCAGCTATGAGCAATACAGGCTTATGCCGCGATGGGCTAAATTCTTAGTTGACGCAGTTCAGGCGCAGCTTGTCATTCTTGCCGCTGAGGCTGGACAGGGCTGCAGAATAGACCGCATTCCCGTTGCTGCATTTCCATTCGGCAGCGAAGTCCTTGCTGCAATTCGGGGCGGGGTCTTCCAGTACAGAAGTGTCGATGTTGAAATCGCAACTGCCGCGGCCGTCGCATGCCCTGGATAGCAGAGCAGTCGCATTGCCTGCCTTGGCATTGCAGTTACGGCCATAGGTGCCGGAAACAACCTTGATGGAGACTGCTTCAGTATTGGCGGGAGCGCTGGAGGGAGAGGCGGCAACGACAGTTTGCGAAGGAAACGCCGTGATCATGTTCGGCGGAAGCTTGGCATACACATCGTGAGTTTCGCTGTATTGCATCATGATCCCGATCGCGATCAGGACAACGCCAAGGATCGCCGAACCGATGCGGCCGATGCTGCCCGGTTCGATCTTGCCCTCGATCTTGCCCAGCACCGCGATCATCAGGAAGATGATGCCGGCCAGAACGAACATGCGCACCATGGGTACGTCCACCAGCTTCAAGATGACATCCTGCATGACTATCCTTTCTACCCAGTTTGAAAATCCGCTTGCACTTTAGCACACCGAAACCCGGTTGAAATCGTGCGACCCATGCGGTCTAGTGACCCAGCAGATTGACCAATCCGTCCAGCCCCACGAAATTCAGCGAGTAGCTGGCCTGTTCGCGCACCACGGGTTTTGCGTGGTAGGCAATGCTGACACCCGCTTGTGCCATCATCTTCAAATCGTTCGCACCGTCGCCCATTGCGATGACCTGTTCCCGCTTCAATCCCAGCTCTTCGCGCACGCGGTTCAGCCAGTCCGCCTTGCCTTGTGCGTCCACGATCTTGCCGCACACCTTGCCGGCAAGCTTGCCGTTCACGATCTCAAGTTCGTTGGCATGGGCAAAATCGAGGCCGAGCAGCGCCTTCAGGCGCTCGGTGAAGAACACGAATCCGCCGGAAACCAGCAGGGTCTTGACGCCGTGCTTTTTCAATTCCGCCAGCATGATCTCCGCGCCGGGGTTGAGTTTCAATCGCTCGTCATACACGCGCAGCAAAGCGCCTTCGTCCAACCCCTTCAGCAAGCCCACGCGGCGGCGCAAGCTCTCGGCGAAATCGATCTCGCCGCGCATCGCCGATTCGGTGATCGCGGCCACTTGCGGCTTCAATCCCTGCATGTCGGCGATCTCGTCTATGCATTCGATGCTGATCAGTGTCGAATCCATATCCATCACCATCAAGCCGAAATCGGACAAGTGCTTGTCACTAGCCACGAATCCATAGTCAAGCCGGTTTTTGAAACAATAGGCGGCGATATCGGCATGCGGTTTTGCGTCACGCAGGCGATACAGATGCGGCGTGAGCAGTTCGACGCGCGAGGCATTGGAAAGTTTGGCGAGATGCTCGACCTGGATGGAAGGAATTTCATGGAGGGCTTGAAGGATAAGGTTCATGTTCAAATGGTTTCCCTGGCGGGAGCGGTTCAATCAAGATCGAAAGCGGTGCATTTTAATTCAAGCCGGGGGTGAAATCCCAAATCCGGCACAAGAATGTTCTTGCACAGATGCGGAGCGGGATTGTGATGGATAATTCGTGTGTCAAAACGGCCTCGCTCATTCGGAGCTTCCATTGACTGTGGATTTCGACAAGGAGATATCGCGCAACGGAACAAGCTCCGTCAAGCATGACGGACGGATCGCCTATTTCGGTGTCGCGGACGTGCTGCCGTTGTGGGTGGCCGATATGGACTTCGCCTCGCCCGAGGCGGTGACACGCGCGCTGCAGGAACGGGCCGCGCATCCAGTCTACGGCTACACCCTGTACCCGGAAAGCGCCTATGAGGCGCTCATCGCCTGGCTAAAGAAGCGCCACGGGTGGGAAGTGCAGCGCGAGTGGATAATCATGGCACCCGGCGTCGTGCCTTCCCTGTTCGCCAGCGTCATGGCATTCGCCAAGGAAGGCGAGGGAGTCATCGTCCAGCCGCCGGTCTATTTTCCGTTCTTCTCGGCGGTGACCGCCAATCGCCGGCAACTCATCGAAAATCCGTTGCGCCTCGCGGGCGACCGTTACGAGATCGACTTCGAACATCTCGAACAGTGTGCCGCCGGCAGCGCGCGGCTCATGCTGTTCTGTTCGCCGCACAATCCGGTGGGAAGAGTTTGGAGCAAGGAAGAACTCGCCGAACTGTTGCGCATCGCACGCCGTTACGACATCGCCATCCTGGCGGACGAGATACACGCCGACCTCGTCTATCCCGGCGAAAAGCACATCCCGCTGGCCACGCTGGCGGAAGAATCCGACAAGGTCATCACCACCGTCGCCCCGAGCAAGACTTTCAACATCCCGGGCCTCGGCCTGTCCTGTGTCATCGCGCCGCATGCGGCCCACCGTCATGCCATCCAGCAAGCTTTCGACACGCTGCATGTCGGCAACACCAACCCGTTCAGCATCGCTGCCTTTGAAGCGGCCTATCGCGGCGGTGAAGCCTGGCTGGACAGTCTTCTGGCCTATTTGCAGGATAACCACAATTTCGTTTGCGACTATGTCGCGAGAAATTTGCCTGCCATCAAAGTGATACGTTCCGAAGGCACTTATTTGCTCTGGCTGGACTGCTGCAACCTTGGTATGAGTGATGTACGATTGCGCGAATTTTTTGTACGCGAGGCCAAAGTGGGGATGAATCCGGGCACTGCGTTCGGCAAAAACGGCAGCGGTTTCATGCGGCTGAATATTGCGTCGCCGCGTCATGTACTTGCAGATGCGCTGGGGCGGATCAAAGAAGCACTCGGTCGGTACCGGTAATAAAGATATAGCTGCAGTTGTAACGGATTGAAAATATACTGTCCCGATTATTGTTGTTGCATGTCGAAATTAATTCATAAGGGAGTGCTGAATGAAACTGTTAACCAAGCTGCTGTTGATCGTTTTCGGTGCGGTAACCGGCATGGTGCTATTGGGTGGCTTTGCCGTGACGTCCTTGCGCAGCACGATGTTGCAGGAGCGACAACAATCGATGCAATTGCTGGTGAAAATGGCAACCAGGCAAGTGGAGCATTATCAGGACCTGGAAAGATCCGGCAAGCTCTCACGGGATGATGCACAGACGGCGGCCAAGGATGCCATGCGTGCGATGCGCGACGGCGAGAACTATGTTTTTGTCCGTACCGGCGACAATCTGAGGATGTCTCTTGTGCATCCCGATCCGCGCAAGGAGAACAAGGAAAGCGACGGCGGCACGCTGCCCGACGGTCAGGCTGTTACGGATGTCTATTTGCAGGCACTGCACAATACCAACTTCGCATTCGTCTCGATATATACCAAACGTCCCAACGGCGACGTCATGGTGCCGAAGCTCAGTGCGATCCAGCGTGTTCCCGACTGGAACTGGGTGATAGGCAGCGGCGATTTTGTCGACGACATCGACCGGGCTTATTGGCATCACCTCATACAATTCCTCGTCATCGGCGGCATCGTCCTGCTGGCCGTGATAGCCCTGGCGGTTGTGCTGGCGCGCGGCATTCTCAGGCAATTGGGTGGCGAACCGCATGATGCGGCTGAATCCATGAGAAAGATCGCCAATGGCGATCTGGCGGTGGAAATCAAGCTGAAAGAAGATGACAGCAGCAGTCTGATGGCATCCCTGAAGTTGATGCAGATGAAACTCAAAAACATCACTTCGGCGATCCAGGAAAACACGGCCTCCCTGGATGAGCAGATTCAAATCTTCAATGCCAGCACCAAAACCTACGCACAGTCAAAATCGGACGACGACTTGAACAATATGCTCAAGTCCATCCAGAAATTGTGGAAGATCGCGGATATCCTCGGGAAATCGGTGTCTCGGTTCAAGTCGTAATCGCCGTCGAGAATAAGCTGGCCCTGACGTTTATTTCATGAATGTTTGAGAGATAAATATGAATTTATCGGATACCTTGTCCCTCACCCCCAAGGGGGTGGATGAAGCGTTGAATCGAACATACAAGGTGAATATCCGCCAAAGAAGCGTGCTCATTCTGCTGGGGAAACCGCAAACGGTCGAGTACGTCCTGCAAAAGCAACAACAACTTTTCAATCGGGATGAAGTCATCCAGATCGTCAATGAACTCGCCGGCGAAGGATTTGTTGACATAAACGGCGGAACCGTTGCGCGCGCTGCAGCTTCACTCTCCTCCGGCAGCAATATCCAGCTGCTGGAAGGCATCATCATTTCCGAGGCAAAATTCCTGCTGGTCGATTTCTGTGTGGACAGCTTTGGAACGCAGTCGCAAACATTTGTGGATGAACTCGGCGGATGCAAGAACGAAAAGAACCTTCAGCTTTGCCTGAAAAATATCTACGCGGCTACCGAAGCGAACAGTCCGGACCGTTTGTCCATACTCCTGAAGATCATTGAGGAGATCAATGCAACGGCCTGATTTTAGGGCTGCATGTTTAGGAGACGAACATGAGCAAGAAAAACATCGGTAGCAGGCTTATTGCCACCCTGCTTTAAAGTCTTACGCGAGTTGGAGAGTCAGAGCGAAAGTAGAAACTGACCTAGATCTGTTTTTTCGATGTCTTTGAATTCGGTTTCGCGAGCAATGCGCCAGTTGTTTGATTTGTGCCAGTGTTTAGGGGCGTCTTTTAATTTTTGATAATGCTCAAGTGGTTTATATTCTGTGCTCATCAACGCTTTCTGAATTCCGTTGCGTTCGAAATAATTTTCTGTCGCTCGCCTTTCCGAGACCTGAACTTTGATTCCAATCTTGTTGCATTCATTTACGAAAGCTACACGGTCTGCTGCGAGTGGGGCATCGACAGATTCCTTTTCACTGTCGATGAATACTCGAATCTTTGATGGATCGATAATTCTATGAAGTTCTGAAAGATGTTGCGCTACACCTGCGTTAATAAGTGATGAGCCACCAAGCTGCATTAGGACATACTTGTGATCTTTCTGTATCTTTCGTAAGAATTCTTGGAAAAACAAAACGTCCGTAGGGCCCTCAACAAGAAGCAGTCCTTCGCAGCCAAGATCAACTCTGCTGGAATAACTTAACTCGCCAAGCCAACTGCCAAAATTGATGACGTTATCACCGAATGGGTGCATCTTTGATGAACCATTCTTGATTTTCTTAACCGCGTATATTCGCTGTGCTGTGCTTCGGGCTAAGCTGATTGAATGTGTTGAATAGAGAAGACCTTTAGTGGCGTAAGAGCCAAGTGTTGCTAAAAAACTGAGTTGCAAAGCAGGATGCAAACTCAGTTCAGGCTCATCAATTAAGATGTACGGTGGTTTGTGCACGAGAGCGGCTGCGAGAACGATAATGAGTTGTGCTACGCCAGCGCCCACCTCATACAGTTTCTGTGGTCGGCCATCAATGTTAATGTCCAGCGTTTTTCCAGACTGGTCTGCGTTAATTTGTAGCGACTTGAAACCAAGCAACGCTGCAATTTCATCTTCAACGCGACTAATCGCGATTTTTTGAGAGCGCAAGCTGCCTGCCTTCCATTGATCCCAAGTTGCAACCAAGGCGGTTCCAACAGGAAGGTCATAGTAATTGCTTGCCCCCTCGTTGATAGCGTTCCTAAAAGCTGGAAAATATTTCGATCGATATAACTCACCTGCAAAATTGTTTAGGTCAGTTAGGTCAATAGGTCCATTCGGGTACGGCCATCCAACTCTTGTCGCATTTATGCTGACTATACCTTGTTGTGTTGGTGGCCCATCATATTGAACAAATTCACCGGTATGAGAAATTGCTTTAATTTTTATGATGGTTACTAATTGGTTGCGACATTCAAGAGTTACTGCAATGGCAATGGATGCATGATTTGGCTGTGGACGTTCATATTCTGTGATTTCAATTTCGCATTGAAATTTAGTTGGATCACTATCGTTGCTTAGTTCCGCGACATCAGTAGTTCCTTGTGGCTGAAAGCCTGCGTTTTGACCGACTAGTCCAATAAAATTACCAAATAAATTGCGCAATTCATAAACGGATCGCAATGCGGCAGATTTGCCCGAATTATTTGGCCCAACGAATGCGGTAAAACCATTGCCAAACTCTAAGACAGCTGGGTTTTCCCAGTCGAAACAGCGGTAGTTTCGCAGTGTTAGCTTCCCTTGAGTACTCATCTCAACTCCCTTTGATCTGACGGTAGCACGTTCACTTCAATTCGTTGAAAAAGTTTTTAACCGCCAACACTCTCTGCCCCAAATCCCCATACTTCAAATCAATCTTCAGTTTGTCCGGCCCCGCCATCTTGATGTGCCGCTTGCTCTGGATCATGGTGATGACTTTCATCGGGTCGATGGGCGGATTCGGCACGAACTGGATAACGATGGCTTCCGATGACGCATCCACCTTGCTGATGCCCAGCGGCTTGGCAAGGATGCGCAGGCGGTGGCTGTCGAGCAGAATCTGGGCCGGTTCTGGCAACAGGCCGAAGCGGTCGATGAGCTCCTGCTGCATGTCGTCCAGGTCTTCCTGTGTATTGCAGTTTGCCAATCGCTTGTAGATGACGAGGCGCTGGTGAATGTCGCCGCAGTAGTCGTTGGGCAGCAGTGCCGGCGTGTGAAGATTGATCTCGGTGGTCACCCCCAGCGGGTGCGCCATGTCCGGCTCGTGGCCTTGCCGGAGCGAGGAGATGGCGGCACTCAGCATGTCGTTGTAGAGGCTGAAGCCGATCTCTTGCATTTCGCCGCTTTGCGATTCACCCAAGACTTCGCCCGCGCCGCGTATCTCCAGGTCGTGCATGGCGAGGAAAAAGCCGCTGCCCAGTTGTTCCATGGCCTGGATCGCTTCGAGGCGTTTCTTTGCCTGTGCGGTGAGGCCGTCCATGCTGTCTACCAAGAGATATGCATAGGCCTGGTGGTGCGAACGCCCGACGCGGCCGCGCAACTGGTGCAGTTGCGCGAGGCCGAAACGGTCGGCGCGGTTCATGATGATGGTGTTGGCGGTCGGAACGTCAATTCCGGTTTCAATAATCGTGGAGCACAGCAGCACGTTGAAGCGCTGGTGGGTGAAGTCGCGCATCACCGCTTCCAGGTCGCGTTCTCCCATCTGCCCGTGGGCCACGCGGATGCGCGCTTCCGGCAGCAGGGCCTCCAGTTTTTCCAGCATGTTGTTGATGGTGTCGACTTCGTTGTGCAGGAAGTACACCTGCCCGCCGCGTTTGAGTTCGCGCAGCACGGCTTCGCGGATGATGCCCTGGCTGAAGCTGCTGACGAAGGTCTTGATGGAAAGGCGGCGTTGCGGTGCGGTGGCAATCACCGAGAAATCGCGCAGGCCTTCCAGCGACATCGCCAGCGTGCGCGGGATCGGCGTGGCGGTGAGCGTGAGTACGTCCACTTCGGCGCGTAGCGCCTTGAGACGTTCTTTCTGTTGCACGCCGAAGCGATGTTCCTCGTCGAGGATGACCAAGCCCAAGTTGTGGAACTTCACGTCCTTCTGGATCAGCTTGTGCGTGCCGATGACGATGTCCAGCTTGCCGTCGGCCAGGTCCTTCAGCGCCTGCGTCACCTCCTTGGCAGAGCGGAAGCGCGACAACTCGGCGATCTTGATCGGCCAGTCGGCGAATCTGTCTGAAAAATTCTGGAAGTGTTGTTCGGCCAAGAGAGTGGTGGGCACCAGCACCGCCACCTGCTTGCCATCCATCACCGCGACAAAGGCTGCGCGCAAGGCGACTTCGGTTTTGCCGAAGCCCACATCGCCGCAGATGAGGCGGTCCATCGGCTTGCCGGATTGCAGGTCGAGCAGCACGGCTTCGATGGCGGCGGCCTGATCGGCGGTCTCTTCGAAACCGAAACCGGCGGCGAAGGCTTCGTAGTCGTGATAGGTGAGCTTGAAGGCGTGCCCTTTGCGCGTGGCGCGCTGGGCGTAGATGTTCAGCAGTTCGGCGGCGGTGTCGCGCACCTGCTGCATGGCGCGGCGCTTGGCTTTGTCCCAGGTGCCCGTTCCGAGTTTGTGCAGCGGTGCAGCCTCCGGTGAGCCGCCGCTGTAACGGCTGATGACATGCAGTTGCGATACGGGAACGTAGAGTTTGTCTTCTCCCGCATATTCCAGCAGCAGGAATTCGTTTTCACCCTCGCCGAGATCGAGATTTACCAGTCCCCGGTAACGCGCGATGCCGTGCTGCTCGTGCACCACCGGATCGCCCGGCTTGAGCTCGGACAGGTCGCGCAGCATGCCTTCCACGTTGCTCTTCTTCGCAGCGCGCGCGGCGCGGCTTCTGGGCTGGGCGGCATAAAGCTCGGTTTCGGTGACGATGGCGAGCTTGTCATTCGGCAGTGCGAAGCCGATCTGGATGGGGCCGACGCCGAGCATGAATTTCTCTTTGCTGGAGAGGAAAGATGCGTAGTCTTCGCACACGGCGGGCAGCAGGCCGTACTCCTTCAGGTAGCCTGACATGATCTCGCGGCGGCCGAGGCTGTCGGCGAGCAGCAGGGTGCGTCCGGTGTAGGTTTGCAGGAAATTCTGGAAGGCGTGGGTGGGGACTTCGGCCTTGCGGTCTACGGCGATGGGCGGGATGGGCGAAGTAGCGCAGGGCGTGAGTGTTTTTGGTTCCCTCTCCCCCCGGGGGAGGGGTAGGGAGGGGGCGCTTTCCGCGAAGAGATTTCCCCCTCCCTCAGTCCCTCCCCCGGTGGTAGAGGGAAGAATATCCAGCCGCGCAAATTCCTTCGCCCGGATAAAGAACTGCTCCCCATCCAGAAACAATTCCTTCGTTTCCAGCAGCGGGTGTTGCGGATCGCCGCGCAGCAGGTTGTAGCGCGAAGCCGCATCTTTGCCGAAAGTGGCGATTGCCTCGTCCACGTTGTGGTGCAGGCACAGCGTCGCGTTCTTCGGCAGGTAGTCGAACAGTGTCGCGGTCTTGTCGAAGAACAGCGGCAGGTAATACTCGATGCCTGCCGGGGCGATGCCTTTGCTCACATCTTTATATATGCGCGACTTGGATGGATCGCCCTCGAAACGGTCGCGGAAGTTCTGGCGAAAGGTCGCCTGGCCTTTCTCGTCCATCGGAAACTCGCGCGCGGGCAACATGCGTATCTCCGGCACGGGATACAAGGTGCGCTGGGTATCCACATCGAAGGTGGCGATGGTCTCGATCTCGTCGTCGAACAGGTCGATGCGGTAGGGCAGCACACTGCCCATGGCGAACAGGTCGATGATGCCGCCGCGCACGCAGTATTCACCGGGGGTGAGTACCTGCTGTACATGGTTATAACCGGCGAACGTCATTTGTTCGCGCAGTTGGGCAACATTCAGTTTTTCGCCGCGTTTGAGGAAGAAGGTATAGGCGGCCAGATGTTCGACCGGCGGCAGCGGATATAGCGCGGTGGTGATGGGTACGATGACCACGTCGCTGGCATGGCTGCGGATATGGTGCAGCGTGGCGAGACGCTCGGAGATCAGGTCCTGATGCGGCGAGAAGTGGTCGTAGGGCAGCGTTTCCCAGTCCGGGAGAAGGTGCACGCGCAGCTTGGGATCAAAGAACGGAATCTCTTCCATCAGCCGTTGCGCTTCCAGCGCATTCGCGGCGATCACCACCAGAGGGGAGTGCAGCGCGGCGTATTGCGCCAGGGCCAGCGCGTCGGATGAACCCTGGAGGTTGGCGTAGCGCGGGCGGGAATTTTTGGAGGTGAACAGCATTGAAACAGGCCTGAAACAAAGGCGCGCATTATAAGCCACCCGGCCAGCATTCCTGTTTTACAATTCGCTTATGTCTGAATTCCACGCTTTAGTCCCCGCTGCCGGTTTCGGCGCACGCATGGGTAACGAGTTGCCCAAGCAATATCTCGATCTGGCCGGTCGGCCCATGATCTGGCACGCGCTATCCACTTTGTGCGCCAACACCAATATCAAGACCGTGTTCGTGGTTCTGGCGCCGGACGACGAATATTTCGCGCGCTATGACTGGTCGCATTGCGCGGGCAAGCTGGCACCGCTGTATTGCGGCGGAAAGACGCGTGCCGAGAGCGTGGCGAACGGCCTGTTGGTCTCGGAGCTGGAACCGGACGACTGGGTGCTGGTGCACGATGCCGCACGCCCCTGCCTGAGCGCGCATCTGCTGGCGCGCATGATCAGCGAACTGCGCGACGATCCGGTCGGCGGCATCCTTGCGGTGCCGGTGGCAGATACCCTGAAGCGTGCCGATGCCCAGCAGCGCATCGCCCACACCGAGCCGCGCGAAGGCCTGTGGCAGGCGCAAACGCCGCAGATGTTCCGTGCCGGATTGCTGACGGAAGCGCTGGCGCACAGTAACAATGTCACCGACGACGCCTCGGCCATCGAAGCGATGGGCCTGCAGCCGAAGCTGGTGGCGAGCGATACCAGCAATTTCAAGGTGACCTATCCGCAGGACATCGAACTGGCGGAATTGTTGTTAAACACAAACAGGTAGGGTGGGTACGTTTTTTGTGCCCACGCTGAGTTCAGTACCGCGTGGGCACAGAGTCGCGCCCACCCTACAGGAGGAAAGCAATATGCGTATCGGACAGGGCTTTGACGTTCACCAACTGGTTGCGGAACGCAAACTCATTATCGGCGGGGTGGATATCCCTTATGACAAAGGGCTGCTCGGCCATTCCGATGCCGACGTGTTGCTGCATGCCATCTGCGACGCGCTGCTTGGCGCGGCGGCGCTGGGCGATATCGGCAAGCACTTCGCCGATACCGATGCCAGGTACAAGGACATCGACAGCCGGCTTCTGTTGCGCGACGTCGCGCGCAAGATCGAGGCGTCAGGTTTTCGCATCGGCAACGTGGACGCCACCATCATCGCGCAGGCGCCGAAGATGGCACCACATATCCCGCAGATGATCACCAATATCGCTGCCGATCTCGGTATCGCGCATAACGCGGTGAACGTAAAGGCGACGACGACCGAGCATCTCGGTTACACCGGGCGCGGTGAAGGGATCGCTGCACAGGCAGTGGCGCTGCTGCTGGTCTGATGGATATCCTCGCGATCGAAACTTCCACCGAGTATTGCTCGGCCGCGCTGTGGCGGGACGGCAAGGTGAGCGAACGCTGCGAACTGGTGGGGCAGAAACACTCCGAAGTCCTGATGGCGATGATCGATGCAGTACTGCAGGATGCAGGATTCAGGATTCAGGATATAGATGGCATCGCCTTCGGCAAGGGGCCGGGATCCTTTACCGGGGTGCGTATCGCCTGCGGTGTTGCTCAAGGTCTGGCATTCGGGGCCGATGTGAAAGTTGTCGGGGTGTGCACGCTGGAAGCGCTGGCCCAGGCCAGTGGACGGGACAAAGTCATCGCGGCGTTGGATGCGCGCATGGGCGAGCTGTATCTCGCCGCGTATGAGAAGCGAAACGACGGATGGATCGAGGTGATTGCGCCCCGCCTGTGCAGGGCGGACACGGCCCCGGATATCGCCGGGGATGGCTGGTTCGGCGCAGGCAGCGGATTTGCGGTGAATGACACAGCTTTATCGGTACGTTACGGCAGGCAGTTGTCCGGCATGGATATGCAGCTAGTGCCCCGGGCCGGCGCCGTCGCGCAGATCGCGGCCGTCGAATTCGCCAAGGGCAATGCGGTGGATGCGGCGCTGGCGCTGCCGCTCTACCTGCGCGACAAGGTCGCGCTGAAGACCAGGGAGCGCGAGGAAGCGCGTGCCGGGGCGGCTGCGGTGCGGACGGGTCTTTGATGATTCTGCGCGACATGACCGGGGCCGATCTGGATGCCGTGCTGCGCATCGAGCGCGAGGTGCATACGCATCCCTGGACACCGGGAAATTTCAGCGATGCCTTGCGCAGCAAATATCAGTGCAAAGTCTTCGAAGCGGACGGGGTCATGCTCGGCTATGCGGTGCTGATGTTGGCGGTGGACGAATCCGAGCTGCTCGACATCGCGATCGATGCCGGGCACCAGCGCCAGGGCTGGGGGCGAAAATTATTGGACGAGATGATGGTGCTGGCGCGCCACTTTGGCATGCGTCGCATGGTGCTGGAAGTGCGTGCAAGCAACAAGGCGGCGATCGCGCTTTATCGCAAGGCCGGATTTGGCGATATCGGATTGCGCCGGGACTATTACCAGGCGCAGAATGGGCGCGAAGATGCGATTCTGATGGGGCGGGAACTGTGAATATTCGAGATGAAGCTGTTCTGCGCGAGCTCAATCTTTACCCGCTGTGGGTACGGCGCGGGATACCTGCAACGGTTGAATCCGTACCCGTCGCATTCCCACCCGCGATGGAGTCTCAACCGCCAGCGCAGGTTTCCGATGAAATGAGCAGGACGGCCGATGCGCCACAGTCTGCGGAGACAGGTTTCGTTGCACCCAGCCTGCCGGGCACAAGCTCCCTGGATTGGCCTGAGCTCAAGCAAAAGGTACGCGACTGTACTGCATGCAAGCTGCGCGCCGGTTGCTCGCAGACCGTATTCGGGGTGGGCGATGAGCATGCCGACTGGCTGTTCGTCGGCGAAGGCCCCGGCGCGGACGAGGATGCACAGGGTGAGCCGTTCGTTGGGCAGGCTGGCAAGTTGCTCGACAACATGCTCTCGGCGATCAAGTTGAAACGCGGCAGCAACGTGTACATCGCGAATGTCGTCAAATGCCGTCCGCCCGGCAACCGCACCCCGGAGCCGGACGAGATCGCGACCTGCCTGCCCTATCTGCAACAGCAGATCACCCTGATCAAGCCAACGCTCATCGTGGCACTCGGCAAGACTGCGGCCACTTCGCTGCTCGGACGCGAGGCGACACTGGGTTCGCTGCGCGGCACAATCCACGACTACCATGGAACGCCCCTCATCGTCACTTATCATCCTGCTTACCTGCTGCGCAGTCCGGCCGAAAAAGCCAAGGCATGGCAGGATCTGTGTTTTGCGCGACAGAGGATGGCGACATGAAATTCAGCGACATCAGCCTTTCCGCGCGCATCACCTTCTGGGCATTGCTGCTCGTGGTGGCCGGTGGGTTGCTGTGGATGAACAAGGATCTGGAGAACGATCGGGAGGCGTACCTCAGCGAGCGCAGTGCCGACCTCAAGATGGACATTCATCTTGAGCAGGTGCGCCTGACCCAGTCCATCGACTCGCTGCGTCAGGATGTGCTGTTCCTGGCTTCTCTGCCGTCAGTCTCGGGGATCGTGCGCGCCAGCGCGAACAACGGGATCGACCCCCGCGACAAATCGACTTATGCCCAATGGGAAGTGCGCCTGCAAGAGATCCTTGTCGCCTTTCTGCGTGCGCATCCGGAATATTATGAGGCGAGTTATATCGGTGCGGCAGGAGAGGGGCGGGAACTGGTGCGTGTGGAGAGTCGCGACGGTCATGTCGCGGTGACACCGCGCGACGCATTGCAAGCCAGGGGTGACCGGGAGTATTTCAAAGCGGGGCTGATGCTGACTGCCGGTCGCGTGTATCTTTCCGACTTTGCTCCCGATCTGGACCGGGGAGGGGTTCAGCACCCGCATCGTCTCGTTTTGCATGCCGTCACGACGGTGTTCGATGCGAGCGGTCGCGTATTCGGCATGGTGGTGATCGACAAGGATGTGCGCTCGTTGTTTGCCTCCGTCTCGGAGGGGCTGCCGTCTGCAGTGCAGAGTTATATGGCAGATCAATACGGGCACTATCTGTTCCATCCCGATGCCACGTCTTCGGAGTCGGGCGGCAAGGACAAGATCGATGCGGACTTCCCGCAGCTCAAGCCGATGTTGGCACCGCAGATCAAGCAGAACGACCCGTCATCGCGGACTATGAGCGATGGAAAAGGCGGTTATCTGGCGGCCGAGCGTGCGTACTTCGATGTCAGCGATCCTTCCCGATTCCTGTTGTTGGTCTGTCATCTGCCCGTGAACGCCGCCGTCCAGGGATTCAAGGAGATGTCGCAGCCCAACCTGGTGGATACGGTGCTGGTCATGTTGCTGGTGGGCGTCGTGTTCATGCTGGTATTGCGCCGCACCTTCGCTCCGCTCGATCGCATAACGGTTGTCGCGCGCGAGATTGCTGCCGGGGACCGGAATGTCCGCCTGAACGAAACGGGCAAGGGCGAGATCGGCAAACTTGCCAGGGCGTTGAATACCATGCTGGACAAGTTGTCGGACAGCGATCAGATCAAACAGGAGAGCGTGTTCCGCAAAGAACTGATCGAAGCGCTACCCGGTGTCTTCTATGTGATTGACGCGCAGGGACGTTTCCTGCTGTGGAACCACAATCTGGAACGGGTGCTGCAACTCGGGCCGGAAGAGATGTCAGCCAGTCACCCGCTGGATTTCTTTGACGGGGAAGATAAAGCCAATATCGAGAACACGATCCGTCAGGTGTTTGCAAAAGGTGACGGGGAAGTGGAAGCGGAGCTGATATCGAAGGATGGCTCGAAGACGCCCTACCATTTGACCGGACGGCGCGTGGAGCGGGAGGGGTTGCCTGTGCTGATCGGGCTGGGTCTGGATATCACCCAGCAACGGGAGAATCTGCGCGAGGCCAAAACCCAGTTGCGGCGGAATCAGACGCTGATGCGGAACTCGATGGAAGGCATCCATGTGCTGGATATCGACGGCAATATACTCGAGGCCAACGATGCGTTCTGCAGCATGCTGGGTTACACGCGGAATGAGATCCTGCAGCTGAATGTGTGTAACTGGGACGTTCATTTCTCTGCGGAGGAATTGCGTGCACGGATCGGTTCGTTCATCGGAAGGAGCGAAATATTCGATACGATGCACCGTCGCAAGGACGGCAGCGTGATCGACGTCGAGATTTGCGTCAATGGCGTGGTGATCGATGACAAGGCATACCTGTTTGCTTCCAGCAGGGATATCACCGAACGCAAGAAGCTGCAGGTCGTTCAACAGAGATACAAGCAGGTGATCGAAGCCGCGATGGATGGCTACTGGATGGTCAATACGGACGGCATCCTGGAAGAGGTCAACGAGGCTTACGCCAAGATGTCCGGCTATACGATACAGGAACTGGTGGGCATGCACATCAGCCGGTTGGATGCGAATGAAAACGAGGCGGAAGTCAGGGTGCATACCGACAGGCTCATGGCGCAGGGATACGGCCGCTTCGAGGCGCAGCACCGGCGCAAGGACGGTCGCGTGTTCGATGTGGAGGTGTCGGTAACCTTCCTGCCGGAAGCAGGGAAATTCTTTGTGTTCAGCCACAACATCACCCTGCGCAAGCAGGCCGAGCAGGCACTGCGCGTGGCTGCCGCGACATTCGAGATGCACGAGGCCATCCTTATCACCGATGCCCAGGCCAACATCGTCCGCGTCAACAGCGCGTTCACCGACATCACCGGCTATTCATCCGAGGATGTGATCGGCAGGAATCCGCGCATCATGAGTTCCGGTCGCCATGACAAGGCGTTCTACGCCGCACTGTGGAAGCAGATACTGGATACCGGTTCCTGGGCGGGAGAGATTTGGGACAAGCGCAAGAACGGCGAAATCTACCCGAAATGGATGACCATCACCGCCGTGAAGAACCAGCGCGGAGAGACGACGCAATACGTTGCGATCTTCAGCGACATCACGGAGCGCAAACGGGCGGAGGAAGAGATACGCAATCTGGCGTTCTACGATGCGCTGACGCAATTGGCCAACCGCCGCTTGTTCATTGAGCGTTTCCAGACTGCGCTGGCAGCCTCGGCACGTTACGGCGGGCATGGGGCGGTCCTGTTCGTCGACCTGGACCGATTCAAGCATCTGAACGATACGCTCGGGCATGATTACGGCGACCTGTTGCTGATCGAAGTCGCGGCGCGCATCAAGTCGTGTGTACGCGAAGTGGATACGGTGGCCCGCTTCGGCGGGGACGAATTCGTCGTGCTGCTGGAGAATATCAGCGGGGACGGGCTGGATGCATCCCACAAGGCGGGAGGCGTGGCAGAGAAGATACGCGAGTCGCTGTCGCAACCCTATCGCCTGAATGGGCAGGAATGCCATAGCTCGCCCAGTATCGGTATCAGCCTGTACCACGGCAATGGAGAATCGATGGACGCCTTGATCAGGCAGGCCGACGCGGCGATGTATCAGGCGAAAGAGGCGGGGCGCAATAACGTGCGTTTTTACGACGCGCAGATGCAGCAAAACTGGGAGACACAACCCCTGGCGGTCCCCGATTAGTCCCTGACGTCATATACATACATGCGAAGCGCGGTGTTTCCGCTTTATAATGGCCGAAAACAACAGAACGGTCGGGCATGAAAAAAAGAACAGATGCGCTCAAAGTGCTGGTGGTGGAAGACAGCAAGGTCACAATGAAAGTCCTGTGCAACTTCCTCGAGCGCATGGATATCAAACATCCTTTGACAGCTGTGACGGGCGCTGCAGCCATCGAGCTCTATCGCAAGGAACGTCCCGATATCATCCTGCTGGATGCGCAGTTGCCCGATATCGACGGTTTCGACATCGCCAGGGAGATCCGCGCGACCGAACGGAAGGACGATTGGACCGCGATCATCTTCCTGACCAGCATGACCAAGGACGCGGATCTGGCGCGCGGCATCGAAGTGGGCGGCGATGACTACCTGATGAAGCCGGTAAGCGAGGTGGTGCTGCATTCCAAGATACGCGCCATGCGCAGGCTGATCGAGATGCAACGCTCGCTGGTCGATGTCACCCATCAGCTGAATGCCGCCAACAGGGAATTGCAACGCCTGTCCACCACCGATGGTTTGACGGGGATCCCCAACCGCCGCATGTTCGACGAGTTGTCCCTGCGCGAATGGCGCCGGTGCGAGCGCATGAAGAAACCCATCGCGCTGGTGATGCTGGACGTCGACAATTTCAAACTGTTCAACGATGCATACGGACATCAGGCCGGAGACGAATGCCTGCGGGCAGTGGCCGGTCAGGTGGCGCGTGCCGCGCCTCGTGCGGCAGACCTGGCTGCGCGCTACGGCGGCGAGGAGTTTGCCCTGGTGTTGGGCGAGACCGATGCCGATGGCGCGCGCTGGGTGGCGGAGAACGTGCGCCAGCATGTGAACGAACTCCATATTTCGCATGCCACGCCCAAACGCCATGTCACTCTCAGTTGCGGTGTGGCTTCGGTGCTACCGGCAAGCGGCCTCTCGTTTGAAACGTTGCTGCGTTCCGCAGACCGGGCTTTGTATCAGGCCAAGGCTGACGGGCGCGACCGGGTGGTGGTGAATGGGTATGGGCAGGTTTGATTGTTAGCGCGTGTAGTCAGCCCAGTTGTTGGGCGTTTCGTAAAGACGCACGCGCTCCAGCTTCAGATGGTTGCCGTAGGTGTCGCGGTAGGCATTCGATAGCAAGTCAAAAGCGACCTTGGCCAGATTCTCCGCCGTCGGGATGACATCCAGCACCACGGTCTTGTGGCCGGGCAGGGTGTTCAGGAAATCCAGGACGACCTTGTCCCCGCGATAGACCAGAAAGGCGTGGTCCCACGCGTCCACGACCTGCTCCTTGGCAATGCGCTTCACATCCGAGAAATCCATCACCATGCCTTGTTCCGAAACGCCTTCGACGGTGATGACATCGCCTGCCAGTGTGATGTCCATGATATAGCGATGGCCGTGCAAGTGCTTGCACTGGCTGTTGTGGTTGGGAATGCGGTGTCCGGCATCGAATTCCAGGCGGCGGGTGATCTGCATGATAGGCTGCTTGATTGTATGAGGCGCGGATTATAGCTTGAAGGCGCGCACCGCATTCCTGAAAGCGGCCAGGCCATCCTTTTCGGCTTCCCCACCATAGCGCAACGACGCATAGCGTGCCGCAAGGTCATAAATTTCTTCAGTCAGTTCCGGCCGCGCGGCTGCGATGCGTGCCGCGTAATCCGTCGCGCCCTCATGCGGCGCACGCGGCAAGCCTGCTTTCTCGAGTTTGCGGCAGGCTTTCAGCCATAAGGCCTGTACCGCATCCGCCTGGCGCACGGAGAGGCGGCGCAGCATGAGGAGCGTGAAGATGCCCACCAGCAGGGCAACGCCGGACAACATGTCGACCGCCAGCTTCTTCCAGGTGATGTCTTCCATGCCCAGGCGCGTCAGGAAGGCGAACTGGCGTTCCGTGTTGTAGCCCAGGACCCACTGGTTCCACTGGTTCGTCAGCGCGTCGAGATTGAAGCGCAGCTTGAGCAGGAGCGGCGACTGAGTGCGTGCGAGGAAAGGCAGGGTGGCATTGTCCGGCAGGGCGGCGTTCAGGCCGCTTTGTATCCTTGCCGGCGCAATCGCCGCAGTCGGGTCGATGCGCACCCAGCCGCGGTCCCGCAACCAGACTTCCGCCCAGGCATGGGCATCGTACTGCCTCAGGATGTAATAACCGCCCAGGTCGTTATATTCACCGCCCTGATATCCGGTCACCACTCGTGCCGGCAAGCCCGCCGCGCGCATCAGGAACACGAAGCTGCCGGCGTAGTGTTCGCAGAATCCTTTTTTTGTGGTGAAGATGAAATCATCCACACTGTTGGTGCCGAGCAACGGCGGTTCCAGCGTGTACTCGAAACCGTTCCGGTTGAAATAACCGAGAGCGGTCTGTACCAGTGCCATATCGCTGTCGCTGCGAGTGCGCCATTCCGCGGCGAGCTTTCTGGCTTGCGGGTTGTATCCTTGCGGCAAGGCGAGTGCGCGCTGGAGTTGTTGCGGCGGTTCGCCGAGGTTGGCGCGATAGGAAAGCAGCGAAGTCGCGCTATAGCGTGTGCGCGCATTCACCGGCGTTCTGTTGAGTACCTGGAAGTCCGGTGCGAGATCGGCCGGGATGGAAATCTTCGCCGGCATGTCCAGCACGAACAGCCAGGGCTTGTTGTGCGGCTCCAGCGTCACCGTGTAATCGACCGGTGCGGTTGCATCGGTAAGTACAGGACGTTGCAGCGTCGCATTGCGTCCGCGCTTCCAGCTTGTGCCGTCGAAGTCCCACAGCACCGGTCCGCGCCAGTACAACTGCTCGCGAGTCGGTTCCCTGCCGTTGAAAACAACGCGGAACGCCACTGCATCGGACAGGGAAAGCCTGCTCAAGCTGCCCGGTGCCATCGAGTCGGACAGACCGCTGCTGGCATAGGCATCCTGCGGCATTCCCCACAGCGGTCCCTGCACGCGCGGGAACAGCACGAATATGACGAGCGAAAGCGGAATGGCCTGCAGCAGCAATATCCCGGCGATGCGCAGGCGCGGCCTGAATGCGAGATCGCCTGTCTGCATGTGCACCCAGGTTGCCATGATGACCAGCAAGGTGAGCAGCATGAAGAGCGCCGTGGGGATGCTTTGCGAGTAGAAGAAGTTGGTGATGATGACGAAGCAGGAAAGATAGATCAGTACCGTGACATCGCGCACCGCGCGCATCTCAAGCAACTTGAGCGAAGCGAGCAGGATGAGCAGCGTGACGCCGACTTCGCGCCCGAACAGCGTGCGAAAGGTGGCGGCGATCGCAAGCACGCAGGCGAGGGTGACGACGAGCAAAAGCCAGCGCGGCGGCAGGGGGTTGCCGCTCCAGGTGAGGTAGGCGCGCCAAGCCAGCAATGCCGAACAGATCGCGCTGACCCACAGCGGCAGATGCTCCGCGTGGGGCGCACTCACCAGCAGGATGCATGCGATGAGCCCGTAGATGAGCGGGGCGGTGAGTTTCATGTTTCGCCCAGTCCGTATAACGCCAGCCTGCGCAGGCATTCGGCGCGATGTGCTGCACTATGCTGCGGCAGCAATTGCCCCGGCGCAGATCCCGCACCGGAAGACTCCGCGTCGCCGCGCCGGAGCGGCACTTTGCTTTGCGGCAGGCGCAGGCCGTACATCAAGCCCAGTGCATCGGCGTCCAGCACCCAGCGCGTGAGCAGTTCCAGTTTTGCTTCCGGCCCGATGTCCGGCAGCAGCGACCAATCCAGCCATAGCTCCCTCCCCTGGAAAGCCGAGAACTGTTTCACCTGCAGGCCCTGTTCGCGCGCCAATGCTTTCCATGCGATGCGCGGCATGGCATCGCCAGCGGCATAGTTGCGCAGGCCGGCGAAATCCTCGTCGCCTGCTGCCGTCACCTTGCCGACCCCATCCTGCACAGATGCGGCAGGCAACGGCTGCGGTGCGGCCGGCCTGGGATAGACCAGGCAGCGCACGTCGAAATGGATGTATGTCCAGGCATAAAACAGCCCGAGCGGGTAACGGGTGTACAGCGTCAGACGCCCGCTATCCAGCCAGCCGCGCCGGGGTGCGGGGATGACGAGCTCGACTCTGGTGGAATGCTGTGCGGGAAGATCGAACACCGTGTGGTGCCCATCGTCGTCATGCAAACGGAGATGGTGGCGATCCAGCCTGCCGGGGTTGTTGAAATGGAACACGAACTTTGCCTGTTCCCCGGCGAACACCGATTCGACATAGCCTGCATGTATCTCCAGCTGTGCCATGTTGCGGAAGGCGTGCAACATGGACATGCCGGCAGTCGTGGCCAGCAGGAAGGTGAGTACGTAACCCAGACTCAGGTTGTAATTGATGTCGCCCAGCAGCATCATCACCAGCACAAAGGCAAAGCCGAATCCCTGGCTGGAAGGAACGATGTAGATGCGGCGCTGGTTCAATACCA
This sequence comes from Sideroxydans sp., assembly GCA_027310725.1. Classification (GTDB taxonomy): domain Bacteria; phylum Pseudomonadota; class Gammaproteobacteria; order Burkholderiales; family Gallionellaceae; genus Sideroxyarcus. The sequence continues at coordinate 10,728 of DAIDAG010000077.1, read as the reverse complement.
GCGTGCCGGTCTCGACGCCGCGGCGGAACGCCCAGTTGCGGAATAGCTTTCTGAAAGTGGCAAGCACAGCTTTAACGAGAATCCCGCGCAGCGGTTCGGCCGCTTGGCTCCGCCCCCCTCGCTTCGCTCTCCCCGCAAGCGGGATAACCAGCGACTTGCCCGCTTGCGGGCATAGTCGATTGGCTAGTAGTTCTACCAGAGGATTGTGGTGAGGGGGCGGGCACGGCAATTTTCATATTGAATGACGGCTAATTGTCGTGCCTGTTAGGGGATGGCTACCGCCTCGATCAACTCTCGTGCCAGCTTGTCGCCGTCGGAGGTTTGCACATCCTGCACGCTTTGCAGACGGTGGCTGGCGACACCCGGCAATACCGCCTGGATGTCCTCCGGAATGACGGCGTTGCGCCCGTCCAGCAAGGCCCAGGCACGGGCGGCGGCCAGCAGCGAAAGTCCGGCGCGCGGCGAAAGTCCGTGCACGAATCGCGCCGATTCGCGGGTGTGGCGCAGGATGGACTGCACGTAGTCGAGCAGGGCGGGAGAGACGAACACCTGCCTGACCTGTTGCTGCAAGTCCATCAGTTCGGCGGTTTCCATTTGCGGCGCAAGCTTTGCGATGAGGTCGCGCCTCTCCACGCCGGCCAGCAGCCCGCGTTCCGCCTGGGCATCCGGATAACCCAGCTGGATGCGCATCAGAAAGCGGTCGAGCTGCGATTCGGGCAACGGAAAGGTGCCGATCTGGTTGGTCGGGTTCTGCGTGGCGATAACAAAAAACGGCACCGGCAGCGGGCGCGTCTCGCCCTCACTGGTGACCTGGTGTTCTTCCATTGCTTCCAGCAGCGCGCTTTGCGTTTTGGGCGTGGCGCGGTTCACTTCGTCGGCCAGGATCATCTGGGCGAAGATTGGTCCCGCGTGGAATCTGAACTCGCCGCTGTCGCGCTGGTAGATCGAGACGCCGAGGATGTCGGCGGGCAGCATGTCGCTGGTGAACTGAATGCGCTGAAACTGCAGGCCGAGCGTCCTGGCCAGAGCATGCGCCAGCATGGTCTTGCCCACACCGGGCAGGTCTTCGATCAGCAGGTGCCCGCGTGCCAGCAGGCAGGTGAGCGCCAGCCTGATCTGGCGAGGCTTGCCGAGGATGACTTGTTCGGTCTGGGTGATGACGGCGTGCAGGGGGTGGGACATTCGATTTCCTTATAACAGCACCGCCGCAACCACTTTGCGGTCTTCGGCGACGAGGATGTTGTAGGTGCGGCAGGCTGCGGGGGTATCCATGAATTCGACGCCGATGCGGGCTTTGACGAGTTCGCGGTACAGGTTGGGATGGGCGAACTGCTGCTTCGGACCGGTGCCGAGCAGCAGTACTTCAGGCTTGAGTTCGAGAAAATACTCGAAATGCGCCGCAGTCAGCGCGGTGAAATCCGCGGCGGCCCAGTCGGTACGGACTTCTCCGGCCATCACGACCACGGGCTGCTGGTAGCGGTGATTGTTGATCGCGACATAACCTTCGCCGTGCCCGGTGAACAGGTAGAGATTGGTATTTGTGTCCAGATGCAGTGCCAAAGGGATCCCTCCATTTGCGGCGGGCAGCGGCGGCGCGGTAGAATCGCGGCCTTTGCAACGCCTTGTCTGTATGCCGGTGATTCTACCATCGGCGCCAGCCTGGCAGATTAGGAAGCACTCAAGTGAAATCCGAAAAAGATATTCCCATCGCCAAACCGGTATTGAAATCCGCCAAGCTGGCCAACGTCTGTTACGACATCCGCGGCCCGGTGATGGCGCGCTCCAAGCAGATGGAAGAAGAGGGGCAGCGCATCATCAAGCTGAACATTGGAAATCTCGCCCCGTTCGGTTTCGACGCGCCGGAAGAGGTGCAGCAGGACGTGATCCTCAATCTGCCGAACTCGTCCGGCTATTCCGATTCCAAAGGCCTGTTCGCCGCGCGCAAGGCGATCATGCATTACACCCAGCTGAAAAAGATCGCGGGCGTCACCATCGACGACATCTACATCGGCAACGGCGCCTCCGAGCTCATCGTGATGTGCATGCAGGGTCTGCTCAATCCTGGAGACGAGGTGCTGGTGCCCGCACCTGACTATCCCTTGTGGACGGCAGCGGTGACGCTGGCGGGCGGCACGCCGCGCCATTACATCTGCGATGAGGCCAATGAGTGGAACCCCGACCTCAAGGACATGCGCAGCAAGATCACGCCGAATACGCGCGCCATCGTCGTGATCAACCCGAACAACCCGACGGGCGCCGTCTATTCCGACGAGATACTCAGGGAGATCATCCAGCTTGCGCGCGAACATCAACTGATCATTTTCGCCGACGAGATCTACGACAAGGTGCTGTACGACGGCATCACGCACACGTCCATCGCGTCGCTGGCGGACGATGTGCTGTTCGTCACGCTCAACGGTCTGTCCAAGAACTATCGCGCCTGCGGTTACCGTTCGGGCTGGATGGTCGTCTCCGGTGCAAAGAAGACCGCGCAGGACTATCTGGACGGCCTGAATATCCTCGCCTCAATGCGCTTGTGCTCCAACGTGCCCGGGCAGTACGCGATCCAGACCGCGCTGGGCGGCTACCAGAGCATCAACGACCTGGTCGCGCCCGGGGGCAGGCTGTACAAGCAGCGCGAACTCGCCTACAACCTGCTCACCGCCATCCCCGGCGTGACCTGCGTCAAGCCCAAGGCCGCGCTGTACCTGTTTCCTAAACTCGATCCCACGATGTACCCGATCGAGGACGACCAGAAGTTCATCCTCGAACTGCTGGAACAGGAGAAGGTGCTGATCGTGCAGGGCAGCGGCTTCAACTGGCCGCACACCGACCACTTCCGCGTGGTGTTCCTGCCCAACTCCGACGATTTGACCGAAGCGATCGGGCGTATAGCGCGTTTCCTGGAGAGCTATCGCAAGCGGCACGGGACATGAGGGTCGTCGAGGTATTTGCGGAAGGCGGCCGGGTCGCCGGCGCTGAATGGTTGGCGCGAGCAGAACCCGTGCATCGCCAGTTGCGTCCGCATCTTCCAGCCGACTATTCCGCAAAGATGGAGCGCGTATTGAAAGATGCGCACATGGCGTTGGCGGTTGAAGACGATGCGGTGCTGGGCCTGGCGGTCTATCGCTGGCACGAGAATACTTCCGATGGCTTGAAGTTCTACGTCGATGATCTCGTCACCGACGAGGACTGCCGATCGGAAGGCGTAGGTCATTTTTTGATCGCGCATCTGGAAGAGGTTGCCAGGAAACTGGGTGCAAGCGGCCTGACGCTGGATTCAGGCACGCAACGCACGCAGGCGCACAAGTTCTATTTTCGCGAAGGTTTTGTCATTCCCGCTTTTAACTTTAAGAAATCATTCTCATGAAACCAATCAATGTAGGTCTACTCGGTATCGGCACAGTCGGCGGCGGCACCTTCACCGTATTGCAACGCAACGCGGAAGAGATCACCCGCCGTGCCGGCCGCCCCATCCGCATCACGGTGGTGGCGGACAAGAATGTGGAACTGGCGAAGAAGGTCACCGGCGGCACATGCCGCGTGACGGACGATGCTTTTTCCGTGGTGAGCGACCCGGAAGTGGATATCGTCATCGAACTGATCGGCGGTTACGGCGTCGCGAAAGAGCTGGTGCTCAAAGCCATCGCCAACGGCAAGCATGTGGTCACCGCGAACAAGGCCTTGCTGGCCACGCACGGCAACGAGATATTCAAGGCGGCGCAGGACAAGGGCGTGATGGTCGCGTTCGAGGCCGCTGTGGCGGGCGGCATTCCCATCATCAAGGCGCTGCGCGAAGGACTCACCGCGAACCGCATCGAGTGGATCGCGGGCATCATCAACGGTACCACCAACTTCATCCTGTCCGAGATGCGCGATAAAGGCCTCTCTTTTGATACTGTGCTGAAGGAAGCCCAGCGTCTCGGCTACGCCGAGGCCGACCCGACCTTCGACATCGAGGGCGTGGATGCGGCACACAAGATCACCATCCTGTCCGCACTGGCGTTCGGCATTCCGATGCAGTTCGACAAAGCCTATATCGAAGGCATCTCCAAGCTGGATGCGACCGACATCAAATACGCCGAACAGCTCGGCTATCGCATCAAGCTGCTGGGCATCACCAAGCGCACACCGGAAGGTGTGGAGCTGCGCGTGCACCCGACGCTGATCCCATCCAAGCGCCTGATCGCCAACGTGGAAGGTGCGATGAACGCGGTCGTGGTACAGGGCGATGCCGTCGGTGCGACGCTGTATTACGGCAAGGGCGCAGGCGCGGAGCCGACCGCCAGCGCGGTGATCGCCGACCTCGTCGACGTGACGCGCATGGCAACCTCCGATCCGCTGAACCGCGTGCCGCACCTCGCGTTCCAGCCGAACGCCATGGCCGACCTGAAGATACTGCCGATGGATGACGTGATCACCAGCTACTACCTGCGCCTGCGTGTGCAGGACAAACCCGGCGTGCTGGCCGACATCACGCGCATCCTGGCCGACGAGCAGATATCCATCGACGCCGTGATCCAGAAGGAACCCGGCGAAGGCGAAGACCAGACCGACCTCATCATGCTCACCCACCAGACTCGCGAGAAGCGCATCAAGGCGGCTATTGCGAAGATCGAGGCATTGGGTGTGGTGGCGGGCAAGGTGACGAAGTTGCGGTTGGAAGAACTCGGAAAATAAATCAAATTATGTAGGTTGGGTTAGCCGCTGGCGGCGTAACCCAACAAGCTGTCTGACGACTACAATCATGTTGGGTTACGCTGCGCTAACCCAACCTACATCAAGCGAGCAATTACGATGAAATACATCTCCACCCGCGGCAACGCGCCCGCCATGACCTTCACCGAGATCCTGCTGGGCGGCCTCGCGCCGGACGGCGGGCTGTACCTGCCGGAACAATACCCACAGGTGACACGCGCCGAACTGGATGCCTGGCGCAAACTGTCGTATGCCGATCTTGCTTACGTGGTGCTGTCCAAGTTCGCCACCGATATTCCTGCGGCTGAACTCAAGGCGATTATCAATAAGACATACACAGCGACTGTCTACAGCAATGGCCGCGCCGACAGCGACGCCACGCAGATCACGCCCTTGCGCAAGCTGGCCGACGGCGTGCATATCCTCGAGCTCTCCAACGGCCCGACGCTGGCCTTCAAGGACATGGCGATGCAGTTGCTCGGCAACCTGTTCGAGTACGCATTGGCGAAGAAAAATGAGGAACTGAACATCCTCGGCGCGACTTCCGGTGATACCGGTTCCGCCGCAGAATACGCGATGCGCGGCAAGCGCGGCATTCGCGTGTTCATGCTGTCGCCGAACGGTAAGATGAGTGCATTCCAGCGCGCGCAGATGTATTCGCTGCAGGACCCGAATATCCACAACATCGCCATCAACGGCATGTTCGACGATGCGCAGGATATGGTGAAGGCGGTGTCCAATGATCATGCGTTCAAAGCCAGGTACAAGATCGGCACAGTCAATTCGATCAACTGGGCGCGCGTCTCGGCGCAGGTGGTTTACTACTTCAAGGGATACTTCGCGGCGACCAAATCCAACGATGAGCAGGTGGCGTTCTCTGTGCCATCCGGCAACTTCGGCAACATCTGCGCCGGCCACATCGCCCGCATGATGGGCCTGCCCATCGGCCAGCTGATCCTCGCCACCAACGAGAACGACGTGCTGGACGAATTCTTCCGCACCGGCGTGTACCGTCCGCGCGGCACCGACCACACCTACGAGACCAGCAGCCCGTCGATGGACATCAGCAAGGCATCCAACTTCGAGCGCTTCGTGTTCGATCTGGTCGGTCGCGACGGCGCCAAGGTGCGCGAGTTCTGGAGCAGGGTGGATGCAGGGAACTCATTCGACATCAAGGGCACTTCGTACTGGAACGACCTGCCGAAGTTCGATTTTGCTTCCGGCAAGAGCTCGCATCAGGATCGCCTCAAGACGATCCGCGAAGTGTGGCAGGAATACGGCGTGATGATCGACACGCATACCGCCGATGGCCTGAAGGTAGGCCTTGAGCAGCGCCGTCCCAGCTTGCCGCTGATCTGTCTGGAGACCGCGCTGCCGGCCAAGTTCGCCGAGACCATCCAGGAAGCGTTGGGGCGCCAGCCGGAACGCCCTGTGGCAATGGAAGGGATCGAGAAGCTGCCGCAGCGCTGCGAAGTGATGGATGCGGATGTGACGAAATTGAAGGCGTACATTTCATCGAATATCCCGCAGTGATCTCGCGTTGCGCACAGCGGCTGCATGAATAACCTCATCCTCCTCATTTTCTGCTTCGTCGCAGGCATGTTGCTGCACCGCTTCAAGCGCATGCCGGTCAATACGCCGGCCGTGCTCAACTCCTTCATTCTGCATGTCTCTCTCCCCGCGCTGACGCTGCTGTCTGTGCACGGGCTGAAGATCAGCGGCGACGTCGGCCTGATGGCGGCGATGGGATGGTTGACCTTTGCGTTCTCGGCCGGTTTCTTCTGGCTGGTCGGGCGCTGGCTGGATCTGCCGCGTTCCACCGTAGGCGCACTGACACTGACGGGCGGTCTGGGGAATACCGCCTATTTCGGACTGCCGATGATCGAGGCTTATTACGGCCACGGGGGACTTGCCAGCGGCATCATCGTCGACCAGCTCGGTTCCTTTCTGGCACTGTCCACCCTGGGCATCTCCTTTGCCGGCATCTATTCGTCCGGGCGTCCCGGCGTCGCTGAAATGGCGAGGCGCGTTTTCCGCTTCCCGTCATTCATCGCATTGCTGGTCGCGCTGGTGCTGATCCCCTTCGAATATCCGGAATGGCTCACGATCGTGCTCAAGCGCCTGAGCGATACGATGGCGCCGCTGGCCTTGCTCGCGGTCGGCTTCCAATTGCGGCTGGGCCACCTCGCCGGCAATGGCAGGAATTTGGCCATAGGCCTGGGCTTCAAGCTGGTGCTGGTACCGCTGGTCTTGTTCCTGCTGTATGTGCCGCTGCTGGGCGCGCATGGTCAGGCTATACAGATCACCTTGTTCCAGGCGGGCATGCCGCCGATGATCACTGCCGCGATCCTGGCGACCGAGCATGATCTCGATCCGCCGCTGGCGACACTGATGGTGACCGTGGGGCTGATACTTTCATTTGCCACGCTGACCGGCTGGTGGTGGCTGATGCAGGGCATCTAATACGGGTATCCGTAATCTGTGGTTGATTCAGATTTGCCAAGAGCGTCTTAAATCGACCACACCAGACTCTCAAAGTGGAACCTCTGGATGACCGCTTTACGCCAGGTAGGAGACGTTGATTCGATGAAAATTTGTGAGCTTAAATGACTCTTCTTAACCCTAAAGCGACGCTCATGCATCCCAATTCATTGCCTGAAAGCGGTCATAGTTTGGGGGCAACATTAATCGATCACAATAGCAGATAGAACCACAATAACTACTTTCACGTTATCGCAGACCATTTACTATTGGGCGAATATCACATATCTAATTAAAAGTTAAAACCAAATGTAAGGTCGAACCATTTGACTGCTGATTGTCTTCAGACAATCTTGTAATCGCACCTGACGCAGTAATTCGATAACGATCCTGAGTTGTAGCCGTCAACGCTCCGGCAGGGTTATAGCTCTTTGTGATCAAGTCTATTATCGCGGAATTCGCAGTATCGGCTTCCACAACGTAGCTTACGACTTCTTTTCCATTCACAGTTGCCTTGGTGCTACTCGTATACAATGTCCGCGTGCCAATTGAACCGGCGTTACCAACGGTTACAGACGCGGGTATATTTGGTGTGGTATTGAATACGGCATAGCTTCCCCCTCCGGCCGTATCATCATATCCAAGCGGAATGTAATTGGAATCGTAGTAGTCGATTGAAGTATCTGTGTACGTGGCAGGAGTGCAGTTGGTCAAAGACCACGAAATGCTGGTAACAGCAGAATAGCCTGATACCCCTTCAAACGTTGAGGGGGTGGTAGCGGGGACACTGGAGAGAGTCCCTGTTCCGCTGCACCCACTGGAAACTGTAAACGTTCGTGATTCACCGCTGATTTCAAAAGCTTTCAATCCAGTCAAGAGCGGGAAGGTTAAAGTGGAAGCGGCTATAGGCGTGTAAATCTTGCCCCCGACTGCTTCTGTCCAATAGACACCACTAGCTCCGGCGATGATGGCTTCGGCAGCAAGCGATGGATTGGTCTCCAAAATTTTCTGCACCAAAAATGTTGCGGTGCCGCCTGACTTCGATATCTCGCCAATACCGCTCGGTAACGTCTGAGTGGGATCAATCCAATAAACATTTGCATTATCGTTGGCAAGTACCCAGGGTGTGACGTTACTTGCTACAGTTGATGTAGATCCGCCGTTGACGGAGATTTTCTTGAGAGTCGGAATTGAAGTCGAAAATTCCGAGAAGTAAATATTGGTTCCGTCAACGGTAAAATCTCTAAGATACGCGGCATCAACGATAGTCGTAGTCGATCCACCTGCAATAGGAACTTTCTTTATACTGCAACCAACAGGGAAGGAGGAAGAACCGGTACTCCAATAGACGTTTTGCGTATCTACTGCGACACGCCAATAGCAATCCTGTGGATTCACAATCGACGTGTCAGTTGAGAGCGTCGCAGGGGAACCCCCGCCGACCACGATCTTCTGAACTATAGGAGGAGTTGGTCCGACGCTGCCCACTGTCCAATAAACATTGACGCCGTCCGTGACAATATCCTGATTGATTACCGATAAATCTCCGATGCTTCCTCCATGAGCAGCACTCAATTTTTCGACAGTTCCACCGTTAATCGGCAATTTCTTCACCAAATCGCCATCCAGAATATATATATTGACCTGGTCGGCCGCAATTCTGGCCATATCACTTGAGATGCCGCTTGCCAGTGTCGTTGGCAATCCTCCCGTAATAGGTGCATCGGCAATCCTCCAAAGCTCTGTCCAATAGACATTCGATGTATCGGTGCTCAAAGCGCTGGGGGCATCTATCCCACTGACCAACGTACTGGCAGTTCCACCCGCGAGAGAAACCTGCCTTATCTGACCGGCTCCCATCTGCAAGCAACAGCCACTTGACGCTCCGGACTCAACCCAATATGCGGTGCTGGCGTTGATTGCAAGATCAGTAGGCCCATTTAGGCCATTGGCTAGTGTTGTAACGCTACCACCTACAATTGGTACTGAATCAAGAACGCTATTGCCCGAATCCAACCAGTACACGTTTGCCGAACCCGCAGTAATGCTTCTAATGGCATTCTGAGCATTACCGATATTAGTTGGCACAGTCGCAAGAATAGATACGGTTCCTCCTGTATTTGGAATTTCCAACATTTGATATGAAGTGGATGTGGAATCGGCAAAGAAAATTGCTGAACCACTGACGGCGATTCCGCCGGTAGGTATCCAACTGCCAGACGTAAGTCCGTTAAGCAAGCCATCTACCAAAGTAACAACGGTTCCGCCAATTTTTGGTACTGCCTTTATCGTACTGCCACACTGGCAACCTGTCGTGACTGGACCAATGCCTCGTTCCTCCCAATAAATATTATTAGCGTCGCTGGCGAGGGCTACAATCTCACTGTTTGTACTCGCCAACTGGGAAGGAGTGCCACCAGCAATAGGAACACGTAGAATTGTCCAAGTACATGATGGGCTGCAACTGGTACTACTGACCGTATTGACCCAGTATGCATATGTACCATCGACCACGATATCGGCGGTCGAGCCGGCAACGGGATCACGAGTACCATTCTGTAATACGGTTGTCACCGCACCACTGATGGATGTTTTATTTAATCTGCCACCATCGACCCAGTAGATGTATTGACCATTGACGACCAGATTTTCAGGGGTGCCAATTTTGCTTGCCAAAGCTGTAATACCAAAACTATTCAAGGAAAGGCTTTTGAGGGGCGAGTTAGATGTATCAGTAAAAAACAAATTACTCCCCACTGACACTGAGGATGCACGTAGCTGGTTTGAACTAGTATATGAACTTGGTAGAAAAGTTATTCCGGTAGCTATTGGGGCCGGCAAAGCAACTACGGAAGTAACTTGTGGAGGACTAGCTGGTGTCGAATTAGTACTTCCGCCGCCCCCGCCCCCGCATCCGAGAATTAACAAGCAGATGAAGGCGATTAGGTTTTTACCGTATCGGATTAAATGACGATTTACACTGAGCAGTTGCATGACAGCCTCCAGCCGCAGAAAGTTAAAAGTCACGGTAATATAAGACCCACATTCAAAAGCAGTGTATTTCTTTCAGTGGATAAATCAACGAGGTAAATTACTCATATATAAATATCAAGAATTGCGGGCGCGGTGTTGCAAACCTTACTCCAACGCCAATTGCAACTATTGGAATGAAAATTTAGAGTACTCCCCTATTTCATTACATGAAAAGAGACGGTTGCGAAAGGCGGTAATTGGCCGGTTTGCGTCCTTCGGTCATGTCATCGGCACATGTCCGCTTCTCTAACTGTCAGCTCAACCGATCAACGCAACACATGCGTTAAATCTCTCGGCGGGTGTTTCAAAATCCAATGTCTTCCGTGGTCGTTCATTTAACTGACGAGCTACTGCATTGAGTTTCGATTGAGAGTGTATCGACAAGTCTGTTCCCTTTGGAAAATATTGCCGAAGTAAACGATTGGTATTCTCATTCGAGCCACGTTGCCATGGACTTTGTGGATCGCAGAAATAGACTTTGATATCGGTTGCCATGGTAAAGCGCTGATGATCCTT
>DAIDAG010000067.1 GCA_027310725.1 Sideroxydans sp. | reverse complement strand
AGGTCCTGAAACTTTCCTCCGCAACGGGGGAGGACTGACAGGACAAGGGCATCAAATGGTATGATTCATGCCTTGATGCCGCCATTCGGGCGGCGTATTTATTGAATAAATCGCGTCGATTGGTGTCCAGATGAAAAGCAGCGAAATCCGCCAGAAGTTCCTCGATTATTTTGCCTCTAAAGGCCATACGATAGTTGCCTCCAGTTCGCTGGTCCCGCACGAAGACCCGACGCTGTTGTTCACTAACGCGGGCATGAACCAGTTCAAGGACGTGTTCCTCGGTTTCGACAAACGTCCCTACACTCGCGCCACGACTTCGCAGAAGTGCGTGCGTGCCGGCGGCAAGCACAACGACCTGGAAAACGTCGGCTACACCGCGCGCCATCACACCTTCTTCGAGATGCTGGGCAACTTCAGTTTCGGCGATTATTTCAAGCGCGACGCCATCAACTATGCGTGGGAACTGCTCACGGTGGTGTTCAAGCTGCCCAAGGACAAGCTCACCGTCACCGTGTATGCCGAGGACGACGAGGCCTACGACATCTGGACCAAAGAGATCGGAGTGCCGGCCGAGCGCGTGATCCGCATCGGCGACAACAAGGGCGCGCGCTATGCGTCCGACAATTTCTGGATGATGGGCGATACCGGGCCCTGCGGCCCCTGCACCGAGATATTCTATGATCACGGCGAGCACATCCCCGGCGGCCCTCCCGGCAGTCCCGGCGAAGACGGCGACCGCTTCATCGAGATCTGGAACAACGTGTTCATGCAGTTCAACCGCGACGAGGCGGGCGTGATGCATCCGCTGCCCAAGCCTTCTGTCGACACCGGCATGGGGCTGGAGCGCATCTCGGCGGTGCTGCAGCATGTGCATGCCAACTACGAGATCGACCTGTTCCAGGCGCTGATCAAGGCGGCGGCGCGCGAGACCCACTGCACCGACCTCGATTCGCCTTCGCTGAAAGTATTGGCAGACCATATCCGCGCGTGTTCCTTCCTGATCGCCGACGGCGTGATCCCGGGTAACGAAGGCCGCGGTTACGTGCTGCGCCGCATCATCCGCCGTGCCATCCGTCACGGCTACAAGCTGGGCGCACGCGACGCATTCTTCTACAAAATGGTGCCCGATCTGGTGGCGGAGATGGGGGCGGCATATCCCGAGTTGACCACAGAGCAGACGCGTATCAAGGGGATACTCAAGCTGGAAGAGGAGCGTTTCTTTGCGACCATCGAACACGGCATGGCGATCCTTGAAGCCGACCTGGCCGAAATGGACAAGGCGGGCAGCAAGGTGTTCAACGGCGAGACCGCGTTCAAGCTGCACGATACCTATGGTTTTCCGCTTGATCTCACTGCCGACATCTGCCGCGAACGCAGCGTGACGGTGGACGAAACTGCATTCACTACGGCGATGGCGCGCCAGAAGGAACAGGCGCGTGCGGCAGGCAAGTTCAAGATGGCGGCAAACCTCGAATACTCCGGCCCGGCGACCACTTTCCATGGCTACGACACATTGGAGCACAAGGGAAACATTCTTGCCTTGTACAAGGATGGCGTTGAAGTGAATGAACTGAACGAAGGCGACACGGGCGTGGTGGTGCTGGACGACACCCCGTTCTATGCCGAGTCGGGCGGCCAGGTCGGCGACTGCGGCGAACTGCGCAGCGTGCACGGCATCTTCGCGGTGGAAGACACGCAGAAGATCCAGGCTGCCGTGTTCGGGCATCACGGTGTGGTGAAGACCGGAAAGATGACCGTAGGCAACGGCGTTACCGCCAGGGTGGATGTCGCTGCGCGCAGTCGCACCGTACGCAACCACTCCGCAACGCACTTGATGCACAAGGCGTTGCGCGAAGTGCTGGGCTCGCATGTGCAGCAAAAGGGTTCGCAGGTTGATGCGGACAAGACGCGTTTCGACTTCGTGCAAACGCAACCGATGACGGATGCCGAGATTCGCAAAGTGGAAAGCATAGTGAATGCCGAGATTTTGGCCAATGCCGAATGCCAGGCACGTGTGATGAATATCGAGGATGCGCAGAAGACCGGCGCGATGATGTTGTTCGGCGAGAAATATGGCGATGAAGTGCGCGTGCTGGATATCGGGTCCTCCCGTGAACTGTGCGGCGGTACGCACGTGAAGCGCACCGGCGACATCGGCCTGTTCAAGATCGTGGCCGAAAGCGGAGTGGCAGCGGGGGTGCGCCGTGTCGAGGCAGTGACGGGCGAAGGTGCACTGGCGCTGGTGCAAGAGCAGGAACAGCAGTTGCAGCAAGTGGCCGATGCGGTGAAGTCGCAACCGCAGGAAGCCGCCGCCCGCGTCGGGCAGATTCTCGACAACGTCAAGTCGCTGGAGAAAGAGCTGGCCGCGTTGAAATCCAGACTCGCATCCGCCCAAGGCGACGAGTTGCTGGCGCAAGCGCAGGACGTCAACGGAGTGAAAGTGCTGGTCGCCACGCTGGAAGGCGCTGATGCGGCCGTGTTGCGTGAAACGCTGGACAAGCTGAAAGACAAACTCAAATCTGCCGTGATTCTGCTGGCTGCGGTGAACGACGCCAAAGTGAGCCTGATTGCCGGGGTGACGGCCGATTCCACCGCGAAGGTGAAAGCGGGAGAGTTGGTCAACTTCGTCGCCCAACAGGTCGGTGGCAAAGGTGGCGGACGTCCGGATATGGCGCAAGCCGGGGGCACGCAACCCGAACATCTGGCCGCAGCGCTGGCTTCGGTTGCCGCTTGGGTGAAGGCCAAGCTTTGAACAAATACGCAGAAGATTCCCGCGAGATTGGCGCTGGGTCCGGTTGCCAAGATTCGTTCCGTTAGTGTAGGGTTGCACTCAGGAATGGAGATGATTTTGGAGCCAGGCTGCACGCGCCGGATATGCGGTATCGTTTCCTGATAATTCAAGGGTGAAGCCGGGCGATGCTCAGACAAGCGAACGAAACGATTTTGTTGGTTGAAGACGGCGAAGCCGAAGTCCTTCTGATACAACAGGCGGTGGCGAGTTGTCCAGACCAGCTGCACCTCGCAGTGGCGCGGGATGCGACCGAGGCACTGGAATGGCTGTCCGATACCGTCAAACGGGGCTATTCCATGCCCCGCCTGATTTTGCTCGACCTGAAACTTCCCAAATTGGCCGGCTTGGCCGTGTTGCGCACTTTGCGCATGGAGGACCGTTTGCAGGAAGTGCCTATTGTCGTGTTTTCGGAACTGCATGAGCCATCCGACGTCGTGCTGAGTTACCAGATCGGGGCCAACAGCTTTGTCAAGAAACCGGTGAATCACGCCGAATTCACGCAACTCCTGCAGGAACTTGCCGCTCTTGGCTGGCTGAGCGGCAAGGGGCTGAATCATCCTTATTCACAATCCATACCGTTATGAATGAATTGCGGGTGTTGTTCGCCGCGATATCGGTAGGCAATATGGCGAAGATCATCGGGCATTTGCAGGCCGAGGATTGTGAAGTGCATTATGAGCAGGCAAGCGATGAGGTGACGCTGGACGGTCATCTGCAGCAAAACTGGGATGTGTTGCTCCTTGGCTCATCTGCCGAGCTCACCATCGAAACCGTAGTGTATGCCTTGCGCTGTCGAACGCTGGATATTCCACTGATCGTATTGAATGACGGTATGGAGCCGCTTCCGCTGGCCGAGGCGATGCGCCTCGGCGCGCAGGATTGCATCGCGCTCGATCAGATGGAACGGCTGCTGCCCAGCATGCAACGCGAGATGGTGAGTGCGATCCTGCGCAGTAATCTGCGCGAGCAGGTGGTGGCGGACTATTTGATGCAGGAGATCGATCAGCTCATTCTGCGCGGCTATGACATGCGTTCGTTGAACGAGCGCATCTGCCGCCGCATGGCGGAATTGTTCGACCTCAAACTGGTCTGGATCGGCGCCAGGATGGAGGATGGACGGGTTGAACCGCTGGCGTCGGCCGGTGAATCGGCATATCTGGAAGGTATCGGGGTGCGTTGGGACGACACGCCACAGGGACAGGGAATCACAGGCAGGTCGATACGCGGCAACAAGGCTGAAACCATGTCTTTAGACTCGCCCCGGTTCGCGCTATGGCGCGAGCGAGCAGAGCGGTACGGTATGCGCAGCGCCCTGGCCATGCCGCTGGGCATAAAAAATGAAGTTGCAGGTGCGCTGGTCATGTACTCGGCGCACGAAAATACCTTCGATAAATTGACGATCAGCCGCCTGTCCGCATTTGCCGGGCGCGTTACGGTGGCGATGCTGGGGGCGCAGGAACAGCAGGAGTTGCGCCTGATGCAGGCTGCCATGAACAATGCGGCGAACGCCATGTTCATTACCCGCCGTGACGGAGTCATCGAATGGATGAACGAGGCACTGAGCCGCTACAGCGGCTACACGACAGATGAGATCACCGGGTCCAACCCGCGCATATTCAACTCGGGCGAGCATCAGCCATCATTCTGGAGCGAGATGTGGACGACCGTTCTGGACGGCAATCATTGGCGCGGGGAAATCGTGAACCGCTCCAGGACGGGCGGGCTTTATACCGTCGCGCAAAGTATTTCGCCCTTGTATGACGGCAAAGGCGAATTGACGCACTTCCTGGCGGTACAGCAGGATATTTCAGAGAAGAAGCGCTTGGAGGAAGAGATACATTACCTGGCCTACCACGATTCGCTGACACATCTGCCCAATCGCATGCTGTTCCGGGACCGCGTGCAGCAGGCCATTGCGCAGGCACAACGCACGCAGACCAAACTGGCGGTGATGTTCATCGATCTGGATGGTTTCAAGGCAGTGAACGACCTGCACGGACACAACAACGGAGATTGTCTTCTGGAATCGGTTGCCGAGCGTATCAGGGTATGCGTCCGCTCCGGCGATACCGTGGCGCGCCTGGGCGGTGACGAATTCACCGTTCTGCTGCGAGACGTTAAGGACAGGGAAAGCATCAGGGGGGTGGCGAAAAAGCTGCTCGATATCGCAGTGCAGCCCTACGCGCTGGATGGCGAGGCGGAAGCCACAGTGTCGTTCAGCATCGGGATCAGCATTTACCCGGAGGATGGGAAGAATTTTGACGCTCTGCTTTCGCGGGCCGATCAGGCGATGTACAAAGCCAAGCAGGGTGGCAAGAATCGCCACCTTTTTTGCAGCGAACAGACCTAGAACGGTAAGGACAGCTCGGGAGCCGCATTCAGCAACACGCGACGGAAATCGTTCTGGATGCGCTGCAATGCACCGGCATCGTCAGCCTCGAAGCGCAGCACGATCACCGGCGTGGTGTTGGACGGGCGCATCAGGCCGAAACCGTCGGCGTATTCCACACGCAGGCCGTCGATGGTGATGATGTCCTTTGCATCCGTGAAACGGGCGTCTCTTTGCATCCGAGCGATCAGTGCGTGGTTTACGCCTTCCGCCGTATGGATGTGCAATTCAGGGGTGCATACCGCGTCCGGCAGCGCATTCAGCACGGCGCCGGGATCGCCGGTGCGGCTCAGAATCTCAAGCAAACGCGCGCCGGCATACAGGCCGTCGTCGAAGCCGTACCAGCGTTCCTTGAAGAACACGTGTCCGCTCATTTCGCCTGCCAGCAGGGCGCCGGTCTCGCGCATCTTGGCCTTGACCAGCGAGTGGCCGGTCTTCCATAGCGTCGGTTTGCCGCCGTGCTCGCGTATCCAGCCGAACAGGTTGCGCGTGGATTTGACGTCGAAGATGATCTCTGCACCGGCATTGCGGCTCAATACATCGGCCGCAAACAGCATCAGCTGGCGGTCTGGGAAGATGATCTTTCCGTCCTTGGTGACCACGCCGAGGCGGTCGCCGTCTCCGTCGAATGCCAAGCCCAGTTCGCTGTCGTTGTCGCGCAGGGCGGCGATCAGGTCTTCCAGATTGTGCGGGTCGGACGGATCGGGATGATGGTTTGGAAAGTTGCCATCCACATCGCAGAACAGCTCGGTGACGGTACAGCCGATACCTCTATAGAGTCTTGCGGCGAAATCCCCGGCCACGCCGTTGCCGCAATCCACGGTGATATTCAGCGGGCGCGCCAGTTTGATGTCGCCGATGATGCGCGCGAGGTATTCCGGTGCGATGTCGTATTGCGAGTAGTTTCCGTTGCCATAAGTAAGGTCGTTCTGCTCGATGCGCAGGCGCAGCTTCTGGATGGTCTCGCCGGATAGTGTTTCGCCCGCCAGAACCATCTTCAGGCCGTTGTAATCGGGCGGATTGTGGCTGCCGGTGATCATTACTGCGCAATCGGTCTTGAGCTGGAACGCGGCGAAGTAAGTCATCGGTGTGGCAACCATGCCTACATCAATCACGTTGATGCCGCTTTTTTGGATGCCGCGCGCAAGTGATCTTGCGAACACGGAACCGGATAGCCGGCCATCACGGCCGATGGCGATGCTGTGCTGCTTGCGCGCGAAGGCTTCCGAACCGATCGCGTGTCCGATGGCCTCCACGATCTCGGCAGTCAACGTCTTGCCGACGATGCCGCGTATGTCATAAGCCTTGAAGATTTCTTTTGGAACGCTGGTCATGATTGATGTTTCGAGTGAATGGGGATGTGTCGCGCAACTTCCTTCGGCGGGAGTTTGATCATGCAGTTGAAATGGCCAAGCGGGCACTCGCGCTTGAAACAGGGGCTGCAGGGAAGGTCGAGCTTGAGCACCTGGGCATTGTGCGACAGCGGCGGCGTAAATTGCGGGCTGCTGGAGCCGAAGATCGCCAGCAAAGGCCTGTCCAGTGCAGCGGCGATATGCATCAATCCCGAATCGTTGCTGACCACCAGATCGGCGCAGGACAGCAGCGCGATCGCCTCGGCGAGGTCGGTCACCCCGCACAGGTTGCGGCACGGTTCGTTGCCGAGCGCAACGATCTTGTCGGCGACCTCCTTGTCTTTGGACGAGCCGATCAGCCAGACTGCATATCCTTGAGTGCGCAGGTACTGGGCCAGTTCGGCATAGTACTGGGGCGGCCAGCGCTTGGCCGGGCCGTATTCCGCGCCGGGACAGAACACGGCGACAGGTTGATCCAGCGACAGTCCGAATTTGGCGAGCGCTTCTTCGCGCTGTGTATCGCTTGCCATCAATTTCGGCGACGGCAGGGGACGCGCGATCGCGTCACCCGGCGCTTCGGCGAGTTGTGCAAAGCGCTCCACCATCAGGGGCAGTTTTTTCTTGCTCAGCCTGCGGGCATCGTTGAGCAGGCCGTAACGCTTTTCGCCGACGAAGCCGGTCCGCCAGGGGATATCCGCAAAATACGGAACCAACGCCGATTTCCATGAGTTGGGCAGCACGATGGCCTGATCGTATTGCGCGTCCCGCAATTGCATTCCGAAGCGGCGACGGGCAAGCAAACCGAGATCGCCGTGCGGAAACGGGTTGATGAGGACATCGTGAATCTCGGGTATCTGCCGCAGCAGCTTTTCCGTCCAGGGCGGAGCCAGCACATCGATGATTGCATCGGGATGACGCTGCCGCAGGCGACCCAGCATGGGCTGCATCAGCATGCAGTCGCCCACCCAGCTTGGGGCGATGATGAGGATTTTTCTCACGTGAAGACGGCCGGGGAATGAGGGCGTTGGGCTTTAATGGTGACCGTGCGGGAGTTCGCCCTTGAACTTGTACAAAGTGCCGCAATACGGACAGCGGGCCTCGCCCAGTTTTTCGACCGGGATGGCGACTCGCGGGTGCGCGCTCCACAGGCTGACTGCGGGCGTCGGGCAAAACAGAGGCAAGGCTTCCGCGCCGACCTCAACGTAACGCTGTGAATTGTTTTCGCTGGACATATTCTCCCTTTGTAGTCAGTGTTATACGTGTGCCAGCCAGTCGGCATACCTGGCGTTCTTGCCTGCGACGATCTCGAAGAATGCGGCCTGCAATTTGGTGGTGATCGGGCCGCGGCTTCCGGCGCCGATCGTGCGGTTGTCCAGTTCGCGTATCGGCGTGACTTCCGCCGCAGTGCCGGTGAAGAACGCTTCCTCGGCGCAGTAGACTTCGTCGCGCGTGATGCGCTTTTCGATCAGCTCCAGTCCCATGTCCTTCGCCAGCGTGACGATGGAATCGCGCGTGATGCCTTCCAGGCAAGAAGTCAGGTCGGGCGTGTAGAGCTTGCCCTTTTTCACGATGAAGACGTTCTCCCCCGCGCCTTCGGCCACATAGCCATCCACGTCCAGCAGCAATGCCTCGTCGTAACCGTCGTGGGCGACTTCCTGATGCGCGAGGATGGAATTGGTATAGGTGCCGACGGATTTCGATCTGCACATGTTGATGTTCACATGATGGCGTGTGAAGCTGGAGGTCTTCACGCGTATGCCCTTGGCCATGCCTTCCTCGCCCAGGTATGCCCCCCATGGCCACGCAGCCACGGCAACATGCACGCTGATGGCGGTGGCGGCGATGCCCATCGCCTCCGAACCGTAGAACACGATGGGGCGGATGTAGCAGGATTCCAGCTTGTTGGAGCGCACCACTTCTTTTTGCGCCTCCAGCAGGGTGGCTTTGTCGAACGGCATTTTCATTTTGAAAATATGGGCCGAATTGAACAAACGGTCGGTATGTTCCTGCAAGCGGAATATTGCTGTGCCCTGTGCAGTCTTGTATGCACGCACCCCCTCGAATACGCCCATGCCGTAATGCAGGGTATGGGTGAGCACGTGAGTGGTGGCTTCGCGCCAGGGTACGAGCTTGCCGTCGTACCAGATGAAACCGTCGCGGTCGGACATGGACATATTGATTTCCTTAATTCGTTTTGTTGTTGCGAGGGCAGCGATTCTAGCCGTTTCTGCATTGATAATGAAGGGCATGGTTCAAACAACCGGGCGCGGGATGTCTGCCCCGATGTATTTCATTTGTCGCGGGTTCATGTAATCATCGCGCAAGCAGGGCAACATAGAGATAGATAGAGATTTCGGGGGCAGTATGGTGCAGCACATCGATTCGAAAGAAATCAAGCCGGAAATGATGGACTCGCAGGAAGATAAGCTGCGCAAGAGTCTGCTGATCTTTGCGGCGGCCTTCATGACATTTGCAGTGATGTTCTGGCTGGCCATTTACTGGATGATGGGCCTGAACTTCTCCAGCAACGTCCCGCTCGGATACCAGGCGATCTCGGTCGCTTCGCTTATTTACTACATGCGTACCCGCAATTTCGAGATTCTCCGCTTTGTTCAACTCACCCTGTTCCTGTTTGCTCCCTTTGTCATGCAGTGGAGCATAGGCAGTTCGGTCACTTCCAGCGGCGTGGCACTGTGGGCGCTGCTGGCGCCGATCGGCGCGCTGGTGGTGTCGGGCTGGCGCGAATCCATTCCCTGGTTCATTGCCTACATCGTGATGACGGCGGTATCCGGCTTCTTCGATTACTATCTGAGCACCGGTGCGGCTACCGGCATTCCGTTGAATACCATCGGGATATTCTTTGCACTCAACTTCGCGGCGATGTCCTCCATCCTGTATTTCCTGGTGCGCTACTTCGTGATCGAGACCGAAAAGATCAAAACCCAGCTTGATCAACAACATGCCCTGCTGGCCGAAGAACAGAAGAAATCCGAGCGCGTACTGTTCAACGTCTTGCCTTCCAATATTGCCGAACGACTGAAGAATAACCAGGGCTTGATCGCCGATGGTTATGCGGATGTGACCGTGATGTTTGCCGATCTGGTGAACTTTACCCAGCTGACGGAGCAAATGTCCCCGGAGCAGATGGTCGGCTTGCTCAATACCGTGTTTTCCGGTTTCGACGATCTTTCCGAAAAATACGGCCTGGAGAAGATCAAGACTATCGGTGATGCCTATATGGTGGTGGGCGGGCTGTCGCGCGAACGTCCCGACTATGTGGAAGATATGGCCAATATGGCGATCGAGATGCTGGATTTCGTCTCCAGACATCCGGCATTGGTCAAACGCAGCCTGGGCATCCATATCGGTATCGCTACCGGCCCGGTAGTCGCCGGCGTGATAGGTACCAAACGTTTTATCTACGATCTGTGGGGCGACACAGTGAACATTGCCAGCCGACTGACCGACGATGCGAAAGCAGGACACATCCTGACGGACAAGCTCACCTACAACCGGCTGCGTTTCGGCTATCTGTTCGAGCCCCCCAGCATACTTAACGTGAAAGGGAAGGGCGAGATGACTTCTTATCGCATGATCGGTCGCATCGGCCAGGTTGGCGAAGCGGGTGCGGGCGGCAACGTTTTTCACCTTCCCACTGCCGGTAATGCGCCGGCTGCCGTTTAGGGTCTATCCAGTAGCGAATTCCACAGCATAGAGACAGGGGTCGTATCCAGGCGGCCCTGTTCGATGCGGCACGGCGTCTGGTTGTTCAGGCGCATCTGATGCTGTATGCGACGCAGTTCGCGATACAGTCCGCGTACCTGGTCGCTGGTCTCGTCGTCGATCAACTTCAGCTTCGCCGCCGTCTCCAAAAGCGCAAGATTGCCGCTGTTTGCGGTGAGCCCGGGGTGGGAGGAAGAATGGGCCAGTATGAGGAATTGCACCATGAATTCGATGTCCACCATGCCGCCGCTGTCCTGTTTGATATCGAACAGCCCGGTCTTGTTCGGGTGGCCGTCATGCATCTTCTGGCGCATTTCGATGACTTCCCGGCGGAGCGTAGAAATGTCGCGTGGCCTGCGCAGTACTTCGATGCGGACGCGCTCGAATTGCTCGCCGACTGCTTTATTCCCGGCACAGAAGCGGGCCCGCGTCAGCGCCTGATGCTCCCACACCCAGGCGTGCCGGAGCTGATATTCCTCAAATGCAGTGATCGAACTGACCAGCAGCCCGCTTTCTCCGTTCGGACGCAGGCGCAGATCGACTTCATACAAGCGGCCGGATGAAGTGTGGCTGGATAGCATGGTGTTGATACGTTGCGCCAGGCGCGCATAGATTTCCCCCGCATCGGGATGTTCGTCGTCGTACAGGAACACCAGATCGAGGTCGGAGGCGTAACCCAGTTCGCGCCCCCCCAGTTTGCCATAGGCGATAATCGCAAACTGCGGCTCTTCCCTGTGCTTCTTGCGGGCATCGCGCCAGCAAAGACGAAGGACATGGCGCAGGATGAGATCGGCAAGATCGCTCAGATGGTCGCTCAGTTTTTCCAGGGGCAACAGACCTTGCAGATCCATTGCCAGGAGATGGAAAGTCTGTGCCTGCTGGACCTGGCGCAGGACATCCATCTCGCGTTCGGTATCTCCGATATGCGCCGCAAGCTGAGCCGCAAGCTGGGCATCCAGCGCCGCCCAGTCGGGCGCTACATACAGTTCCCGCGTGTCCAGCAACTCGTCCAGCAGGATGGGGTGCTGTGTCAGGTAATCGCCAGCCCAGGCGCTTGCGGCGAGCAGGCGCACGAGACGCGGCAAAACCTGGGGGTACTCGGTCAGGAAGGCAAGGTAGGCGGCGCGGCGTGCGATGGCTTCCAGCAGCACCAGGGTGCGGCGCAGCGCGTCGTCGCAGTTGGAATTCGCAGGGCAAAGTTCGGCAAGCCGCGGCAATAGTGCATCAAGACGCTCACGGCTGATTTCGGGCAGCAGTTGATAGCGACTGCCTTTGCGGAACTGCAGGAGATTTTCGGCCAAGAATACGCTCTCACGGTAGCCGAGTGCGGCGAGCGCGGCGGCGATTTCTTCCACGGTTGAGTCGTCGCGCCACCAGGTACACCCATTGGGCTCCTGTTTCGAACCGAATACCGTATCGAATTGCCGGCTGACGAAATCGCGCAGAGGGTCGAGTGCGGCCGTCAATGCTGGATAATCGGCATAACCCATCGCCGTGGAGACGATTTTTTGCTGCTCTGTATCCGACGGGAGTTCTTGTGTCTGCTGGTCATCAAGGTATTGCAGGCGATGCTCCAGATTGCGCAGGAATACATAGCTTGCATCCAGGCGCTTCACCGTGTCTGCGCCCAGTTCGCCGTCCAATGCCAGCTGTTGCAGCACCTGGCGGGTCGGGCGGATGCGCAGCGCCGCATCGCGGCCGCCGCGGATCAACTGGAACACTTGCGCGATGAACTCGATCTCGCGGATGCCGCCGGGGCCGAGCTTGATATTGTGATAGCGGTCGCGTCGGGCGACTTCGGCGCGGATCTGCGCATGCAGCTTGCGCATGGAATCGAACGCGCCGAAATCCAGATATTTGCGGAACACGAAAGGCTGGGCGAGTTTTTCCAGCTCTACGGTATATGTGCTGAATTGCGGAGATACGACGCGCGCCTTGATCCAGGCATAACGTTCCCATTCGCGGCCCTGCGCGACCAGGTATTCTTCCAGCGCCGCGAAGCTCATGGTCAACGGGCCGCTGTCGCCATAGGGGCGCAAACGCATGTCCACGCGGAACACGTAGCCGTCGGCGGTCGGTTCGTTGATGAGTGCGATGATCCTGCGTCCGAGACGGTTAAAGAACTCATGGTTGCTTATCGTCCTGGGGCCGTTGGTCTCCCCATCTTCGGGATATGCGAAGATCAGGTCGATGTCGGAGGAAACGTTCAATTCGCCCCCGCCCAGTTTGCCCATGCCGATCACCAAAAGCTCCTGCGATACGCCACTCTCCCCCCCGATGGGCTGCCCGAATTGTTCGACCATGATCCGCATGGTCAAGTCTTGCGCGCGCCGTAGCGCGTGTTCCGCCAGTGCGGTCATACTGCGCATCACTTCGTCGAGATCCGAAAGTTCGTTCAGGTCGCGGGTCAATACATGCAGCATCACGCGCTTGCGCAGCGCGCGCAAGGCGTGCGACAACTGTTCTTCATTTTCGGCAGGAAGCGCGTCCGACCACACTTGCATGACTTTTTCGTCGCAAGGAGTGAGATGATATTCGTGCAGCCAGATCAGCAGTTCCGGTTCTGCATCCAGCAAGCGCCTCAGATAACGGCTGCAGTGTCCGGCATGTTGAACCAGTTGGTCGAAATTGGCCGAGAAGCGAGGGTTTTCGGTATTCATGGAGAGGGGTTCAGGTTAAAATGCGTACACTGTCCATCTGTCCTGCATTATAGGGTCTTCATGCATCACCTGTCCCACCTCTTCATGTTGTTTCGCCGCGCTCTATGCTGAAAGTCTCTTTTCTTCTGGCATGGCGCAGCATGGGGAAGTTGACCCGCTTCGCATTTGAACTGGTTTTGCTTTTGGCAATCGCCGGTGCGCTGCTGCTGCTGGCCTTGCGCTACCGCGTATTGCCCGATATCGAGCGCTATCACGAACAGATCACCGTTGCAGCCAGTGCCGCCATCGGACAGCCGCTGACCATAGGCAAGATCGAAGCGGACTGGGACGGTTTGCGTCCGCGTCTTTTGTTGTCCGACGTGAAAATACTGGACAAGCAGGGAAATGTCGCGTTGAACCTGCCTCACCTTGAGGATACGGTGGCCTGGACAAGTCTGCCTTCCCTGGAGTTGCGACTCTACAGCTTGGTGATAGATAGCCCCGATCTGTCGGTGCGGCGAGATGTGCAGGGGCAATGGTATGTCGCCGGCATTCCGTTGACATCGCAATCGCCGGATACGGGAAGTTCCTCCGATTGGCTGTTGCATCAGACGCGCGTCGTTATTCGCAACGGACGCATCACCTGGCAGGACGAATTGCGTGCTGCACCGACGTTGGTGCTGGAACAGGTCGATTTGAGTATCGACAACCGGTACGGACGCCATCGCTTTGCGGTGCGTGCATCGGCGCCGGAAAAGCTGGCGTCGCGCCTGGACGTGCGCGGCAACTTCAGCGGCGACAGTTTTGCCGACATGAATGAGTGGCGCGGGCAGCTGTTCACGCAGCTGGACTACGCCGATGTGCTGGCCTGGAAGCCGTGGGTGAAGCTGCCGGGCGCGTTCAAGCATGGCAAGGGCGCTTTGCGCTTGTGGATGGGGTTCGAGCAAGGGCAGTTGAGCAGTGTGGATGCCGACGTGGCCTTGGCGGGGGTGCAGGCTCGCCTGTCTGAAGAGTTGCCGCAGCTCGATCTGCGCGAATTGCGCGGCCGCATCGGCTGGCATCAGTTGGATCGCGGATTCGAGGTCACCACACAGCGACTGTCTTTGCAGATGCGCGATGGTTTCAAATTGAAACCGACCGATTTCTATTTGCGCCTGACCGACAGGCATGAAACAAAATTCGCTTCCGGCGAGATCAGGGCCAATGCGCTGGATCTGGGGGATATCAGCGTACTGGCTTCCTATCTGCCGCTTGGGGAAAGCCTGAAAAAACAGATCGCCGAGGCATCGCCGCAAGGACGCATCGCTGATCTGCGCGCTTTATGGCAAAACAATGCCGGAGAGAGCCTGCGCTATGAAATCAAGGCGCGTTTTTCCGGCCTGTCGATGCATCGTTTCGGCGACCTGCCCGGATTTTCGGGTTTGAGCGGAAAAGTGGATGGAGTCGAGACCGCCGGTACGCTCGCACTCGACAGCCGCAAATTCACGCTTGATGCGCCGCAGTTGTTTGCCGAGCCGGTGGAGTTCGATACGCTTGTGGCGCGGCTCGGCTGGGAACGCAATTCGCGGGGGGTGGAGGTCAAGCTCAGCAACGTCGAACTTGCCAACGCCGATCTTGCCGGAACGATCTACGGCAGTTATCAGGCCGAACGCGAGGGCCCCGGATCAGTGGATGCCACAGCCGACCTGTCGCGTGTCGCTGTTCAGCGTACCGGGCACTACACACCCATCCCTGCGGTGAACAGGGAGACTCGCGACTGGCTGCAGGCAGCGTTGCAAGGCGGCCTGGCGGACAAATTGAATGTGCGCTTGCGTGGAGATCTGCGCGACTTTCCCTTTGTAGGTAATGACCGGGGTATCTTTCGCCTGGAAGCGCGGGCCAAGGGTGTGGTGATGGAATTCGCCAATGGATGGCCGCGTCTGGAGGATGCGCAGACCCATCTGCTGATTCAGGGAAACAAACTGAACGTCGATGCAGTGAGCGCCACGACCGCCGGCGTGCATCTGCAGAATGTCAAAGTGAGTATTCCCGACCTTCTCGACAGCAAGCCCTTGTTGCAAGTGCGGGGAGAAGTCACGGATACAACCCAGCATTGCCTGGATTACATCAACCAGAGTCCCGTGAATGGTTATCTGGACGGATTTACCGAAGCGGTCAAGGCTGATGGGGACGGCAAGCTCGGACTGCAGCTCGACATTCCGTTGGGTGGAAATGAGCCGGTCAAGGTTCGGGGAGACTACCATTTTGTGAACAACGAGGTCGATTTCGGCAAGAACGTCCCGTTGTTGCGCAAGGTGAACGGCATTTTGCTGTTCACTGAATCGTCGGTGAGCGCGGGAGACATCGGGGCTCAGATATTGGGCGGAGAAGCGCATCTTGCGGTTCTGAGTGAAAAGGGTGTGTTGTTGACCAAGGCACACGGCAAACTCGATCTGGATAATCTGAGCAAGTCGGCCCCGTATCCCGTGTTGGCACGCTTGCACGGTTCAACCGTTTGGAGCGCCGAAATCCGCGCCCAGAACAAATCGGTCGAGGTGGCTGTAGATTCCGATCTGCAAGGCATTGCGTCGAATCTGCCGGCGCCTCTGGCCAAGCAGGCAAGCGAGCGCGTTCCGTTGCACTTCGAGCACAAGAACATCAGCCCGAGACGGGATGCCATGGGCTTTCGTTACGGGTCGCTGATCGATGCAAGATTCTTGCGTCAATTGGGGCCGGATGGCGCATGGAATATCCGCAGCGGGCGTATTGCGTTCGGTGGGACTGACGCCCTGGGTGGCAAGGAAGGGATATGGATCGTCGGAAAGTTGCCGCAGGTATCGCTCGAAGGATGGAGCGGCCTGGGCATGACATCGGGGGGGGAAGGATCGCTGCCCAATGTGGCCGGTGTCGACGTAACGGTGGATAAATTGACCGGCTACGGCAGTACGGTGAATTCGCTCGCGATCAAAGGCAGCGGGCGCAACGGCTTGCTCAGTTTACGTGTGGCCTCCAGGGAGTTGAATGGCGATGTGATCTGGCAGCCGCAAGGAAATGGCAAATTGCTGGGGCGCTTCAAGAACGCGATGCTGGGCGAAGGGCATAGCGAACCGGTGAAAACCGTGCCGCCTCTGTCCGAGATTAAAACCAGGGTCGATAACTCGTCTTTTCCCGAGGTGGACGTGGCAGTTGAGAAGCTTTCCTACAAGGGACGTCAACTGGGCAAACTGGAAGTCACATTGAGCGAATCCGATGGCAATGTATTACTGGACAACCTGCTGCTCATCAATCCTGACGGAGTCATGAGCATGAGCGGAAAGTGGCAGGCACAACCCGAACAGACTCAAATCAACGTGAGGGTCGATATCAGCGATGCGGGCAAGATCCTGTCGCGTTCCGGCTACCCGGACAGCCTCAAGGATGGCAGCGGTTCGCTGGCGAGCGACCTGAATTGGTCGGGTGCGCCGGATTCCTTCAGTTATTCCAAGTTGAACGGTTCGGTGCATTTGAACGTCGGCAAGGGGAGGTTCCTCAAGGTCGACCCCGGTGCCGCGAAATTGCTCGGTGTGCTAAGCCTGCAATCCATACCCAAGCGCATCACGCTGGATTTTACGGATGTATTCAGCAGCGGATTCGAGTTTGACAGCATCACCGGCAATGCCCAGATCGTGAACGGCCTGCTGTTGACCAACGACATGAAACTCACCGGCTCGGCGGCGAAAGTCTCCATGTCGGGACAGGTTGACCTTACCCGTGAGACACAGGAGCTCAAGGTGCGCATCATGCCGTCGATCGGTGATAACGTGTCGCTACTTTCGTTTGCGGCCGGTCCCGTGGTCGGGGTGGGTGTGTTGCTGGCAAACAAAATATTGCGCGATCCGCTCGATAAGCTGGTTTCGTTTGAATACAATGTCAGCGGCAGCTGGGCCGATCCGAAGGTGGAAAAAGTGGGGCAGTCCAAACCCGCCGCAAGTGGGGTACCCGCTCCGGGTGGAACAGGCTCCGGAGATTAATTGCTTGAATCACTGTAGAGTCCGAATAACCAGAATTTGAAAATTTGAAAGTCACAGCATATGTCTTCCCTAGATAGCACCCAATCGCGCATCGCCGCGCAACTCAACGCATTCAAGGTCGCCGCCATCCAGATGGCCTCGGGCCCCAAGGTCGAAGGCAACCTGAGCGAGGCGCGACGCCTGATCGCAAAGGCGGCAGAGCAGGGGGCGAAGCTGGTGGTGCTGCCGGAGTTCTTCGCCATCATGGGCATGAACGAACAGGACAAGGTCAAGGTGTGCGAACAGCCTGGTCGGGGGCCGATCCAGAGCTTCCTCAGCGAGATGGCGCGCAAACACAGGATATGGTTGGTGGGTGGCTCCATTCCTTTGGCGGCGAGTACGCCGGACAAGGTGCGCAATAGCCTGCTGGTGTTCGATGAAACCGGCTCCCAGGTGGCACGTTACGACAAGATCCATCTGTTCAATCTGACCTTGGGCAACGAACACTACAATGAAGCCAGCACCATTGAAGCCGGCGACAAGGTCGTGGTGGTGGATAGCCCGTTCGGGCGCATCGGCCTGGCGGTGTGTTACGACCTGCGCTTTCCCGAGCTGTTCCGCGCCATGAAGGACGTCAACATCATCGTGCTGCCTTCCGCATTCACCGCGACTACCGGCAAGGTGCACTGGGAGCCGCTGGTGCGCGCGCGGGCCATCGAGAACCTGTCCTATGTCATCGCCGCAGCGCAAGGCGGTTACCATGTAAGCGGACGCGAGACGCACGGCCACACGATGATCGTCGATCCCTGGGGTCGCATCATGGACGAATTGCAGCGAGGATCCGGCGTGGTCATCGCCGATGTGAATCCGAACTATCAAGCCAGCTTGCGCAGCAGTCTGCCCGCGCTGTCCCACCGCACATTGTCTTGCGACAATCTGGATCAGGCATGAACGCGGCCCTGCAATTGGCGCAAAGCGCGCTGCTCACCGCGCACGGGCTGGAAGCCCGCCATCTGGAACAGGTGTTCGGCAAGATGCTGGCGCATCGCGTGGACTATGCCGATCTCTATTTTCAATACAGCCGTGCCGAGAGCTGGTCGCTGGAAGAAGGTATTGTCAAATCGGGCAGCTTCAATATAGACCAGGGAGTGGGGGTGCGCGCGATCAGCGGCGACAAGACCGCTTTCGCCTATTCCGACGACATTACCCTGCCTGCGCTGGAAGAGGCGGCGCTGGCTACCCGTGCGATAGCCCGCCAGGGCGGCAAACAGACAGCAGCCCATCTGCATGCCGGCAAAGTGCGCGAACTCTATTTGCCGCACGATCCAATCGCCACCCTGAGAGCCGACGAGAAAGTCGCGCTGCTGGAGCGGCTGGAACGCCATGCGCGCGCCCTCGATCCGCGCGTCACGCAAGTGATGGCTAATCTGGCCGGCGAATACGACGTGGTGCTGATGGCACGCAATGACGGGCTGATGAGTGCAGATATCCGCCCCTTGGTACGCCTTTCGCTGCAAGTGATCGTCGAAAGCAACGGTCGCCGCGAGCAAGGTTCGGCGGGCGGCGGCGGGCGTTTCGGCTACGACTATTTCAGCGACGAGGTGCTCCAACGCTACGCCAAAGAAGCGGTGCATCAGGCCGTCATCAACCTTGATGCACGGCCCGCACCGGCAGGCAACATGACCGTGGTGCTGGGCAGCGGCTGGCCCGGCATCCTGTTGCACGAAGCGGTGGGACACGGTCTGGAAGGCGATTTCAACCGCAAGGGCAGTTCGGCATTTTCCGGCCGTATCGGAGAACGGGTGGCGGCAAAAGGCGTGACCGTCGTGGACGACGGTACCATCGCAGACCGGCGCGGTTCGCTCAACGTGGATGATGAAGGCAACCCCACGCAGCGTACGGTCTTGATCGAAGACGGCATCCTGCGCGGTTATCTGCAGGATACGATGAACGCCCGCCTGATGGGCGTGCCGGTGACCGGCAACGCGCGACGCGAATCGTTTGCGCATCTGCCGATTCCGCGCATGACCAATACCATGATGCTGAATGGGGACAAGACACCGCAGGAGATCATCGCTTCGGTCAAGCACGGCCTGTATGCGGCCAACTTCGGCGGGGGGCAGGTGGACATCACCAGCGGCAAGTTCGTGTTCTCCACCACCGAGGCGTACATGATCGAGGATGGCAAGATCACCTACCCGGTCAAAGGGGCGACGCTGATCGGCAACGGCCCAGAAGCGCTGATGCGGGTGAGCATGATAGGCAACGACATGGCACTCGATCCTGGCGTCGGGACTTGCGGCAAGGAAGGGCAGAGCGTGCCGGTGGGCGTGGGGCAACCGACATTGCGCATCGACGGGCTGACCGTGGGCGGGACGGCATGAAGATCGTCGACTGAAACGACAAAAGCGGGCGTTCAGCCCGCTTTTGTTTTGTTATACCCCGCGGGAGTGATGCTCAGAGAGGTTCAACAGGATATCTCACGGTATAATCCGCGCCCTATGCAGATTCTACGCGGACTACATTCTACAAACACCCAAGCTGTGGCTGTCACCATCGGTAATTTCGACGGTGTGCATCTGGGCCATCAGGCGATGCTCAAGGAATTGCGTGCTGCCGCGCAGGCTCGCGGGTTGCAGACCGCAGTGGTCATCTTCGAGCCGCATCCGCGCGAATTTTTCACGCCGCAGCAGGCGCCGGCGCGGCTCACCAGCCTGCGCGAAAAGCTCGAGCTGTTCAGCACGATGGGGGTGGACCGCGTGCATGTGTGCCGTTTCGATGCGCTGTTCGCGCGCAAGACCGCCGCAGATTTTATCCATGCACTGCATGAAAAACTGCATGCGAACTTCGTGTTGATAGGCGACGATTTCCGCTTCGGCAGCGGTCGGGTCGGCGATTTCGCGCTGATGGAGAAGATTGGCGGGGAACGCGGCTTTGAGGTGCAGGCAGTGCACAGCGTGTTGCATGGCGGGGTGCGCATCTCCAGCACCGCGATACGTGCAGCGCTGGCGGCAGGGCAGATACGCATGGCGCGAGAATACCTGGGGCGTCCTTACAGCATCAGCGGGCGGGTGGTGCATGGCGACGGCATGGGACGCAAGCTTGGCTTCCCCACCGCGAACATCCAGTTGAAACACAATCTGCCGCCGCTCAAGGGCATCTATGTGGTGCTGGCGCATACCGAAGGGCTGGGCGTGCTGCAGGGCGTGGCGAGTCTGGGCGTGCGCCCGACGCTGAAGCAGGACGCGAAACCGGTACTCGAAGTGCATCTGTTCGAGTTTTCACAGCAGATATACGGCAAGCATCTGCGAGTGGAATTCCTGCAGAAGCTGCGTGACGAAGAGAAGTATCCGAACCTGGAAGCATTGACCCGGCAGATCGCGCTGGATGTTGAGAAGACAAAGAAATGGTTTATCGAACATGAGTGATGACAAAAAGAAATATCCGCTGAATCTCCCCGATACGACATTCCCCATGCGTGGCGATCTGGCCAAGCGCGAGCCGCTGATGCTGGCGCAATGGCAGGCGCAGCAGCGCTACCAGCGCATCCGCAAGGCCGCGGCAGGGCGTCCGAAATTCATCCTGCATGACGGCCCTCCTTATGCGAACGGCGATATCCACATCGGCCATGCGGTGAACAAGGTGCTGAAGGACATCATCATCAAAAGCAAGACCCTGAGCGGCTTCGATGCGCCTTACGTTCCGGGATGGGACTGCCACGGCCTGCCCATCGAGTTGCAGGTGGAGAAGAAACACGGCAAGGCGATCCCCGCTTCGCAGTTCCGTGAACTGTGCCGCGAATACGCGAAAGAGCAGATCGAACGCCAGAAGAAAGATTTCATCCGTCTCGGCGTGCTGGGCGATTGGGACCGTCCCTACCTGACCATGGATTTCCGGACCGAAGCGGACATCATCCGCGCGCTCGGCAAGATCCATGAACGCGGGTATTTGTATCAGGGTCGCAAGCCGGTGAATTGGTGTCTGGATTGCCAGTCGGCTTTGGCTGAAGCCGAAGTCGAATACGAGGACAAAGTTTCGCCCGCCATCGACGTCGGTTTCGAAGTGAAAGACAAACACGCGGTAGAAAAGGCATTCGGTGTGTCGCTGCCTGGCAGCGACAAAGTGTACGCGGTGATCTGGACCACCACGCCGTGGACGTTACCCGCCAACCAGGCCGTGAGCGTACATCCGACATTGCAGTATGACCTGATCCGAACCGAGAAGGGGTATCTGATCCTGGCATTCGATCTGGCGGCTGCATGCTTGAACCGCTATCAATTGAGCGGCAGCAACGACCGCGGCGACGGCCTTGCGGCCACCTGCTACGGCGCGGCGCTGGAAGGTTTGCCGTTGCAACACCCGTTCTACGACCGCATCGTGCCCGTCATCTGCGGCGAGCATGTCACGCTGGAAGCCGGTACCGGTCTTGTGCATACCGCACCGGCACACGGCGTGGACGACTATGTGGTCGGCCAGCGTTACAGCCTGCCGAACGAGAATCCGGTCGGCGACGACGGCAAGTTCATCTCCACTACTCCGACAGTCGGGGGGGCACCATTGGCAGGCGTGTTCGTATGGAAAGCCAACGACATCGTGCTGCAAGCGATGGAAGCGAGCGGACACTTGCTGCACCAGGAAAAACTCAAGCACAGCTATCCGCATTGCTGGCGCCACAAGACCCCGATCATCTTCCGCTCCACACCACAATGGTTCATTGGCATGGAGCAGGGCGAAGGCGAGCCGTTGCGTGTGCTGGCGAACAAGGCGGTTGAGCAAACTGAATTCTTTCCAAGCTGGGGGCGCGCGCGCCTCGAAGCGATGATCAAGAACCGTCCCGACTGGTGCGTATCCCGCCAGCGCAACTGGGGTGTGCCGATGCCGTTCTTCGTGCACAAGGAGACCATGGCCCTGCATCCGCGCACGCCGGAATTGCTGGAGCAAGTCGCCAAGCGCGTCGAGCAATCTGGTATCGAGGCTTGGTTCAGCCTGAACAGCGTCGATCTGTTGGGCGAAGAAGCTGCGCACTACCGCAAACTCTCCGATACGCTGGACGTGTGGTTCGATTCGGGTGTGACGCATTACGCCGTTCTGGCGAAACGCGAAGGGCTGCGTGTGCCGGCCGATCTGTATCTGGAAGGCTCCGACCAGCATCGCGGCTGGTTCCAGTCGTCGTTGCTGACCGGCTGCGCCATC
The DNA here is from genome assembly GCA_027310725.1 of Sideroxydans sp. Taxonomy (GTDB): domain Bacteria; phylum Pseudomonadota; class Gammaproteobacteria; order Burkholderiales; family Gallionellaceae; genus Sideroxyarcus. The sequence goes on along the minus strand of DAIDAG010000067.1, from coordinate 30,053 downwards.
AATGGCCGCGCGCCTTACGATGCGCTGCTCACGCACGGCTTTGTGGTGGACGGCAATGGCCACAAGATGTCGAAGTCCAAGGGTAATGTCATCGCGCCGCAGAAGATTCTGGATACGCTGGGTGCGGACATCCTGCGCCTGTGGGCGGCTTCCACCGATTACTCCGGCGAACTGACAATATCGGACGAAATTTTGAAGCGGGTGGTGGAAAGTTACCGCCGTATCCGCAATACGCTGCGCTTCTTGCTGGCAAACATCGCCGACTTCGATGTGAATCGCGATGCCATGCCGGTGGAGCAATGGCTGGAGATCGACCGCTATGCGCTGGCATTGACGCAGAAATTGCAGGAAGAAGTGTGTGGCGACTATGAGCGTTACGAATTCCACTTCGCGGTACAAAAGTTGCTGGGTTTCTGCTCGGAAGACTTGGGCGGTTTCTATCTCGATATTTTGAAAGACCGCCTTTACACTGCTGGCGAGAATTCCAAAGCACGCCGCTCCGCGCAGAATGCGCTGTATCACATCGCGCATTCTTTGGCGCGTTTGATCTCGCCGATATTGAGTTTTACCGGCGAAGAGGTATGGGCGACTTTGAATGGCAAGGATGATGCGAGTGTGTTCGAAACTGTTTGGTACAAATTGCCGGATTCCGGATTGGATGGTGCGGCAATGAGCGCCTGGAGCGACATTCGAGCGGTGCGCGATCAGGTGAACAAGAAGTTGGAAGAACAACGCGCAACGAGCGCTATCGGTTCCGCATTGCAGGCTGAAGTCGATGTGTATGCGCCGAAAGATATTTATGAATTGCTGGCACGGCTGGGCGACGACCTGCGGCTGGTGTTCATCACATCGCGTGCCAATGTGCATCTGCGCGAAGGCGAACTGGAGATCAAGGTTTCGCCAAGTGCACACGCCAAATGCGAACGCTGCTGGCACTACCGCTCGGACGTGGGCGGCGATGCCGCTCATCCGACACTTTGCGGCCGTTGCGTGAGCAACCTGTACGGCAACGGCGAGGCGCGTCGCTATGCTTAGCCGCTGGCTTCTGGTTTCAGTCGTCGTCATCGTCCTCGACCAGTTGAGCAAGGCGGCGATCAGCAGCCATTTCGTCTATGGCGAGAGTTTTGCCGTGATGCCGTTCTTCAACCTGGTACTGGCACACAACACGGGCGCGGCCTTCAGTTTTTTGAGCGACGCAGGCGGTTTGCAGCGCTGGCTGTTCAGCGCCATTGCACTTGTTGCTTCGGCGTGGATCATCTGGTTGCTACGCAAGCACCAGACACAAAAACTGTTCTGCTTTGCACTGGCACTCATTCTCGGCGGAGCGCTGGGCAATCTGATCGACCGTATCGCTTACGGTTATGTGGTGGACTTCCTCGATTTCTATTGGGGCAGCACCCACTTCGCCGCATTCAATCTGGCCGACTCTGCCATCACCTGCGGTGCTGCGCTGTTGATCTGGGATAGTTTCAAAGGAAAAAATCATGGACCTGTTACTCGCTAACCCGCGCGGCTTTTGCGCCGGAGTCGATCGCGCCATCGAGATCGTGGAACGGGCTTTGGTATTGCACGGCGCGCCCATCTATGTGCGGCACGAAGTGGTGCACAACAAATTCGTCGTGGACGGTTTGAAAGCCAAAGGGGCGATCTTCATCGAAAATCTGGCTGACGTGCCTTCGGGCAGCATCCTTATTTTCAGCGCGCACGGCGTGCCGCAATCGGTGCGCCGCGAGGCCGAGGCGCGCAGTCTGACCGTATTCGATGCAACTTGCCCATTGGTGACCAAGGTGCATCTCGAAGTTTCGCGCATGCGCAATCAGGGTAAAGAGATCGTGATGATCGGTCACAAAGGCCATCCCGAAGTAGAGGGTACGATGGGGCAGAGCAACGGTGGCATGTATCTGGTCGAAACGCCTGCCGATGTGCAAACACTGCAGGTGCAGGATGGGCAGAATCTGTCCTATGTGACGCAGACCACGCTCTCGGTGGATGACGCCAGTGCCATCATTGCCGCACTCAAGACGCGCTTCCCCTTCATCACCGGGCCGAAAAAGGACGACATATGCTACGCCACGCAAAACCGGCAGGACTCGGTAAAGCTGCTGGCCAAGCAATGCGACCTGGTCATCGTGGTCGGTTCGCCGAACAGTTCCAACTCCAACCGATTGCGCGAAGTCGCACGCAACCTTGACGTGCCTGCCTACCTGGTCGATAACGCCGACGAACTCAAACCGGAATGGTTGCAGGGCAAGCAGCATGTCGGCATCACTGCCGGTGCATCTGCTCCGGAGGTGCTGGTGCAGGCAGTGATTTCAAGACTCAAACAACTGGGTGCCGTCAGTGTGCGCGAGGCGGACGGCATTCAGGAGAACGTCGTGTTCCCGCTTCCCAAGGCACTTATCCCGAGTAGCTGATTGCATCTCACATCAAGCGGTCCCCCCGAAGGCTGTCATCGGGTTACCGTCCGTCTTTCAAAAATAACCACTTGTCGCACAGATTTGACATTGAATTGAAAGAAATTAAACTCAACTCGAGATTTTAATGGCTTGTCATAGGCACATTGTTTTTGGATATGTCGGTGATTCGTTTGGAGCATAAAGGGGTGGCGTTATGAACATGATCAGAATTCAAGCGAATCTTATTGCTGCCGCATTGATGGCTGCAATTTCGATTTCATCTTTGGCCGGAACGCTGTCCCAGTTGCCCTTGAGCCTGAAAAGCGGTGTGCCACCCAACATCATGTTTGCGCTTTCGGTGGAGTTCCCGACCGCGATCACGCCGGCCTATCAGGACGCCAGTTCCTATTCACGCAACAATACCTACCTTGGCTATTTCGACGACCAGAAGTGTTATGCCTATAACTCCGCATTGACCAGCGGTTCAGTGTCGGGCTGGTTTTACCCGATCGCGTATTCGACCTCCGATTCCGGTTCTCCCCATGCATGTAACAGCGGCTGGAGCGGGAACTTCCTTAACTGGGTATCGATGGCGGGTCTGGATGAATTCCGTTTTGCCATGACTGGTGGCAACAGGGTAGTTGATCTTCCCAACTCCACGACGAATCCGGGCGGACTGACTGTGTTGGAAAGAAGCTATCAGTCCAACCAGGGTGGCAACTTCATTAACAAAACTTATACGGAAGATGGGTTTACAACAGGCTATGCGGCAGGCGTAGCGCTGACCATTGTAAACAAGGGGAACGGGATCACGATGGTGGTTACCCCTAGCACCGCAACAACCGCTACGGCGACTTGCCTGGGTCCCCAGCTGCCTTCGGGTGGCGGTTTCAATTGCGGTGGTACAGGCGCCTCAATTGGTTATGGCTATTCCCTTTCGAGCGGAGACGCGGTGAGTTGTGCTACCTATATTGGTAATGGTACTTCAACGACCCCTTATCAATGTTCAGTTTTCCAAAACGACTCAGCTGGTGTCCCGGTTACTTCGCCGAGTGCTATGACATCCAGCGTGCTGACAGCATCGTCGGTAGCGGGCAGTGTGACCATAAGTTGCCCTGCCGGTAGTTTCTCGGCTAGCCCTCCAAGCTGTACAGCTGCTATGTCGAATGGGACAACAGGGAGTTGCAACAGCTGGATTGGAAGTGGGACAGCGAGTTCACCTTATGTTTGCAGCGGATTCGGGCTGTTTTCGGGAGGCGCCGGATTTGCCACTACGATGCCGCTGTCCGCTCCGAATGTGGGTGGGCTTGCTTCGACCCCGGGTACGTCTTCAACTCCCTACGTGAACAACAATGTGGCGTGCTCTGTCTCTGGCACCACACCAACGACTACCTGTACCTCACTGGACAATAACGGTACTACATCTACATGTTCAAGTTATACCGCTATCTCATACGGTGGCAATACATATTATCAATGCTCATCTTTTACGCCTTCCTCGCCGTCAACGGATACCTATGTGTCAAATTCACCCGCATCGTATTCGTATACGACCGTATCCAAAAAGAAATATCTCAACAATTACAACATCACAAATAACATAAACAGCCCTATCACTGTTTACTATGATGCAACTTATACTGGCACCTATGGTGCACCAATTTATTATTATTCCTCATATAACGTGACGTTGGGCAGTGGCACTACTACCTATAATGTACGTGCAAAAGTCTGTGATCCGACGGTAGGCGTCGAGAGCGATTGCCAGCAATACGCCGATAACGCGACGTGGAAGCCGACCGGCGTTTTGCAGGGAAATAGCACTTCGATGCGTTTCGGAGTCACTTCCTACTTCATGAACAGTGGTGGCGTCGCCAACAGCGGCGGGGGAATTTCGGATATCGACGATGCGGTCTTGAGGTCCAAAGCGAAATATCTGGGGCCGCAGCAGTTGTTGCTGGCAGGCGGGTTCGGCCCCAATGCGGCTGCGGAATGGTCTGCGACTGACGGCACGTTCATCAACAATCCCGATCAGGACACGGCGACGCAGACAACCCCATGGGGCGTGGCACCAGACAATTCCGGAGTCATCAATTACATCAACAAATTCGGAAGCACTGCCAAGTATTACAAGACCTACGACGATATAGGCAAGCTCTATTACGAAACCTTGCGATACCTTCGCGGGGGAAATTATAACGGCACGACTGCAACGGGAACCCCGGCACCTACCACCGCTTTTTATAATGGTGCGAAAAAAGCCACGAGTGACGGGTTCCCGGTGATCACGACTTGGGATGACCCAGTCAAGTATTCCTGCCAGAAGAATTACATCATCACGATGGGGGATGCGCATACCTGGTGTGACAAGCGCCTGCCCGGTGGCACGTATACCACCAATGGTAGTTCGGTATGTAATGCCTATACCGATGGGAATAGTAACGCTCACCCGTCAGACATGGGTAGCCTGACAGGCGACACCGGAATTCTGGGAACGATCAATGGCACCTCTATCGCCGCAGCCACGGGTACAGCCGATGCAACCAATGTGGTCGGAGCAATGGAGGGGATGGGAGCTATCGCCACGACCATGACCGGAGCAGGTGGTGCCAGCTTCTATATGGCCGGATTGGCAGCCTGGGCAGCCACGAATAACATACGCCCGGATCTTGCGCCCAACAGCAGTCCCATGACGGTCAAAACGTTTGTCATTGATGTTCAGGAAGCCAAGGATTGTGCATACGAAAAGCAATTCTGGTTGACCGCAAAGTATGGCGATCCAGGTAATTACGCCTCAGGTATCTGGAGTGCTACCGCCCCATGGTACGACTCGATTCTGGGCAACAGCTTTCCGTGTTCTTCAAATGCGCCTTTAAACTACGGCAGTTCTACCGCTTATATGAAATGGCCGAAGAATCTGCTGCGCGCCGGGGACCCCATATCCATGATTGCTTCCGTGAAAAGCGCGATCCAGAGTATTGCCGCCGCTCAAGGCGACGAAGCGGCCTTGGCGCAATCTGCGGGTACTCTGAACACGGGAACCGGAGCGTACATCTATCAGGCTGCCTATAACTCGGGTGGCTGGACGGGCAACGTGCAGGCCTTTGTGGTATCTCAATCGGGATCGTTCAATACGACGGCTAACTGGACTGCATCGCAAATGCTGCCTAATCCTTCGGTACGGAACGTTGTCTCTTACAACCGTACAACATACACAGGTATCTCCTTTGCCCCGGACTCCGGCAACGGTCTGTCTTATTTCGATTCGTACCAGCAGGGACTGTTGAATACGAGCGACCTGGGTGTCGTGGATGGTCTGGGTGTTGACCGAGTGAAATACGTCCGGGGAGACATGACCAACGAAGCTTATTTGCCCAGCACGACCGGCACTACAAGTTCAAATACACAGGCAAACCACCTATGGCGCTCACGTATCGCGGAAGGCTCATCTTGCAACTATAGTGTGGTTCCCAATACCTGTCCGACATTGGCGTCCTATACGGCAGGGCCGACAGGCCAGTTGGGCGATGTGATATTTTCCAACCCGTTGTATGTTGCCGCCCCGTCTGCAGCATTTCCTGACGTTTCGTACAAGGTTTTTGCGCAAAATCATGCGTCCCGCACTCCCCTGGTCTATGTGGGTGGCAACGATGGCATGCTTCACGCATACAACGCTGCATACTATATAGACCCAACGACCAATCTACCCAGCAGTTGTCCGCAGATGTCGGGCGGTACTCCTGCCACTACGCAGCCGGCAAGTTGCGTAGTCGGCTTTACCAACTCATATAGCGGCACCGAGGTGTTCGGTTATGTTCCATATGCCACCTACCCTGGACTCAGCACGCTCATGAGTCAGAATTATGCGCATAGATATTACGTGGATGGCAGCCCTGTCACGTCGGATGTGTGTGTCAGGAACGGTTCGGGCGTCGCTTATTGCGATGGCACCAACGATAAATGGATGACGATGTTGGTCGGCGGGTTGAATGCGGGCGGGAAAGGTATTTATGCACTGGATATTACAGACCCGGTGGCGGGATTCGGTGCCTCAAATGTACTCTGGGAATTCACAGACAAGGACGATCTCGACATGGGCTACACTTTCAGCCAGCCTATCATCCGCAAACTCAATAACCAGCGCTACGCCGTGATTTTCGGGAATGGCTTCAATAGTGTCGACGCGACCAACAATCCGAACAACAACAACGCCTATCTGTATATCCTGTACGTTGATCCGCAACTGAGTACGACCCAACCGTGGACGTTGGGGACGAACTATTTCAAAATAGCCCTGACAAGCCCCGGTACTCCGAACAATGCTTCCAATGGTCTCGCGTCGGTGACGGCGGTCGATATCAATCAGGATGGAATGATCGATTATGTCTACGGCGGTGACCGGAATGGCAATTTGTGGAAAGTTGACCTGACTTCCAGCACGCCGTCTTCATGGGCTCCCGCACTTTCCGGGGGCCCGCTATTTTCGGCAACAGACGGGGCCGGGCACCGTCAACAAATTACGACCACGCCAACTGTTGCGAGGGATCCGAATGGCGGATTCATGGTCATCTTTGGTACCGGCTCCTGGATAGATCAGTCGGATGTGAATCCCCAGAGCGGCACGCTTTTCTATACCGATACGCTTTACGGGATATGGGATCAGGGGGCAACAGTGGCGGGGCGAAGCGCGCTGCAGCGCCAGGCGATTATCGGGACCTTTTCCGTCGATAGCAACGGTGCTACATGTACTGCCGGCACGGGCAACTGCACAACCTACACGATCCAGTCCTCATGCCAGCCGAATTTCTCGACTACGCCTCTGGCGGCAAGTAACGTGACCAACCTGTGCCCGGCAACCATTCCGAACGTGACACCGGCGACTCAACTAGCGTCGCCAACGGGAACCGCTCAACAGTTTGGCTGGTTCTTCGATCTGCCGGCCAATGGGGAGCGTTCGCATTCGGATCCTCCGGTCATGGCCGGAACGGTAGTTCAGTTTACGACATTGACTCCGGCCACGAACCCGTGCACGGGTAATACGAGCGGTTTCGAATATAACCTTTCCTATTTGACAGGTGGATCTGTTCCGGCAGGGCTATTCCTTATTCCCGGCAATCCAAGCGGATATGTATCCTTTATTCCGCCTGGCTCTACTACGGCCATCCAGGTGCCTGCAAGTGGCAAATCCATGGTTGGCGGAGCGGCGCTGAATCCTGTTTCATTTGATGCTACCCCGCCTTCTTCGCTGGTTCCGCCGGCAGCTGGCATGCCGACACAACCTTCGACTGCCTGTGCGGCAGGGAGCTGTAATGCGGCGAATTACTTTGTGCCTGGCTGGGGATTCCTGAATAATTTGAGTAACACACCCTCTGCGTGGATCATGTCCTGCTATCCACCGGAGACTGGAGGGGCACCGGTTTGCGACTTCAGGCACAAACTTGGAAAGTACGGGCGTCTTTCATGGAAGCAGTTTTAACTAACCTAGGAATGCTATGAGAACAGGCATTAAGGGATTTACTCTGATCGAGGTTTTGGTCGTGCTTGCCATTATCGGGATACTGACTGCGATCGCCATCCCGTCTTACAGGCAATACGTGGTGAGGGCTGCGCGGCACCAGGCCCAAGCCACCATGCTCAATTTGGCACAGATGGAAGAGCGCTATTACACCAATAATTACACTTATTATGCGGTGAACACTGCTCCGCCGACACCGGAGCCGAACGGATGGAGCAATTTTTCGGGTGACGGTATGGGGGCTCGGAAGTACGATATCAACATCACTGTTATTACCGCTACCGCTACCGCGCCGGATTCATACATCATGAAAGCTGTCCCGTCGAACGGGTTTGCCGATCCCGATTGCGCTACTCTGCAATTGAACAATCTGGGTGCCAAGACCAGTTCAACAGGAAGTACTACTTGTTGGTAGCGTTATGCTGCCTATCAAATGATATGAGTATGTTCGGCATGAAAGGCGTTTCTGATCTGCCACTTCGGAGACACAACCACGGCAGGATATGAAAAACTTGGCGCTTTAAAATTCGCGCGGCTCTCCAATGGCGAAAAGTATTAGGCTATTAGTTATACCGGCACTGTGTTGTCAGTTTTGTTTCAGATAAAGAACGTTTGCGGGAGGGGGCGTAACGAGATCCATCAGGCATCAGGCTGTCCTGCAAATGAAGTCGGAGCGAACGGGAATCAATACGGGTTATATAATTCCTGCAAAGTGACCCGCGTATCTTTTGACTTTCCCACACTCTGCGCCGTAATCCTGTATTTCCAAGCATTGGGATTGCTTGGTTCATCGGTTGCTTTGACAATTTCAATCAAGTAGCGCGGCTGAAAATACACTCCATTGATCATTGGAGAGTAGGTAGTGCGAGTGACTCCGTCAGAGGCATATCCGACAACATTGCTTTTGCTACCCAAGTTGCTGCTACTGGAGTCAAAAAAATTCAATGCCCCGAGATTGGTCGGATTCGTCCTGAGGTCGCACAGGGCATTATTGCAATTATTGGTAAAAAGAGCCGGATTCAATTTTGGGTTATAGGGGAACATGTAACTGCCCGAAACATACATCTCGGCATCGCGCAGCGCTGCTTCTGCCGCCGCAAAGGCGAGGTCTTTGTCGCGCGAGTTGCGCGCGATTTTCTCGTCTGAACTTGTCACGTTGACCATGCTGAGTACGATGAGTGTCAGAAAAACCATGAAACCGAGCGCCATGACCAGGCTAAACCCTTGTTGTTTCTGCCTGGATCCCATCGCGTTAAGTTGCCAATTATTCATTTGCAGATCACCTATTGGCAAAAGCCGAAATTCCGCACGGCAATTTCTGTAGACATTGGCGGCAGGCGCAGACGCATTTTCTCGTTCGCGTTGGCAGGTGGAATGAACGTAGTTCCGGATGAACCACCTGTCGGGTCCGTGTATGGCAAGACTGAGCCGACCGACCCAGCTACGCCCGCAGTGGCGCCGCCGAAGTGATAAAAGGTCTTGGTTACATTGTCTAGCGCAACAGGATTGGGGCTGCGGGCGACGACGGAAACCTTGACGCTCAGGATGTTGTCAGGGTTTGTAACCAGTTGCCAAGGGATGTAGCGATCGACGATTCCATCCAGCGGCGACGAAATGTCTTCCCCGTAGAGAAGTTGCAAACTTTCGACGCCCGCCACCATGGGCAACGTAGAGTTGGCTGCGGCATTGACATTACTTGTATGGCACCACAAGGCAGGTTCATTGTTGTTGTTCGGGTCTGCTGCTACGTACATCGTATCTTCAACCAGCGCTCCCGGAATTACAGGGTAGCCAAGACAGTCTTGCGAGAGATTTGTCGACGCCGTCGCCCCAGTGGTGCCTGCATTGGGATCCTCTCCGTAATAGCGGACGCGGATAGCGTCGCTCTTGTTCAGAATCGGCGTAGCGCCGGAGGGCAAATGCCCGGCGGTCATGGCGCCAGCCGGATTGATCGTGGCGGGATCGTTTACCCCTAAAATGGAACTCCCTATGGGCTGTGTAGAACAGAAGCTGGTTTCATTCAATATCGTCGTTGCAGTATTGATCAGCCCGGCCTGCTTGATTTCCCTGGACAGCAAGTCGATGGAAAAACGTACCGTTTCGTTCAGCCGGCTCACATCCGTCTGGCTTTGTTGTGTCTTGAATCCGCTCTGCCAGGCGATTGCCAGCGCCAACATGATAATCAATGAAATGGTTATCGCCACCATGAACTCGACAAGCGAATACCCGGTTTCGCGGGATATTTTCACAGGCTGGTATAGGTGCATAGCATCCCTCCTGTAGCAGAAGTTCCACCGCCGGCTGCGCCACCCGTAACAGATACAGAGGATGACGCGGCAATGCGCGATTCGTTCCAGCATACTTTGACGACGTAGGGTGCTAGAGGATTTGTGGCGCCATCGCATGCCCAATTGGTCGGTGTGCCGTCGTACGGCGAGCTGTCAAGGCAGACGGTTCCCGTGCCGGATGGAAGTACTGCCGCCAATTGCTTGTTCCAGGCATCGAGCGTGGTCGCAACATAAAAATTGCGGGTGCATCCTGTGCCATTCCAGCAAGTTGTGCTGGTCCCTCCCGTTCCGGGAGCTGCAAAAGTCACGGCCAGTGATGAATTGATCGTTCCGAGGGCGCTTGGATTGGCCCGCAGTGCTTCGGCCATCGCATAAGCTTGTTGCGCTGCGATGGTCCGGTAGACCGACGACGAATTCAACTGAAGGCTGACAGTGATCACTGCCAATATGCTGAAAATTCCAATTGAGACGATGAGCAGAGTCACCAGGACTTCGATCAGTGTGAATCCTTTTGCTCCGGTAGGTAAGGTATTCATGGCAGGCAAGAAGATTTTTTCCTGAAGTTGTCTGTCGATTACCATGGCACTGGCTTTACAGAGGGTCGGCCGCTAAAATCAACTGCGATTTGCCTGCACTGGGTGGCGCCTTTAACGCAAAGCTTGAAGTTTCCTGACGATATTGCTCCGGCAGGGGCAGGACTGATCATTGCTCCGTAAGGATTGAAAGCAATCCAGTTATTGCTCGGGAAGTTCGGGACGATCGATGTTGGCTTACTCGAGGCGTCAGGTGTCAGCGTGGGTGCGGTGTATCTGATTATCGTTTCGCTGCCATCGCATTTTCCATTGAAATTCTTGTCTATGAACACGATCCGGCCCAAAAATACCCAGTCGTTCGGATTGACCGAACATGAAACTGTAGCGGCGCACGAAGTTGGTGATAAAGTATTGATTGCCGGGGCATTCGACGGACAGACAACCGCTGGATATTGATTCGAGGAAGCTAGGCTGCGAGCAAACATCAGATCGCTGGCCAGATCGTTGGATGCAGTTGAAATGCGGCCATTTGCAATGAAATATCCCAGATTCGGCAGCGCAATGGACAACAATATGGCTGCAACGGCAATGACAACCAGGACTTCAATCAGAGTGAAGCCGGCCTCGATATCGGTACTGGAATGCGAGTAGATGCTGGAAGACGAATCACCCCTGTGACGGTCCAGTGGTTGCGGCAACAATGGTGTCGTTATGGTATTCATCATCCTTCTGCAACAGCCCCAATCCATATTGGAATAAAGTCTAGCCGTTCCAGGCGCCCGATCAAAAGTATTTACGACAAAAGGCTGTTTTTTGAGGATAGGCGGTTGATGCCTCGCGTTGTTGTGTCGCCGTTGCTGATTTTTCACGTGAAGTGATTACAATGCGCGTAAAGATTGAGCGTATCCCAATATGGTTTGGTCCGACTGGATGCTTGGAATTAAAGGGGATTGTTCCGAATATTTCCTCAAAATATCCGAGCCTGCAAGTATCGCCAGGCGGCGCATCGTTATCCTCCATCCGGTTAAATAATAACCGCTTTGGAAGTGAGGAGGCCAAGGGGGGTACCGTGTCCATCAATTCAGGCAATGAAGAACCTTTGTGAAACATCAAGCGGCAACTTCAAAAAGTGGTGATGCAAAACTCGTAACAAGACATAACATTGCTGTAACGACGGTTTCAACCCGGGCTAGCGCCCGGTTTGTCGCGTTGCCGGCAATCGAGGGAACGTGATTTTGAAATCCAGGTTTATAGTGATCGGTGCAGGTACCTTGGGGCTGGCAACAGCAGAGTCGCTGTTGCGTCATGGTGCCGAAGTGACCGTGCTGGAACGCGGTTCGGTCGGGCGGGAAGCCTCCTGGGCGGGAGGTGGAATCCTCTCGCCTTTGTGCCTATGGGACTACCCCGACGAGGTGAACCGGCTGGCGCTGCGCGGCATGGTGTTGTTCGGCGCTTTCGCCGGGGAACTGTACCAAGCGACCGGCGTCGATCCCGAGTATCAACGCAGCGGCATGCTGGTGTTGCCGCCGTCCGACGTTCAGGCTGCGCAGAAATGGTGTACGGCGCATGGCGTGAGTATGGAGGTGCAAGGCGATCGCATGTTGTTGCCTGATATTGCCCAAGTGCGCAATCCGCGTTTGATGCAAGCCTTGCGAGCGCGGGTGGGGCAACTCGGCGGACGTATCGTCGAGCAATGCGAAGTAAAACAGATCGTCGAGGAAGCAGGGCGGGTGAGGCAACTGCTGACGACGCAAGGCAGCTACAGTGCGGATGGGTATATTGTGACTGCCGGAGCCTGGAGCAAGGTGTTGCTGGGCAAACATGCCTTGCATGCCGATATCAAGCCGATACGCGGACAGATGTTGTTGTTCAAGTTCGATGCGCCACCCCTGCCGCATATCGTGCTGCAAAAAGATGTGTACCTGATCCCGCGCCGCGATGGTCATCTGTTGGTGGGCAGTACCCTGGAAGATGCAGGTTTTGATAAAAGCACGACCGGGGAGGCGCGTACGATGTTGTTGCAGCGCGCGATTGCGCTGTTGCCGGTCTTGCGCGATTTGCCCGTCATTCAGCATTGGGCGGGATTGCGCCCGGGTTCGCCCGGTAATATTCCCACCATCGGACGCCATCCGCATTTGCCCAACCTTTACATCAACAGCGGTCATTTCCGTTATGGCGTCACCATGTCGCCGGCGAGCGTCGAGTTACTGATGAATGTGATCAATGGAACGCCGCAACCGTTCGATGTCTCGCCTTATCTATGGCATTAATCGTTGCCGCAAGCAGGGCTCTCCGCTTATAATCCGCGCCGGAACGCCGATGTAGCTCAGTTGGTAGAGCAACGCACTCGTAACGCGTAGGTCACCAGTTCGATTCCGGTCATCGGCACCATTCCAAATCAACAGGCTGCATCCACTTAGGCGACTCTCCCCGATTAACTGTCTCTTGCCGTTCACATTCTGTTCGCACGAGGATGTATGGCTCGGTTCGTGAATTGCCTTTCGGCAAGCGGAATGCTCAGGTTCACAGGGTGACTCCCCAACTTCAAAAATATTCGCACCCCAATCTGATGCCACTGAACGGGAAAGCCAGACTGAGTAAGATATTGAACGTTGTATATAGATTGACTGTCCACCACCCGAATCCGCAACGCAAGGTATCGCACACATCGTTACCTGAATGAGATTGCCCCAAGCAGCGAGGGCCCATCACACGAGTCATGCCCGAAAAGGAGAGGTGCTTGAAGGCGCGTTGATCCCGCTGTGATGCAAGCCAAGGCGACCGGCTTTCTGGCAGAAATCTATGCTTCATTACGTCCCCCCTCACCCCGTAACGCGTTGCGCTTCGAATACACTCGCCCGCTTCCATTAGAAAGCAATTCAATCCGAATTCTGCGGTTGTTTATTGCATTGCTTCTTGAAACTGTCGAGCACTTAAATTCACCGCGGGATAGGTGCTCGCACGTATAGATGTAGTCGTCATACTGCTGTAATTTGTGTTCCATGATAAGCAATTCCTTCAGTCTTTTTGAAGGAGCGCGAGATGAACCCCGGTCCGGAAAAGCAATAACGTAATCGAAGCCAATGCGCCTTCCTGCGCCGTATGGGAGAAAGTGGCTGATGGACATTCCGCCAAATGGTTTGAGCAGCCAGAGCTGGCTCTGAATGAACGCCGCATATTTCCATTCCGGTTCTGCAACGTAATTTCTTCGCGGGCATGGCCGCAACATCGGCACGTAGATTGTCATTCAAGTCATACGAACATTAAGGAGAAGTATCATGAACAACATTACTCGTATTCGCCCATTTAGCGAAAGTGCATTTTTTGACACAAGCCAATATGGATGGCGGCGCATCCTGTCAATCGCAGCCGTGGTCGCAGTATCAGCAGCCGTGGTTTTTGCAGTCACCGGTTGCGGTGGTGGAGGCGGGGGCACATCCACTTCTACAGTTGCAGCACCAGGAGCGCCAACGAACCTTGCGGTAATGAACACCACGGGAGTCAGCCTGTCAGAGACCCTGACCTGGTCACCGCCGACTACCGGCGATGCGCCCACCAGCTACGAGGTGTATCGCAGCACGACAGCAGGGGCGGCCTTCCTGCCGGAAAACCATCTCATTTCGCTACCCGCGACAACACTCGCGTTTATAGACAATGCTGGCTTGGCGAATGCTCTAACCTACTGGGCTGTCAGCGCGAAGAACGCCGGCGGGGAAGTGGCCACTGCAGAAAAGAGTGATACACCAAGCACGACTACCGGCGGTGGCGGCGGAGGAGACACCGGCTTCGGCAACAACTTCTCGGCAGCGCTTATCTTCGCTGACAATATCGGCATAACCGGCCTCCCGATCCCCGCCAGCAGCGTCTGGACGACTAATGCGGCATCCGCTGTGGCCGACATAAGCACCGGACTGCGTCCTCTGAGCACGGAGGTTATTCCCACAGCCACGTTGCCGTATCTTGACCCGACGGCGACGTATGTGCGGAACAACGTGACCTACTACAAGCAAGGGTCGACCAACGCGTGGCAGGGACAGTGGGACAAAGCTGCCGCAAGCGGTGTACAGGCAGTCACCGGCACGTGGGGCGACAACCTGGTCAGCCAGAGCCTGAATTCAACTTCAGTTGTCAGGGTCGAGATGGTGCTCTCCAAGACGATAGACCCGCTTGTTACACCTATGACGACCTATCCGATGATTTCGCTGTATGGCTCCACGATAAATGAGGTCACGGGAACTACCGGAGTGCCTGTCACTACTGCCACGAGCGCGTTCGTGTTCGCTGCGAATGCCCACTTGACGATCTGGAAAGATGGTGAAGCGCCGCTGATCAGTCAAACCCTGTGGATAGGTGACGGCCCCGGATTCTTTGCCGCCGAGGTAAACGTTTCCGGCAACTTCACCTACGGCTTTGTCTGGAACCTCAAGAACGTGACCGTGCCTTATGCGAAAACCGGCCTTTGGCACATCAAGTTCTCACTCGATCCGACTTCACCGGCGGGGACTCCCAATAACACATCCATTACTGCTGTGACCAATGGGGTTCTCAATATTGATGGCTCAGCCCAAATCGACATCAACATCAAGTAATCGGTCACCGGCCCCTGGGAGCTTGTGCTCCTCCGGGCGGCGCCAGACATGATGGTGCAAAAGAAATGATCTGAGGCACCGGGACAAGACTGGGAGATGGATCATGTTTATCTCAAACGTTTGGAACGCAGCGCAGGACGGGGCTGCGGTTGGCCGGGCACTCGCCAGGCGCGCACTGCACGTTGCAATGGCATCGAGCGGCGTCATCTTGTTGACTACCTGCGGTGGCGGAGGCAGTACGACTCCTCCAGTCAGTGGATGTTCCAACGCAATCAGCAACGCGACCGGCAGGTGGGTGACTGTCGTGAACAATACGTACACGCCGCCGGGCGACCCCAGCATGAACTTCTTCAGTTACAACCAACCTTCGGTCAACGGCAATGGCGAGGTGGTTTTCCGGGCGCGCGCCAAGATCGCAGGCGGATCGGGATCGGCGGGCGGAGAGCCGCATCGAGGTGTGTGGGTGGTCGACCTCTGTTCATCGCCGGCATTGCAGACGATCGTCGATAACGCGACGCTCGTTCCAGACCCCAACAATCTCGGGGTAACCTTTACTGAAACTCCTTCAATCCCGCGCATAGACATTTCGTCCGGCCTGCTCGCCACGCGCGGAAACTCACAACCGGTCTGGGATTATATTGATCCTGTCACTCAACTGGAGACGAGAGCCGGAACCACGGGGGTCTTCATCCGGATCAATGGCACGGTGGCTACCGCGGCCAACGTCCTCGGCAACGTGCCGGCATTCTCGTACTTTCAGGTGCCGGGAGCGCCGGCGGGAACCAGATTCGATGTGTTCCCCGGCTCGCCCACTGCAGCCAACGGCAAGTACATCGCCTTCAAAGGCAATTTCACAGTGCCGGACCCTGGCAATCCTTTACTGACGATAGGCAAGACCGGCGTCTATTTCAGGGACATTTCGATTCCCGCGAGTCCGGTCATACTCATCGCGGATAGCAACACGATGATCCCGGGACAATCGGTTCCATTCGGCTCCACGGCGCCGCCTAGCGCCGCGGCTGGCAAGATCGTGTTTACCGGGCTCGATAACGAGAATGCCCCGACGAAGGGTGGTATTTACGTTGCGCCACTAACCGATCAGCCATCTCTCGCGGCCATCGCCCAGATTGGCGATCCCGTGCCGGATCAGGGTGGAAATCCCATAGCGGGAGCGACCTTCGCCACGTTCGGCGAAGGCCTTGCCTATGATGGACGCTATGTAGCCTTCTGGGGGGCATGGGGAACCGACATGCGAGACATCGCCCTGACTTGCCCGACCGACGGGAACAAGGACCTCCTCGCCTACTGCAACCTGCCCATCGATCAAGGCGGGACTGGTGGCACGATAACGATGCCGATCTCCGTCAACCAGGGCATCTTCATCAACGACACCGCAAGCGGGAGGACCCTGATGGTGGCCCGCGCCGGCACCGGAAATACGTTCCAGGACTTCCTCTATTGGGTCTACTCGGGGCGTCCTCCCGGGAGCGGGAGTACCACCGATGCCAGCGATGGGGAGCCGCCGCGCTGGCGTTCCTCGGCCTTTGTGGCTGTTGACGGAGCACGCGGCGTAATTTTCAAGGGCAGCAGGTATCCCGTTAGCGGCGTCACAGTGCCGAGTAGCGGAATCTACGGCGTAGGTTACGCCAACGGAGCGCTCACCGACTTTATTCCGGTGATGGAAGTGGGTGACTTCGTCGCGAAGCTCGATGCAAGCGCCCCGTCCGATTCCGCAGTGTCGTCCGTCGGGATCGAACGCGAGGCCATCCGTAACGGCTGGGTGACGCTGACGGTGTCGACCATCAACTCTGCAGGGGATAGCTGGGCCGGCGTCTATGCGACCCATGTATCCGCGCTCAATGATATTCCGCCGACACAATAGCTTCGCACAGACTTCGTTCCGGGCGGTTTCTTATTTTATCCCTGTGGGCGGTCTGTTGATTTCAATCGCATCGACGACGCGGTCCGCCTGCGGGCGTTGATCTATTCTTCAAGCGGCCACTGTCGTTATCGGCTCTCGCAATATTCGGGTTGAAGGATTGAGTTCGAAACAGGCTTACACTGACAGGTGGGGCATGTAGAACTTTGGATATAATGTCGCCACCCGGAACTTTTAACGATGTGAGCGACAACGGATAATTTCGCGCTGTCGATATGGAGTCGGTCTTGTGACGCGCAGATCGCCAGCTCGATTCCGGTCATCGGCACTATCCTTCAGCTTCATCACGGCAGCGCACGGTCAGGAGCAGCAATGACTTTCCCGCAACTCGGCAAGACCTCTTCACACTACGCAAAGATCGCACTCATCGTCGTCATCGTCATCGCCCTGGTGGGCGGTATCGCTTATCTCTCGCGCAGCAAACCCGTCCCGGTGGTGCTGCAAAGGGTGGAGCGCGGCACGGTGGAGGCGTCGGTCAGCAACACCCGCGCGGGTACAGTGAACGCCTGCCGCCGCGCCAAGATGTCGCCGCCCGCCGGCGGGCAAATCTCCGGGCTGCTGGTGAAGAAAGGGCAGCGCGTGCGCAAGGGGCAGGTGCTGCTGGAGTTGTGGGATAACGATCTGCATGCGCAGGAAAGACTGGCACAGGAGCAGCTGAAGAATTCGGTGACGCACGTGCAGGAGGTGTGTACGCTGGCCGAAGCGGCGCAACGCGAGGCGAATCGTTCGCAAGAGCTGAAGGACAAGGGATTCATCTCCTCTCAACTATTGGATAAAGCGGTAAGCGATGCCGCATCGCGCAAGGCTTCCTGCGAAGCGGCGCGCGGCGATATCGAGCAGAGCAAATCGCGTATCGCATTGGCCAGGGCAGGGCTGGATCGCATGGTGTTGCGGGCGCCGTTCGACGGCGTGGTGGCCGACATCAGCGGCGAGTTGGGCGAATACGCCACGCCGTCTCCTCCCGGCATTCCGACCTTGCCGGCCATCGACCTGATCGATGATAGCTGCATGTACGTGAGCGCGCCCATCGACGAGGTGGACGCATCCAAGATCAAGGTCGGACAATTCAGCCGCATCACGCTGGACGCGATCAAGGGGCGCACTTTCGGCGGCAAGGTCAGGCGTATCGCGCCGTATGTGCTCGATCTGGAGAAGCAGGCACGCACGGTCGAAGTGGAGGTCGAGTTCGACAAGCTTGCCGATGAGGACAACCTGCTGGTGGGTTACAGCGCCGATGTCGAGATCGTTTACGACACGCGCGAACATGTGCTGCGCATCCCCGCCCAGACGCTGCTGGAAGGCAATCGTGTGCTGCGCTATGGCAATAACGGTGTGCTCGAAGAACGCAAGGTGACCATCGGTTTGTCGAATTGGGAATATGCGGAGGTACTCTCCGGTCTGGACGAGGGCGATCGGATCGTGTCTTCGCTGGATCGCCCGGGAATGAAGGCCGGTGTGAAGGTCGTGCCTGAAGAACCCAAGCCCGCGAAATGATCGAACTGCAGAACGTCTGCCGTATTTTCACCGTCGGCGACCAGCAAGTCACCGCGCTGCGCGATATTAACCTGCGCCTCGATGCGGGCGAGTACATCTCCATCATGGGTCCGTCCGGCTCTGGCAAGTCCACCATGCTGAACATGCTCGGCCTGCTCGACCGGCCGACTTCCGGCACCTATCTGCTGGACGGGGGCAACGTCACGGACCTGAACGACGAACAGCAGGCGCGCGTGCGCCGCGAAAAGATCGGCTTCGTGTTCCAGTCCTTCCACCTGGTGCCGCGCCTCACTGCTGCGCAGAATGTGGAGTTGCCGATGATACTGGCCGGCATTCCCGCCGAAGAGCGCAAGGCGCGCGTGCAAGTGCTGATGCAGAACTATGGTCTGTCGGATCGCGCCGACCATAAACCCGATCAGCTTTCCGGGGGGCAGCGCCAGCGCGTGGCCATCGCGCGTGCCACCGTGATGAACCCAACGGTATTGCTGGCCGACGAACCCACCGGCAATCTCGACCGTACTACCGGCTGGGAGGTGCTGAAACTGCTGGAAGGCCTTCTGGAACAAGGCATCACGCTGGTGGTGGTGACGCACGATGCCGAAATCGGTGCACGCGCGCAGCGCCGGATACACATGCTGGATGGGCGCATCGTTTCCGACGAGCAGCGCACAAAATGAAACTCGCCGACACCTTTCAGTTCGCATTCGGCAGCCTGCGCGGCAGCCCGACGCGCACGCTGCTGATGATGCTGGCGATGTCCATCGGCGTGGCGGCAGTGGTGGTGCTCACCGCGCTGGGCGAGGGCGCTCGCCGCTATGTGGTGAACCAGTTCTCCACGCTCGGCACCAACCTGGTCATCGTGTTGCCGGGGCGTACCGAAACCGCGGGTATCGGGCCAGGCCTGATGTCGGGGCAGACGCCGCGCGACATTACGCTGGACGACGCCCAGGCCTTGCTGCGGAGCCGCGCTATCAAGCGCATCGCGCCGCTGACGGTCGGCTCGGCCGCGCTTTCGCGCGGCGCATTGAATCGCGAAGTGGTTGTGCTTGGCTCCACTTCCGATTTGCTGGAAGTGCGCCACATGAGCATCGGTATCGGCAAGTTTTTGCCCGCGGGCGATATCAATGATGGCTTGTCGGTATGCGTGCTCGGCAACCAGATGAAGCAGGAGCTGTTCGGCAACGAGCAGGCCGTGGGGCAGTGGGTGCGCCTGGGCGACCGGCGTTTCCGCGTCATCGGCGTGCTGGCCTCGCAAGGCGAATCCATGGGCATGCGCACGGATGAGCTGGTCATCATTCCGGTTGCCTCCGCGCATCAATTGTTCAATACATCAAGCCTGTTCCGCATCCTCGTCGAGGCCAAGAGCCGCGATTACATCGAGCAGGCCAAACACGATGCCGAAGAGATCATGGTGCAGCGCCATAGCGGCGAAAGGGACGTGACCGTCATTACGCAGGACGCGGTGCTCGCCACCTTCGATCGCATCCTCACCACGCTGACCATGGCCGTGGGCGGCATCGCCGCGATCAGTCTGGCCGTGGCGGGAGTGCTGATCATGAACGTGATGCTCATCGCGGTGGCACAACGCGTCAAGGAGATCGGCCTGCTGAAGGCATTGGGCGCGCCGGGAAAACAGATACGCATGCTGTTCTTCGCCGAAGCCGCACTGCTTTCGACTGCTGGCAGTGTGGCCGGACTGGTGCTGGGGTATGCGGGCAGCATGATCATCGGACAGATCTATCCGACCCTGCCGGTCAGCCCGCCGTGGTGGGCTGTGCTGGCGGCTTGTTTCACTGCATTGGGGACCGGTATCCTGTTCAGCGTATGGCCGGCGCGGCGCGCGGCGAAACTCGATCCGGTGGCTGCGCTTGCGGGCAGGTGACAACATGTATTTGCGCGACCTGATCACTCTTACATCTTCGAGCTTTCTCACCTACCGGATGCGCAGCTTCCTCACCGGGCTGGGCATCGCCATCGGCATTGCGGCGGTGATCCTGCTCACCTCCATCGGCGAGGGGCTGCACCAGTTCATGTTGTCCGAATTCTCGCAGTTCGGCACCAACATCATCAGCGTGCAGCCAGGCAAGACGCAGACGCAGGGCGGCAATGTCGGCATCTTCGGTTCGGTCCGGCCGCTGACGCTGGAGGATGCCGATGCCTTGCGCCGCCTGCCTTATGTCGAGCATGTCATCCCCGGCCTGGTGGGTACTGCCGAGGTGCGCGCCAATGGCAGGACGCGGCGTACCATGGTGCTGGGCGAGGGGCGCGATTTCGGCGATGCGTTCACCATGAAAGTGCAGAGCGGCAGCTTCTGGACGGATGCGGACGATGAACAGGCGCGCGCGCAGGTTGTGATCGGCTCGAAGATAGAGCAGGAACTGTTCCGCGGCATGAATCCGCTGGGGCAATATCTGCGCATCGGCGGCCAGCGCTACCGCGTGATCGGTGTGATGGAGTCGAAGGGACAGATCCTCGGCATGGATATGGACGACACCGTGTTCATCCCGGCGGCGCGTGCGATGGAGCTGTTCAACCGCCCCGGCCTGATGGAGGTCAATGTCAGTTACCGCGCCGATGTCGATGCGGACACGGTCATACGCATCCTCACCGAGCGCATGAAAGAGCGGCACGGGCGCGAGGATTTCACGCTCATCTCGCAGGAGAAGGCACTGGAAGTGCTGAGCTCG
Source organism: Sideroxydans sp. (assembly GCA_027310725.1). Classification (GTDB taxonomy): domain Bacteria; phylum Pseudomonadota; class Gammaproteobacteria; order Burkholderiales; family Gallionellaceae; genus Sideroxyarcus. The sequence continues at coordinate 8,612 of DAIDAG010000067.1, read as the reverse complement.
GTGCTGAACATCCTCACCTTCGCCGTCGGCGCGCTGGGTGGCATCTCGCTGCTGGTCGGTGCCGTCGGCATCCTTACCATCATGACCATGGCCGTGACCGAACGCACCGCCGAGATCGGCCTGCTGCGGGCGCTGGGCGCGCGCGAAAAGCAGGTGCTGACCCTGTTTCTGAGCGAAGCCATGCTGCTCTCCGCAATGGGCGGGCTGATGGGGCTGGTGCTGGGTATCGGCATCGCACAGGGATTGCACTGGCTGTTCCCCTCGTTGCCTGTGCATACGCCTTGGCTGTTTGCGGTACTGGCCGAACTGACCGCAGTCAGTATCGGACTGGTGGCCGGTGTGGTCCCGGCCATGCGTGCGGCAAGGCTCGATCCCGTAGAGGCCTTGCATGCGGAGTGAGTCTTGCGACATCTTCTGCAATGTCGTCGATAACTACGGCGACATTGGCGTGTGCTGGCGCCTGGCCAGACAGCTGGCGAACGAGCACGGATTGGCGGTACGGCTTTGGGTGGACGACCTGGCCAGCTTCCAGCGCCTGTGCCCAGATACGGATGCAGCACTGGACGTACAGCGTTGTCGTGGGGTGGAGATAAGGCATTGGACTACCGATTTTCCCGCGATCGAACCGGCAAGTCTGGTGATCGAGGCTTTCGCCTGCACCTTGCCTGAGCGCTACGTCACTGCCATGGCTGTCCTGCAGCGGAAACCGGTCTGGATCAACCTCGAATACCTGAGCGCCGAAGACTGGGTAGAGGGTTGCCACAAGTTGCCGTCGCCGCATCCTCGCTTGCCGCTGACCAAATATTTCTTCTTCCCGGGCTTTACCGAGAGAACCGGAGGCCTGTTGCTGGAACGCGATCTGCTGGCTCGGCGTGATGCATTTCAATCCGATGCTGAAGTACAGCAACACTACTGGCGGAGTTTGGGGGTGCAGGAGCGGATCGCTGGCGAGTTGCGCGTGTCCCTGTTCGGATACGAGAACGAAGCGATGGAAGCGTTGCTGGGCTGCTGGGAAAAGGGCGCCCACCCCTTGACCTGCCTGTTGCCGGAAGGGCGTTCCCTGCCGCAGGTAGCGGCATTCTTCGGGCATTCGACCGGCAAGGCAGGAGATATCTGGCAGCGCGGCAACCTGCGCGTGCATGTGCTGCCTTTTGTCGAGCAGGAGCGCTACGATGAGCTTTTGTGGGCGTGCGACGTCAATTTTGTGCGCGGCGAGGATTCCTGCGTGCGTGCCCAATGGGCTGCCAACCCGTTCATTTGGCAGATATATCCCCAGCATGACGGGGTGCATCTGGCGAAGCTGGAGGCGTTGCGGGCGCGCTATACGGCGGGGTTGTTGCCTGAAACCGTGCTGTCAGTAAGGGATTTATCGCTGGCCTGGAACGGCGGGCCGGACGTTGCCGGAGCTTGGGCTCACTTTGCGGCGCAGGGCGGGATGTTGGCCCGGCACGGGAAGGAATGGGCGGATCGGCTGGCAAACAATAACCTCGCATTGAATTTGCTGGATTTTTACCGCCAAAGTGAATAGAATCCGCGCCTTGAATTTTGAGGGGCAGTAAACATGAAAACAGCACAAGAGCTACGCGCCGGTAACGTGATCAATGTTAGCGGCGAACCCATGGTGATCCTTAAGGCCGAATACAGTCGCTCGGGCCGTAACGGTTCCGTGGTGAAGATGAAGATGAAAAACCTGTTGACCGATTCCGCCAAGGAATGGGTATACGCAGCGGACGACAAGTTTGACCAGATCATCCTGGATCGCAAGGAAGTGACTTATTCCTATTTTGCCGATCCGATGTATGTGTTCATGGATGGTGAGTACAACCAATACGAGATCGAAGCCGAATGCATGGGCGACGCGCTCAACTACATCGAGGACGGTATGCCTTGCGAGGTGGTGTTCTACAACGATAAGGCGATCTCGGTAGAGTTGCCCAATACCATCGTACGCGAAGTGATCTATACCGAGCCGGCTGTGCGCGGCGACACTTCAGGCAAGGTGATGAAGCCTGCCAAACTGAACACCGGTTTTGAGTTGCCCGTGTCTGCATTCATCGAGATCGGTGACAAGATCGAAATCGACACTCGCACCAACGAGTTCAGAAAACGCGCGAACTGAGTCTGGTTTCATCACAAAACAAAAGAGCCGCTTCAAGCGGCTCTTTTTTTTTTGTCGTGCCCGGTTCGAACTTACAGTTTTTCCACGCTGTACACCGCCACCAGCTTGTGCGTTGCGCCCGGCGCAAGAGTAACTATGTTTTCCATCGCATTGCCGCTCTCAACGCACACCATGCCGCGATGTCCGTTCTCGCCGAAGTCGCCCATCTTGTCGGCCTTTTCGGTCCATGGGTTCCATACTACGGTACTCATGCTGCCTTGCTTGGCGATGCGGATGGCACGCTTAAGGCCTTTATCCTCGATCACGCAGTCCGCTGCCGTATTGATGTACACGCGATCGACCTCGCTCTCGATGACGATGCCGTCCTTCTGTGTGCAGTGCGCAAAGTCCTGCACCTTGTCCAGATAGGCGCAGTTATCCAGACCGCGGATGGTCGTTTTCGCGACATCGCTGATGTGGAAGTAGGTGTGCAGCGCTTCACCGAGTTCGAAAGCGTCTTTGCCGGTGTTGGTGGTGGCGAGCTCTACGCGCAAAGCCTTACCCACGGTGACTGCAAGTTGCACCGTGGAAGCGTGGGGCCATTGCGCACGGGTGATTTCGCTTTCGACGAGACAAAAGCGCAGGAAAGTCGAGCCGTCCGGCAAGGCTTTTGTTTCCAGCAATTCCCACGGCACGGTGCGGGCATAGCCGTGTCCGGGCATTTTGCTGTCCGTTTTGTGCGGGCCGAACCAGGGCCAGCAGATCGGTACGCCCCCGCGGATGGATTTGCCGGGCGCGAACTTGGCATAGGGCGACAGCCAGATCACAGGTTCCTCGCCGCGCGGCTGGAAGGTGGCGATATGCGCACCCTGCAATACGATGTTGGCGAGTGCATGCTGGTTGGCGACTTCGGCAACGATCATCCCTTCGGCGATCTCCTTGAATTGCACGTGGTTGCCGATGGCGAAATGCTGGTTGAGTTCAGCTAGTGTCATGGTTGTTCCTTTTTGCATAAATGAATGATTACGATCAATCTGCGGGCGGGGCAACTTTCAGTACTTCTTCCAAAGTGGTGAGTCCGGCCGCGACTTTTTGCGCACCCGAGATGCGCAACGGTTTCATGCCCTCGCGGTTGGCCTGGTCGCGCAACGCGGCGATGTCGGTCTCCTTGCTGATGATTCTGCGCAATGCAGGCGACATGAGCAGTATCTCGTAAATGCCGATCCGGCCCGAATAGCCGGTCTTGCGGCATTCCAGACAGCCTTGAGGAGTTTGCAGCTGGGCCGGCCTTGCAGCTTTCCAGGGGGCGACCAGATGATCCCACACATCGTTATCGTTTTCGGGCATGGGAATCGGTTGCTTGCAATGCGGGCACAGCGTGCGTACAAGACGCTGCGCCATGATGCCGAGCAGGGTGGCATTGATCAGATAGTACGGCACGCCAAGATCGAGCAAACGGGTGATGGCGGAAGGCGCATCGTTGGTGTGCAATGTGGAAAGCACCAGATGGCCGGTCAGTGCAGCCTGGATCGCCATTTCGGCGGTCTCCAGATCGCGTATCTCTCCCACCATGATGATATCCGGATCCTGCCGCATCAGCGCGCGCACACCTTCGGCAAAAGTCAGGTCAAGTCCTGTTTGTATCTGCATCTGGTTGAATGCGGGTTCAACCATCTCGATGGGATCCTCCAGCGTACAGACGTTCACCTCCGGTGTCGCGAGATGTTTGAGCGTGGAATACAGCGTGGTGGTCTTGCCGGAGCCGGTAGGACCGGTGACGAGGATGATGCCGTTGGGCTGCGAGGTCATGTTCTGCCAGCGCGCACGGTCGTCTTCAGAAAAGCCGAGTTCGGAGAAGTCACGCAACAGCACTTCCGGATCGAAGATGCGCATCACCAGCTTTTCGCCGAAAGCGGTGGGCAGGGTGGAAAGTCGCAGCTCGATCTCCTGTCCGTCCTCGGTACGTGTCTTGATACGCCCGTCCTGGGGGCGGCGTTTCTCCATTAAGTCCATGCGTCCCAGCAGTTTGATACGGCTGGTCATCGCGGTGACCACGGACATCGGGAGTTGATGCACCTGATGCAGAACGCCGTCGATGCGGAAGCGCACGATGCCGACATCGCGGCGCGGCTCGATATGGATATCCGATGCGCGCTGATCGAACGCGTACTGCCACAACCAGTCCACGATATGGACGATGTGCTGATCGTTGGCATCGAACTGCTTGTTGGTCTTGCCGAGCTCAACCAACTGTTCGAACGAGGCAGGGCTGGAAGTGTTGGGAGTGGCCTTGGTTGCGCTCTTCACCGAACGGGCAAGATTATAGAATTCCACCAGATAGCGATTGATGTCCGCGGGCGAAGAAATGACGCGGCGGATATTCTTGCGCGAGGTGTGTTTGAGTGTACTCTCCCAGTCGCGCAGGTATGGCTCGGCAGTCGCCACGACAAGGTCGCCGCCTTCGATACGGAGCGGCATGATGGCAAAGCGGTTTGCATAATCGATCGACATCAGATCGGTCAGGTCGGAGAAATCGATCTTCAGCGGATCGATGTGGAAGTATTCCATGCCGACATGCTTTGCCAGCCATTCTGTCAGCACATCCAGCGTCAGGATGCGGTGAGGCGATTTTTGCGATTTCCAGTGCTTGTCCGAAATGACTATCAGGGGATGTGTGTCTTGCCGATGGAGGCGGCGTTCGGCGATGACAGCTTCAGCTTCGGTTTTCCCAACCATGCCGTCGACAATCATCATATCCAGCACTTCGGCCAGTTTCAGTTTGTGTTCCGGAACGTCTTGAGCAGCCATGTTCGTGCCTTGTTCTAGGTTTTGCGGACTATACCGTTATCGGGCAGGGGCTTCAATCAACTTTGCAGATATGCGCGATACATTTTCAGTAAAGGACGCCCGGGTATTTGCATCTTTAATTTCAGGGCAGGAGAATCTGAGTGAACAGCCTTCATTTATTGATTGTCTCGCGATTGAATAGGGTTATTGCGCCCATTTGCAGTAACATGACGACTTCGTGGGAAGGCGAGTAAATGCTTAGCTTTCAATGCTTACGTTTATCCTAAAGGAAATTCATGTTGAATAAAATCGTTTCATCCATGTGCCTTATGCTGTTTTCAGCAAATATATTTGCCGGTGCTTCCGATATCAAGTCTTCAAATAACCAGATTGGACTTCAGTCTATTTCCACGAATGTAGATTATACGGAGACAGGCAATGGAACATTGGGCACCGCGACCGGGACACTCGACACGGAGAAAGGCGATGTTCCGGGTTATGCCATTTTCATATCCACGATGACAGGCGACGACAATCAGTATTTTGAAGCCGGCTATGATCATTCCAAAGGCCAAACGAATTATATAGGTTCGCTTATGGGCGGGACTTTTGGCTCTGTAGCTTCATCTTCTAGCGCCGCACTTATCAATTACAATGTTCGCTATGGCAAAGGTTTCCTGATTGATAGTGTTGGATCTGAACCGGTTGTACCGCTTATGCTTACACCTTACGTTGAACTTGGTCGTCACCAATGGGACCGGGGGGTGAATTACGGTGAGACCTATACGAATGATTATTTTGCAATCGGTACGCTTTGGCAGTTTTCACCTGTCATCGGTCAGCTTGTCGTTACGGCAAATGCGATGTTCGGGACAACCTTCAGATCGAACATCTCGGTAAATTCGGGCCCCGGACTTAATGGATTCTCCGGCGCACTCGGAAGTTCATCCATCTACAAACTGGGCATTTCCGCAGATTATGCATTTACGAAACATTTGCACGGAAACGCAGGCTTCGATTATACGAGTTTCAGTTATGGCATGAGCGCGGTTTATCCCGTCGGCGGCGGAATCGTGGCGTGGGAGCCGGACAGCAAGACAAATTACAGCGTGTTTAAAATCGGTATCGGCTATGCATTTTGATTCGACGTTGGAGTTAATCGTCTGACTCAGGGAAGGGATGTCAGAATCCAGATTTGACCTCGGGCGCCATGAACCGCGCTTCATTGATATCAAACGATCAACTTGAACAGTCCCAGCAATACTATGCAAGATGTGCAAGTTTCGCCTGTCACGCTGATCGCTGCGGATGGCTGCAGACTTGCAGCGCGTCATTGGACTCATACGACATTGGCAACCCGGGCAGTCGTCGTTATCAACCCTGCAACCGCGGTCAAGGCCTCCTACTATCACCGATATGCACAATTCCTGGCGATGAACGGCATGTCGGCACTGACATACGACTATCGCGGGATCGGGGAGTCGCGCAGAGGTAGTCTGCGCCAAATCAAAAAGGTCTCGAAGCTGGATTGGGGACGATTGGATTGCGATGCTGCATTGCAGTGGGCGCGCAACAACTGCATTGATGTGCCCGTCCACGTGGTGGCACATAGCATCGGCGGTTTGCTGATCGGTCTGGCAAAAAACAATACTTGCGTTGAGCGGTGCGTGACCGTGGGAGCACAGTATGCGTATTGGCGGGACTATGAACGAAGTAAAAGACTGTCGATGTGGCTGCGCTGGCATTTGTTGATGCCTGTTCTGACAACGCTGTTCGGTTATTTTCCGGCAAAGGCGCTGGGCTGGCATGAGGATCTTCCGGCGGCGGCGGCATACGAATGGGCGTTTCGGCCTGCCAGGCTCGAGGAGTCTTATCCGGGCGCGAGTGAATTTGAACCTGATGCGCTTTCTCATTTCGCAGGAATGACCGGAGATATTCTTGCTATCGGAATGACTGACGATCCCTTTGCAACGCAGGCAGCGGTAGATCGCTTGCTTGCCTATTTCGTTAATAGCAGACGAGTGCATGTGCGGCTCTCACCCGAATCCATAGGCGAGGAAAGCATCGGGCATTTCGCATTCTTCCATGACCGATTCAAGGCTACCCTGTGGCAACAATCTTTGGACTGGCTGATTTCGGGGATTATTCCGGAAAGCGCTGTTTCAACGGCAATTACTCCCGCAGTTTCTTCCAATATCCGGATGCCTGCAGATGGCAGATGATACGAATATAAAGTAAACTGAACGGACAATCCCGCTTGTCAAATTAACCAGGAGTGATCATGCAATTTTCAAAAAGAATGCTGTTAACCGCTGCCATCGTTCCGATGATCGTCGGATTGAATGGATGTGCCAGCAGCTTTATCGAAGTGCGAAAAGGGACAGACCGGGTCTCGGTGGCAGATGCAAACCAGATCGCTGCATGCCAATCGAAAGGGAAGATCACCGTCAGCGTTCTTGCCAAGGTTGGATTTATCACCCGCAGCGCCGAAGACGTGGAAGCCAATCTGCTGCAGATGGCACGCAATAACGCGGTCGATGCGGGGGCAGATACGGTCGTGAAGGGTGAGTCGCAGGAGTTCGGCAAGCGTACCTTTGACATGTACAAATGCAGGCCGTAATTGAATTTCGAAAGTGAGGCGGCGTAGTCCTGGTTGAAACGTGTGGTATGGAGTAGAGATCGTTTAAAGTCCTCGACTCAAAATCCGCCTTGTAGTTGTCATCCCGAATTCGCTCAGATGCAATGCGGCATGGTTTTATGCGTTCATCTGGGTATGGCGTCTCATCCGTGACCTCAAAGTATCTTTTCCCGGCGGATCGCCATTGTGCGTGCTATGAGGGCGATTCAAGTTGTAGCAGTGTTGTCACTCGGCGAGCAGTCCAACTATATTCTGATCAGCAAGAGATTATTCGTCACTGCGGTGCGGAGGCATACCTTCGGCGGGTTCACCGGTTTCCGGGTCTATCCAGTCCGCCATGCCGATCTCGGATTCCGCCTCCTCCAGCGATTCGCCTTCTTCGAAGCCGTTGCCGTTGTGGTCCTGCATGTCCTGCACCGCCTCGAGCAGGGTTGCAAAGGTTCCGTACAGTTCGCCGGTCAGCTTGTCTTGCCAGTAAAAGCCGTCCGGCCGCTCGATCACTCGCGTATGGTCGAAGTCGGGCGAAGTTTCAGGGATGGATATGTTCGTGGTCATCGTTGCCTCCGTTTACCGAATGGCGAAGTGGAATAGCGAACAGGAACTGTATCGCTTTGGGTTTGATGACTGCCCGACTCTGCTCATTCGGCGCGAATCAGCAGCACGGGAATCGAAGCCAGGCGCACTACGCCTTCGGCAACGCTGCCCAAAAGAAGACGGTTCAATCCGGAACGCCCATGCGTGCCGATCACGATCAGGTCGGCGTGCCATTGCTGTGCATCTTTCCCGATCACACTGGCTACGCGCTCTCCGGCGGCCTCGATCAGCGCGGTTTCAACCGTCATTCCCGCCTTGCGTGCCTGTTCATCAGCAACGGCCAGCGCGCGTTCTCCGGTCTGTCGCATCGTTTTTTGAAGCTCGGCAATATCGATATAAGCATAGCCTTCGGCGTCGACAAATTGAATTTCCTCCAGCACATAGATCAGGCGCAGCCGAGCCTCCCGGTTCGCCACCTTGATCGCCTCCTGCAAAGCGCGCTCGGATGTTTTGCTGCCGTCAATCGGAACAAGAATGCGTTGATACATGATGACC
>DAIDAG010000028.1 GCA_027310725.1 Sideroxydans sp. | reverse complement strand
ATAAATGCTTGCCAACTGAAGAGACTAGATGCAGAATTTAAACCGCCGTGCAAACATCACACCGCTTTCCTTTACTTTGCTGGGGTTTTTCCATGCGCAAGATTATATCGCTGATTTGTCTCCTGTTGCCCATCACCCTTTATGCTGATGAGCTTAAATTGCAGGAAAACGCTCCGGATCGCTATATTGTGGTGAAAGGCGACACACTATGGGATATCTCCGCAAAATTCTTCAAGGATCCCTGGAAATGGCCACAAATATGGGGTTACAACAAAGATACCATCAAAGATCCACACTGGATATATCCCGGAAATGTGGTCTATCTTGATCCCAGTACGCATACTTTAAAAGTTGGGGAATCTGCTCCAGGATCTGCAGAATCAGGTTCAGCGTCTGAAATTCCATCTGTAACCGAGAATGGACAATCTACATCCGACACAGTGAAGCTCTATCCGCGCGCGCGCCAAATCACCGGCAAAGGCGAAGCCATCCCTCTCATTTCACTGAAAGACATCGGTCCGTTCCTTAGCCGCCCATTGGTAATTGATGAGAATGAACTGGATAGCGCTCCCGTGCTGATAGGAACTTATGAACATCGAAAGCTGATTGCTACAGGCGACATTGCTTATGCTAAAGATATGCCTGGCAACAAGGGGGAGCGCTGGCAGGTCTACCGCCCCAGCCAGACTTTCAGGGATCCGGATACCGGTGAGGTTCTGGGTCATGAAGTGGTATATCTGGGCGACGCAGTCGTCGAGAAATTCGACACTTTGTCTACATTGAAAATTAGCAGATCCATTCTGGAAATTGCGCCCGGTGATCGCTTCGCGCAAGCCACGACGGGATTTGCCAGCAATTATCAACCGCGCGCGCCCGAGAAACAAATCAATGCGAAAATCATTTCCATTTACGGAGGCCTGCAGCAAGCCGGTCAGAATGCCGTCGTCACTTTAAATAAAGGTCGTCGCGATGGCTTGGAAAATGGACATGTGCTGGCGTTGTTTCAGAAAGGTGATGTAGTGCCAAGCGATAGTACCTTTTCTGCTGACACTACGTTGCCGGATATGCGTTACGGATTGTTGTTCGTCTTCCGCGTGTTTGACAAGGTTTCCTATGCGCTTGTAATGCAGACACGACTGCCAGTGCAAATTTCGGATCGCGCAAGCACTCCCGATTAAGTGATGGCACTAGACGCTTCACTTGCGTCGTGGATTACCCTGAGCCATATACCCGGCTTAGGTAACGAAGGCTTGCGTCGTTTGTTGCAAGCCTTTGGCTCTCCCGATGCTGTTTTGAATTCCTCGGTTCCTTATTTATCACAACATGTAAAGCCCGTTGTAGCCCAATCCATTTTGCAGGGGATTGATGCGTCTGCACTTGAGAAAGTCTCAGCATGGCTATGTGATCCGCTCAACGCCGTACTTACTGTTGCAGATACGGATTATCCTCGTTCGTTGCTGAATATTACCGATCCGCCTTTGCTGTTGTATGTAAAAGGTAGGCGTGACTTATTGAATATGAGTTCGCTTGCCATAGTCGGTAGCCGCAACGCTTCAGTGCAAGGCTTACGCAACGCTGAGGCATTCTCCCAATCAGCTTCCGATGCGGGGTTGTGTATCGTCAGCGGCATGGCACATGGAATCGACACAGCAGCACATATTGGCGGACTACGCGGAGCCGGTTCGAGTATTGCCGTGGTTGGCACGGGTTTGGACAAAGTCTATCCTGCCGCCAACCGGGATCTGGCACACCGTCTCGCACATGATGGAGCCATCATTTCCGAGTTTGCGCTGGGTACGCCGCCCCTGGCAGCAAATTTCCCTCGCCGAAATCGCATCATCAGCGGATTGAGTCTTGGCTGTCTGGTCGTTGAGGCGTCGGTTCAAAGCGGCTCGCTTATCACTGCGCGCATGGCGCTGGAGCAGGGGCGAGAGGTTTTTGCGATCCCCGGTTCCATTCATTCGCCGCAATCCAGGGGCTGCCACGCGCTGATCAAACAGGGTGCAAAATTGGTTGAGAGCGCCCAGGATATTTTGGAAGAGATCGGTTACAACAGCTCTGCAGCCAGTCGGAATTCTGCTACTGAGCACCCGCTTTTCGCACATTTGGGCTTCGATCCGCTCGATGCCGAGAGCCTTGCTAATCGCAGTGGCTTGACGATAGGCGAGCTATCCGCCATCCTGTTGCAACTGGAACTCGACGGGCATATTGCTTCTTTGCCCGGCGGCTTATATCAACGCATCACATAAAAACACTCATTCATGTTCGATATTTTGCTTTTTTTGTTTGAAAGTTACTTCGATATCGGTAGCTACCCCGACCACGACAAACTCTCTGTAAAGCTTACTGCTGCAGGCTTTGAGGAAGATGACATCAATCAGGCGCTAACCTGGCTGTCCGGTTTGAAACAACTTACCGGTGCAGCATATCCGGAAAGCATCAACCACAGCGGTATCCGCATATATACTGATTTCGAGGAGGAGCGCATCAGCCCTGAAGGCTTGCGCTTCCTTTCGTTCTGGGAACACAACAAGGTCATCACACCGATCGAACGCGAGATGATCATTGACCGCGTACTTGCCCTTGGTCGCAAGAACTTGTCTTTGGACAAGATCAAACTCATCGTGCTGATGGTGTTGTGGAGCCAGCACGAGGATCTCGACCCCATGATCATTGAAGATCTGCTCACTCCTGCTGACGCAGCACAGGCTCACTGAAAACGCTAATGGCATCCAATCTTCTTATCGTCGAATCTCCGGCCAAGGCCAAGACCCTAAAAAAATATCTGGGCAAGGACTTTGAGGTCCTTGCTTCATACGGACACGTGCGCGACCTGATTCCCAAAACCGGTGCGGTCGATCCGGACAACAACTTCGCCATGCAATACGAGATGATTGCGCGCAACAGCAAACATGTCGATGCAATCGCCAAAGCGGCCGCGGAAGCAGATCATATCTACCTTGCACCCGACCCGGACAGGGAAGGGGAGGCGATTGCTTGGCATATCTCTGAACTGCTTAAAAGCAAGCGCACACTCAAGGGTAAATCCATGCAGCGTGTGGTTTTCTATGAAATCACCGAGTCAGCAGTGAGGGAGGCCGTCGCACATCCGCGTGAGATTTCTATTCCGTTGGTCAATGCGCAACAGGCGCGTCGCGCGCTGGATTATCTGGTCGGCTTCAATCTTTCGCCGCTGCTGTGGCGCAAGATCCGTCCCGGCTTGTCGGCTGGACGCGTGCAAAGTCCGGCGTTGCGCCTGATCGTAGAGCGCGAACTGGAGATCGAAAAGTTCAAGAGCCAGGAATACTGGTCGGTGCATCTTGATAGCCAAAAGAACAGCATCCCGTTTACTGCGAAGCTGTTTCAGTATCAGGGCAAGAAGCTTGAGCAACTCAGTATCGGCAGTCAGGCCGAATACGACGCTATCCACGCCAAACTGGGCGATGCTAAGTTGCCGCCGAAAGTGGTGCGAGTCGAAAAGAGGGCAAAGCAGCGCAGTCCTGCTGCACCATTTACAACTTCCACCCTGCAACAGGAAGCAGTGCGCAAACTGGGCATGACCTCGGATCGCACTATGCGCACCGCACAATCGTTGTATGAGGGCGTGGATATCGGCGGGCAGACCATCGGTTTGATCTCTTATATGCGTACCGACTCGGTGAATCTGGCGAACGAGGCCGTAGCGGAGATTCGCGGCTATATCCGCGACAATTTCTCATCTGAATATCTGCCTGGCAAGCAGCCGGCTTACAAGAGCAAAGCCAAGAATGCGCAAGAAGCGCATGAAGCGATCCGGCCAACTTCCATTCTTCGCACACCGGATAGCTTGCGGGACCATTTGAACATCGACCAGATGCGTCTTTACGAGATGATATGGAAGCGCACACTCGCCTGCCAGATGGCTCCGGCCCGATTCGATACTGTCAGTGTCGACGTCCGTTTGAGCAGTGACGACACGTTGTTCCGCGCTTCCGGCCAGACACTCGTATTTCCCGGTTTCATCGGCGTGTACATGGAAGACGTGGACGATGCAGAGGAAGAGGACAGCGCAAAGTTACCTCCACTTGTTGAAGGCGATGTACTGCCTGTGGACAAGCTTTATGGTGAGCAACACTTCACCCAACCGCCACCCCGGTTTTCTGAAGCCAGTCTGGTGAAATCGCTTGAGGAATATGGCATCGGCCGTCCATCCACGTACGCCACCATCATCTCAACGCTACAAGCAAGAGAGTACGCCACACTCGACAAAAAGCGCTTCATGCCGACCGACGTCGGTCGCGTTGTCATCAAATTCCTAAACGAGCATTTCACACGCTATGTGGACTACGGCTTCACTGCGCATCTGGAAGACGAACTGGATGAGATATCCGAGGGCAAGCGCGACTGGATACCCGTTCTCGATGAATTCTGGAAGGGTTTCAACAAGCTTATCGTCGACAAGAAAGACGTAGATCGTCCAGGCACCGAGATACTGGAAGAAACTTGTCCCAAATGCGGCAAGCCGTTATCCAAACGACTTGGAAAGCGTGGCAGCTTCATCGGCTGCACCGGCTATCCCGAATGCGACTATACGCGCAGTCTTGCAGGTGAAGAAGATCCCGGCGAAGCGCGCAAAGAATTGGGCGTTCACCCGGAAACCGGACAGCCTGTGCTCTTGTTGCGAGGCCCATACGGCCATTACGTGCAGCTCGGCGAAGTGGAAGAGGGTGCTAAGACAAAGCCAAAACGTGTCTCGTGGCAGAAGGAAATTCCCCTGGAGCAAGCCGATCTCGCTTCAGCTTTGAAACTGCTCTCCCTCCCGCGTGAACTCGGTGCACATCCCGAGAGCGGCAAAAAAGTGATCGTCAACATCGGTCGCTTTGGCCCTTATATCGGTCACGACGGAAAATTCAAATCCATTCCGCGTACTGACAGCATTTTCGATATCGGACTGGATCGCGCCGTGGAACTGCTCGCGCAAGCCAAGACCGGCGGCAACACGGTGCTGCGCACTGTGGGTGAACACCCAGACGACAAAGCGCCGATAGAGGTGTGTAGCGGTCGTTACGGCGCTTACGTGCGCCACGGCAAAGTGAACGCAACCTTGCCCAAAGATGTAACGCCGGAAGCAATCACGCTGGAGGAAGCGCTGGAACTGATTGCGGCAAAAGCGGCCAAGGGGGGAACAGGGAAAGCGAAAACTTCGCGGAAGCCGACAGCCAAGAAAGCATCCGCCAAACCGAAGACCGTCAGAGAAAAAGCTGTAGTGAAGAAAACTACAGCCAAGACTGCTGCTACTAAACCAGTGACAAAGAAAACCACCAAGGCACCCACAACCAAGGCCAAGACTGCAACGAAAGCAGTTGGAGCGAAGCCGGTGGTCAAAAAGCCGGCTGCGAAGAAAGCATCAACCAAGAAAACTGCGTAGGGAGAGTTAGCTCATTTTCCAGCATCGAATTAGGTTGATGCTGGACTTTGCTTTTACAGGCACCTGTACCTTTTCTGAGAACCTACAGATTTACGCACCTACACATCCAGATTCCTCACACCCAGCGCATTCTTCTCAATGAACGCTCTGCGCGGCTCAACGACATCCCCCATGAGTGTCGTAAATATCTCATCCGCGCCTACTGCGTCCTCGATACGCACTTTGAGCAATATGCGGTTCTTCACGTCCATGGTGGTTTCCCAAAGTTGTGACGGATTCATCTCGCCCAGACCTTTGTAACGCTGGATACTGACGCCGCGTTTGGCATCTTCCAGCAGCCATTCAATTGCTTGTTTAAAGCTGGTCACGCCGCGCTTTTGTTCACCGCGCGTGGCGTAGGCGGTCGCTGAGATCAGGCCGTCAAGGGCATCGGCAGTCTGTCGGATCTGCACGTAATCGCCGCTGTGCAGAAACTCCTTGTCCAGGTAGCTCAACGAATAGTTGCCATGGAATATCTTTTCCAGGCGCAAGCGTAATTCGCCATTGATGTCCGTTTCGACTTCAGCCCTGATGACTCCACCACAGGCTGCTTCCAACAATTTAGCACTCTCCTTCGCCAGTACTTCGTTATCCAGCGAAAGGGCCGGCAAAATGAGCAGAGCATGGCTTGCTTCCGGTGCGATGAAGTGAGAGAGGCGGTCGATCACTGCTTCGGCCAAAAAATATTGCTTGGCAATCTCTCCCAGTGCTTCGCCCTGGATAGGCGTTGCATCTAGTGCGGGATAGAACGCAGCGTTAGTCAGTGCCGAACCAAGCATGTAAGTTTTCAGTTCGTGTTCGTCTTTGAGATAACGTTCATCCCGGCCTTGTTTGATCTTATAGAGCGGCGGCTGGGCAATATAGATGTGACCTCGCTCGACCAATTCCGGCATCTGGCGATAGAAGAAAGTAAGTAACAGAGTGCGGATGTGTGCACCATCCACGTCCGCGTCGGTCATGATAATGATGCGGTGATAGCGCAGCTTGTCGGCGTTGTATTCTTCTTTTCCGATACCCGTGCCTAGTACAGTGATTAGCGTAGCGATTTCTTGTGATGAGATAAGTTTCTCGAAACGTGCCCGCTCGACGTTAAGGATTTTTCCTTTTAGTGGAAGGATCGCTTGGAATTTTCGATCACGGCCCTGTTTTGCAGAGCCACCGGCGGAGTCACCCTCTACCAGGTACAGTTCAGATAGCGCGGGGTCTTTTTCCTGACAGTCAGCCAGCTTACCGGGCAGGCCGATACCGTCCAGAATACCTTTGCGGCGTGTCAATTCGCGTGCTTTGCGCGCGGCATCACGAGCCCGGGCTGCATCAATGATCTTGTTACAGATTATCTTTGCATCAATCGGGTTCTCCAGCAAAAAGTCGGTGAGTTTCTGAGCCACAACCTCTTGAACAGCAGGCTGCACTTCACTGGAAACCAGTTTATCTTTTGTTTGCGAAGAAAATTTTGGATCTGGAACCTTGACCGACAGGACGCAGGTAAGACCTTCGCGCATATCGTCTCCGGTGGTGTCTACCTTGGCTTTCTTGGCCAGTTCGTTATCTTCGATATATTTATTGATAACACGGGTCATCGCCATTCGCAAGCCGGTCATGTGTGTACCACCATCCCGTTGCGGAATGTTATTGGTAAAACACTGTACAACTTCGGAATAGCTGTCGTTCCACTGCATGGCGACATCAACGGTGATGTTGTCTTTTTCTCCGCTAGCCTGGAAGCACTTTGGATGAAGAATGGTTTTGCTCTTATTCATGTACTCGACGAAACCGCGCACTCCGCCGGAGTAGGCGAAGTTTTCGCTCTTGCCGGTACGTTGATCAACCAGTTCGATCTTGACGCCATTATTCAGGAAGGAAAGTTCGCGCAAGCGCTTTGCCAGTATTTCGTAATGAAATTCAACGTTACCAAAAATTTCCTTGTCAGCCAAGAAATGTACTTCTGTGCCACGTTTCTGGCTTTCCCCCAATTCACGGACGGGCGAAACTTCAATTCCTTTTTGAATTTCAACTAAGCGATCTTTTACCGCACCACGAATAAACTCAAGGCCGAACTTTTTTCCATCACGGTAGGTTGTCAGCTTAAGCCACTCAGACAAGCCGTTAACGCAACTCACACCTACACCGTGCAAACCACCGGACACTTTATAGCTATTCTGGTTGAATTTTCCACCGGCATGCAACACTGTCAGGACTATCTCGGCAGCAGACCGCTTGGGTTCATGTTTATCATCGAATTTAATACCGATGGGTATGCCACGCCCATTATCTGCTACAGATATCGAATTATCCCCATGGATGATTACCTTGATGTCATCACAGTGCCCAGCCAGAGATTCATCAATTGCATTATCCACAACCTCAAATACCATGTGGTGCAGGCCGGTACCATCAGATGTGTCCCCGATGTACATTCCGGGACGTTTGCGCACTGCTTCCAAACCTTCGAGTTGCTGGATACTTGATTCGTCGTAGTTATCACTCATGAGTCTGATTTACTTTCGTTACTGTTTCACGTGGAACAAATTAGATACGCATTGGCATGACTACATATTTATAGTCATCTTTATCCGGGATAGTAATCAATAGACTACTATTTTGATCTCCAAACGAAAGAATGAGGCTTTGAGTACTGATGTTATTTATACCATCCAGTAGGTAGTTTACATTGAAGCCAATATCCAAAGGGGCTCCTTGATATTCGTTTTCGATATCTTCTTGGGCTTCTTCCTGTTCACTATTACTACTGATGATGCGTAGATTTTTTTCAGTCAATAATAGACGCACCCCACGAAACTTTTCATTGGACAAGATCGCAGCTCGCTGGAGCGCCTGCAATATGGTCAGACGATCCAGTTTCAGGTGATTGGAATGCGTAGGAATAACCCGGTTGTAATCAGGAAATTTACCATCAATTACTTTGGAAGTAAGCACTACATCTGCAAATGATATTCGAACTTGTTTCTCCGCCAGTTCCAGTTGGACTTTGTCTTCTGTGTCTTGCAACAGCTTCAATAATTCATTAACAGTTTTGCGGGAAAGTATGACTTCCTGCTTTTTGTAGCTTTCTTTAAGTTCTTCGCTAATAAAAGCCAAGCGGTGACCATCTGTTGCAATGAGTTTGATGGAAGTGCCGTCGATGACTAGTAGCACTCCATTCAGGTAATAGCGGATATCTTGTTGAGCCATGGCGTATTGCACAGAACTCAACAGTCGGCGTAAAACTCCTTGTTCAATTTGGATCTTGGCTGCACCAACCAATTGTTCAGCCAACATGGGAAAATCTTGAGCTGGCAACGTTTGTAGACTGAAGCGGCTTTTGTTCGCTTTGACCAACAGGCGGTTATCTTGGTCATCCAAGGATATCGTGCTGTTATCGGGAATGGCGCGCAGAATTTCCTGAAGTTTCTTGGCAGAAATAGTAATTGCACTTTCCGTTCCGTCTAGCTCAGCTTTAAGTTGGGCTTCTATCTGTATCTCCAGATCGGTTGTAATAAATCTCACTCCGTCTTTGTTCTTTTTGATCAGCACGTTTGAAAGGATAGGCAAGGGTTGCTTGCGTTCTACAATTCCTACAACCGCTTGCAAAGGTTTGAGTAAATCGTTTCGATCTATTTGCTTAATGAACATATGTTTCCTTTAAAAACACAACAATAATAATAATAGGCATTGAATTTATGGATAACTTATATTTATCTTATATTACAAAAACTTAATTCATTAATTGCCTGTTAATAAAACTGCCTATCAGTGTTTATTGTTTGTGTGTAACTATTTTAATATGATGTTTATGCAGGTTCATTTACAAACTATACACAGGGTATACATGACTATCCGCGTAATGTTTGATTCAATAAATTGAAATCAGCATTCAACGCAGAATCGGTATTACGCAAAGACTCTATAGTTTTGCAAGCATGTAATACAGTGGAATGATCCCTCCCTCCAAAAGCATTCCCAATTTCTGGCAGACTCAATTGAGTAAGTTCCCTTGCAAGTGTCATAGCGATTTGGCGCGGTCTCGCAATTATTCTTGTGCGCTTTTTGGATAGCAATTCGATAATCTTTATCCGATAAAAATCAGCTACCGTTTTTTGGATATTCTCTATTGAAACTTGTTTATTTTGTGCTGCCAGCAAGTCTTTAAGAGCCTCTTTGGCTAAATCTATAGATATCTGACGCTTATGGAACTTGGCATATGCCTCGATACGGTTTAACGCACCTTCCAATTCCCGAATATTAGAGCGTACATGTTTGGCTATGAAGAAAGCGACATCTTCACTGATAGGAAAGCTGCTGGCTGCCGATTTTTGCAACAGAATAGCGACTCTCATTTCCAAACCAGGTGGCTCTATGGCAACAGTGAGTCCGCAGGTAAAACGGGAAGTAAGGCGCGGCTCAATACCAGAAATTTCTTTTGGAAATGTATCGCATGTTATAACTACCTGTTTATTTGTATCAATAAGCGAATTTAATGTATAGAAGAACTCTTGCTGAGTACCTGGTTTATCTGCAATGAACTGAATGTCATCAATCAGAAGCAAGTCCAGCGAATTATAAAAATGCTTGAATTCATCAAAATTCTTAGTCTGAAATGCTCGAACCACTCCGGAAATATAATTTGTTGCGTGGATGTAGCAAATTCTGGCTTGGGGATTTTGTTTGCTGACCAGATTGCCAATTGACTGTAAAAGGTGCGTTTTACCCAACCCAACCCCTCCATAAATGAATAAAGGGTTGTATGCCACACCTGGAGTTTCCGAGACTTGTATGGCTGCAGCATGTGCTAATTGGTTTGCCTTACCAGTTACAAAAGTATCAAATACCAGAGCTGGGTTCAGTTTATTTAGATTTTTTGAGGCCACTTTTGGTGTTGGCGCCACAGATCTATCTGAAACCGGTTCTGCAATAGCTTGAATGACCGGTTTCATACCGCGTTTCTCAATACGCAATTCGATTTGAGGCGGTGCCGAGAAGTATGGAAGAGCACGTTTTGTTATTTCGGACAAAAACCGCTCTTGTACAATACGTAATGTAAAACTGTTGGGTGCAGTGAGAATGAGTTTGTCCCCATCGATCTCGAAAATCAACGGTTTGATCCATGAGTTATATTGTTGTAATGGCAGCTGCTCCTTGAAAAAACTAAGGCAGCTTCCAGACAAACTTTGGGCGGACATAGGCAGAAAAATGTATCGCAATTATTGCGTCGCATTCTACAAGCTATAGAAAAAGTTATCCACAGCATAAAAAGACTTGACAGGAATCGCGCTAAAGATTGTAATCGCGCGCTTTTCAACAGCAAAACAGTCAGGAGTTAATCATGAAACGTACATATCAACCGTCGGTTACCAAAAGAAAACGCACTCACGGCTTCCTGGTTCGCATGAAAACCAAGGGCGGACGCGCTGTTATAGCGGCACGTCGTGCACGCGGCCGTGTACGCCTTGGCGTGTGAACCCAAAGAAGTTCTGACTTTACCCCGGCGCTACCGTCTATCGCGTCGGGAGGGGTTTTCTCGGATACTGCGTCAAAGGGCACAAACCAACGCTTGGTTTGCCGTCCATAGCGAAATGAATTTAGCTGGACATGCTCGGCTTGGCATGTCGGTCAGCAAACGAATCATACCCGCTTCAACCCAGAGAAACTTTGCCAAACGATTGATTCGAGAGTGTTTTCGTAATTATTCCAGGCAAGGTGTCGCGCTGGACGTCGTAATTCGATTGCGCAAGCCGCTTGAGATAAAAGATATCTCGAAAGCCAGAGTCGCTTTGGGCGAAATGCTAGAATCCGTACTGGCTGTAAAATGAAATCAATCTTGTTATTTGTTGTTCGGGCTTACCAACTATTGATCAGTCCCGTGCTTCCCCAGTCGTGTCGTTTTAGCCCATCTTGTTCGCAATATTCCCTGGAAGCGATCTCAAAATACGGCGCTCTCAAGGGTTTTTGGTTGACAATTAAGCGGTTGATTCGTTGTAATCCTTGGAACCCGGGCGGATACGATCCAGTCCCATAACTGAAATACAGGTGAAACCTTGATGGACATGCGGCGGTTGTTCTTATTCCTGATCTTTTCTTTTTCTCTGGTTCTGCTTTGGGGCGCGTGGACACGCCAAAACCAAGCTGTGGCTCCCGTAACCGAGGCAGTAGCTTCAAAAGATCCGTCGGTACCCGCGGAATTGGCTAAAACTGCGGAGCATGCAGTTGTATCCACGTCCGTTGAAGCGCAAAAAGCCGCAACCGGCAAAAATATCGTCGTAACAACCGATATATTCATGGTGCAAATCAACACGGCCGGCGGAAACATCGAGCGCTTGGATCTGTTAAAACATAAAGACTCGAACGACCAAAGCAAACCCCTGACACTGCTGCAGCAAAAAGGCGAACATTATTATGTCGCTCAATCCGGGTTGCTTGGCAAGGGATTGCCGACTCATAACGCCGAGTTTTCAACCGTAGGCGAAGAATTTCAGCTAGCTGAAGGCAAAGATAGCCTGGAAGTTCGACTGACAGCGCAGAATACGGGTGAGGCGAGTGTTACCAAGATCTATACATTCCATCGTGGTAGTTATCTTGTTAATGTTTCGTATGAAATTACAAATCATGGTACGACTGCTTTAACTCCGTCGGCATATTTTCAATTGGTACGCGATTCGGTCTCGATTTCAGGATCTTCAAAGTTCGTTCCAACCTTTACGGGGCCGGCGGTTTATACCGAACAGGATAAATTCAAAAAGATCGAGTTTTCGGATATTGAGAAGAATAAGGTCAAGTTGCCGGTCAACCCTGACAACGGTTGGATCGGGATGTTGCAGCACTATTTTGTGTCCGCATGGTTGCCGGCAGAAAAAGGGCCTCGTGAGTTCTACACCAAAAAACTTGACGGCAATGAATACTCTGCGGGGGTGATCCTGCCTGTTGCCAACATAGAGCCGGGTCAGACGGGGAGGATATCTGCAACGCTTTACGCTGGGCCCGCCCAGACCAAGCTCGATGAGATTGCGCCTGGTCTCGGATTGACCGTGGATTATGGTTGGTTAACGATCTTTTCAACCCCGCTTTTCTGGCTGATGTCTCACATTAATGATTGGGTACATAACTGGGGTATTTCCATCATCCTGCTTACGGTATTGATCAAATTGGCCTTCTTCCCGCTGTCGGCTGCAAGTTATCGATCCATGGCCAAAATGCGTCTCGTGGCGCCAAAACTGGAGAAGATCAAGCAACAATATAGCGATGACCGGGATAAATTGAATCACGCGATGATGGATCTCTACAAAACGGAAAAGATAAATCCGCTGGGCGGTTGTCTGCCTATGGTGATCCAGATACCGGTGTTCATTGCACTTTATTGGGCCATTTTGTCCAGCGTGGAGCTTCGTCACGCGCCATTCTTTGGCTGGATCACCGACTTGTCGGCAACCGATCCGTATTATGTCTTGCCGCTGATCATGGGCATCAGCATGTTGATTCAGAGCAAACTGAACCCATTGCCGCCAGACCCAATGCAGGCGAAGCTCATGCAGATCATGCCTATTGTGTTCAGCGTCGTGTTTTTCTTCTTCCCCGCGGGTTTGGTACTGTATTCAGTCGTAAACAATATCCTTTCTATTACGCAGCAATGGTATATCACCCGCGGACAAACAGCCGCACGCAAAGGTGGCGCCAAAGCCTGACAATATCGCGGCGATAGCCACGGCCCCTGGGCGCGGTGGGATCGGCGTGGTGCGTGTATCCGGGAGCGGGCTGTTGCATTTTGCTGCGCTACTTACAGGGCGACAGCTCACTCCCAGATTCGCCACTTTTACCCCGTTTTTCGCTGCCGACGGCGCGATCCTAGATAAGGGTATCGCGCTTTATTTCCCTTCTCCTCATTCCTATACCGGCGAAGAGGTGTTAGAACTTCAAGGTCACGGCGGCCCTGCAGTACTTCAATCCGTCCTGCAGCGCTGTCTTGAACTGGGCGCACGCCTTGCGCAACCGGGTGAATTTACCCAACGCGCATTTCTCAACGACAAGATGGATCTTGCCCAGGCAGAAAGTGTGGCCGATCTTATCGACGCAACCACTGAACAGGCAGCGCGCAGTGCCATGCGTTCATTGCAAGGCGAATTCTCAGCGGCAATCAATAGCGTTGTAGCGCAGCTTATAGAATTGCGCATGCATGTCGAAGCGACCCTGGACTTCCCGGAAGAAGAGATAGGCGATACCGATCGACAACTTTGCGCCGGAAAACTCTCTTTTTTGTTAAGAGAAGTGGCACGGATTGAAGAACTGGCAACACTGGGAAGCATTTTGCGTGAAGGTGCCCAAGTAGTACTCGTTGGCGCGCCCAATGCGGGGAAGTCGAGCCTGCTGAATCGATTGGCCGGGGAAGAAGTGGCGTTGGTAAGCGAGATACCGGGCACTACCCGCGATGCAATACGCCAGGCACTGCAAGTTCGGGGCGTGCCGCTCCACTTAGTTGATACTGCAGGACTGCGCCAAACGGACGATGCGGTTGAAAAAATGGGCATTGCTCGCACGCAGCTGGCATTGTCACGAGCCGATGTGGTGCTGGTTTTGCTGGATGAATCGCATCAACGCGCTGAGCCACAAGATAACGCAATACTGGCACAACTACCAGCCAAGGTTCCCCGCTTGTACTTGCACAACAAGATCGATCTAAGCGGACATGCCTCGGGTGCAGAAATGCGAAATGGGGAAGCCCATCTTTATCTTTCAGCAAAAACCGGGGCAGGTATCGAGGCACTCCAGGAAAAACTGCTGGAAACGATAGGTTGGCATCAAGAAACAGGGATATTCATGGCGCGTGAACGCCATCTGGAAGCACTTTCCGCCGCCGGGCATCGATTGATCGAAGCTTCGCAACAGCTTGGCCATCCGGAGCTATTGGCCGAGGAATTGCGTCATGCCCAGAGAGCACTTAACAGCATTACCGGCGAATTTACCGCAGATGATCTGCTAGGCGAGATATTCAGTCGGTTCTGTATCGGTAAATAATTGTTTCACGTGAAACATTACCTCGTTCAAAGTTTTCGTAGTGAATAGCTTTTGAGTTATCATGCGCGTCCTCATTTTGATGGGCCAAGAATGCGCGATCCGAAACAATTTGATGTCATCGTGATTGGCGGTGGGCATGCCGGGACGGAAGCCGCGCTGGCAAGCGCCCGTGCGGGCTGCGCTACGCTTTTGCTTACGCACAGCATCGAAACCTTGGGCGTGATGTCCTGCAACCCCTCTATAGGGGGTATCGGCAAAGGTCATCTGGTCAAAGAAACTGACGCTTTAGGCGGAGCGATGGCTGCAGCGACAGATGAGGCGGGCATACAGTTTCGCATCCTGAACGCATCAAAAGGTCCTGCAGTACGCGCAACGCGCGCGCAGGCTGATCGCGCGCTTTACAAGACCGCGATTCGCAAGCGATTGGAAAATCAGCATAATCTCAAGCTATTTCAGCAAGCAGCCGAAAAACTATTAATAGACCAAGGACGCGTTATTGGCGTACAAACCCAGCTTGGCTTGAGTTACTACGCCAAAACCGTGGTTCTGACCACGGGCACATTCCTCGCAGGCCTGGTTCATGTCGGCCTGACGAATTATCCGGCAGGTCGCGCAGGCGATCCACCATCTGTTGGGCTTGCACACAATTTGCGCGAATTGGGGCTGCCAATCGGGCGCCTGAAAACGGGGACGCCGCCACGCATAGATGGGCGCAGCATCGATTTTTCAGCGATGCAGGAACAACACAGCGATAGTCCGATTCCGGTATTCTCATTTATGGGGCGCGCGGATCAGCATCCGCGCCAAATGCCATGCTGGATCACTCAAACGAACGAGCGCACGCACGAGATCATTCGCAATGGATTAGATCAATCGCCTTTATTTACAGGCATTATAGAGGGAGTGGGCCCACGCTATTGTCCATCCATTGAAGACAAGATCACCCGATTCGCAGGGAAAACCTCACACCAGATATTCCTGGAGCCGGAAGGTTTGACAACGCACGAAATCTATCCCAACGGCATTTCGACCAGTCTTTCCTACGATACACAATTAGCCTTGGTGCATTCGATAAGGGGGCTGGAAAATGCCCATATCACGCGCCCCGGTTATGCCATCGAATACGACTATTTCGACCCGCGCGGACTAAAAATTTCGTTGGAAACCAAAACGATAGCTGGCCTGTTTCTTGCCGGACAAATCAACGGAACAACGGGTTATGAGGAGGCTGCCGCGCAAGGTTTGCTGGCCGGCGTCAATGCGGCACTGCAGGCAAAGGATGAAGAGGCTTGGTGTCCTCGTCGCGACGAGGCATATCTGGGTGTGATGGTGGATGACCTGATTACGCGCGGTGTTTCAGAGCCTTATCGCATGTTCACGAGCCGCGCCGAATATCGCTTGCAGTTACGTGAAGACAACGCCGACATGCGTCTCACCGAGACCGGTCGTCGCTTGGGTTTGGTGGACGATATCCGTTGGCAGGCTTTTGAAGAAAAAAGGGAAAAGATCGCACGGGAATTGGAACGTCTGAAAACGACTTGGGTAAACCCGCGCATTCTGGACAAAGCCGCCGCCGAACGCGTGTTGGGTAAAGAGATCGAGCGCGAGTATTGCCTGTACGATCTGCTGCGCCGCCCCGAAGTGAGTTATGCGGCTTTGATGACTTTGCCCGGTGCGCAAATGGCCGATGTATCGGAGATAGCCGAGCAAGTGGAAATTCAGGCTAAATATCAAGGATATATCGAACGCCAGCTGGATGAGATCGAGCGCCAGGAAGGCCAAGAGACCACGCTATTACCGGACAACATGGATTATTCGGTCGTGCGCGGCTTGTCTATCGAAGTACGACAAAAACTGAATCAGCACCAGCCACAGACGGTAGGCCAGGCTGCTCGCATCTCCGGCGTGACCCCGGCTGCGATTTCATTGTTGTTGGTGCATTTGAAGCGGGGCTTCAAACAAGACAAAGCGGCATGACGCTGGCGCAGGAATTAACGGCAGGCCTTACGCAGATGGGCTTGGAAGCTACTTTGGAACAGCAGGCAAAGCTGCTGGATTATCTGACTTTGCTGCACAAATGGAACGGAATTTACAACCTTACCGCGATACGTAATCCCGAGCAGATGGTGAGTAACCACTTGCTCGATAGCTTGGCTGTATTACCGTATTTGTGGCCGCAACGCTGGCTGGATGTGGGATGCGGTGCGGGTTTACCTGGGCTGGTGTTGGCTGTGATGCGGCCAGAGTGGTCGTTCACATTACTGGATAGCAACAGTAAAAAAACCGGCTTTGTACAGCAAGCGGCTATTCAGTTGGATTTGAACAACGTGGAAGTCCGTTGCGAACGGGTGGAGCAGTGGCACACGAAACAGAAATTTGACGGGATTATTTCCCGCGCGTTTGCGGAAGCGACGGATTTTGTAGCACTAACGCGACATTTGCTGTCAGAAGGCGGTCGCTGGGCGGCCATGAAAGGTGTGCCGGAACAAGAACTGGCGAGGCTTCCCGCAGATATTCTGGTTGAAAAGGTAATTACATTGCAGGTTCCCGGCTTGGAAGCTGCCCGCAGTTTGGTCGTATTGGGAGTGAAAAAATGAGCAAGATATTGGCAATCACCAATCAAAAGGGCGGTGTGGGCAAAACCACGACTACCGTCAACTTGGCGGCAAGTCTGGGGGCGGCGAAACAGCGCGTGCTGCTGATCGATCTGGATCCGCAGGGCAATGCGACCATGGGGAGCGGTATCAACAAAGCCGATTTGGAAATGACCATCTACGACGTATTGATGGGTGAAAAATCGGTTGCCGAAGCGCGTATCCGGTCTTCAGCGTGTAAATACGACGTATTACCCGCCAACCGTGAATTGGCCGGCGCCGAGATTGAATTGGTGGATGTTGAAGGGCGCGAAATGCGTTTGAAAGAAGAGTTGCAGCCGATATTGCATGAATATGATTACATTCTGGTTGATTGTCCGCCAGCACTGAATTTGCTTACCCTGAATGGATTGTGTGCCGCGAAATCGGTGATGATTCCCATGCAATGCGAGTACTACGCACTGGAAGGATTGAGTGACCTCGTCAACACCATACGCAAGGTGCGCGAAAATCTGAACCCGGATCTGGAGATTGAAGGTTTGTTGCGTACCATGTTCGATCCGCGCAATGCCCTGGCACAACAGGTCTCGGACCAGTTGCAGCAGCATTTCGGCGATAAGGTCTACCGAACCGTCATTCCGCGTAACGTGCGTTTGGCGGAAGCACCCAGCTTCGGTATTCCTGCGCTGTACCACGATAGCCAATCCAAGGGAACCCTTGCTTATCTGGCTTTGGCCGGCGAAATGCTCAACAACTCAATGGCGCAAGTCGCCGCATAACAAGTTTCATTAAAGGAAAATCATGGCAAAACCGATCAAGGGTCTGGGGCGCGGCTTGGACGCGCTGCTTTCCGGAAACAGCACATCAAAACAGAACGACGTACTGCGCGATCTAAAAGTCGAGCAACTAAAACCCGGCAAGTATCAGCCGCGCAGCCGTATGGACGAGGCGTCGCTGAACGAACTTGCCGCTTCGATCAGAGTGCAGGGTGTGATGCAGCCGATCCTGGCGCGCGAACTTGCAGAAGGCGGCTACGAGATCATTGCCGGCGAGCGCCGCTGGCGTGCGGCACAACTGGCCGAGCTGAAAATAGTGCCGGTCATCGTGCGCAAAGTGCCTGACAATGCGGCATTGGCAATGGCGCTGATCGAGAATATCCAGCGTGAAGACCTGAACCCGCTGGAAGAAGCGATCGGTATCCAGCGCCTGATCGACGAATTCCAGATGACACACCAGGCTGCAGCTGATGCCGTGGGCCGCTCGCGCAGTGCCGCGAGCAACCTCTTGCGCCTTCTCAAATTGCCTCAAGCCGTGCAAGACATGCTGATGGAAGGTTCGCTGGACATGGGCCACGCCCGCTCGTTGCTTTCGCTTGAGGGTGCGCAACAAGTGCTGCTCGCGAACAAGATCGTCTTGGAAGGCCTCTCCGTACGCGAGGCGGAAAAGCTGGTACAGCAACAAGGCGAACAGTCATCTTCCAAGACAACAGTCGGCAAGAAAATACCAAAAGAAAACCGCGACACACAACGCCTGCAAGAAGAAATCAGCTCACAACTCGGAGCGCGCGTGGAAATCAAGCCAAATAGCAAGGGTGGCGGCAAACTGGTTATCGAGTATTCGAGCAACGAACATCTGGAAGAACTGACCGGCAAGCTGTACGAACGAGCATAACCAGGGGCAGAACTGCCGTATGCGCCCCGAATGCGCTTGACTTGCTGTGGCGGAATAGTAGAGAATGCGCGGGCTTTTTTTCAGCCCTAGCCAAATTTAGCGCTTAAGGGCACAAGATGGAAAGTGTAACAAACACAACAATAAGCCGCGCATTCAGCAAGGCGGCACGCTGGCAAATCATCATAACGGTACTCATCTCGGGTGTCTCTCTGTTGCTTGCGGGTGTACACGCAGCAATTTCCGCATTGGCGGGCGGGGCATCAGTGGTGATTGGTGCGTATGCCGGAATGTTGATTGCACAAAGCCCGAAAGGCAGCGCGGCAAGTACCGTTCTGATTACATTGCTGAAAGCGGAGGCGGTCAAAGTACTTGTGATCGCGATTCTGCTGTTGATTACATTTAAGTATTACCAGGGACTGGTTCCATTGGCCCTGATTGGCGGGTTGGCAGGTTCGGCGCTGGCATCTGGCGCGGGAATGCGAGCTGTGAATAACGTGAATGACAAGTAAGGTCCGGGATGTCCACTGAACACGAACTGACAGCATCCAGTTACATCGAGCATCACTTAAGTTTCAACGTCAAACAAATTGCCGACGGCGCATTCTGGTCTGTCAACTTTGACACGCTGATCGTATCCGCCTTGCTCGGCATCGTTACCTTCGGCTTGCTCTGGCTGGTGGTGCGTAGCGCATCAGCGGGCGTTCCCACCAAACGTCAGGCATTCGTCGAGCTCCTGGTTGAATTCATCGACGAACAAGTAAAAGGCATTTTCCACGGAGATCGCAAAGCATTCGTGGCACCACTCGCGCTGACCGTATTTGTCTGGGTGCTGGTGATGAATGCGATGGACTTCTTGCCGATCGACATCATGGCGTGGGTCTATCACCATGTGTTCGGGCAGGAAAAATTCCGCGCTGTTCCCACTTCGGATATCAACACGACTTTTGCACTGGCACTTTCCGTGTGGTTCCTGATGATTTTCTTCAGCATCAAGGTCAAAGGCCTGGGCGGCTGGATCCATGAATTGTTTTGCGCACCGTTCGGTTCCAACCCTCTGGTTTGGCCGGCGAACTTCCTTTTCAACCTGATCGAATATGTTTCCAAGCCGTTGTCGCACTCCTTGCGTCTGTTCGGCAACATGTACGCCGGTGAAATCATCTTCCTGCTGCTGGGCATGTGGGCGGCGACCGGTTTGGCTGGAACGATATTTGGCGCCTTGCTTGGCGCAGGCTGGGCCATTTTCCACATCCTGATCGTCGTGTTGCAGGCATTCATTTTCATGATGCTGACGATCGTCTATATCGCAATGGCACACGAAAGCCACTAATCATTTTTCACTATTAACTTTTAATCAACTTTGTAAATCGAAAGGAAACAAAATGGAAAACACAGTTCAATTCATGGCACTGATCCAAGCCTACACCGGCATCGGCATCGGCCTGATCATCGGTCTGGGCGCAGCAGGTGCGTGTATCGGCATTGGTATCATGTGCAGCAGCTTCCTGGACGGTGCAGCTCGCCAACCGGAATTGATTCCCACACTGCAAGGTAAAGTGTTCCTGTTGCTAGGTCTGATCGACGCTTCTTTCATCATCGGCGTTGGTCTGGCAATGATGTTCGCGTTCGCTAACCCACTGCTCGCCGTCATCAAGTAATTGAACATTGCGGGATGCACAATCCAGCATAAGGAACCGAAATGAACATTACCCTGACAATAATCGCGCAGGCACTGTCGTTCGCCATTTTGATATGGTTCACCGCAAAATTCGTTTGGCCGCCTTTGCTGGCAGCGATCGAATCGCGTCAAAAGACCATCGCTGACGGCCTCGCAGACGCAGAGCGTGCCAAGCACGACCTGGATATGGCCGCCAAGCGTTCCGCCGATATTTTGCGTGAAGCAAAAGATAAGGCGGGCGAGATCGTCGCCAATGGTGAAAAGCGTGCAAGCGAAATCGTCGAACAGGCGAAGGCACAAGCCAAGGTCGAGGGCGATCGCATCGTCGCAGGCGCAAAAGCAGAAGTTGAACAGGAAGTGTTTCGCGCCAAGGAACAACTGCGTACCCAGGTGTCGGCAATTGCACTGGCGGGAGCGGGCAAAATTCTGGGTCGCGAGATCGATGCCAAGGCGCACAATGACCTGCTCGACAAACTTGCAGCGGATCTCTAACAGCCATGTCTGAAGCCCTAACTACAGCACGACCCTACGCCCAGGCGGCATTCGAAGAAGCGCAAAAACTTTCCGACCTGAAAGGATGGTCGGAAGTTTTACTGTCGCTTGCCGAAGCAGTGAACTATCCGGAAATCCGCAACGTGATCAGCAGTCCGCGCGTTGCGAAAGCTCAGTTGGGAAGCTTGCTGGGTGACATACTGGGTGGAAAACTCAAGCCGCAGCAGATGAATTTCATCAACGTGCTGGCCGAAAACCAGCGTCTGTTGCTTCTGCCCGAGATTGCATCCATCTTTGAGGTACTCAAGTCGGAAGCAGAGAAGAGCGTGAATGTGGTCGTGGATTCGGCGTTCGAACTGTCCGCGGCTCAACAAGACAAGATTGCCAGTTCGCTCAAGAAGCGTATGGGTCGAGAGATCAAACTGACATGCAATATCAATAAAGAATTGCTTGGGGGCGTGGTGATACGCGCCGGAGACAAGGTGATCGACGGTTCTGCACGCACCCGACTCAGTGAAATGGCGACCGCCCTGGCCTGATGATGATTTATCAAGAATGAGGAAATCCAGATGAAGCTCAACCCTTCCGAAATTAGTAATCTGATACGCAGTCGCATCGAGAATTTCGAAGCACTGACCCAAGCGCGCACTGAAGGTACAGTGGTCAGCGTGACCGACGGTATCGTTCGCGTCCACGGCTTGTCCGATGTGATGCAGGGCGAAATGTTGGAATTCCCCGGCAATACATTCGGTTTGGCGCTGAACCTTGAGCGCGACTCCGTCGGTGCCGTTATCTTGGGCGAATACGAACACATCACCGAAGGCGACACGGTCAAATGCACCGGCCGCATTCTGGAAGTGCCGGTCGGTCCCGAACTGCGTGGTCGTGTAGTGAACGCGCTGGGTCAGCCTATCGACGGCAAAGGTCCGATCAACGCCAAGATGACCGACAAGATCGAAAAGGTCGCACCGGGCGTCATCGCACGTCAGTCTGTTGACCAGCCCGTGCAAACCGGCTTGAAATCCATCGACTCCATGGTTCCGGTCGGTCGCGGCCAGCGCGAACTGATCATTGGCGACCGCCAGACCGGCAAGACAGCCGTTGCTGTCGATGCGATCATCAATCAAAAAGGTCAGAACATGACCTGTATTTATGTCGCCGTGGGTCAGAAAGCTTCGACCGTGGCCAACGTGGTACGCAAACTCGAAGAACACGGCGCGATGGAATACACCATCGTCGTTGCAGCCACAGCTTCCGATTCTGCTGCGATGCAATTCCTGGCACCTTATGCCGGCTGCACCATGGGCGAATATTTCCGCGACCGTGGCGAAGATGCACTGATCGTTTATGATGACTTGACCAAGCAAGCCTGGGCATATCGCCAGATCTCCCTATTGCTGCGCCGTCCGCCCGGCCGTGAAGCTTACCCCGGCGACGTGTTCTACCTGCACTCCCGCTTGCTGGAGCGCGCAGCCCGCGTGAACGCAGACTACGTCGAAGCTTTCACAAAGGGTGCGGTCAAAGGCAAGACAGGTTCTTTGACCGCATTGCCGATCATCGAAACCCAAGCCGGAGACGTGTCAGCATTCGTGCCGACCAACGTGATTTCCATTACAGACGGCCAGATCTTCCTGGAAGCCGACTTGTTCAATGCCGGTATCCGTCCGGCGATCAACGCCGGCGTGTCGGTGTCCCGCGTGGGCGGTGCAGCGCAGACCAAGGTCATCAAGAAGCTGGGCGGCGGCGTGCGTTTGGCGCTGGCCCAGTATCGTGAACTGGCTGCGTTCGCGCAGTTCGCCTCCGACCTGGACGAAGCGACCCGCAAACAGCTGGAACGCGGCCGCATGGTTACCGAACTGATGAAACAATTGCAATACTGCCCGCTGTCCGTTGCAGAAATGGCTGTTACGCTGTTCACAGTCAACAAAGGTTATTTCGACGACGTGGCTGTGCCAAAAGCGCTGGCATTCGAATCTGCATTGCATGCCTATTTGAAGTCCAACAACAAGACATTGATGGAAGCGATCCAATCGACCAAGGATCTGTCGGGCGACAACGAAAAATTGCTGGTAACGGCAATCGAGACCTTCAAGGCAACAGCAGTCTACTAAGAAAACAATTAGCCATCCCACGCAGCAACCAGAACAGGTTGCCCAGTGGCTGGTTATAAGCAGGAGCTAAATCATGGCAGGCAGCAAAGAAATCCGCACGAAGATCAAGAGTGTCGAGAACACTCGCAAGATCACGCGCGCGATGGAAATGGTGGCCGCGGCGAAAATGCGCAAAGCGCAAGAACGCATGCGAGCTGCCCGTCCCTACGCCGAAAAGATCCGCAACGTAGCTGCCCATTTGTCGCGAGCCAACCCTGAATACAAACACGCATTTCTGGTCAAGCGCGAAAGCATCCAGAATGTAGGCGTTATTGTGGTGACGTCGGACAAAGGCTTGTGCGGCGGGTTGAACACCAACGTTCTGCGTCTCGCCGTGACCCGCATGAAGTCGTGGGAAGGCGAGGGCAAGGGTATCGTTGTTTGCCCTATCGGCAATAAAGGTTTCAGTTTCATGAATCGCGTGGGTGCCAACGTCAAGTCGCATTTGACCGGTCTTGGCGATACGCCGCACATCGAAAAATTGATCGGTGCCGTGAAGATCATGCTGGATGCCTATGTTGCAGGAGAGATCGACGCGATCCACTTGTGCTACAACCACTTCATCAACACGATGAAGCAAGAGCCGCGCATGGAACAACTGTTGCCACTCTCTGATGACAAGTTAGGCGGAGCCAACGGCAACTGGGACTACATCTACGAACCCGATGCGAAGCCGGTGATCGACGAGCTGCTGGTACGCTACATCGAGTCGTTGGTATATCAGTCCGTAGTGGAAAATATGGCGTCCGAGCAGAGCTCGCGTATGGTGGCAATGAAAGCCGCTTCCGATAACGCGAAGAGCGTCATCGGCGAGCTCAAACTGGTTTACAACAAGGCACGTCAGGCAGCGATCACGAAGGAAATTTCGGAGATAGTCGGCGGCGCAGCAGCAGTTTAAGAATTAATTTAGACGGGGAATCTGAAAATGAGTCAAGGAAAGATTGTTCAGTGTATCGGCGCGGTGGTTGACATCGAATTCCCGCGCGACAAAATGCCCAAGGTATATGAAGCCTTGACGCTGGCAGATGCGGGTAATTCCGTAGCTGAAGCGGGCTTGACCTTCGAGGTCGAGCAACAATTGGGCGACGGCGTAGTGCGTACCATTGCGATGGGATCATCCGATGGCTTGCGCCGCGGCATGCTGGTCAACTCGACCGGTAAGGGTATTACTGTCCCGGTTGGCACAGGTACATTGGGCCGCATCATGGACGTGCTGGGTCGCCCGATCGACGAAGCCGGTGAGATCAAGTGTGACGAGCGTCGCGAGATCCACCAGAAGGCTCCGAAATTCGATGAACTGTCTCCTTCCGTAGACTTGCTGGAAACCGGCATCAAGGTGATCGACCTGGTATGTCCGTTTGCCAAGGGCGGCAAAGTCGGCCTGTTCGGCGGCGCCGGCGTGGGCAAGACTGTGAACATGCTGGAACTCATCAACAACATCGCCAAGCAGCACGCGGGTCTTTCCGTGTTCGCCGGCGTGGGTGAGCGTACCCGCGAAGGAAACGACTTCTACCACGAAATGTCCGACGCGGGCGTTATCGATAAGGAAGACTTCACCAAGTCCAAAGTTGCCATGGTGTTCGGTCAGATGAACGAGCCGCCCGGCAACCGTCTGCGCGTGGCGTTGTCCGGTTTGACCATGGCTGAAAAATTCCGTGACGAAGGCCGCGACATCCTCTTCTTCGTGGACAATATCTACCGTTATACACTGGCCGGAACCGAAGTATCCGCGCTGCTCGGTCGTATGCCTTCCGCCGTGGGTTATCAACCGACACTGGCTGAAGAAATGGGCCGTCTGCAAGAGCGTATCACTTCCACCAAGGTTGGCTCGATCACGTCCATCCAGGCCGTTTACGTTCCTGCGGATGACTTGACCGACCCGTCTCCTGCGACCACCTTCCTGCACCTGGACTCCACCGTTGTGTTGAGCCGCGATATCGCTTCGCTGGGTATCTACCCCGCGGTCGATCCGCTGGATTCCACTTCGCGCCAGCTCGACCCGTTGGTCGTGGGCGAAGAGCACTACAACGTGGCCCGCAGCGTGCAACAGACTCTGCAACGCTACAAGGAATTGCGCGACATCATCGCCATTCTGGGTATGGACGAATTGGCACCGGAAGACAAACTGGCTGTGGCGCGTGCGCGGAAGATCCAGCGCTTCCTGTCGCAACCGTTCCACGTTGCCGAAGTGTTTACCGGCGCGCCGGGCAAGTACGTTACCCTGAAAGAAACCATCAAGGGCTTCAAGGGCATCGTCGCCGGCGAGTACGACCATCTGCCGGAACAAGCGTTCTACATGGTGGGCGGCATCGAAGAAGCGGTCGAAAAAGCCAAGACGCTGCAATAATAATTAGGAGCCGATTATGGCAATGACCGTACATGTGGATGTGGTAAGTGCCGAGGAGTCGATCTTCTCGGGGCTGGCAGAGTTCGTCATCATCCCCGGCGAGATGGGCGAGCTTGGCGTCTACCCGCGCCACGTAGCACTGCTGACTCGCATCAAACCGGGAGCCGTGCGCATCAAGCGCCCGGACCAGGAGCAGGAAGAGTTGATCTACGTTTCCGGTGGCATGCTGGAAGTGCAGCCCGATGTTGTGACGGTGCTGGCCGACACCGCGATCCGCGGTGCCGATCTGGATGAGGCACGCGCCCTGGAAGCCAAGCAGGCGGCGGAAGAAGCAATGAAGAACCGCACCTCCGATATTGACTACGCGCAAGCGCAAGCCGAGCTGGCAGAAGCCATCGCCCAGCTGCGTGCTATCCAACAGGTACGCAAGCACACGCACTAAGAAAGGCATTGCATCCGCAATAAATAAAAAAGCAGCTTCGGCTGCTTTTTTATTTTGGAGTGATCGGGGCAGAACGGCCGACACGCAATGCGGTGAGTACAGCCAGGGATTGGAAAATTGCGATTCCAACCAGGACTGAAGCATAGTGTCCCGTATCCATGAAATGTCCAAAAATCAGGGGCGACAACGCCAAACCACTGTCCAGTCCGGAATAGACAAAGCCATAGATCCGGCCATACGCGGCTTGACCAAAGCGAGCGGTCGCGGCGCGCCTTACCAGCAAATCCCGCGAAGGTCCCGCGATACCGGTAAAGAAACCAATGCCCGCCATGAGTGGCAACACCGACCAGGCCGGAAGCAATTCCATGGACAGGAACAATGCCAGTACCGCAGCGATAGCCAGAACGACGGCAATGATATGGTCCTGTGCACGGTGCTGGGCAACGAAACCGCCTACAAAGATACCGCAGGCCGCGACCAGCAGGAAAGTTGAAAGCGCGGCGGCGGCAGCTCCCAGCGGCAACCCGTAAAGATGTTGCAGGACCGGAGTGCCGAAATTCTGGAAAGCACCGAAGGCCACTGTAGTCAGGAAGAAAAATGCGAAACATAGCCAAACTGCGCCAACGCCAAGAAAGGAGAATGTGCCATGCTCCGGATGATTTTCCGCGCCGGCATTGCCGGGAATGAATTCCAGTTGCTCGCGGAAAATCCAGAGAGCTAACATTGCCGGAAGCGCCAGCGACCCAGCCGCAATGGCGGCGATTTTCCAGCCGGCTAGCGCAGCGATCCCGGTCAGGAATACCGGGGCAAGAGCCCAACCGATATTCCCCGATATGCCGTGTATCGAGAAGGCATGGCCCAGGCGCGACGTAGACACTTTCCGGTTGAGGACCGTGTAATCGGACGGATGAAGGACGCTATTGCCAAGCCCGGCCAGTGCGGCGACCAGGAACAGATCGGTCAGGCTATGAGCAAACAATCCAAGACCCAACCCAGCCAACAGAAAGCAGCACATGCCGAACAACAGCACGCGAACCGGTCCGAAACGATCAACGGCAAATCCAGCCAGTGCCTGACCGACACCGGAGATGACGAAGAAAACGGTCATGGTGAGACCGATCCCTGAAAAATCCAGACCGAAAACAGGCATCAGCCAGGGAAACAAGGGCGGAAGCAGCAGATGGAAAAAATGGGATGTACCGTGTGCCAAGCCGATCACTGCTATGACTGCGGTGTCGCGCTGGACCGGCGGATTGAAAGATGTGGTGACGGTACTCATGGGTATGGATCAGGTGATTGCGCTGAACAAACACAATTGTATAGCGCCCGAAAAAAACATGCCGATGGAAACCCCACCTACCGGCAACAAGTCAAGAACCGGAAATCACTGCTGTGTCTCAACACCGGTTCAAACTTGTTTGAACGGGCTTCTCGCATTCAGTATATCCACATATTCCGCGACGGCATCAGTCTCGTTCTTCAGGTAATCCTCCACCGCCTGCGAAAATTGCGGATGCGCGAGCCAATGCGCGGAGCGGGTGGTCACCGGCAAAAATCCGCGGGACAATTTGTGTTCGCCTCCCGCGCCGCCTTCGAATGTCTTGATGTTGTTTGCGATGCAAAATTCGATGGCCTGATAGTAGCAAGCCTCAAAATGCAGTCCGGAATGGAACTCGAAGGTGCCCCACGAGCGCCCATATAAGACGTCTTTGGTACGATAATTCAGCGCGCTGGCGATGGGACGGCCTTCGCGCGCCGCAATGACCAATAATGTGTGTTGTGGCAATGCAGCGCCGATGCGCTGGAAGAAATCTTCATTCAACTGGTGCGGCGAATTATGCAGCTGCAGGGTATGCAAATAGCACGAGGCAAAGAAAGCCCACTGATCTGCAGTCGCGCTTTCCCCGGTGACGCATTCCAGTTCGACGCCTGATTCCTTTACCTTGCGCCGCTCCTGCATGATGCGTTTGCGTTTGTCGCGGCTGAGTGTGGACAGAAAATCCTCAAAATCGCGATAGCCGGGATTCGCCCAATGAAACTGTACGTCCTGGCGCCTCATCATTCCCTGAGCTTGCGCCACCGACGCATCGGCCTCATTCAGAAACAGACAATGCAGCGACGAAACGCCGATTTCCCTTGCGTGTTGCAGGGCGTGCTTCAACAACAACCCGCGAATCTCATCCGATTCTGCAAGCAGGCGCTTCCCGGTCACAGGCGTAAATGGCACTGTACACACAAGTTTGGGGTAGTAGCGCAGCCCGTGCCGATGATATGCATCAGCCCATGCAAAATCGAACACGTGCTCGCCATATGAATTCATCTTCAGATAAAGCGGCATCGCACCAACCAGCCGAGTGCCCAGCCACAGGGTGACGAACTGCGCTTTCCAGCCAAATTGCGGCATGGCGCAGCCACTTTCCTGCAGCGCATAAAAGAAGGCGTGAGAAAGCGTGGGATCGCCATTCGACAAGGCGTCCCAGTCCGCGGCGGGAATATCCGCAAGGTCTTCGAGAATTTTCAGGATGGGGAGACTCATATTGCCATTGTAGAGGGGACTCGCGCGGAACAAGTCACCAAATTAAATCAGGTGATTTGATATACTCCAACATCTCCAGATTCAGAGCCGATATGAGTCCTCTAAACATCGTCATTCTCGCTGCCGGTAAAGGCACGCGAATGTATTCCGATAAGCCCAAGGTGTTGCACGCACTGGCAGGCAAACCGCTTGTGCAGCATGTTCTCGATTGCGCAACCTCATTGCAACCGCGACAAATCTGCGTGGTTTACGGGCACGGCGGTGAAGCCGTGCCGCAGGCGATGCAGCAATACGGCGCGAAGTTCGTGATCCAGGAACCGCAGCTTGGTACCGGGCACGCGGTGCAACAGGCGATGCCGCATCTGGCAGACGGAAGCAGCACACTGGTGCTTTACGGCGATGTGCCGCTGATCCAGCACAGCACACTGCACCAGATGCAACAGGAAGGTGAGGGCTTGGTGCTGCTTACGGTCAATCTTGAAAACCCGACGGGTTACGGTCGCATCGTGCGAGATCGGCAGGGCGACGTACAGTGCATCGTTGAGGAAAAGGATGCCACGACCGAGCAGCGAGAGATACGCGAAGTGAACACTGGCATCCTGCTGGCGCCAACCGAAAAATTGCGCACCTGGCTCGGAAGGCTGGGCAACAACAATGCGCAAGGTGAGTACTACCTTACCGATATCGTGGCGATGGCTGTACAACAAGGTCTCGTGGTACATACCGTACAACCCGCGCATCGCTGGGAAGTCGAGGGCATCAACAACAAAATACAACTCGCTACTCTGGAGCGCGTCTGGCAACAGAATGTTGCGACCCAAATGATGGCCCAGGGCGTGACGCTGGCGGACCCGGCTCGCATCGACGTGCGCGGCAAACTCACTTGCGGGCGCGATGTCGAGATCGACGTCGGCTGCATCTTCGAAGGCAAAGTAAACCTGGGAAACTACGTGCGAGTAGGTGCTTACAGTGTCATCCGTAACGCAACTATCGCCCAGGGAACCCAGGTCGCGCCATTCAGCCACATAGACGACAGTGAAGTAGGTGCCAACTGTCACATCGGTCCCTACGCACGACTGCGTCCGGGGACGAAATTGCACGACGATGCGCATATCGGTAATTTTGTAGAGATCAAGAATAGCGAGATCGGCAAAGGAAGCAAGGCCAACCACTTGAGCTACATCGGCGACAGCACCGTGGGCAGCCGCGTGAACATCGGTGCGGGCACCATCACCTGCAACTACGACGGCGCAAACAAACATCGCACCATCATCGAGGACGATGCCTTCATCGGTTCGGACACGCAACTGGTTGCACCGGTCAAAGTGGGCAAGGGCGCGACCATCGGTGCAGGCTCGACCATCACCCGGGATGCACCCGCCGGGGAACTGACCATCTCGCGGGGCAGACAGACAACGATCACAGGCTGGAAGCGTCCGCAAAAAGGAAAGAAATAATATGTGTGGAATCGTAGGCGCCGTCGCAAAACGGAATATCGTATCCATTCTGGTCAATGGCCTGCTCCGGCTGGAATACCGCGGTTATGACTCCGCCGGGCTGGTGGTCGTGCACGATGGAAAACTGGATCGCGTGCGCAGTATCGGACGAGTGGCGGAGCTGGCAACAAAGAGCGCGAACACCTACGGCGAACTCGGTATCGCCCACACACGCTGGGCCACGCATGGCGTGCCGAGCGAACGAAACGCACATCCGCACATCAGCCGCGACCTCATCGCTGTGGTGCACAACGGCATCATCGAAAACTACGAAGTGTTGCGTGCCGATCTGACCGCGCAGGGTTACGAATTCACGTCCGATACCGACACCGAAGTCATCGCCCACCTGATCCACAGCCATTATGCACAGGGCAGCCTGCTGGCCGCCACGCAGATGGCGCTATCAAAGCTGGTCGGCGCATACGCGATCGGCGTGGTGGCCGCGGACAACCCTCATCAGCTCATCGCCGCACGCAAGGGTAGCCCGCTGTTGTTGGGTGTTGGCATAGGTGAGCACTTCATCGCATCAGACATGTCTGCGTTGCTGCAGGTCACGAAGAACGTGGTGTACTTGGAAGAGGGCGATGTGGTCGAGGTCAATCTCGCCAACTACCGCATCTTCGATGCCCAAGGAAATGCAGTGCAACGCCCGGTGAACGTCAGCCAACTCAATAACGACAGCGTGGAACTGGGCGAGTACCAGCACTACATGCAAAAGGAGATCCACGAGCAACCGCAGGCGCTGGCGGATACGCTGGAATCGGTATGCAACAGCCAAACGATGGTTCCCGGCATCTTCGGGGCGGAAGCGACAGCCATATTCCCACAAGTGGACAGTATCCTCATCCTGGCTTGCGGTACCAGCCACCATGCGGGCATGGTGGCGCGTTACTGGCTTGAAGAGATCGCCGGTATCCAGTGTACGGTAGAGATCGCCAGCGAATATCGTTATCGCGTCAGCGTCGCGAATCCCAAGACCCTGGTCGTAACCATCTCGCAGTCCGGAGAAACGGCGGATACGCTGGCCGCGCTCAATCATGCCAAGGTGACGGGACATCTCTTCACGCTGGCGATCTGCAACGTACCGGAAAGCGCCATCATCCGCCAATCGAAATTGCGCTTCCTGACACGTGCGGGTCCGGAGATCGGCGTTGCATCGACCAAGGCATTCACCACCCAGCTTGCCGCGCTGTTCCTGCTGACTCTGGTATTGGCCAAATTGCGCGGACGCATCACTCCGGAGCGTGAACAACAGTTCCTGCAGGAATTGCGTCACTTGCCGAGCGCGGTTCAAAAGGTATTGGCGCTGGAGCCGCAGATCGCGGAACTGTCCAAAAACTTCGCGGATAAACAGCATGCGCTGTTCCTAGGCCGCGGCATGCATTATCCGATCGCCCTGGAAGGTGCGCTCAAACTCAAGGAGATCTCCTACATACATGCCGAGGCTTACCCGGCAGGGGAATTGAAGCACGGCCCGCTGGCACTGGTGGACAAGGATATGCCGGTCGTTTCGGTCGCCCCCAACGATCTCCTGCTGGAAAAGCTGAAGTCCAACCTGCAGGAAGTCCGTGCGCGCGGCGGTGAGCTATATGTCTTCGCCGACGCGAACACCCATATCAAGGAAGCCGAAGGCGTCCACATCCTGCAAATGCCCGAACACGCGGGTTTTCTCAGCCCTATTCTGCATACCATCCCTCTGCAACTGTTGGCATATTATGTAGCATTGCAAAAGGGAACGGATGTGGACAAGCCGAGAAACCTCGCCAAGTCCGTCACTGTGGAATAAAACCATCGTTTTATGGTGAGTGTTTCGGTTTGAAGTGAAGACTTAAGCTGTGCAGCAGGTTAGGCCCCCAAGGGCAGTCTGAACTACAAACCGCGCAAATGAATCCGTCCCGCTGCCCAATTCCAGCCGCTTGACTCCCGTTCTCTGGAGGTTCTGCGGAGTGGGTTGTTGTTTCATCTAGGAGAGAACATGGCGGTCGTCGCCGTATTCAACCAAAAGGGCGGAGTGGGTAAAACCACCACCTGCCTGAATCTTTCTGCGGCGCTTTCGATAGCGCAACGGCATCCCATCGCGCTGGACATGGACCCGCAAGGACACCTGAGTCTTTCTTCCGGTCTGAAGAACGGCACAGTCCAGTCCAGAAGCATGGCGGCCTTCTTCAAAGACAAGGCCCCGCTTGCAAACTTGCTGCACGATACTCCGGCTGGCTGGCAGCTCATCCCGGCCACACTGGAGTTATCCAAGATCGACGCGCTATACGGCAGCGACCCGCAAGCCGCAAAGATGCTGAAACAGGGCCTGGCGGAGGAGCTAGCCTTGACCGGTGCACCGATCATCATCGACTGTTGCCCGATGCTGGGCGTACTCACCTTGAACGCCCTGCTGGCGGCAGACAAGGTGCTGATTCCCGTATCGGCGGATTTTCTATCGGAACATGGGGTGCATAGGCTGGATTCGGCACTCAATGTGCTGGAAAAGAAACTGCAACGCACTTTCGAGCGCCGTATCGTCGTAACGCGTTTCGATTCCCGCCGCAAACTGTCCTATGACATTTACGACAAACTCAAACAGCGCTACGGTGGTCTGGTGTGCAAAACCCGCATCGGTGAAACAGTGGCACTGGCAACCAGCCCGATGCACGGGCTGGATGTGTTTGCCTATGCGCCGCAAAGCCCGGGCGCGGCAGACTACAAGATGCTTGCGGCAGAACTGATGGAAAGCGGATTCGTCTAGGCGAACCAAGTGTAAACAGCGAAAAGCAAGGAGGCACCCAGCAAAAGCGCGATAGCCGATAACCGGGCATTGCGCTTTTTTTGTTGCAGCAGCATCTCCCGCAGCAGCGGTGCAGTCTGGGCGGCAAGGTCCTGGTTCAGGCGCTGATGCATCAGGCGTGGCAGTTGGGGCAGCAAGGTTGCATAGCGCGGCGCTTCAGCGCGCAGGGCCTTTATGAAGCCGCGCCAGCCGACTTGTTCGCTCATCCAGCGTTCCAGCCAGGGTTTCGCAGTCTTCCACAGATCGAGTTCGGGATCGAGTTGCAAGCCCAGGCCTTCGATATTGAGCAGGGTCTTTTGCAGCAATACCAGTTGCGGCTGGATCTCGATACCAAAGCGGCGCGAGGTCTGGAACAACCGCAACAGGATCTTTCCGAACGAAACCTCGCGCAATGGCTTGTCGAAGATGGGTTCGCATACCGAGCGGATGGCGGCCTCGAATTCGTCCACGCGCGTCTCGGCCGGAGCCCAGCCCGATTCGATATGCAATTCGGCGACACGCTTGTAATCGCGGTTGAAGAAAGCGATGAAATTCTGTGCAAGGTAATTCTTGTCGGTGACCGTCAGCGTGCCCATGATGCCGAAATCCAGCGCCACATAACGGCCATCGTATGCCACCAGAATGTTGCCGGGATGCATGTCGGCGTGAAAAAAGCCGTCACGGAAAACCTGCGTATAGAAGATCTCCACGCCGTTGGAAGCCAGCCTGGACAAATCGATCCCTGCTTCGAGCAATGCACCGATCTGGCTGATCGGGATGCCGTGCATGCGCTCCATCACCATCACCTGGGCAGAACACCAATCCCAATGCACTTCCGGCACGAGCAGCAATTTTGCATCTGCAAAATTGCGGCGCAACTGGCTGGCGTTGGCCGACTCGCGCATCATGTCAAGTTCGTCATGCAGGTACTTGTCGAACTCGGCAACGACCAGCTTAGGCTTCAGCCTCTTGCCGTCTTCCGACCAGCGTTCTATCAGGCCGGCGCAGATCTGAAGCAGTGCAATATCATGTTCGATGACGTTCAAAATGCCGGGGCGCAATATCTTGACCGCCACCTCGCGCCCATCCGGCAGTACGGCGAAATGCACTTGCGCAACCGATGCGCTGGCCTCGGGCGTCTCGTCGAATTCGGCAAAAACTTCACTCAGTCGTTTGCCGTAAGCCTGTTCAAGCAAAGCCACAGCCTGAGCTGAAGGAAAAGGCGGAACCCGGTCTTGCAGCTTGGCCAGTTCATCGGCGATATCGGTGGGGATCAGATCGCGGCGCGTCGAAAGCAGCTGGCCGAATTTGACGAAGATGGGGCCCAATGCCTCCAGCGCCAGACGTAAACGCACGGCGCGCGGTCGCGATGTGTCGCGAAAGAACAAGAGTACGTTGAGCGGGCGGAGCAGCCAGCTCGTACGGTCATGAGCCAGCAGGAACTCGTCCAGGCCGAATCGGAGAACGACGAAAATGATCGTGAGTAAGCGGAAAAATCGCATTTACCAAGAGTTCAAATAAAAATGGGCACAGCGGATGCCGCCATGCCCTCTAGTTTACTTTACTTTGGAATCAAACCTGCTGTATTCCGGCCAACAGCCAGACCGCCTTGCTGTCCTTCAGGTTCTTCTGTACATGCCAGATCTCGTCGACGCTTTCCGGCACTCCGTTGTTCTCGCGCAACTGGCCGCTCATGCGCACACTGGCGATCGCGTGGTCGTTCTCAGTGACGACCTCAAGCAGATCTGCGTTCAGGGTAACCACATCGGTTTTCTGCGGAGCATCACCTCGTTCCTGCAACTGCATCGATACCTCGGCAAACATCTCCGGCGTCGTGTATTCGCGAATATCGTCCAGGTCCTTGCGGTCATTGGCGGCCTGCAGGCGGATAAATGAAGTCTTGGCGCTGCGCAGGAAACTCTCTACGGGGAAGTCGGCCGGAATATTGGCTGCAGCAACCGGTGTTGCGACGCTACCGCTATAAGGCTGCTGGACTGGATCCTGCGCGCCGCCATAAGGTGCGCTGGTTCCGGCATATTGCATCGCGGGTTCCTGCTTGCGACGGAACAACGAGACCAGGAACATCACGGCAACACCGGCCATGATGATCATCAGGATAGAGCCCATGCCCCCACCCATGCCGCCACCGGCGAACATCGCGCCCAGACCGGCGCCGATCGCCAAGCCCGCCAGAGGGCCTAGCCATCTGTTGCCGGCTGGCTGAGGCGCAACGCCGGGTTGCGAAGGAATTGCGGCGGGAGCTGCTGAAGGTGCATTCTGCGCGGGTGCGCTCATGGTGCGCTGTTTTCCGAAGCTGCCGCCGCCGCCGAAGCGCTTGGCTTCAGCGCTGGTGGCGAGCAAAGAAATACTGGTCAGAACAATAGTCAACAGGAGTACAAAACGTTTCATGTGATTCCTCATGAGTGGACAAATTCAAAGCGGCGCGGAGTATAGCACCGGCCGGAGATGCTAAAGATAATTGATTACATTAATATTATCATGGAGATACGAGCTTCACGGCAGTGACAAAATACTCGGTGTCGCCAAAACATGTCGTGGGCAAGCCGATGTGCTGTTCGTAAGTCAGCGCGACGCGCTGTCCCACTTGCTGGTTAATTTTGGCGGCCACTTCATCATCGCGCACAGAGAACAGAAATTTCTCTGGCGCCGCCCCCGGCAGAGCAACCAAAGACAATTCGCCTTCCCAACTCTTGCAGACCCAGCCCTTTTTCGACAGCTTTTGCATAAACCCGGCACGCTCGCCTTCCGAATAGCTCCAGTGCAAAGCCGCCCATGTGTACGCGGCAAAAATAGCCGATACGACAACGATAAAAGCAAGAATTGCAGTCAAAAAACTTTTTGGCAACGCCATGTTGAAGTCCAAGAAAGCGAAAAGTCTCAATCGATTATAGATCAGACTAAATTAAGCAGCCCTTATGTCTCCAGTTCAAAATGGGGGTGGGCTGACAAAATGCAAGGGCGAACC
This sequence comes from Sideroxydans sp., assembly GCA_027310725.1. Lineage (GTDB taxonomy): Bacteria > Pseudomonadota > Gammaproteobacteria > Burkholderiales > Gallionellaceae > Sideroxyarcus. The sequence goes on along the minus strand of DAIDAG010000028.1, from coordinate 44,460 downwards.
GGTAAGCGGATGCAACAAATCCAGCTCGGTAGCGTGCAACATCAAGCGTGGTGCGGCGGCATCATCACCGTAGAGCGCATCGCCAAGGATAGGATGGCCGATCGCGGACATGTGCAAACGCAACTGATGAGTGCGGCCGGTCACGGGTTCCAGTTCAACTCGGGTGGTCTCAAAAAAACCGTTCGCCCTGAGCCCGTCGAAGGGCGAATGTTCGGAAATTCCGCGGGCTTCGGCATGCACAGCCCGGTAGCGGGTTAGTGAGGGCTTGCCCAGTTCAGCATCGATCTTGCGCAAGGGGCGGTTCGGCCAATCTGCGATGATGGGCAGGTTCACCTCGCCCGTTTCCGGTTCCAGCCTGCCTGCGACGATAGCCACATAGCGCTTCTTCACCTCACGCTCGTGGAACAGGTGCGACAGCCGGCGCTGCATATTGGCTCCGCGCGCAAACACCATCAAGCCGGAAGTCGACATATCCAGCCTGTGCACAACCAGCACATCGGGAAACTCACGTTGCAGTCGTGAAGAAAGACAATCCTGCTTGTCCGGGCCGCGTCCCGGCACGGCCAGCAAACCGGCTGGCTTGTTCACCACCAGCAAGGAATCGTCGCGGTAGATGAGTTCGCAAGGACTATCGCTTGTCATCGCCCGGGGATGGCGCTTTGGCGGGCAAATTGTCGGGTGCCTTTTTGGGCCGGTTCTTGCCGGGATCGGCAAAGCGGAAACGTCCGAACAGCACGCAACCCTTCATGCCCAGGTCGCACGGAATATTGTTCACGCGCTGACATTTGCCATCGACCTCGTGCGGACAACCCCAGCCACCCATTTTGAAACTCCATCAATGAAACAAAAATGCCGTTCGCCCTGAGCTAGTCGAAGGGTGAACGCCCGGCACGACGTTTAAGCCTTCTTCACGAATTCCGTCTTCAACTGCATGGCACCGATGCCGTCGATCTTGCAATCGATGTCATGGTCGCCCTCCACCAAGCGGATGTTCTTTACCTTGGTGCCGACCTTCACTACCGAAGACGAACCCTTGACCTTCAGGTCCTTGATCACCGTGACCGAATCGCCGTCGACCAGCACATTGCCGAAGGCGTCCTTGAATACTTTTGCCTGTTCGCCAGCCGGGGCGGGCGCATCCTTTGGCCACTCATGGGCACATTCGGGGCAAACGTAATTGCTGCCATCTTCGTAGGTGAATTCGGAACTGCATTTGGGGCATTTGGGTAAAGCGGTCATTACAAGACTCCAATAAAAAAATTGTGCGGCTTACTACTGTGCTTTCTTCTCTTTTGCTCTCGCGAGCATCTCATCTAATTCATTTAACACGTCTTCCGCTGAAATATATTCGCCACTCAATTTTGCAGCCGCAAGAGAAGCCAGGCCTCGCTCTATGAAAGCCTTTTGAGCAGTGACCTGATCTTCGGATACAACTTTCGGTTCATCTTGTGGAAATTGATTTGGCGTAAAGAATTTCCTCGTAGGGTGTAACCCCGATGAAGCGCGGCTGAAGTCGGGATAAAGCAACCCGGATTTCATTGCATTTCATCCGGGCTACGCTTGATTTCCTTCCGCTCTATTTACGGATTGATGTGAATGTAATTTGAATTTTCGGATTAAAAGCATCAAGGACATGTACGCCTGCCTCCATATAGGATAACAACGTAACCACAAAAGCAATGAATTCACGTAGTTCTTTGGGTATCTGTGTTTGTGCGTCAAGAAGTGGCGAAAGACTAGCCCATATAGCCGACTTGCGCGCTTCTATATATGGCTTGGAGAGACGATTTCTGTGTACATGATCAGCAAGACTGGAGTCCTCAAATGAGTGTGCAAATTCATTACGGACTTTGCGAAGCATTTGGAGAGCATGCTCAACTTCCTTGCTAATTAAACCTAACCGAAAGCAAAGTGCAATCTTTGCTGAGAAGGTTCCAAGTGGTCTGTCAGGGTCAAACAAATTGTCATCCCCACCGGTGTGAGGATGCATAGAAGCTTTCAAGAGTTTTTCTAAAGCCAGATCAAGCCTAGCGGCACCAAGTAAAACTGCACCGCGCCCGCCTTCCTTGAGTAGCTGGGCAGCTATGTTACCTGCTTCAGTGCACGCGGCCATAACGGCAGGATGTTCAGAATTAGTTTGTAAAGAATCGCTTTGTGACATTACGTTCGTTGTTTAGCGTAATCAGATTTGAGTGACTCTAGAATTTGTATCCTCTATGCACCGCCACCACCCCGCCCGTCATGTTGAAATACTCAACCCGCTCCAGGCCCGCATCCACCATCATCTGTTTCAGTTCCTCCTGCCCCGGATGCATGCGGATGGATTCGGCGAGGTAACGGTAGCTGTCGGCATCGTTGGCGATGAGCTCGCCCATCTTGGGCAGAAGTTTGAATGAGTAGAGGTCGTAGACTTTCTCCAGCGGCTTGGCGACCTTGGAGAATTCCAGCACGATGACGCGGCCGCCAGGCTTGAGCACGCGGTGCATCTCGCGCAGGGCGGCGTCCTTGTGGGTGACGTTGCGCAGGCCGAAGGCGATGCTGACGCAGTCGAAATAGTTGTCGGGGAAGGGCAGGTGTTCGGCGTCGCATTGCGCGGTAGGCGTGGCTATGCCTTCGTCCAGCAGGCGGTCGCGGCCCACGCGCAGCATGGCGTTGTTGATGTCGGTGAGTACCACTTGGCCGCGGCTGCCGACTTTCTTCAGGAACAATTTCGACATGTCGCCGGAGCCGCCCGCCACGTCCAGCACGCGCTGGCCTTCGTGCACGTTCGCCAAGCCCACTGCAAAGGGTTTCCAGATACGGTGCAAGCCGACCGACATCAAGTCGTTCATGATGTCGTACTTGCTGGCGACGGAAGTGAAGACGCCCGCAACCTTCTTGGCTTTTTCTTTCTCGTCTACGGTCTGGAAACCGAAATGGGTGTTTGCCATGATTGTGCTCCTTTGATTTCGGCGTTCGCCCTGAACCTGTCGAGGGGCGAACGGATGTTAGTTAGGCTTAGTCGCGGCTGGCGCCGGCCGCTTCCATCTTGGTCAGGTAATCGTGCCACATCGCATCGTGATACTTGCCCAGCTCATGCAGGTATTCCCAGGTGTAGAGCCCGGTGTCGTGGCCGTCGTCGAATCCCAGTTTGACGGCATAACTGCCGGCCGGCTCAACCTCCGTGATCATCACGTTGCGTTTGCCGACTTGCAGCGTCTCCTGTCCCGGACCGTGGCCGCGCACTTCAGCGGAGGGCGAATACACGCGCAGGAACTCGAAAGGCAGCTTGAAGCGGGCGCCGTCGTCGAAGGCGATCTCCAGCATTCTGGATTGTTGATGCAGGGTGATTTCGGTAGGGGTCATAGTGAGCGTATCTTTTTAAGTAATGCGGTGGTGGAGCGTTCATGCAGGAAGGGGATGCTGTGTACCGTGCCGCCCCAGATTTTCACTTCTTTGCTGCCGACGATGTTCTCCGGCTTCCAGTCGCCACCCTTGACCAGCACATCGGGCTTGCAGGCAAGGATGAGATTGAGTGGCGTGTCTTCTTCGAACTTTACCACCAGACTCACCGATTCGAGCGCCGCCAGCACGGACAGGCGATCCAGTTCGGAATTGATCGGACGGTCATCCCCCTTGCCCTGGCGTTTCACCGAAGCGTCGCTGTTCACGCCGACGACCATCGAAAAACCGAGAGCCCGGGCCTGGGCCAGATAGGTCACGTGGCCGCGGTGCAGTACATCGAAACAGCCGTTGGTGAACACCAGGGGCCGCGGCAACGCGGCGACTCGCGCGGCCAGCTGGTCAGCCGCACAGATCTTGCTCTCGAAAACGGGAGTCGGGTAGTTCACTAGTCTATGTACTCGAAAACGCGCACCACTTTTTGAACGCTGGCAGTGGTGCTGGCGATATCGGAAGCGGCATCGGCCTCGGCACGGGTGACCAGGCCCATCAGATACACCACGCTGTTCTCGGTGACGACCTTGATCTGGTCAGCCTTTAGCGCCGGACTCTTGACGAAACGCATCTGCACGTTGCTGGTGATGCGAGCATCGCTATTGGCGGTGCCGCCGGCGGTGGAAGCGTTCGCCACGACCAGTTCGTTGGCGATGCCCTTGACATTGGGGATGCTGCCGACGATGCGTTCGATATCCATCTTCGCCTCTTCGGTCGCCGCCATGCCGGTGACAAGCGCAAAGCGGTTATAGGCGGCAACTTTCACTTGCGCGGTGTCTTTGTATTTTTCACTGATGCGTTTATGCGCCTTGCTTTCGATGGTGTCGTCTTCGACCTTCGCGCCGGGAGTGCGGCGATCGGTAGCGGTCACGGAGATGCCGGCACCGACTCCGGCAGCAACGACCGGCGCGACACAGCCCTGCAACAGGCTCAATGCAAAGACAAATAATACAAACGCATAACGCATCATTCCCCTCCCAGAATCAGATGATCGATGGCATCGCAAATGCAGTGCAATGCAAGCAAATGGACTTCCTGGATGCGCGCAGTGCTTTTTGCCGGGACGCAAATGTGAAAATCGGTCGGATTCAGGAGGGCTGTCATCTTGCCGCCGTCGCGTCCGGTCAGCGCGACGACCGGCATGTTGCGCTCATGCGCGGCATGGATAGCTTCAATGACATTGGGCGAATTGCCGCTGGTGGAGATGGCAAGCAGCACATCGCCGTCCATGCCCAGCGCGCGCACCTGCTTGGAAAATATCTGCAGGTAATCGTAATCGTTGGCGATCGAGGTGAGTACCGAACTGTCGGTAGTCAGCGCGATGGCGGCCAGTCCCGGACGCTCGACCTCGAAACGGTTGACCAGCTCGGCGGCAAAGTGCTGCGAATCGGCAGCTGACCCGCCGTTGCCGCAAACCAGGATCTTGCCGTCGTTCATCAGGCAGGCGACCATCGCTTGTGCGGCGTCCGCTATGGGTTGTGCGAGCACTGCCTTGCTTTGCAGTTTAAGTTGCGCGCTGTCGTCGAAGTGTTTGCCGATGCGGGTAGTCAGGGTCATGGTCTGGGAATTAAGTGGATGACAGGGTGCCGATTTTACCTTAAACCTCGAATGCGTTTTTAACCCAGTCTATGTTATCTGCGGCATCCAGCAGTACGGCGTCGAAACGGCAGGGAGGGATGTGCGGCAAAGATGAAAGGTAATGTTGCGCGGTGAGGATAAGACGCCGCTGTTTGTGCGCGTCGATGCTGGCGGCGGCCCCGCCGAAATCACCGCGGCTGCGTTGGCGTACCTCGGCGAAGATCAGGGTTTCTCCATCGCGCAGGATCAGGTCGATCTCCCCGAAACGGCAACGGAAATTGCTCTGTATCAGTCTCAGGCCGTTCTTTTGCAGAAATCGCGCTGCAACCTGTTCGGCTTGAGCGCCGGGTTTCATTGGCGCGATTTGCCTTCTACGGGAACTCCCAACCCCTGGCGCATGATGGCAAAGATTCCCTCGCGCTGGAACACGTGTCCATTTCGCGAGATCTTGCCGGTGACACCGTCCAGCGGCAAGACATTGGCCGGATTATGCTGATACAGGACTTGGAGCAAGCGATAGGCATCGATACCCAGCGCATACAGGCGTTCCAGATCTGGCGTCATGGGAGGCACGACATGAGGATAGATCATCACGGCCGGATGGTCGGGTTGCAGCAACCACGGCATATCGAAGAAACGCACGTCGGCCAGGTCATAATTGGTCAGTGTGTTGGTATTGCCGGAGAAGACCTGCGAAGTGGCATAGACCGGTATCGCGGAATTGATGTAGGGGCGTATCAACCTGGCCTTGTCGGGTTCGGCGGCAAGGAATACCGAAGTGCCGGGTTCCTGCGACAGGTCTTTCAAAGGCGTGGGATCGCCGTCATAGATGATCCCGGCCTGAAGGATGCCGCCCTCGCGCTGCCATTCGTCGGAGAATGCCTGTGCCAGTCGTTTGGAAAGCGGGGAGTTCGTGGAAACGACCGTGGCACTGAGCAATCCGGCCGTCGTGGCGCGCTGGGCGGCTTGGCGCGCCTCTGTTTCCGGCGGAAGACCGAAGAAATAAAGCTGGTCGGCGCGAGTATCGTCCACGAGGTTGAGCGCCAGCGTCGGTGTTGCAACCGGACCTGTCGCCGCCAGTGCAGCGACGCCGTTGCGGGTGAGCGGACCGGCTATCGCGACCGCACCGGCCCGCAGTGCCTTTTGATAGAGCGCGACGATCTCGGCGCTTTCATCGCTGCAGGGATAGACGCGAACAGGCAAGCTGTTCAGCTCTTTGCCGGCAGCGGCGAGGAAACCCTGTTGCACGGCAGCTGCAGCCTTGGCAAAAACGGGCGAGTTCAACGGCAGCAACAGTGCGATGTGCGGAGCGGCGGGTTCCGTGCCGATTGCGGGCAAGGGTGTCGCCGCCAGCGGAGCCGGGGCGGGGACCACCCCCGTAACCACAGGCGGTTGGGCAGCAGGGCTGGCCGTCACGGGGGCGGCTGGCGGTGTCTGAACTGCGGGTTGGGAGACGGGGGCGGGGGTAACAGTCTTGGGGGCGGTCGGCGTCGGAGTGGCGCAGCCAAAAACGCTCACGTATAGTGCGGCGACAAGAAACCCGCGTAACCAACCAGATCCAGAGGCGACAGTTTGCATAACAAGCCCAAGCAAAATTTAGAATGCGCATTATATGTAGTCGCCACACCGATTGGAAATCTAAGTGACATTACCCTGCGCGCCTTGGAGGTACTGGGTGCTGCCGATACGATCGCGGCGGAAGATACCCGCAACACGCGGCATTTGCTGCAGCACCATGGAATCAGCGATGTACGGTTGCTGGCACTGCATCAGCACAACGAACGGGGCGCGGCTGAAAAGGTCATCACCCTGCTGCAGCAGGGTCAAAACGTCGCGCTGGTGACCGATGCCGGCACCCCGGCGGTGAGTGATCCCGGTGCGGTGCTGGTCGAGGCCGTACGTGAAGCAGGATTTCGCGTCATTCCTGTTCCCGGCGCCAGTGCAGCTGTCACCGCACTTTCAGCGTCCGGCCTGTGCTCGCCGCATTTCCTGTTCTACGGATTCTTGCCCAACAGATCCGCCGCACGGCGAAATGTGTTGCAGGCATTGGCTGAACATCCTTACACCCTGGTGTTCTACGAAGCGCCGCACCGTATCCTGGAATGCACGGAAGACCTGCATGCGGTGTTTGGCGATGAACGAGAGATCGTGTTCGCGCGCGAGATCACCAAGCTGTTCGAAAGCATTCATCGCTGCAGACTCGGCGAGGCGATGGATTGGCTGAACAGCGATCCGAACAATCAGCGCGGAGAATTCGTGCTGCTGATATCCGGCGCAGCGGAACGAACGGAGGGTCTGGATGCAGGCACAGAGCGCACGCTGGCCTTGCTCCTCGAAGAACTGCCGCTGAAACAGGCGGTACAACTGTCAGTGAAGATCACCGGGGCGAACAAGAACGAGCTGTATCAACGTGCGCTGGCGCTCAAAGCCGAACCGGAATAATCGACCTCGCGGCGAGGTTGCCATTCGCAGCCGAAGTGATACGCTTTGATATCTGGATCAACTTTTGCAGGAGCAAGATATGGTGAGCGTCGTCGTGGTATATCACAGCGGATACGGACATACGGCAAGACAGGCGCAAGCCGTGGCAACGGGCGCGAACGCGATACTCATGGCGATCAGCAACGAAGGCAATCTGAGCGAGGCCGAATGGGCGACGCTGGATGCGGCCGACGCCATCATCATGGGATCGCCGACCTACATGGGTTCGGTGAGCTGGCAGTTCAAGAAGTTCGCCGATGCCTCCTCGAAACAGTGGTTTTCGCAAAAATGGAAGAACAAAATCGCGGCTGGTTTCACCAACTCCGCTACCATGAACGGTGACAAACTTTCCACTTTGCATTACCTCTTCACGCTCGCCATGCAGCACAGCATGATCTGGGCGGGCACGGGCCTGATGCCGTCCAACAGCAAAGCCGCACAGCGCAACGATGTGAACTACGTCGGTTCTTTCAGCGGCGCGATGTCGGTCTCCCCGTCCGATGCTTCGCCGGACGAAATGCTGGCGGGCGATCTGGAGACGGCCAAACAATTCGGCAAGCGCGTGGCGGAAGTCGCCGCGCAGTGGGTTGCGGGCCGCAAGTAGAAAATGCCGGTACTGATCTCATGCCTTGCCAACTGTTAGAATGCAGGGCATGAAAACGCTTACCCTTGTTCGTCCCGACGATTGGCACCTGCACCTGCGCGACGGGGCGCTGATGCATTCGGTACTGCCCGATACGGCGCGCCAGTTTGCCCGGGCTATCGTGATGCCCAATCTGCGACCCCCGGCGACCACCACGGTACTGGCACTGCAATATCGCCAGCGCATCCTCGCGGCCTTGCCCTCCGGTACCACGTTCGACCCGTTGATGACGTTGTACCTGACCGACAACACCAGTGCGGAAGAGATACGCAAAGCCAAACTGAGCGGCGCAGTCCATGCGGTGAAGCTGTATCCGGCGGGTGCCACCACCAACTCCGACGCGGGCGTGACAGACCTGCGCAAGACCTATGCCGCACTGGAAGAGATGCAGCGCTGCGGTATGCCGCTGCTGGTGCATGGTGAAGTGACAAGCTCCGACATCGACATCTTCGACCGTGAGGCAGTGTTCATCGAACGCGTGCTGCAACCGCTGCTGAAGGACCTGCCGGACCTGCGTGTGGTGTTCGAGCACATCACCACCAAAGACGCCGCTCAATTCGTGGCGGGCGGCGCAGACAACATCGCTGCCACCATCACCGCCCATCATCTGCTTTACAACCGCAACGCCATGCTGGTCGGCGGCATCCGCCCGCACTATTACTGCCTGCCGGTCTTGAAGCGGGAGACGCACCGCGAGGCCCTGGTCAAGGCGGCCATCAGCGGCAGCAAGAAGTTCTTCCTCGGCACAGACAGCGCCCCGCACGCGCAGCATACCAAGGAAAATGCCTGCGGCTGCGCCGGTTGCTACACCGCGCATGCCGCCATCGAACTGTATGCCGAAGCCTTCGAAGATGCGGGCGCATTGGAAAAACTGGAAGGCTTCGCCAGTTTCTACGGTGCAGATTACTACCGCCTGCCACGGAATACGGCAACCATCACCTTGCGGAAGGAAGAATGGCAAGTGCCCTCCTCGGTTGGTTTTGGCGAGCATCGGCTCGTGCCGCTGAGGGCGGGGGAGAAGATGAAGTGGAAGTTAGCAGCTTGACGTCGTATAGCGGTTCAATAGTCTATTAGAGGTAGAGGGTAAATATGCCTTACGTAAATATCAAAATCACAAAAGAGGGTGCAACCCCGGAGCAGAAAGCCCGCCTCATTCAGGGAGTCACACAACTTCTGGTTGATGTGCTCGGAAAGAATCCAAAAACGACCGTCGTAGTCATTGACGAGGTTGATACCGATAACTGGGGTATGGCTGGAGAATCGATAACCGTCCGAAGAGCTCGGGGGGAGTAGGGTTCCGGTCTTTTACTTCAAAACCTGCTGCTTACAATATCGTGCCCTTATCTTCTTACCTCGACATATCGCCCGTTCTCGGCGAACGAATATTTCTCCATGCTTCCTGCCAGGTCATCGGGGATGTGAAACTCGGCGACGACAGCTCCATCTGGTGCAACACCGTGTTGCGCGGTGACATGAATCGTATCGTGCTCGGGCGCGGAACTAATGTGCAGGATCTGACGATGTGCCATGTGACGCACAAGACTTCGGACAAGCCGGAGGGCTCGCCGCTGATCATCGGCGACTATGTGACGGTCGGTCATTCGGTCATCCTGCACGGTTGCCGCATCGGCAACGAATGTCTGATCGGTATGGGCTCCATCGTCATGGACGATGCCGTGATCCCGGATCGCGTGATGATCGGTGCGGGCAGCCTGGTGTCGCCCGGTAAGACGTTGGAGAGCGGGATGCTCTACATGGGCCGCCCTGCCAAGGCAGTGCGCGCCCTGACAAACGAGGAGATCGCTTACCTGCGCTACTCCGCCGAAAATTACATAAAACTAAAGAATAATTACCTGCAGGGACCGAAATCGTAACTGGAAAGTTTTAGAAATGACCGCATTAAACCAACAAGACTTCAAACGCGCCAGCGTGAATCTGGAAACCGCGCGCATTGCGTGGAAGGAACTGCAACGATTCTTTGCCAGCGGTGCCGCACTGGCGGTAAGCGACGACCTGGACCTGGTCGAGGTGGCGTTCCAGATCTCGGAAGACAACAAAGCGCAAGTTGCGCAGTGGCTGGAAGCCGGGCAGGTCGCCCGCGTTTCCGATGCGCAGGCACTGGCCTGGTTCGAGGCCGATGCCGACGTTTGGGCGGTGGTGGTGAGACCCTATGTGCTGGTGCAGCAGGTCTGATACTTGCGGGCCGGACGAATACACTGCAGTTATTCAGAGTCTCATCGGTGGCAGATTCGTTGCCCGTGAAACTTGACCGGATAGAGAGTGAAGATGATAAAAAAATCTTTGATCATGGGATTGATGCCGCTGCTGGTGGCTCTGCCAGAGCACGCCCAAGCTGGAAGAAGATACGCGCTATGTCAAACTGGCTACGGTTGTGGATGTACGTGAATTCACCGATGCAGAACGCAAGGAGGCGGCAAAGACAGTACCGCGGTCGAGCGACAGCAGCGTAGGAATCGGCTTCGGTATCGGCATGGGTACGGGAGGAGGCGGGTTCGGCGGGCTGATGGTGGGCGCGGGTACCGGGTTGGGCGGGGGGCGCGACAGGCGCGACGAGCCGCCGCAAGTCGCCTATGGCGCGAATCGATACACGGTGCAGCCGCTGGGTACGGGCGAGCGCGTCGAGGTGATGAGCTACAAGCATTACAAGATGGGAGATTGTGTAAAAGTGCTGACGGGGCACCCTACTGAATTCTCGCGTTTGTTCGACCCCAAAAAGGGTGAGCATTGCAACTGACCGCGGCGGCAATTATTTTTTCTTCATCGCCGCTTCGATGCGCTGGCATAGCGTCTTCAGGACCTTGATGCGGGCGAAGTTCTTGTCGTTGGCTTCGACCAGCGTCCAGGGCGCGGCTTCGGTGCTGGTACGGTCCACCATGTCGCCGATGGCCTGCTCGTAAGCGTCCCACTTGTCGCGGTTGCGCCAATCCTCGTCGGTGATCTTGAAGCGCTTGAAGCCGATCTTTTCGCGTTCCTTGAAGCGGCGCAGTTGTTCTTCCTTGCTGATGGTCAGCCAGAATTTGACGACGACGGTCTGGTGGCGTGCAAGTTGCGCCTCGAAATCGTTGATCTCGTGGTACGCGCGCATCCAGTCGAATTCCGAGCAATATCTCTCCACACGTTCGACCAGCACGCGTCCATACCAGGAACGGTCAAAGATCGTGATCCGTCCCTTGCGCGGTATGTGACGCCAGAAACGCCACAGATAAGGCTGTGCGCGTTCCTCTTCGGTCGGTGCGGCGATTGGAACGACCTGGTACTGGCGTGCATCGACCGCACTGGTGATACGGCGGATGGCGCCGCCTTTGCCCGCCGCGTCGTTGCCCTCGAAGACCGCCACCACGGTGATGTCCTTGAACCGCGGATCGAGAGTCAGCTGGGCCAGTTTGCCCTGATATTTTTCCAGTTCCTTATCGAACTTTTTCTTTTCCAGCTTTTGCGTGAGATCGAGCGTCTCCAGAATGTTCAATTTGTCGATCGAGGGTAGCAACGGCGCAGCGCGAACATTCGGCTCCTTTTTTTTGTCCGTTTCAGTCAGGCGTTTGCGCAAGGCTTCGAGCACGACTTTCCCAACGGTCAGGCTGCGAAAGCGCGCGTCCGATCCTTCGATGATGATCCACGGCGCCTCAGCCGTGCTGGTGTGCCGGATGACGCTTTCGTTGACGGTCAGGAATTTGTCGTAGCGTTTGTAATGTTCCCAATCGCGCTTGTTCACGCGCCAACGGGTCTTGGGATTGCCCTCCAGCATCTTGAGGCGTTTTTCCTGCATTTCCTTGGACAAATGCAGCCAGAATTTGATGATCAGCGCCCCCTCGTCCGTCAACATCTTCTCAAGGCGCTTCGCGCGCTCGAGACTCTGGTCGAGCTCGGCGGGTTTGGTCAAACCCATCACGCGATTCAGGATCGGCCAGGTATACCAGGATCCCAGGAACAAGCCGATCTTTCCCTTGGGCGGGAGTGCGCGCCAGAAGCGCCACATCATGGGACGTTCCATTTCCTCGTCGGAGGGATCGCCCATGCCGTGGGTCTGGATGAAACGCGGGTCCATCCATTCGTTGAGCAGGTTCACGGTTTCCCCGCGCCCCGCGCCGTCGACGCCGCCCACCAGGATGATGACCGGGAATCCCGCTTTTTCCGCCAGATCGAATTGGGCATCCAGCAGTGCCTCGCGCAGCTGCGGCACTTCCTTGTCGTAGGTTGCCTTGTCTATCTTGTGTCCGAGTTCGGCAGATTCAAACATGAATTCCCCTTGCTCAATTACAGCTGATCCGGCGCGATGACGAGACGCAGCACAGTCTGGAAATCCCCCTCGCGTTCGCGTCGGCTGAACCACCAGATAGCACCCTTTTTGATACTCCAGAAATCCGCATGTCCCGTCATCAGGAACGAGGCTAGTTCGCCCATCCACGGTTGGTGACCGACCAGCAGGACTGCGCCGCCTGCCATCGGCCAGCCGGCGGCAGCAATGGCAGTCTGCGGGGTGGCGTGTACCCCGATGTTGGGGGCAGTGATGAAATGCGGTGTGAGTGCGCCGGCAGTTTGTTGCGCGCGCAACGCGGGACTGACCAGGATGCGGGTATCCTGCGGCAAGCGCCCCGAAAGGAAATTCGCCATGTGTTCTGCTTGCCGCCTCCCTTTTTCAGTGAGCGCGCGGCCAAGATCAGGTTGCCCTTCGACTGCTTCGGCATGTCGCCAAAGTATGAGCTCCATCGATTTCCCCGTTTATTACACTATCGGCCGCCAGAATATACCGTATATACTGTTCAGGCTACACTCAAACCAAGGAGTTCGACATGAGCAATACTGCCCCGCGCAAACCAGCTGTCAGAAAATCCCCTGTTGTACGCAAGCCTGTTTCGGCGAAGGCGGCGGTAGCCAAGCCGGAAAAAAAACAGAAAAAGAAGGCGGACGCCAAGGTCAAGGTCGTGCGCGACAGTTTTACAATGCCGCAAACAGATTACGACTTGATTGCAGCGCTCAAGCAAAAAGCGCTCAAGGCCGGACTGCATGTAAAGAAAAGCGAACTGTTGCGCGCCAGCCTGCAGGCTTTCTCCAAATTGAACGCTGCCCAATTGAAGCGCGCGATCACCAGTCTTGAGAAGATCAAAACCGGACGCCCAAAGAAGGACTAATCTGTATCTGCCGCCGCAAACGGCTGTGCCAGCTCCTGAAGCAAGGCGGCTTGCGCGCAGTTTGTGGCGCCGCGCGTCGGCAATTTGCGATGCCAGAAGCCATTGCAGTCCATTTCCCAGGCTTGGCAATTATCCTTCAGATAGCTCTTTAAACCTTCGTCCAATACACGCTTCTTCAGCTTTTCATCGAGCACGGGAAAACAGACCTCGATGCGGCGGAAGAAGTTGCGGTCCATCCAGTCCGCGCTGGCCAGATAGACATCGTGCGCCAGATCGTTGCGGAAGTAGAAAATGCGGGTGTGCTCGAGGAAACGTCCGATGATGGAGAGCACGCGAATGTTCTCGGACAGGCCTGCGACGCCGGGGCGCAGGGCGCAGACCCCGCGCACGATCAGTTCGATCTTGACCCCCGCTTGCGATGCCTCGTACAGCGCGGTGATGATCTCAGGCTCCAGCAACGAGTTCATCTTGGCAATGACATGTCCGCGCCTGCCTTCTTTGGCGAGCTTGGTTTCGTTGCGGATGGCTGCCAGCACATTCGTATGCAGGGTGAACGGAGATTGCCACAAATGGCGCAGCTTGCTCGCCTTGCCGAGGCCGGTGAGCTGCATGAAAACCTGGTTCACGTCTGCACACATCTCTTCGTTGCTCGTGAACAAGCCAAAGTCGGTGTAAAGTTTCGCGGTACGCGGATGATAGTTGCCGGTACCCAGATGCACATAACGGCGCAATTTGTTGTCCTCGCGCCGCACGACCATCAGCATCTTGGCGTGCGTCTTGTGTCCCACCACGCCGTACACCACATGTGCGCCGACCTCTTCCAGTCGGCTGGCCCAATTGATATTGGCTTCTTCATCGAAACGCGCCAGCAGTTCCACTACCACGGTGACTTCCTTGCCGTTACGGGCGGCAGTGATGAGTGCTTCCATCAGCTCCGAGTCGACCCCGGTGCGGTATACCGTCTGTTTGATGGCGACCACGCCGGGATCTACGGCAGCTTGCTGGATGAAATCGATCACCGGTTTGAAGGATTGGTAGGGGTGGTGCAGCAGCACATCGTTTTTGCGCAGCACCTTGAACATGTCCGCGCCTTTCTTTTGCAGCAAGGCGGGCATGCCGGGAGCAAAGGGGGGGAACTTGAGATCGTCGCGCGCGACCTGGTCCGGGATGCGCATCAGGCGCACCAGATTCACCGGGCCTTTGACCCTGAAGAGATCTTCCGGCTTCAGTTCGAACTGCTGCAGCAGGAATTCCGACATGGCAGGCGGACAATTGTCGGCGACTTCCAGGCGTACCGCATCGCCGAAGTGGCGCTGCGGCAATTCGCCCTGCAGGCTGATGCGCAGGTTCTTCACTTCTTCCTCGTCCACGAACAGGTCGCTGTTGCGCGTTACGCGGAACTGGTAACAGCCCAGCACTTCCATGCCGGCAAACAGTTCACCGACATGTGCATGCAAGATGGAAGATAGGAACACGAAGCCGTAAGGACATCCCGAGACCTCGGGCGGGATCAGGATGGCGCGCGGCAACACGCGCGGTGCCTGCACGATGGCCCTGGCCGAGTTGCGCCCGAAAGCGTCCTTGCCCTGCAGCTCGACGGTAAAGTTCAGGCTCTTGTTGAGGACGCGCGGGAAAGGATGAGCCGGGTCGAGACCGATGGGCGTCAATACCGGCATCACCTCACGCAGGAAGAAATCCTTGACCCAGGCCTTTTGCGCTTCATTCCAGTGCGTGCGGCGCAGGAACTTGATGCCCTGTTGCGCCAGGGCAGGAACGAGTTCTTCATTGAACAACTGGTATTGCCGGGCGATGAGCTGGTGCGTAGGCGCGTACAGGCGCTTGAGGATCTGCGTGGCCTCCAGACCGTCCGGCCCGGCCGCGAGGCCGCCCAGCTTGGCCTGTTCCCTCAAGCCGGCAACGCGGATCTCGAAGAACTCATCCAGATTGCTGCTGACGATGCAAAGGTATTTCAGCCGCTCCAGCAGGGGAACCGATGCGTCTTCCGCCTGCGCCAGGACGCGACGGTTGAATTCGAGCAAGCCGAGTTCGCGGTTCAGGAAGTTTTGCGGCGGAAAGGTTTTTGCCATGAGCGGGGATGTCAGCGTCCTGCGAGTCTGCGGTGATTCAGTTTTTCGGCGGAACGTATCCTGTAGGCATCTGGGTACCGGCACCGAAGAAATAATTCTCCATTTGCTCGGCAAGGTATTTACGCGCCTTGGCATCGGCGAGGTTGAGGCGATTTTCATTCACCAGCATGGTTTGGAACTTGATCCAGCCTTGCCAGGCTTCCTTGGACACGCTTTCAAAGATGCGCTGGCCGAGTGCGCCGGGATAGGGAGGGCGATCCAGTCCTTCCGCTTCGCGCCCGAGTTTTACACACTGTACTGTTCTTGCCATGATGGGGTTCACTCCGAGATTATGCTTGAGGAGTGTGACATTACCGTGAATGCGCGCCTAAATCCAGCGCCAATGAACCTTGAAAGCATCCGGCCTGCGGTGGACGCCGGTCCGGACACCTGAGCGGGGAGTTCTTCCGAAACACCTCTTACCGCAAGGCAAGCACGAAAACCTTGGAGCGCCGCTGGTAGTTGTAGAGGGTCTTTTTCTGTGCCGGGAGCTGCTCAACATCGACTTCCTTGAAGCCCCGCTCGACGAACCAGTGCGCCGTGCGTGTGGTCAGCACGAACAGCTTCTGCAACCGCATCGATTTTGCCCGTGCGGCGATATGCTTGAGCAGGACGTCACCGTAGCCGTGATCGCGGGCGGCAGGCTGCACCGCAAGGCAGGCGAGCTCACCCGCCTTTTCGTCTGCAAAAGGATAAAGTGCCGCGCAACCGATGATGCGATGGCCGTGTTCCAGCACCACGAAACGACTGATCTCGCGCTCCAGCAATTCGCGCGACCGTCTCACCAGAATGCCTTCCGCTTCCAGTGGCTGCAACAACTGCAGAATGCCGCCGACGTCCTTGATGGTCGCATCGCGCAGGGTGTTCAGCGTGCTTTCCACCACCATCGTGCCTATGCCTTCGTCGCTGAACAACTCCTGCAGCAGCGCACCATCCGTGTGGCGGCTGACGAGATGCGTCCTTGCCACCCCCGCTTCGCAGGCACGCACGGCACAGGGCAGGAACAGGCCGACGTCGTCCGGAAGCCTGCGTTTTCCCGACAGGATTTTGGTGGCTTCGGCGATGGTCAGCTCTTTCAGCAGCGAGCCCTCCTTGTCGTGCACGCCGTCGGTGTCGGTCAGGAAGATCAGCTTGTCCGCGTCGAGGGCGATGGCGGTGGCGGTGGCGACGTCTTCCAGCGTCAGGTTGAAGACCTCTCCCGTGGGCGAATAGCCCAGAGGCGAAAGCAATACGACCTCGCCGAATTCCATGCGGTCCTTCAGCGCCGCGACGTCAACTTTGCGCACGCAGCCGGTGTGCATCAGGTCCACGCCGTTGATCACGCCGATGGGCTGGGCCGTGATGAAGTTGCCGCCGGCAACGCGGATGTCGGCGTTGGCCATGGGTGAGTTTGCCAGACCCAGCGACAGCAGCGCCTCGATCTCCACGCGGACACGGCCAACCGCCTCCTTCACGCACTGCATGGTCTCGGCATCGGTGAGACGGATGCCGTGGTGATAACTGCCTTCGATGTTGTTCTGAGCCAGCCTCTGCTCGATCTGAGGCCTAGCGCCATGCACCAGCACCAGCCGTATGCCCAGCGCTGCCAGCAGATTGAAATCATGGGTCAATTCGACGAACTTGCCATCCGCCACCACTTCACCGCCGAACGCGATGACAAACGTCTTGCCTCGAAACGCATTGACATAAGGCGCAACAGAACGGAACCATGCGACGAAATCGGGGGGAGAACTGGCGGGGGCGGTGGACATAGAGATCGGTTAACTCCTTAAAGTCGGTGAAGAAGCACAAAATTTAAGCAGGGGGATTATATTTCAAATCCATGCGGGTAACGGTTGCGGCACGGAGGGCAACGCCGCAGGCGCAGGAACGGCCTCGTACACCGTCACTCCTCGTCCAGGAGCTTGCCGGCGATCGCCCAGTTCTCGTCCGGTAGCTCATCGAACGCGATGTAAGTGTAAGACTTGGGCTTGTGCGCGATGCGTTCCAGGGTATCGGTGATCTCTTCGGCGATTCTGGCTTTTTGTTCGCGGCTGAGAATCCCCGCGATACGTATATTGACATAAGGCATGGCAGCTTCCTTTCGGTTAGTTGAAATCGCCCCACAGCGTTTGCAACACTGCGATACCGGCGATGGCCGCGGTCTCGGTGCGCAATACGCGCGGTCCGAGCAGGACGGGGACGAAGCCGGCTTGTTGCGCAACATTGGTTTCATCTGCCGTGAAGCCGCCTTCCGGTCCGATGAGCAGAGTCACGCGGCTTTGCGGTTTGGGCTGGGATTGCAGATTGCCTGCACCCCCGGGTAACAGGATGAATTTACTTCCGGGTGCGTGGCGCATCTCGTTCAGCCATGTACCCAGTTCCTGTGGCTGGTGCAGTTGCGGCAGGGTGTTGCGGCCACATTGTTCACAGGCGGAGACCGCGACATTGCGCCAGTGTTCCGCGCGCTTCTCGGCACGGGGACCGGTAAGCTTTGCCACACTGCGTTGCGTCTGCACCGGCGCGATCTCGGCTGCGCCAAGCTCGGTCGCCTTTTGTACTACCCAGTCCATTTTCTCGCTCGTGCACATGGCCTGCGCCAGCACGATCTGCAGCCCCGATTCCGCCCGCGCGGGGGCGGCCTGCAGGTTGTCGAGTACGACATGCTTGCCCTGGATAGAGTCGATGGCGGCGTCGAGCGCATTGCCCAACCCGTCGAAGATCTGCACCGCGTCACCCGCGCGCAGCCGCAAGACTCGGCTGGCATGGTGGGCGGCTTCGGGCGGCAACTCGCAGTTAGTGCCCAGGGGGAGCGGCGGCGGGCAGTAGAATCTTGGCGCAGACATGGTCGATAAGGGCGTCGGGACGGGCATGATAATATAATGCCCAGAACAATAACGCAGGCCTTTAGAGAGGAAAAACCATGGTCAGTCTGCAACCCCCGCTGTGTGATTTCGGCTGGAAAGCCCGCCCGTTCGTCCTTCCGGGCGTGGACGGCAAACGCCATACGCTGGAAAGCGCACGCGGCAAGAACGGCTTGCTGGTGATGTTCATCTGCAACCACTGCCCTTACGTCAAGTCGATCCGTGACCGCATCATCCGCGACACGCTCGAACTCAAGCAGCACGGTATTAACAGCATCGCCATCATGTCCAACGATCCGGCCGACTATGCCGAGGACTCGTTCGACAATATGAAGCTGGTGGCGCGGCAGTACGACTATCCGTTCCCTTACGTGTGGGACGAGACGCAGCAGATCGCGAAGGATTACGGTGCCGTGTGTACGCCGGATTTCTTCGGGTTCAATGCCAATCTCGAACTGCAATACCGCGGCCGTCTGGATGCGTCGCGCAAGGAGGCCTTGCCGGACGCCCCACGCGACCTGTTCAACGCCATGCTGCAAGTGGCGAAAACCGGGCAGGGGCCGCGGGAACAGATTGCCAGCATGGGTTGTTCTATAAAGTGGAGGCAGGCTGAGTGAAGTCACTCGATCCCGTGTCGCGGAAACGCTGATGCACCAAGAGGCGCGGAAACATTGAACGCACGAGGACAAATGCGGTAGCATCTGGGGTACGGGGAGTCCGCGGTAAAAGGGACGTAGATCAATCAGGGAAAAGGTGACGACGTGGCTGAAGGTCTGGCTGGTATCCGTGTGGTGCTCATTGACGACAGCAACACCATACGCCGTAGCGGCGAGATATTTCTGTCGCAGGCCGGCTGCAAGGTCTTTCTTGCGGAAGACGGCTTCGACGGACTTTCCAAAGTGGTCGACAACAAGCCCGACATCATCTTCGTCGATGTCATGATGCCCCGTCTGGACGGTTACCAGACTTGCGCGCTCATCAAGAACCATCTCGAATTCAAAAATACGCCGGTAGTCATGCTGACCAGCAAGGACAGCCTGTTTGACCGCGCGCGCGGCAAACTGGTCGGTGCCGATCAGTATCTGACCAAGCCGTTCAGTAAAAAGAGCCTAATTGAAGCAGTGACTATGCATACAACCAAACATAGCGGGGGAATGGAATATGGCAATTAACAAGGTGATGGTCGTGGATGATTCCGCAACGGAGCGCCACGTGCTGGGGGATATCCTCGGCAAGAAAGGTTATTCGGTGGTGTATGCCGAGAGCGGTGAAAAGGCCGTGGAGAATTCCAGGACCGAATTGCCCGACCTGATACTGATGGATGTGGTCATGCCGGGACTGAACGGTTTCCAGGCGACCCGCGCGATCACGCAAGACCCGGCGACCAAGCACATACCTGTCATCATTTGCACCACCAAGGGACAGGAGACCGACAAGATATGGGGCATGCGCCAGGGAGCGAAAGACTACATCACCAAACCGATCGGTGCGGAAGAGTTGCTCAGTAAAATCGCGGCTTTGGGCTAGGTACCGGGCCGCTATGTCGAAGCGTTTCAATCTGCGCGAGTTCCAACAGAATGTGCTGGACCGTCTGCAAGCCCAAGTAGCAGGCGGAAGAAAAGGTGTATCTACCCTGGGGGTGCAGGTGGGCGAAGATTTCTGGCTGGTCGATATGTCGGATATCAACGAAGTTCTGCCTCCGCCGCCACTGACACAAGTGCCGTTGACCAAGCCGTGGTATTGCGGCGTCGCCAACGTGCGGGGCAATCTTTACAGTATCGTCGATTTCGGCGTTTATACAGGCGGGGCGGTGATTCCGCACGAAGGGCAAAGTCGCGTGTTGCTGGCGGGCCAGAAGTTTTCCTTCAACGCCGGATTGCTGGTGTCGCGCGTGCTGGGTCTTCGCAATGCAACGGACTGGGAGCGTAGCGAGGATGACGGTGAGGTTCGCCTGAAGGACGGCAGCGGACAAGTGTGGCACAAACTGGAAATGGCAAAGTTGCTGCAACAACCGGAATTTTTACAGATCGGGGCGTAAATTACGCCCAGAAGGAGATAGATATGGCATTTAAGTTACCGTTCAAATGGACGAATAAAAAATCGCCGAGTTTCGCCAATAAGAGCGAACTCAAGGCGAAAGATGTCAAGACGATACAAATTCCGTGGTTCAGCAAACAGTCTTTCGACAAACAGTTGCGCGTACTGGGTGCTTTGCTGCTGCTTTTTCTGTTCATCGCGGCTGCGTTTACCTATATCGATACGCGCGACACATCCTACAGCTCGCACTATGTAGCGAGATCTTCCAAATTGCTGATGTTGTCGCAACGTCTGGCGAAAGATGCGGCGGCCAGTTTCTCGGGCGACTCGGCTGCGTTCGAAGAATTGGGAGATACCCGCACAGAGTTCTCCTCCATCCTCGAAACGCTGGACAAGGGCAGCGAAAAATTCCCCCCTACCGAAGGTGCTGCGCGTGACCCGCTGAATGATCTGCTGGCTCACTGGAAGCGTATGAGCGGCTTGATGGACGAGCTGGAAAAAGGACGTCCGCTGCTGGTGACGTTGCAACGCGGTGCCGCAGGGCAGCGCGACATGATCAATCTGGCCAATCAGGTTGCCGACAGGGCCGCGCCCGCTTATAAACAGAAAGCCGACCGTCTGAACCTGCTGGTGGAGCAGATAACCAGCGCGGTGCAGATGGTGCTGACTTCGGCCTCGACGGAAGATTTGCCGGGGCTGGACGCAAAGATGAGTGAAGCACAAGCACTGATCAGCGAGATGCCGCAGAGCGACGCGACCGTGTTGCTGCTGAAGGATGACTTTGAAGGCTACCAATCGGTGGTGGGTTTCATTGCCGCCAACGCGGGCGATGTGCTGACCTCACGTCTGGCGGGTCGACGTGTCCAGGAAGAAGGCGATCAATTGCTGACTGCGACGCAAAATCTGGTGAACAGTTATGAAGGCTCAACGGCCGGGCGCCTGTCCAGCTTTGCAGTGTTTTTCTCCGGCGGCATGGTTCTCCTGTTGTTGTTGATGCTATCCAAGATATATCTGGACGAATCGAAGCGCCGCGAACGCGAAGCCGGGCAAACCAACCGCAATAACCAGCAGGCCATTCTGCGCCTGATGAACGAATTGTCGGACCTGGCCGACGGCGACCTGACAATTCGCGCGACGGTGTCGGAAGACATCACCGGCGCGATCGCGGATTCGGTCAACTACACGACCGACGAGTTGCGAAAACTGGTCTTGCGCGTGACGACGGCTTCGAAGCAAGTGGAACGAGCCACCGGCGAAGCCGGTGCGGTTACCAAGGAGCTCCTGAACGCGACGATGAAACAGGCGGCAGAGATCCGCGATGCGGGCGGCGCGGTCGAACTCATGACGAAATCGATTCAGGAGGTCGACAGCAGTGCGGCCCAGTCATCCGAAGTGGCACGGCGGACGCTGGAAGTGACCGAACAGGGCGCCCGTGCGGTGCAGAATTCGGTATCCAGTATGGACAGCATCCGCGAGCAGATCCAGGACACATCCAAGCGCATCAAGCGCCTCGGCGAGAGTTCGCAGGAGATCGGTGAGATCGTGGACCTGATCTCGGACATTACCGAACAAACCAACGTGCTGGCGCTGAACGCGGCGATCCAGGCAGCATCGGCCGGCGAAGCGGGACGGGGTTTTGCGGTGGTGGCGGAAGAAGTGCAGCGTCTCGCGGAACGTTCGGGCGAGGCGACCAAGCAGATCGGTATGCTGGTAAAGACCATTCAGGGCGACACGCAGGATGCCGTGACGGCGATGGAAAAGAGCACTCAGGGTGTGGTCGAAGGAGCCCAGTTGTCCAGTGCTGCGGGTCAGGCGCTGCGCGAGATCGAGAAATCCACGCACGAACTGGCCGACCTGGTGAACAGTATCTCGGTTTCCACGCAAGTACAGACGGATATGGCGCGCGAAGTGGCGGGCTTCATGAACGACATCCTGAAGATCACCGAACAGACGTCGCACAGTACGCAGCGCACGAACGCCTCGGTTGCACAGATAGAAAGCATGGCGACAGAATTGAACAGCTCCGTATCCGGTTTCAAGCTGTAAAGGTCGAACGTGCAGGAGCAATTCAATCCCTTGCCGCTGTTGTCAGTCAAGCCCGGGCTGGACAGCTCGCTGGCGAACATCAGCCGAGATCTGGAGAGCTATTTCTCGTCTGCAGGAACCAACCGGCAGGCGTTGAAGAATGCGCGGGAAGAGCTTCACCGCACCGGCGGTGTATTGCGCATGCTGACGCTGACAGGACTGTCGGTATTCTGTGCAGAGCTGGAAAAACTTCTGCTGGAGCTCGAACAGACGGAGGATGTCAACGCCTCGCGCCGCGAAACTATCCGCCGCGCGTTGTTTGGGTTGACTCATTATCTGGATGCCCTCGCGGACGGTGCGAGCAATGCCGCCTTGCGCCTGTTCCACGAGTATCAGGAACTGCTTCAGGCGCGCGGACAGGAAATGGCCTTCGAGGTGGACCTGTTTTTCCCTTCTTTGCAGGTAGAGCTGCCTGAGGCCCTGCTGCTGCAACCCCAGGCGAGCGATGCACCGGCGCACATCAAGTCTGCCCGCATGCAGTATCAACAGGCGCTGCTGAAATGGCTGCGCCATGACGGCACAGCGGAAGCTTTGCAAGCGATGATGTCGTCAGTGCGTAGCGTTATCGTCTGCGTGCCGCAGAATCAGCAGCGGGCCTATTGGTGGGTAGCGTTCGGCCTGCTGGATTGCCTTCTCCATGACGGCATCCCGCCGGAGTTGAACGTCAAAAAATCGCTCAGCCGCATCGACCTTAAAATGAAGGCGCTGATCGACGGCACCGCTTTCGACGAAGAGGTTTCGATCAGCGAAGCACTGTATCTCATTGCGCGCAGCCATTCCGTTAGCGATACGGTCGAACAGATCAAAAATACCTATGCACTGGATGTCTACCTGCCTGAAGACCAGCCCATGCCGCCGAGCGAGACGGCCGCCTTGCTCGATAATATGCGCGCCGAACTTAACGTGGCCGAGGCATCCTGGGAAGAATGTATCGCCGAAGCCGGAGGTGCGTGCCAGAAATTCGCTTCAGACATGGAAAAGGTGCACGGATTGTCCGAGCAGCTTGACCGCAATACCCTGCAGTTTCTGAGCAAACAGATCCACGCCGCCGCGCTGCAAGCCGATGTGCCGGAGCGTGCGCAACGCATTTCCATGGATATGGCGATGGCCCTGTTGCTGCTGGGCAGCGGGATAGAGCATTACCAGCATCTGGGCAGCGGTTTCCAGGAACAGGCGCGTATCCTGAGTTCGCGCCTGCAGGGCGGCATGATGCGCATGCCGGAGGACGCGAACAAGCTGTCCAGCCTGATCTCGCTTTACTGCCAGATGGAACAGCAGGAAGTCATGGTGCCGCTGGCAGTCGAGATGCAGGGAAATCTGCAAAACATCGAACAGAATCTGAACGCTTTTTTCAATAATGCGGCAAAACGGACCGAGTTGTCGCAGATCGGGCGGATGCTGAGTCAGGTGCGGGGGGGGCTGCATATTCTCTCGCTGGACGATGCGGTGCAGTTGATAGGCCTGTTGCGCCAAATGACCGAGAACTACGTGCAGGGCGGGACGCCATCGGCTTCGGAGATGCGCAACGTAGCCGCCGCTGTCAGCACATTGGAAGAATATGTGCACAGCCTGGTGCTAGGCCACAAGCCGGACCCCTCGGCGTTGAGCGGCGTCTTGCACGATATGGCGGAGATGCGCACGGCGGCGGGACAAGAGGAAGCGGCAGTGAAGCAGGAAGAAGCCGTGCCGACCGGCGTCTCGATCCGGACGGGCGGCGAGGACGAAGAGTTGCTTGAGGTTTTCCTGGAAGAAGCGCGCGAAGTCATGGAGACCTTGCGCAGCAATCTTGAGATCAGCCGCCTGCACTTGGACAGCCGTGGGCCGCTGGTGACCATGCGCCGCGGGTTCCATACGCTCAAGGGCAGCGGCCGCATGGTCGGGCTCACCGAACTGGGCGAAGTCGCCTGGGCGGTAGAGCGCGCGATGAACAAATGGCTGCAGGAAAACAAACCGGCCACCCCTGCGTTGCTCGACATGATCGGCGATGCCGAGGTCCTGTTCCAGCACTGGGTGGACATGCTGAGCAGCGGCAGCACCAGCGCCATCATCGACACCTCGTATTTGCTCACGGTGGCCGACTGCATTGAAAACGGCAAGCCTGTACCCCAGTCCAGGCTTGAACTGCCGGCAGCCGAAGAACAAATCGAAGCGATCGAGAATCCCGCGATCGAAAGTAAAAGCGAAGGTCCTGTCGAGGTCGGATCGATCAGCCTGTCTCTCGCGTTGTTCAACATCGCAACTGAAGAAGCAGCCGGTCATGTGCATGCGCTGTATGAGCAACTTGCGATACTGCATGAGACTGAATCGCATATCGTCACGTACGAGTTCATGCGCGCCGCCCATACATTGGCAGGCGTGAACCGCACCATGGGTTTTGCGCAGGTCGCCGAACTTGCGTACGCGCTGGAACAGTGGCTCGAAGAACGCATCGACAAACCGAACATCGTGAACGAGCAGCAGATGATGCTCATCGACCAGGTGGTGCAGAAACTGGACGAAATGTGTGTCATGGTGCGAGAACACCGCCAGGAACCCATGCCAGAGCTGGAGCTGATTGCCCAACTTCAGGCCAATCGGGAAGTTGCCGAGAACGAAGCGGTCGCGGGGGAACTGTCGGCCGTTCAGGTACCGGAAATTCAACTCTTGTCCGCGCCGGTTGGAAATATCTCCGAAACTGCAGCAATACCTGAGTCCATGGCGGGCTTTGCGTTCACCGCGGAAGCTCCAGCGAAGGCACCGGAGGAATTGCGGGCACGGGAAGTGTCGGAACCCGAAGCGGAGACCGTTGTTCCTGAAAGTGTAGCCGAGACCGGGTTGGACTTTGAATTGCAACCGGAAATCAAGCCGGAGATCGTGCCGGTTCCGGAAGCAGAAAATGAAAGGCCTGCGGCAACCACGGAAGTTGAACAACCATCCGGGCAACGGTCCGCACACATCGAACGCGGCGTACACGACGAGGTGGATGAGCAATTGTTGCCCATCTTCCTCGAAGAGGCACACGAACTGTATCCTCAGATCGGATCCACGTTGCGCGCCTGGCGCGAACATCCGAGCGATGCGCAGTTGGGCCGCAATCTGCAGCGCAATTTGCATACACTCAAAGGCAGCGCCCGCATGGCAGGTGCGATGCGCCTGGGTGAACTGACTCACCGTGTGGAAGATCGCGTGGAAAGAACCATGGCCGAGGGCGGCTATGACGCAGACCTATGGGGTGAACTGGATAACTATCTGGATCGTATCGGTAGTGCCATCGAGCAACTGCAAATCCCGCAAGCGGCAGTAGACACGGGCGCTCCACAGCCATCTGCCGAGAAGGCCGCGCAGCAACAATTCGAAGTCACGCAGATCGTCCCGGCCCAGGCATTGGAGGTCGGCGCCGAGCGCGCGATGCAGGCGGCCCTGCTGCGCGTACGATCCGACACGGTTGACAGGCTGGTGAATGAAGCGGGTGAAATCAGCGTGGCGCGTTCGCGTGCCGAGCTGGAATTGCGCGAATTCAAGAGCAGCGTGCTGGACCTGACCGACAGTGTGAACCGGCTGCGCAAACAACTGCGCGAGATCGAGATCCATGCCGAAGGACAGATGCAGGCGCGCATATCGGTCAGCGGCGAAAGCGCGGAGAAATTCGATCCGCTCGAGTTCGACCGTTTTACCCGATTCCAGGAAGTCACGCGCTTCATGAATGAAAGCGTGCACGACGTTCAGACCGTACAACAGTCGCTGCTGAAGAACCTTGCAGAGACCGAGGCCGCACTCAGTGCGCAGGCTCACCTTAACCGCGACCTGCAACAAGGCTTGATGGCGATTCGCATGGTGCCTTTTGCCAGCATCAGCGAACGTCTCTATCGCATTGTGCGCCAGACCGGCAAAGAGCTGGGCAAGCGCGCCAACCTCGAACTATCCGGCACAGAGGTCGAGCTGGATCGCAGTGTGCTTGAAAAGATGACTGCCCCGTTTGAACATTTGCTGCGCAATGCCGTTGCGCACGGCCTGGAAACATCGGAGCAGCGTGTAAAAGCAAACAAGGAGCCGATAGGCGAGATTCGCCTCTCCCTGCGCCAGGAAAGCAACGAAGTCGTGTTCGAGTTCAGCGATGATGGCGCTGGATTGGATATCGCGCGCGTGCGCCAAAAAGCGGTAGAGACGGGCGTGTTGCAGGAAAACGAGGAAATCAGCGACGAACAGGCGATGCAACTGATATTCACGCCGGGGCTTTCAACCGCACAGGAAGTGACCGAAATCTCCGGTCGCGGAGTGGGGCTGGATGTGGTGCGCAGCGAGATCACCGCGCTGGGCGGACGTGTCGATGTAGCATCCGTCCCCGGGCATGGCGTTCGATTTACCATCCACTTGCCGCTGACGCTGGCGGTGACTCAAACCTTGATGGTGCGTGTCGGGCAGTCCATTTACGCCTTGCCTTCGAACATGGTCGAGAACGTGCAGCAGCTCAAACCGGCCGCGCTGGAAGCGTCATATAAACAACAATACATAGATTGGCAGGGTGCCCGCTATCCGCTGTACTTCCTGGCGCGCCTGTTGGGTGACGACGAGGCGGAGATCTTAAATCAGCCGCACAATCCGGTTCTGCTGCTGCGTTCCGGCGAAAGCCGCATCGCAGTCCATGTCGACGAACTGCTCGGCAACCAGGAAGCGGTGGTAAAGAACATTGGTCCGCAATTGGCCCGTTTGCCCGGGATAGCGGGAGCAACGGTGTCCGGTAGCGGCACGGTCATCCTTATCCTCAACCCGATTGCTTTCACCCAGCGTATCGTCGTGACGCGCAAGATCGCCAAAGCGGCCAAGCCGGCAGTGCACAGTTTGCCGACAATCATGGTCGTGGACGATTCGCTCACAGTGCGCAAGATCACAAGCCGCTTGCTGGCGCGTTCGGGTTACCAGGTCATTACCGCCAAAGATGGCGTCGATGCGCTGGAACAACTCACCGATGTATTGCCGGATGTGATGCTTCTGGATGTGGAGATGCCGCGTATGGACGGATTCGAGCTGACCAAGCGCTTGCGCCAGGATGTCCGTACCCAGGACTTGCCGATCATCATGATCACCTCGCGCACTGCCGACAAGCACCATCGCTATGCAATGGAGCTGGGCGTGAACGAATATATGGGCAAACCCTATCAGGAAGAAGAATTGCTGGAAAACATCGCCCGCTTCGTTGCTGCCGGACCGAAGCCAAATTGAGATTAGGGCGCAGGCAGATTACAATGCACCCATGTCCGGGTTGAATCTCACAAATCATTTTCTGATCGCCATGCCGGCGATGACAGACCCCTTTTTTGCCAAGTCCCTTACCTATGTGTGCGAGCACAACGAGCAGGGCGCGATGGGGATCGTGGTGAACCGCCCGATCAGCCTGACCTTGAGCGAACTGTTTGCCCAGATCAATATGCCGCTCAAACCGGTCGAGCTGGAAGACGTACTGGTGCACTTTGGCGGGCCGGTGCAGACCGACCGCGGGTTCGTTCTGCACGATACGGGCGGGCCGTGGCAATCGACCCTGCAAGTCAACGACAAGATCGGCCTGACAACCTCCAGGGACATTCTTCAGGCGGTTGGCGAAGGACAGGGTCCGCAGCGTCTATTGGTGACATTGGGTTACGCCGGGTGGTCCGAAGGCCAGCTGGAACAGGAGCTTGCGGACAATGCCTGGCTCAGCGTCCTCGCGTCCGAGCATATCCTGTTCGAATTGCCTGCCGAAGAAAGACTGCCGGCGGCGATGGCGCTGCTCGGTATCGATTTCGCATCCCTTTCCGATGAGGCCGGACATGCCTGATAAGGCAGGAATCAGGATTGAGGATTCAGGATTGAGCAAGGCGCAGGAAATTGAGAAACCAGCAATAACACCAACACATAGTACTGCTGCCAGCTCCCCAATCCACAATCCACAATCACCCGCAAGGGGTACGCCGGTGGGTTCCCCGCTGCTCCGCAGCGACCCTTCCGCAGCCTCGATCTTATCCGGCACGCTACTGGCATTCGATTTTGGCACAAAACGCATCGGTATCGCGGTGGGGAATACCGTTTCGCACACAGCTCAACCGCTCACCACTATCAATGACGAGAAAAACGATGTGCGCTTCGCCGCCATTGCCGCGCTCCTGGAGGAATGGCAACCGGCGGCGCTGGTGGTCGGCCTGCCGTGCAACGACGACGGAACGCCGCACGAAATGACCGCATTGTGCCGCCGCTTCGCCAACCGTCTGAAAGGACGCTTCAATTTGCCTACTTTATTGGTTGATGAGCGTTATACTTCCGCTGCCGCGAGCTCAGTGCTGGATGAAGCGGGAATACACGGCAGAAAACAGAAACCCCTCATCGACCAGTATGCCGCGCAACAGATACTGCAGGCATATTTCGAAGAACCCGGCGCAGGAATCTACGCATGAAAAACCCTCAGTTAAACAAGAACGGCGAGCTGCAGCACCTGCTGACCACCGACGGCCTGCCGGCGAGCATTCTCCGCCACCTTCTGGACCGGGCGACTGAATTCGTGAATGTCGCCGAAGGCCGCGAGATCAAAAAAGTCCCGTTGTTGCACGGCAAGTCGGTATTCAACATTTTCTTCGAGAACAGCACACGAACGCGTACCACCTTCGAGATCGCGGCCAAGCGTTTGTCCGCCGATGTCGTGAATCTCAACATAGGTTCGTCCAGTACCAGCAAGGGGGAGACCCTGCTGGATACGGTGGATAACCTGTGCGCGATGCATGCCGACATGTTCGTGGTGAGGCATTCATCCAGCGGGGCGGTACATCTCATCGCCCAGCATGTCGCGCCGGAGATCCATGTCATCAATGCCGGCGACGGGCGTCACGCGCACCCCACGCAAGCGTTGCTCGACATGTTTACCATCCGCCACTACAAAAAAGAATTCCACAACCTGCGTGTCGCCATCGTCGGAGACGTATTGCACTCGCGCGTGGCGCGGTCTCAGATCCATGCGCTGACCACCCTGGGCGTGCCAGAAGTGCGCGTGGTAGCGCCAAAGACGCTGCTGCCCACCCATGTCGAAAAGCTCGGCGTGCAGGTCTATCACGACATGAAGCAAGGACTGAAAGACGTCGATGTGGTGATGATGCTGCGCCTGCAGAACGAGCGCATGCAGGGAGCGTTGCTGCCCTCCGCTCAGGAATATTTCAAATATTACGGACTGACCCAGGAACGACTGGCAGAGGCCAGGAGCGATGCCATCGTGATGCACCCGGGGCCCATGAATCGCGGCGTGGAGATCGACTCCAGCGTGGCGGACGGCACGCAGTCCGTCATCCTGCCGCAAGTCACGTTCGGGATCGCGGTGCGCATGGCAGTCATGAGTACTCTGGCGGGGGCCAAATGAACATTCATATCAAGAACGGTCGTCTGATCGACCCCAGGAACGGCATCGATGCGCAGCTGGATGTATTCATTGCCGACAAACATGTCGCGGGGATCGGCAAGGCACCACAAGGATTTGTCGCAGGGCAGGTGATCGATGCCGGCGGATTGATCGTGATTCCCGGACTCGTGGATGTCGCCGCGCGTCTGCGGGAACCGGGTTATGAATACAAAGCTACGCTCGAGTCGGAGATGGATGCGGCGATGGCGGGAGGGGTTACCTCGCTGGCCTGCCCGCCCGACACCGATCCGCCGCTGGATGAGCCTGGACTGGTGGAGATGCTGAAGCATCGCGCCCGTTCTCTCAATCAGGCGCGCGTGTTTCCGGTCGGCGCGCTGACCTACGGTTTGAAAGGCGAAGAACTGACCGAGATGATCGAGCTGACGGAAGCCGGATGCAAGGCTTTCAGTCAGGCCGACGCGCTGCTCACCGATACGCGCGTGCTGATGCGTGCCATGCAATACGCGGCGACCTTCGGATACCGCGTGTGGCTGCGTCCGCAGGATGCCTTCCTCGCCAAAGACGGCGTGGCGCACGACGGTGAAGTGGCAACGCGTTTTGGCTTGCCGGCGATCCCGGTGGTTGCGGAAACCATTGCGCTCTCAACCATGCTGCAATTGGCGCGGGAAACAGGCGTCAAGTTGCATGTCTGCCGCATCTCCAGTGCCGAGGGAGTGGAGATGGTCCGGGTTGCCAAGAGTCAGGGGCTGGCTGTGACATGCGATGTATCCATGAACCACGTGCACCTGACGGAAATGGATATCGGATTCTTCGACTCCAACTGCCATCTGATGCCGCCACTGCGCAGCCTGCGCGACAAGGCAGCTTTGCGCCAAGGCCTGCTCGACGGAACGATAGACGCTATTTGCTCAAACCACTCGCCGGTGGATGAAGATGCCAAACTATTACCCTTCGCCGAGGCAGAGGCGGGGGCAACCGGCATGGAGTTGTTGCTGCCGCTGGTACTGAAGTGGGCAGAAGAAGACAAGGTATCACTGTCCGATGCGCTGGCGCGTGTCACCACCAATCCGGCACAATTGCTCGGCGTAAAAGTGGGACATCTTTCGGTAGGGGCGCATGCAGACGTGTGCATATTCGATCCTGCGGCCGCGTGGAAGGTAGAACCCTCTGCACTGAAGAGCCAGGGCAAGAACACACCGTTCAACGGTTACACCATGCAAGGCCGCGTGAGACACAGCATCGTCGAAGGTCACCTTGCATATTCAATCTAGGTCGTCATTAATGAATCCATTGCTTGATATCACCGGTCTGCCGCGTTTTGCGGAGATCAAACCCGAACATGTCACTCCCGCCGTCGATGAACTGTTGGCGCGCAACCGCGCGCTGACGGCAAAATTGCTGACTGATAGTGCGCAGCCAACCTGGGAGAATTTCATACAGCCGTTCGAGGATGCCAACGAGCATTTGTCCCGCGCCTGGGGGCAGGTCGGGCATCTCAACATGGTGATGAACGGTCCTGAATTGCGCGAGGTTTACAACGCAAACCTGCCCAAGGTCACCCAGTATTATGCCGAGCTGTCGCAGAATCTCGCCCTCTATCAAAAATACAAAGCCATCCGCAACGGCGCTGCTTACGCGGCATTGAATGCGGAGCAGCGGAAAGTCATCGAGAACGAACTGCGTGATTTCCGACTGGGCGGAGCGGAGTTGCCGGAAGAGAAGAAGGCACGCTTCATGGCGATACAGGAAGAGCTTTCCGAGCTGACGTCGAAATTCTCCGACAACCTGCTGGATGCGACCAATGCCTACACCTGTGTGATCGCTGACGAGAAAGAGATCTCGGGCATACCGGCGGACGAATGCCAGGTGGCTGCCGAAGCCGCACAAGAGGCCGGCAAGAGCGGCTGGTTGTTCACGCTGAAAGCTCCTTCCTACGGTCCGGTGATGCAGTATGCCGACAACCGTGCTTTGCGTGAACGTTTGTACCGTGCATATACCACGCGCGCCAGTGAGCAATTGTCGGAGGGAAGCAATTTAGGCCACCCGCAAGAGGTAGGCCGTGGTTGTAAAGCCGATGAATCGGCAACAACCACGCTCTGGGACAACACGCCGCTGATGTCGCAGATATTGAAACTGCGCACGGAGTTGGCGCAGATGCTGGGTTTCGACAACTACGCGGAGTTTTCACTGGCAAGCAAGATGGCCGATACGCCGGCTCAGGTAGCCGAATTCCTGCTCGAATTGGCGCAACGCGCGAAGCCGTTTGCGGAAAACGACCTGAAAGAATTGCGTGAATTCGCCGCTGTCCAGCTGGGGCTGAAAGAATTGCAGGCTTGGGACATCGGTTACGCGAGCGAGAAGTTGCGCCAGCAGCGTTATGCGTTTTCAGAACAGGAAGTGAAGCAGTACTTCCCCGAGGACGCCGTGCTATCCGGGTTGTTCGGCTTGGTAGAGACCTTGTTCGGACTCGACATCAAACCTTCTACGGCACCGACATGGCACGAGACCGTGCGTTTCTTCGATATCCGCGACAGCCTGGGCAAACTGGTCGGCCAGTTCTATCTCGACCTGTATGCGCGTGCCAGCAAACGCGGCGGCGCATGGATGGACGATGCCATCACAAGGCGGCGCACTGCCAAGGGCATCCAGACTCCGGTGGCCTATCTCAATTGCAACTTTGCTTCGCCGCTCGGGGGCAAGCCTGCGCTGTTCACCCATGACGAGGTCATCACCCTGTTCCATGAGTTTGGTCACGGCCTGCACCATCTGCTGACGCAGGTGGAAGAACTGGGCGTATCCGGCATCAACGGTGTGGAATGGGATGCGGTCGAATTGCCCAGCCAGTTCATGGAGAATTTCTGCTGGGAATGGGATGTGCTGCAAGGCATGACCCGGCACGGCGAAACGAAAGAAAAATTGCCGAGGGACTTGTTCGACAAGATGATCGCTGCGAAGAATTTCCAGAGCGGATTGCAGATGTTGCGCCAGATAGAGTTCTCGCTGTTCGACCTGCGCATGCATAGCGACTACGATGCGAATGGGAAGCAGACTGTGCAGCAGTTACTGGATGAGATACGGAAGGAGGTCGCCGTACTCATACCGCCCCCATTCAACCGCTTCCAGAATAGCTTTGCACATATTTTTTCCGGTGGTTATGCGGCGGGCTACTACAGTTACAAGTGGGCGGAAGTGTTGTCGGCAGATGCATACAGTCTGTTTGAAGAGAATGGTGTACTGGATGCGGCGACAGGCAGTCATTTCCGCGAACAGATACTGGCGGTAGGCGGCAGTCGCGATGCGATGGACTCATTCATTGCATTCCGTGGACGCGAGCCCAGGATCGACGCGCTGTTGCGGCATAATGGCCTGGCAAGTACTTAAGTCAAGGAGGAGATGATGAGAGGCGCATTTCTATTGATCTGTCTGGCGATGCTGGCGAACGCCCAGGCGGCTGAGCTTTATCGCTCGATCGACAAGGACGGGAAAGTGCATTACAGCGACAGCCCGTTAATGGGCTCGGAGGACGTGGAAAAGCTGAAGCTGGGCAGTGAGCCGGTGCCGGATGAAAGCCTGCCTTATGAGACGAGGGTCGCGATGCAGAATTTCCCCGTCACGCTCTATTCCTTTCCTGATTGCGGTTCACCCTGCGCTGAAGCGCGCGATCTGCTGAACAAGCGCGGCATCCCGTTCACGGAAAAGAGCCTGGTGAAGAAGGAAGACATCGACGCGTTCCGCCTCGCATCCGGAGGCAGCCTGCTGCCCTCAGCGACCATAGGCAAGACCTGGCTTAAAGGCTTTCTTGCCGATCAATGGGGCAATGAACTGGATTTTGCAGGCTATCCCAAGAGCGTTCCAACCTACCGCCCTCGTCCCGCCGCGTCGGCAGTTCAACCTGCGCAATGAAACTGGCGACCTGGAACGTCAACTCGCTCAAAGTGCGTTTGCCGCATCTGCTGGAATGGCTGGCGGCGAATCCGGTCGACGTAGTGTGCTTGCAGGAGACCAAGCAACAGGATGCGGATTTCCCGCAAGCCGAGTTGCTGGCGGCAGGCTATCGCAGTGTGTTCAGCGGCCAGAAGACCTATAACGGCGTGGCGATCCTGAGCCGCGAACCGGTCAGCGACGTGCAATATGGCATTCCCGATTTCGAGGATGAGCAGAAACGCGTCATTGCCGCGACCGTCGGCGGTATACGCGTGGTGTGCGTGTACATCCCCAACGGGCAGGAGGTGGGCTCCGATAAATACCAATACAAGCTCAAATGGCTGGGTGCGCTGACCGCCTGGTTGAAGGACGAGCTGGCGAGGTATCCAAAACTCGCCTTGCTGGGCGACTACAACATCGCGCCGGAAGACCGCGATGTGCATGATCCGGTCGCATGGCAAGGCAACGTGCTGGTCAGCGAACCGGAACGCGCGGCATTCCAGGGCATGTTGCAGTTGGGCCTTGTGGATACTTTCCGGATGTTCGAGCAGGAGGACAAAAGCTACTCATGGTGGGACTACCGCATGATGGCATTCCGGCGCAACATGGGGCTGCGTATCGATCATATCCTTGTCAGCTCCGGCCTGCAGTGCAAGTCATGTCATATCGACAAGGCACCGCGAAAACTGGAGCGCCCGTCCGACCACACGCCTGTGGTGGCGGAAGTAGCGTGAAAAATTACTGGCTGCTGACGATGCTGCTGTCTGTGCAGCCTGTGATAGCCGGCGAACTGCCGCGCCCGGACCACATCGTCATCGTGATCGAAGAAAACAAATCGTTTACGCAGATCATCGGCAACCGGGAAGCGCCCTATATCAACGCGCTGGCCCAGCGCGGGATGTTGTTCACGCAGTCCTACGGTGTGACGCACCCGAGTCAGCCCAATTATCTTGCATTGTTCACCGGATCGACCCGCGGTATTGCCAGCGATGTCTGCCCGCTTGAACTCGGCGGCGACAATCTGGCCGCTGCGTTGCAGGCAAAAGGTTCCAGCTTTGCCAGTTATGCGGAGTCGATGCCGGAAGCCGGTTACGAAGGTTGCATATACGGTGCATACATGCGGAAACACAATCCGCCGGCCAACTGGAAGGAGTTGAAGCATCTGAATCAGCCATACAGCGCGCTCCCCCAACATTTCGAGAACCTCGCTACGGTTTCGCTGGTGATACCGGACCAGCGCAACGACATGCACGACGGCAGCATCGCCCAGGGCGACGACTGGCTGAAGCAGCATATCGAGCCTTATCTGCAATGGGCACTGGCGCACAACAGCCTGCTGATACTGACGTGGGACGAGGACGACGGCACTGCCAACAACCATATCGTAACCATCATGATCGGTCCCATGGTCAGGCGCGGCAGCAGCGCCCAGCGCATCAACCATTACAACGTCCTGCGCACGCTCTCAGAGATGTACGGCTTGCCCAGCCTGAATGAAAGCGCCCACGTCCAACCGATAGTCGGAGTGTGGCAATAACAGCCGAGCCGCAGTTCTATTCGTTTGCGCTGTCCAGTCCCAATTCCTGAATCTTGCGCGTCAACGTATTGCGCCCCATGCCGAGCAAGGTCGAAGCGTCGATACGGCGTCCACCGGTATGTTGCAAAGCCTGGGTGATGAGCGTGCTTTCGAATTGCTTGGTGAGGGTATCGAGGATGTTTGGTTCGTTGCGCTGCAGGGCCAGCGCGACCTGCTGTGCAAGCGCAGTGCGCCAGTCCTGATTGAGAACGGTGCTGGCGTGCGTGTCGCGCCATTCCGCGGGAAGGTCGGCGATTTCCACCATACGGGTGGGTGTCATGACGGTGAGCCAGTGGCACAGGTTCTCCAGCTGGCGCACGTTGCCCGGGATGTCCTGCGCGGCGAGGTAGCTCAGCGCTGCCTCGCTCAGGGTCTTTTGTTCGACACCCAGTTCCTTCGCACTCTTCTGCAGGAAATATTTCGCCAGCAAGGGAATATCCTCGCGCCGTTCGCGCAGAGGGGGCAGGCGCAGGCGGATGACATTCAGGCGATGGAACAAGTCCTCGCGAAACAGACCCTGCTTCACGCGCTCGTCCAGGTTCTGGTGCGTGGCCGCGATGATGCGCACGTTGGCCTTGATCGGCTGGTGACCGCCGACGCGATAGAAATTCCCGTCCGACAGCACGCGCAGCAAGCGGGTTTGCAGCTCGGCCGGCATGTCGCCGATCTCGTCGAGGAACAGCGTGCCACCTTCGGCCTGTTCGAAACGGCCGTGCCGCGTGGTAGTCGCACCGGTGAACGCGCCGCGCTCATGGCCGAACAGTTCGGATTCCAGCAGGTCCTTGGGAATGGCAGCGGTATTGATCGCGACGAAAGGTTTGTCCGCGCGCGGGCTGTGGCGGTGCAAGGCCTGTGCGACCAGTTCCTTGCCGGTGCCCGATTCGCCGTTGATGAGCACGGTGGCGTTGGACTGGGCTAAGCGCCCGATGGCGCGAAACACTTCCTGCATGGCGGGTGCATGGCCGAGGATGTCCGGGGCGGCCTGCGCATCATCCGACTGGGTGTTCTTGCGCAGGCTTTGTTCCAATGCGCGCCGTATCAGCTCGACCGCGTGATTCACATCGAATGGTTTTGGCAGATATTCGAACGCGCCGCCCTGAAAAGCCGACACAGCACTTTCCAGATCGGAGTAGGCCGTCATGATGATAACGGGCAGGTTGGGATGATCGTTGCGCAGTCTCTGCAACAACTCCAGTCCCGAACTGCCGGGCATGCGGATATCGCTGATCACCATTTGCGGCAGGTTGCCGGGAAGCTCTTCCAGCGCCTCGTCGGCGGATGCAAAACTCTTGTATTCGATCTCTTCGCGAGCAAGTGCTTTTTCCAGCACCCAGCGGATTGAGCGGTCGTCGTCGATGATCCAGACAGGTTTGGTCATGTTTGTTTCCCTAAATGTGTGAGCGGCAGTATCACTGTGAAGCAGGTACGTCCGGGTTCGCTTTCAAATTCAATGCTGCCCTGATGCTGGCTGACGAAATCCTGAGCCAGGGTAAGCCCGAGCCCGTGGCCGTCTGCCCGGCCGGATACCAGCGGGTAGAATATCTTGTCGCGCAAATGGGCGGGGATGCCGGGGCCGTTGTCGATGATCTGCACCATCACAGCGAGGCGATGCAGTTTCTTCATCAGGGTGACCTGGCGGGTGATGCGTGTGCGCAACAGGATCTGCCCTTTGCCGTGCATGGCCTGTGCCGCGTTGCGCACGATGTTGAGCACAACCTGGATGAGTTGTTCCTTGTCGCCATGCAGTTCCGGCAGGCTCAGGTCGTAATCGCGCTGGATGAGAAGCCCTTCGGGCAATTCGGCCAGAACCACACTGCGCACGCGCTCCAGCACCTCGTGGATATTTAGTGCACTGAAATGGGGCGCGTGTTGCGGAGTGAGCAACTTTTCCATCAGGGAACGCAAACGATCGGCTTCCTGAATGACCACCTGGGTGTATTCGCGCAAGGCCGGCTTTTCCAGTTCCTGCTCCAGCAATTGCGCCGCGCCGCGTATCCCTCCCAGCGGGTTTTTGATCTCGTGCGCAAGATTGCGCAACAACAGGCGGTTGGCCTGGGTCTGGTCCAGCATCTGTTCTTCGCGCGCCAATTTCAGAGGCCGGTCGATGGTATGGAATTCCAGCAACAATGCGTACGGGCTGAGCTGAAGCGGGGTGGCGGTACAGCTCAGGTGCAGCTTGTTCCCGGTGGCATGTGTGCCGAGCGTCAGCTCATGCTCGATGTGGCTGGCGTGGGTAGCAAGCGCGTACTGGATAGTTCCGAACAGTTGTTCGGTAAGCGTAAAAGCATATTGCAGCGGATGACCGATCAAGTTGGTGTTGCTCAGTCCGAACAGGTGTTCGGCTGCGGGGTTGATATAGGCGATACGCGACTGGTCGTCCAGCAGGATGACTGCAGTGGAGAGGTGTTCTAGCGAGGGGAGATTAGCGGTTGACATGACTGTCTACTAAGCAGAAAACATGCCATGCAGCTTGCTATTTGAGGTGGGAAAGCTCGGTTTTAAGCGCTTCGATATTTTTCTCGTGCGAGCTTACATCTTCCTGCAAGTTATTTGCTTTCTCTTGAAATTTGGCGACATCCGGGTTCGGCTGCCCGTTTGCATCTTTGAACATTTCGGGAAAACTCTGACCTTCCTTCTGTTTGGCACGTGCATCCTCAAGTGCCTTTTCCTCGGTCGCCAATTCGTCTTCCAGTATCTTGCGGCGGGTGCTGTCGCGACGATTCTGGGTTTCAGAATTCACGCGGAAATCCGAGGAACCTTCATTGTTGCGCGGCTTCGCCGGCGGGGCCATGGTGGGCAGTGGTTCAAGGTGGAGTTTCTTCGCACCCTTGATGGGAACGCTGGAATAAGTGACATGACCGTCTTCATCCACGCGCTTGTAAATATCTGCATGGGCGCCAATAGCAAATGTCGCCGAGCAACACAAAACGAACAGATGACGTAGTTTCATGGTTGTACCCGAGTTACGATGGGCGCAGTATAGGTTAAGGTGCGTGCGCTGAGAAGACTGCCATAAAAAGAAACGGGGCCATGATGGCCCCGTTCTTTACAACAATTACATCGCTTTAGAGACTATAGTACATGTCGAATTCGACGGGGTGAGTCGTCATGCGGATACGGTTGACTTCATCCATCTTCAGGTCGATGTAGGCATCGATGAAGTCGTTCGAGAATACGCCGCCACGTGTCAGGAACTCACGATCCTTGTTCAGGTTGTCCAAGGCTTCATCCAGAGAAGCGCAAACAGTCGGGATCTTTGCATCTTCTTCGGGTGGCAAGTCGTACAGATTTTTGTCAGCCGGATCGCCGGGGTGGATCTTGTTCTGGATACCATCCAGACCGGCCATCAGCAATGCCGCGAAAGCCAGGTACGGATTGGCGGAGGGATCCGGGAAGCGCGTCTCGATGCGGCGTGCCTTGTCGCTGGCAACGTGCGGGATGCGGATCGAAGCGGAACGGTTCTTGGCGGAATAAGCCAGTTTCACCGGAGCTTCGTAGTGAGGAACCAGGCGCTTGTAGGAATTGGTGCCTGGGTTGGTGATCGCGTTCAGAGCCTTGGCGTGCTTGATGATACCGCCGATGTAATACAGCGCTGTCTCGGACAGGCCGGCATAACCGTTGCCCGCGAACAGGTTCTTGCCACCCTTCCAGATGGATTGGTGCACGTGCATGCCGGAGCCGTTGTCGCCAACG
Organism: Sideroxydans sp.; assembly: GCA_027310725.1. Taxonomy (GTDB): domain Bacteria; phylum Pseudomonadota; class Gammaproteobacteria; order Burkholderiales; family Gallionellaceae; genus Sideroxyarcus. The sequence goes on along the minus strand of DAIDAG010000028.1, from coordinate 5,535 downwards.
ATGGGCTTGGGCATGAAGGTCGCGGTCTTGCCATATTGGTGGGCAACGTTCTGCACCACATATTTCAAAGTCTGAGTCCAGTCGGCGCGCTTGGTCAGCGTATTGAACTTGGTGCCCAGTTCGCACTGGCCGGCCGTAGCCACTTCGTGGTGGTGAACTTCAACAGGGATACCGATCTCTTCCAGCGCCAGACACATTGCGGCGCGGATGTCGTTCAGGCTGTCAACCGGAGGAACGGGGAAATAACCACCCTTTACAGATGGGCGGTGACCGGTGTTGCCACCGTCGAATTCGTGGCCGCTCGACCAGGCTGCTTCTTCCGAGTTGATCTTGACGGAACAGCCGGACATGTCGATCTTCCATTGCACGGAATCGAAAATGAAGAATTCGGGTTCCGGGCCGAAATAAGCGGTGTCACCGATACCGGAGGACTTCAGATAAGCCTCGGCGCGCTTTGCGATAGAACGCGGATCGCGGTCATAGCCCTTGCCATCTGACGGCTCGATCACGTCGCAGGACAAAACGATGGTGGGTTCGTCGAAGAAAGGATCGACATATACGGAATCGGGATCCGGCAGCAGCAGCATGTCGGAGGCCTGAATGCCTTTCCAACCGGCGATGGAAGAACCATCGAAGGCATGACCTTCTTCAAATTTGTCGGCACCGAAGTGTGAAACCGGCACGCCCACGTGCTGTTCTTTACCGCGTGTGTCGGTGAAGCGTAGATCGACGAATTTGATGCCCTGTTCTTTAATTAGTGTCAGAACGTCGGCGGCTGTTTTAGACATACTCGAATCTCCCAAGAAAATTAAGACGAAGCTCTATAGTGATACAAAATGGTTGGTACGACGGAATTGAAATGAGCAGAAACCGTGCCATAAGCAAAATGCCGCAAGAGGCACATTGTGCCATATTTGCCCGATAGATGGGAATGCAACTCACGCCCTTCAATGGGGCGCTTGAGAGCCGCGCGCACTAGAATGGTGCGCCGGATTGAAAGAGGAGGATGCTGCGAAAGTAGGGGTCGTTTGCGGTGATGGTGCGACATTTATCGCGCAAGGCATCGAGATCGAGCTTCGAGTCGAATAACAGTTCGGCCTCTACTTTGCCGCCCAGGTAATGCAGCACGATACGTGTAGATGGCGGCAAGGTTTCTCCCAAACGGCTGCTTAAGTGCGCGAGTAACAGATGTCGCTGCGGCAAATGGGCATTGGGTTTGGCTTGTACGTCGTCCTCCGAGTCGATATGTACCATCACATCCATGACTTGGTGACTCTTCAATACAGCGGCGCGCGCGGCCTCTGCGATGTAATGTCCTTCAGACACGCTGATTTTGGGTTCGACGATGATGTGGGCATCGACCAGGGCATTGTCAGCCATCTTGCGAGTGCGCAAGTCATGCAGTCCCATTACCCCAGGCACTGCCTTCAGAGTATTGCGGATCGCACGGACTTCGACTTCATCCAGGCCGGTGTCGATCAACTCAGCCAGCGCATCCCGTGCGAACTGGATGCCCATATAAGCGATCATCACACCGACGACGGCGGCCGCAACCAGATCAAGAAAGGTATAGCCCAGCAGATTGCCGACGATACCAATGATGACCACCAGCGAAGAAGCCGCATCGGAACGGGCATGCCATGCATTCGCTACCAGCATCTGCGAACGAACCCGCTGAGCGATCGCGAGCATATAGCGGAACATGCCTTCCTTTGCCGCCAGGGCGACGATGGCCACCCACAATGTCGCCGGATGCACAGATTGAACCTGTTCGGGATGTTGCAGGCGCATGCCCGCGGCAATGAGCAGGCCGATACCCAGAGCCACAAGACTGGCGCCCAGGATCAACGAAGCAGCGGTTTCTATGCGCGCATGTCCGTAAGGGTGCTCCGCATCGGCGTGTTTGTTGCCGTGCCGGTTGGCAAACAATACCAGCACATCGGAAAGCAGATCGGCCAGCGAATGCAGGCCATCGGCCATCAGTGATTGCGACTTGCCGAAGAAGCCGGCAAGCATTTGAATAATGGTCAATCCCAGATTGATGAAGATACTTATCCAGGTGCTTTTGCGGGCGGCGGCAAAACGAACGGGATGGGCGGGCTCGAAAGCGGCGGACTTGTCGTGGGAATGAGGTGCTGTGTGATTTTTCATGGCTGTTGGGATAGTATGCAACCGTGCCGTGCAGGATAGCATTTGCATGTTAAAGGATAAACACGGGTAAACGAAATGGGAAAGATCACCGAAATTCTGAATGTCGCACAACAACGTGCAAAGGACCTTAACCTGCCTTACGCGGGCGCTCTGACGCCGAAAGAGACGAATGAACTGATGCGTTCAGCTCCCGGTGCAAAGCTGGTCGACGTGCGCTCTCGCGCCGAGATCGACTGGGTTGGGCGCGTTCCCGGTGCGGTAGAGATCGAATGGGCTACTTATCCCGGTATGAAACTGAATCCGAACTTCCTCGCGGCACTGGAACAGCAGGTCAGCAAAGAATCATTGGTCATGTTCATATGCCGCAGCGGACATCGTTCACATGGTGCGGCCATGATAGCCACCCAAGCCGGGTACACCGATTGCTATAACGTCCTGGAAGGTTTTGAGGGCGACAAAAGCCCCAACAATCAACGCAATGTATTGAACGGCTGGCGCGTTTCCGGCCTGCCATGGGAACAGAGCTGATCGGAGAACCGGCCCGCACATCATTAAAAAGCCCGCATCGCGGGCTTTTTTACGTGGCCGACCAGTTCACCATGCCGCTGTAATGGGTCGCAATCACGATCAGGCCAAAGGCGATGCGATACCAGGCGAATGCAGTGAAATCGTGCCTGCTGATAAAACGCAGCAACCAGCGCACGCACAGGAAGGCACTGATGAATGAAAAGATGCTGCCCACGATAAACATGCCGATATCATTCGTGTGGAACAGATGGCGGTATTTGACCACCTCGTAGACCGTTGCGCCGAACAGGGTAGGGATAGCGAGGAAAAACGAAAATTCCGTCGCCGCCTTGCGCGACAAGCCGAACAACAAGCCGCCGATGATGGTTGCGCCTGAACGGGACGTGCCGGGTATCAGCGCCAGCGTCTGCGCGCAGCCCACTTTCAGCGCTTCTTGCCAAGTCATATCGTCCACCGTCTCAAACGCGATCCGGTGCTCGCGTTTCTCCGCCCACAGGATGATCACGCCCCCGACGATGAAGGCCAGCGCCACGGGCACCGGCGCGAACAAGTACTGTTTGATCTTGGTGGCGAACAGCACTCCCAATACAGCCGCAGGCAGGAAGGCGATGAAGAGATTGGTTGCAAAGCGTTGCGCGGGGCGCTCGCTCGACAAGCCGCCAACCACGGTCAGGATCTTTGCGCGGTATTCCCAGCATACCGCGAGAATGGCGGCGAACTGGATCACGATCTCGAACACCTTGCCCTTTTCGTCGTTGAAGTTCAGCAGGTCGCCGGCCAAGATCAGGTGTCCGGTGCTGGAGATGGGGAGGAATTCGGTAAGGCCTTCAACGACGCCGAGGATGGCGGCTTTCAGCAGCAGTAGGGTGTCCATTAATTAAGATAATCCAATAGAGAAATGACCAAGGCCGTTCGCCCTGAGCTTGTCGAAGGGCGCGATTATACCTGCCTCACAAGACGGATTGTTTACGCTGCAGCAACGCGATGCGGCGGTTGACGGCGCGCCGCTCCTCCTCGTTCATCTCCAGCCAGCACGTCACCTCGTCAAAGGTGCGCAGGCAGCTGCGGCAGACGTCGTCGCCCAGCACCGTGGTGCAATGGCCGACGCAAGGCGAATCGGCAGTGATATCAAGGGTGTCGTCGGAAATATGCACGCGCTGGTGATCCAAAGCAGGCGGTTATAAAAGGCCGTTCGTGCTGCACCCGCAAGGGGTAGGCCGTGGCTGTAAGGGGCATTCGCCCCAAAAGCACACGCTCAGCTTGTCGAAGCAAACAGACGGCTACGGCACCCATTATACCGGCCGCGTGGCATGTTCCAGCCGCGATAACCACAACATCGCCTCCTCGCGTGAGGTGCCGCACATCTCGGCGGAAGGCAGCAGCCCGCCACAGAAGGCTGGGCGCTGCGGCAGGCCGAACACCTTGCAGCGCAACTGGTCGTCCAGCTGCACGCACGGCACCCCGGCGGGCTTGCCATTCGGCATGCCGGGCAGGGGCGAAGTGATGGAGGGCGCGATGCAGCAGGCGGCGCAGCGGGGGCGGCAGTCCAATTTACGAGAACTCACAAACAAAACTGATGGGGTGAACTGCGCAATGCTTTTCTACAGAGCCAACTAAATCGAACAGCTTTGGAGATTTGCGAAATTCATAAAGTCGATAAAGATGGAAATGTTCCTCATGGTCTTTAGCGAATTGAATTTCGCCTCGGCTTATGAAGAAAGGAGTTTCTTTAGCGAAAGCAGTAGTTTTTACTTCGATATATCGTTCTCGTCCATCAGTGTCGAAGGATAGGATGTCATAGCCAAGTCCATCACCCTGGCTTACTGAAACGTGATCGACTTTGTCCGCAAGTTTCTTTTGCCCAAGTTCATACAGACGGAAGTGTTCAAAGCTCAGAACGAATTCTTCACCTGCTTTGCCAAGAGAAATGTTTCTGGCTTCGCGCTCTAAGTAATCACGCTTCTGAGGGGCGGAGGAATAATACGCCGCCGGATTTGGTTCTCTTGCTTCCGTGACAAGCTTAGGTGGCTCGACTAGAACGTTGCGGAAATCATCAAGCAATGGAACCGCAGCGGGGGAGGAGGAAGCATTTTGCGCGGCTTCATCTACCAACTTATTTTTTTCCAATTGTTCTTCGACTACTTCCTGCAGCAATGCTTGATAATGACCGCGAGGTTTATAGCCGGGAATCCAGTGGAACCCTAAGGTGTGTAGAACGGCGCTGATGTTTTGGCGCTTAAGTTCAATTGCGCCTTCTGTTCGCCCGTTCAGTTTGGATTGCAGGGTTCGGCGATGGGCTGCTTTGTTATAGGCTTGGCCAGAGTATTCGAGTACAAGCATGTGTAGATAATCCGCAACAGTTGCTTCGACCTCGATTCTGCTCCAGCTCAAGTCCGTAACCATGGTTTTTAAGCCTTGTGATAAACCTCCGCCCCCTGCTTCACAAACTCCACCGACTTCACTTCCATCCCTTTCTGTAGCGCGGCCTGTTCGTCCAGGCCTTCCTTCGCAGCGAAGTCGCGCACGTCCTGGCTGATCTTCATCGAGCAGAATTGCGGGCCGCACATGGAGCAGAAGTGGGCGACCTTGGCGGATTCCTTGGGCAGGGTCTCGTCGTGGAATTCGCGGGCGCGGTCGGGATCGAGGCCGAGGTTGAACTGGTCATCCCAGCGGAACTCGAAGCGCGCCTTGCTCATGGCGTTGTCGCGGATCTGCGCGCCGGGGTGGCCCTTGGCGAGGTCGGCGGCGTGGGCGGCGATCTTGTAGGTGATGATGCCTTCCTTCACGTCGGCCTTGTTGGGCAGGCCGAGGTGTTCCTTGGGCGTGACGTAGCAGAGCATGGCGGTGCCGAACCAG
>DAIDAG010000004.1 GCA_027310725.1 Sideroxydans sp. | reverse complement strand
AGAAGCTTACGCAACTGCTCCTGACAACGTGTTGGCAGTAGAGTATTACTTCGACTTTTCGCCAGCCGCACCAGGGAAACCTGAATAAAGCAGGATACATCTCGTTTTAACGGGGTGTATCACGGGTTGTCGCCAGGAGCGCCAAGCTCAAGCCGAAGAGGATCATCGCCGCGTAGCCTTGCGCGCGAGGAAGGTCTTGGGCGAAAAGGAAGCCACCTAGCGCGGAGCCGATCGCCTGCCCGACATAGACGGACGAGGTATTGAGCGCCACAGCGGCGCTGCCCAGTGCTGGAACGGCGCCGATGAGGCGAGCCTGTTGCATGGAGTTGATTGCCGCGAATCCTAAACCCCACAGAGCCACTCCCATCCCCATCACGACAAGCGTGCCGACGCCGAGGCTCCACAATGTGAAGCCCAGAAAAATGGAAAGCAGCGCAAGGCCGGATGTAGTGAATGGCCCCAGCTTTGTGACCAGCCGTGTTGCGATCACATTGCCGATGAAGCCCATCACGCCGAAGAGGGAGAAGAATATGCTGATCGCCGCAACATCGGCGCCTGCGAGCCGGCTTAGGAGGGGGGCGAGATAGGTGAAGACGACGAACTGGCCAGCGATCTGTACCGCGGTGAGAATAAGCAGGGTTACCACAAACCGGTTGCGTCCCAACATCCCCCAGCTGCTGAACGAGATAGGCGCGCCACGCAGGCCGGACGGCAATGTGTGGAAAACGAGCATCGCGCACGCAAGCAGCCCGACGCCCATTGCCGCGAACGTTACCTGCCACCCGGCATGCGCAGCCAGGAAAGCGACGGCAGGCAGGCCAACGGCCACAGAAAGCGACCAGCCGAGAAAAACGAAAGTGATGGCGCCATGGCGCTCGGTTTGCGAGACTATCATTGCCACCGTACTTGCGGCGACGGGAGTGAAGAGTGCTGCCGCTATCAACATTAGCACGCGCAAGGTGAGCAGAACGCCATAGTTTGGGGCAAACGCGGAGGCGAAATGCCCAAGCGCGACGATGAAAAGCGAACTGGTAAGAAGGACTCGACGATCGAGCGTGCTCGCTGCCCAAACAGTGAGCGGCGAGCCGATGCAGAGGACAATTGCGCCTGCGGTAACGAGGAAACCAGCTTGCTGGATGGTCACGTCGAGTCCTTTGGCTAGATCGGACAACATGCCGGCAATACCGACGATGGCGAGGCCGATGACGAAATTGCCGAGCATCAGCGCCACGCGCGCAGACGAGTTGTCCATGTTGCGACCATTAATTGAGTCCGTATTCATATATCTCTATATATAAGTATTTGAAATATTGGGAATGCACATCACGAGCATATATATATCAGCATAGTTGATATATTTAAGTTACCTTCAGTTGTATAATATGTCAACATGGCTGATATAAATAATCCATCACCACTCGCCAGAGAAGACGAACTTAACCAGGCATTGGTGCTGTTGCATTTTGCATTCCGCGCCGTAATTGCCCGTCCAGATGCAATTCTTGAATCGCATGGGCTTTCTCGGGTACATCACCGCATACTGTATTTTGTGGGTCGGAATCCAAGCCTTTCCGTGAACGATTTATTGAAAATACTTGGAGTATCCAGACAATCACTGAATGGCCCGTTGCAGCAGCTTATTGGGATGAGCCTTATTCAGGCCGAACCTGATGAGCGCGACAGTCGGATTAAACGGCTATCTCTTTCCAAATCAGGCCAATCACTTGAAACTATTTTGTCGGGAGACCAGCGCCAGCGCTTTGCCAAGGTTTTCTCCGATCTGGGCTCCAAGGACGAAGCAGCTTGGCGGCGCGTTATGGCAAGGCTTGCAGAGAATTAGCGTTTTCAGGAAAAGTCCGCACCGTCAATATTTAACTCCCCCTCTGCTGCACTATTGCCATACTCATTTGTCCGCTTCCTACTGACCAGTCTGAAAAATCATTCTCATTTAAGTAAATAAATATGTCCTCAGGGCGTATCCCTGCGCCGTCTCTCAAATTTCCCGCGATTTTTGCGTAAAGATCCCGCTTCATAGCGTCGCTTCGGCCTCGACGCAGGGTGATTTGAATCACAACAAGATCGTCGGAACGGTCTATATCCAGGAAACCTCGGTCAAAGAAGAAATCCTCCTGACCGTACTCCGAAATCAATTGAAAAAAGTCATCTTCTGTAATCCCGATACTATCGACCATTGCTTGATGAACGTTACGAGCTATGTCTTTTCTTTTTTTCACAGGTGTTCCTTCTTTAATTGCGATGCGTGTAAACGGCATATCTGACTCCTTTAATTTGAATGTTAGCGACGATATTTATAATTCCGGGACTGCGATAACAACAAAGCGGACAGGTACTGGCAATCGCATGTGATGAAATACGCGTTATTGTCATGGCATGAATTTCAACGCGCTTCTTTCATGAAATTCACCAAATCGGTCAGGTTTTGCCCAATCGCATCAGGGAGTACGCCGAGCTTCTCGACAGGAAGGTTAAGGCGATTTACCCAGAACGTTGTGTAACCAAATGACTTGGCCCCAGCTGCATCCCATCCGGCAAACGGAACGAAGAGAATCTCCTCACGTTTTAGGTGAAATGCGTCGATCGCCATATGGTAGGCCCGAGGATCGGGCTTATAGGTTTTGATCTCATCAGTGCTAAGAACATGTTCAAAAACATCATCGAGTCCGGAGTTCTTGATGCCTGCGTCGAGTATCCTGGGCGTTGCGTTGGATAGGAGCGCTAGTTGAATACCGTCATTTTTAAGTGACTGTAGTGCTGGTGGTACATCAGGCCACACCTTGAGTTCAAGGTACCCACTCATCAGTTGTTTGCGCTTATCTGTGGTCAGATCGAGCTTCAGCATTTCGCAAGAAAATACTAATGCATCTTCCGTTGCTTGCCAGAAATTCGCATAGTGGCCGGACAAAGCTCGTAGCCATTGATATTCAAACTGTCTAGTACGCCACGCGTTGCCGAGTTCAATTCCCCTGCCCGGGAAAAGTTTTTCGGCAAGTGCAAAGACAGGTCTTGGGTCAAAGATCGGAAAGGCATCGAAGGCAATGGCTTTGATTTTGCGCCTTGAGGTCGCATGAACTGGCGGGATGGGCGCCAGAAAGCCAGCTGCAAAACCTGCTGCTGCCAGGTTGAGAAACTTGCGACGATCTAACTGCATGATCGTCTCCATTCGCTAGTGATCAGGACGCGCATGATTTCTCCTTATATAATTAGCTATGCAACCATATGGGCTCAAAAAACCAAAGTCCACGAAAATCGATTCCCTTGGCGAATTGATTTTGGCACCTTGCTGACTAATTGAACGGAGCCTGATGGCAGCCCTTGAATGATTGCAAGGCCGCTGCTTTTGATACATAGCAGCTCGTTCTTGGCCAGCAGGAAGTCGCCTTGCTGTCCCTCTACAGTCAGCCAGACCACGCCTTCCGTACACTCGAGTAAGACATCGCGTGCGCCTCGAAATGTAACTCGCCGTCCGGCCGCAAGCCGAATTTGCCCACTATCCTGAGTCATATCCATGATTCCCTAAAAATCGTTAGCTATGCAATCATATATGCAAAAAATGCTCACTTAAGGGCAGCGCGAACGCCGCGAATCTTGGTTACAGTGTCAGCAAAAACATCCGCTCCCAGCAGTTTCTTTAGCCGTTTTCCCACTTGAACGCTCGCCTCATTTAACGATGTATGCATTGCAATAGCGGGCGCAGTTGGAAAAATGGCCTGCTCTCGTCCGTCACGCTCTGAATTTCTGCGTTCAATTAGGCCCTTTGCCTTGAGCCCGTCCAGAGCACGGGTGGCTGTCGGCCTCGAAATTGTCAAAGCATTGGCAAGCTCGTATTGCATAAGACCTGGCTGATCCAATATGGCCCTAAGCAGGAATGCTTGAGGTGGCGTCAAATCGAACGGCTCAAACGCCTTAGCCCATTCGCCCTCTAGCTGCCGTGCCAAGGCTGTTGTATTGAAGTAAAGGCAATGATCAAACATGGAACCAATGTATATCATTATAATTAGCAATGCAACTATAATTGTCAGCCAGCGATGTGCGGTATTAGCATCAATCACAGTTTGAATTCCACTAAATAGCTAGAAATTATTTAAGCTTGTGGATTTAACTAAGCGCGTAAGATATTGAGCACACTCATAAAGACATCTGGATTGTTTACTATGGAACCTACGTTCAAAACTCTTTCTCATTTGGTCGACATTCAAGATCAATTGTCTAAGATGGAGCCGATCTTTCATCATCCAGAGTACGGCGATAGTCGCGAAGCACTAGAGCAAATGACAGATGAGTCGTTTTGGGAGGTTGGTGCATCAGGTCGCCGCTACAGTAGAAAATACATCATTGATACTGTCCTGCAACGCCAACTGGATGCATATGAAGAAAACTGGCAAGCACAAGATTTTTATTGTCAGGAGATAGCCCAGGATAATTACCTGCTTACGTATACTCTGCATCAGAGCACTCGCGTCACTCGTCGATCCACCTTGTGGCGACGTACGTCCTCAGGATGGAAGATCGTCTATCACCAAGGTACGGTGGTAACCTGAACATTCAATTTAGGCCGCCCGAACTGCGCAATCCCTCTTGCCTGAACGCGTCCACATGCCCCCCTTGATTGGGGAATGATTGTTTCCTATAATGGACGCATGACAAATTACGGATCATCTCAAGTAAATGAATTCCGTGGTCGCGGACGACCACGGGAATTCAACATCGAAGAAGCACTGGATAGTGCGATCGGCGTATTCCGCGAAAAAGGCTATCACGCCACTTCGATTGGGGATCTCACCAATGCAATGAGTCTTGCATCCGGAAGTATATATAAGGCTTTCAAAGACAAGCGTGCCGTCTTTGCGGCTGCTTTTGAACGTTATGTTTCTGTTCGCAGGGAGCAGCTTGATCAAAGGGTTCAAGCCGCACTTAATGGACGTAACAAACTTCGAGCCGCGCTAACTTTTTACGTTGATTCTTCGTACGGTGTAGAAGGGCAGCGCGGATGCCTTGTTGTCGGTAGTGCCACTGAGCTGGCAATTTTCGATCATGAGATTGCCAATATGGTTAAGGAGTCCATCAATAAGAATGAGGCTTTTCTTGTCAAGTTGATTCAGGAGGGACTCGCTGATGGTTCCATCAAACCGACCGTCAACCCCAAAGCCACCGCTCGCCTGCTGCTTTGCGTCCTTCAAGGAATGCGTGTCATGGGTAAATCCGGCCGAACAAAGGCTGAGATGGCCGTTGTAGTTGATGTTGCAATGAAGGTACTGGATTAATTTTTTTTGCCTATATAGGGAATAGGTATTCCCCATATATACAGAGCCAGGCAATTTCACCGATGAACAGGAGATGCATATGGAGCAGTTGCACATCAATATCGAAGGCAAAGCGATTGGATACAAAACCGCAGGAACCGGCACGCCAGTGATTCTGTTGCACGGCTGGCCACAAACGTCCCATATGTGGAGAAAAGTGGTTTCAGCCATTGCGTCGAGACATCAGGTGATCATGATCGACTTGCCCGGACTCGGTGGAAGCGAAACCTATGATATCTACGATACCGGTTTCATTGCCGAAATCATTGCCAAGACCGCTCAAACACTGGGTGTTTCGGAATACCACTTGGTTGGCCATGATATCGGAGCGTGGGTAGCGGTGGCACAAGCCCGGCTATTCGAGGGCCAACTAAGGTCGCTTACGGTGATTGATGCCGGTATCCCCGGGCTTATTCCAGATGCGATATTCAAGCCTGAAAATGCCCAACGAGTTTGGCAGTTCTATTTCCATGCTGTCGCTGACATACCGGAGCTCCTGATTAAGGGACGGGAGAAAGAATATCTGGCATGGTATTTTCGGAACAAATCTATCGTAAAAGATGCGATCACCGACCTCGATGTCGCCTATTACGCGGAGCAGTACTCACGTCAGCATGCAATGTCCAATGGTTTCGGATACTACCGGGCCTTCTCCCTGAGTGCCGAGCAGAATAGTGCTGTACACCAAAAACTGACAATTCCAATTCTCGCCATTGGCGCCGCGTCCGGCGTGGGTGCGAGCATAGGTATGGCTATGGACAAAATTGCGGAGCGTGCAACCACGAAGGTCATCGCCAACTGTGGTCACTATGTTCCAGAAGAACGTCCGAGCGAATTTGCTGAGCTTCTCCTGTCATTTATGGAAGATCGCCAGGCTCGTGCAAACGAACGATTTTCAAGTTATCAGCAGGCTGCACTGTAGATGGCAATCCATCCAATTTTCTTAATCGCAAGGAGAAACGTATGGCAGCAATTAAAGTATTTGTAGAACAAATTAGCGACAGCACCTCCAAGGGCAATGCCCGAGGACACGAACTGGTCATGGATCGCCCCGACGCCAAAGGAGGACACAATCAAGGCATGATGGGGGGAGAAGCGATATTGAATGGTTTAGGCGGTTGTTTTATGAGTAATCTGCTGGCGGCCGCCAAGGCGCGCAACATTGAATTGAATAATGCACGTGTAGACATCGAAGGTGAAGCAGCCGACTCGCCGTCTCGCTTTACCGCAATCCGGATGTACGTTTCCGCGCAATGCAATCCGCCAGAAGAGCTCAATAAGCTGGTCACTATTGCGGATCGCGGCTGTATTGCTGCCAACACTTTACGTTTGGCGGTTGAGTTAAGCAGCAAGGTCATCTGACCAGCAATTTTTTGTCGGGATTTAGATACAAAGGTGGGGTACATCTCCCCCAGCCTCATGCTCTCGGAATGGGGGTGTTATGGAGCGGCGTGACATTATTGAGTCCAAATAGCTGGACTTACGATTTAGTATTTCTGAAAACCGACGAAGACAAAAAATTCAGGCGCGGCTCTCTCAAGACTTTCAGACCGATATTGATCAACACGGAAAATGGCAGGAAACAATGCGGCAGCACCAATATCCAGCGCCTATCCTTTAGGGGCTGCGCGATCAAGCATTTATAGCTGCTGGGGCCAGGGCGTATCTTAAAGATTTGCCGGATGCCGAGTTTCATCTGATCGATGCCGGAAATTTGGCGGTCAATGATAAACCCTTCGGGGGGCGCCATATATCTTGAAATTTATAAGCAAGAGGCAGTTTCAGTGACGTCGCAGCGTCCCATGACGCGAATTGCCTATAATCACTCGTATTTCGCCGCAATTGGCATCTGTCGTCCAGTCCCGAAAGCCATTCCGCGCAAACGCAAGATGGGCGGCGCTTGACGGCGCTTGTATTCGTTGCGGACTATCATTTTCTTGACTCGGTCAATCAGGGCCAGACCTGCTGCATTGGAGGAAAGAGATGAAAATTCTGCCTCCACCAATTCCCTCTCGTCTTTCCCCAAATGTTCTCCTTCAATCAGAACCTTCAAAATTGTATCGAGCACAGAGTAAGGCGGGAGGCTGTCGGTATCAAGTTGCCCGGGCGCCAGTTCCGCTGACGGCAGCTTGTTAATGATGGAAACGGGAATCAACTCCCGCCCTGCCGTTACATTAATGTGGCGACAGAGATCAAAGACCTCTGTCTTGTATAGGTCACCGATCAAAGCAAGACCACCGTTGGTGTCTCCGTAAAGAGTGCAGTAGCCAACTGAAATCTCGCTCTTGTTACCGGTCGTAAGGAGCAGGTGTCCAAAGGAATTGGAATACTCCATAAGCGCGGTTCCGCGCACCCGTGCTTGCAGATTCTCCAGCGCCAGGCCTTGCAAGGAAATGCCGAATGCGGCCGCAAATCCCCGTTCGTATTGGTCGACCAACTCGCGGATAGGGTGTTCGTATAGCTTCACGCCCAGATTGCGGCAAAGAGTCTCTGAATCGCTGACGCTTCCCGGACTGGAAAAACGGGAAGGCATCGTGATCGCCACAACGTTTTCCGAACCCATAGTCTCGGCCGCCAAGGCCAGGGTCAGTGCACTATCGATTCCGCCGGAAGACCCCACCACGACTTGCTTGAAACCGCAACGCCGGGCGTAGTCGCGAAGACCAAGCATGATCTGGCGACGATAGAATTCCATTACCGGCAGACCCTCTGGCGGTAATGCAGTCAGTAGATTGCCGCGGCTGTCCTGAAAACTGCCATTAGTCAATTGCAGGGTAGTCACCGATTCGATAAAGCTATCGGCTTCGAAAACCACTCCATGTTCCGGCGTCACGGCAAACGATGCGCCATCGAAAACCAACTGATCGTGCCCGCCCACCTGATTCACGTAAACCATGGGCAGATGATGCCTGCGGCTGGCAGCAGTCAAAAGTGCATGGCGCTGTTCGCGCTTGCCGACATTGGAGGGACTGGCATTGATAGACACTACCAAGTCCGGCGCCGCCTCGGCCAGTCGCACGAAGGGATTCACCGCATAGTCCAGCCCCTCGTCGTTCCAGCCGTCCTCGCAGATCAGGAATCCCACTTGGGTATTATCCACACGCAACACCTTGGCGACATCCGGCCCCGGTTCAAAGTAGCGATGCTCGTCAAAGACGTTGTAAGTCGGCAACAGCTGTTTGGCGTATTTCATCACTACCTTGCCGTCCGCCAGCACCAACAGGCAGTTTTCCAAGTGCTTGCCCGGTCCGGT
>DAIDAG010000002.1 GCA_027310725.1 Sideroxydans sp. | reverse complement strand
GTCATCTCGCACAGGTTCGCGCCCTTGCCGCCGAGCAGCATCTTGTTCTTGCCATCACCCTTTTCAAAATCGTAAATGTATTGATTGCTGCCGGTCATGGTGAATCTCCCTCACAGTGCATGCGTAAAAGAAACCAAAGTACTTCGAGTGAACTATAGCGGTCGTGGAAGCCGAGTTTATTGCTGGCATATTGTGACAGCTCGCACGGGAGTGCATTGACGCATATCAGGGTCAATAATTAAAGGGGGGAGACTTGAAAAAAATGGAATTGCAGGCCGGGAGCGTCTTAAGGCGGCAACCCGAAATCCGGCGAAATCTGTTTCAACCAGGCATCCAGCCGTGCATCGCTGAGTGCCTTCTGGTTTTCCTGATCCAGTACCAATCCGACGAACTGGCCGTCGACAAGGGCCTTGGACGCAATGAAATCATAGTCATCTGCAGGCCAGGCGCCGACCATCTTTGCGCCGCGGGCAGTGAAAAACTCATACAGTATGCCCATTGCATCCACAAACTCTTCAGGGTATTTGTCCTGATCGCCAAGCCCGTATAGTGCAATGGTCTTACCACTGAAATCCACGTCCTTGAGTTGCGGCAGAAACTCCTCCCAGCCGCCGCCCATGCAATCGGTGGAAAGACCGGGCAATTGCCCGCCACCCAGCGTGGAAGTTCCGAAGATGAGATGGGTATAGCCGGCCACCAATTCGGCACTGGCCTTGTTGACGTTGAGCGCTTCGGCCATGGTGTCGTCGTCATAGCGTTTCTTGATCAACTTCGCGATGCGCCGGGTGTTGCCGGTGCTGCTGGCGAAGAACAGTCCGATGCGTGACATTGATACTCCTTGTTAAAGCTGCCGATTGTCATGAATGCAACAATCGGCAGGTGATGCGACAGAACGACATTTAAGAGCTTGTCATTCCATCCCTTCGGCAAGCTCAGGGCAGGCTGACCTTCGGTCAAGCCGGAATCCAGTTCATAAATAGGCTGGACACCGGCCTCCGCCGGTTTGACGAAATTGACGTGGCGGGATTAAACCGGACCGCGCCCCGCGCGCTTCAGTTCAACTGTCCGGGTCAACGCTTCGTCGAACGACACCTTGTCACCCTTGGGCTTGTAGTCGGTCAGCGCCTTGTAAACCGTGACGATCTTCCCGGTAGCGGACTGGCCCTTGAAGTCGCCCTTGTCCAGCGCCGCGATGTCGATCAGCTCGTTCCAGATCAGCCCTTCCTGCATGCCGATGGCGGCGATGCTCAGGCCGCCAGCCTCGATCACCAGCGGCTTGTTGATGTTCACCACGAACAGGATGACGCGCACGTCCGGCGCGAAATCGGCCTGGTAGTAGGCCAGCACCTTGGGCAGCAACGCGAGCTCGTCCAGGCTGCCGACGTAGAGTTTGATCTTGTCCTTTTCCGCCAGCACGATGGTGTTCTTGATGGTGGCCGTAGGCGGCTTGCGGTGGCCGAGTGCGTCGCCTACCTCGCCCAGTGCGAGCACCAGATCGCCGCGGTAAGCCGCATAACCGGCTTCGGCTTCCTTGAAGTTCATGTTGAACAGCAAACCTTTTTGTTCATAAGTGTCAAATAGCATGGCGTACCTTGTCGTAAAAGAATGTTGGAGCCTTGTGTTCAGCAATATCCGTACCAATGTTGAGGGTGCTTTTCAGTTACTATTTGAGCCGTTAATCCAGACCTGTTATGCAACAACGATGAGCAAAGCTTTTACACGCGACACTGATGACGAAGACGACGATGAGCTGGCGCCGTTGCCGGCGATTCCGGCCGGCACCAAGAACTACATCACCCCGGCGGGCTATCGTCGCCTGAAAGAGGAATACATGCAGCTACTGGATGTGGAGCGTCCGGCGCTGGTCCAGACCGTCGCCTGGGCGGCTTCCAACGGTGACCGCTCGGAGAACGGGGACTATATATACGGCAAGAAGCGGTTGCGCGAAATCGACCGGCGTTTGCACTTCCTTGCCAAGCGACTGGAGAATTCCGAAGTGATCGACCCGGCGCAGCGCCAGGGTTGCGAACAGGTTTTTTTCGGTGCGACGGTGACGGTATGCCACGGCGATGGCACGGAACGTACTTATAGCATCGTCGGCATCGACGAGGCGGACGTGGGCAGCGGGCGCATCAGCTGGGTATCGCCGCTGGCCCGCACGCTGCTCAAGGCGCGCGCGGATGACGCTGTGATGTTGCAGCTTCCTGACGGCGTCGAAGAACTGGTGGTGGTTGAAGTCGTCTACCGGAGCATTGAGCTGTAAATATTGAAGGCCCGCAGAACAATGAAATTGGCGTTGCTGATTTTGTTAAGGAAACGCAGATCAATCCTCCGTTCGCCCTGATAACCAGCGACTAGGCGGCTTTGCCGCCTAGTCGAATGGCTAGTAGTTTCACCAGCTCGTCGAAGGGACATCACGACCGGAGAATTTGATCTGCATTTCCTTAATGCTTACCAACTTCACTGAGAATACCTGCTGAATGCGAATCGGAACTAATGAAATATTCGTGCATGATTAGCGGAATAGATGAAAGAGTCCTCCGCATTCGACGGGCGATTTTCGGCCTGGTTTGAGCCAGTCGAAAATAAGCATTCGCAGCAAGATATCTGTCGTTTGCGAAGTTCCTCAGCCAACGGCAGATATTGCAGAGGAAGCCAGAAAATACAGCATATCTCACCATATGAGTGTCGCCTACAAAGGAGCCTGAGCGTGCAAAAGACAATTGAGATATTAGGCAAGAAAGTACTGGTAGAGTGGAGCGCGTCTGCCGATAAAAAGCTGCAAAGCCTTTCCGAACCACTGGTGGTTGAGATGGAGCTATATTTTAGTTGTCTGATCAGAAAGTCAGTCAGATTCGGCAGTAACGCACATTCAGTAAATTCCACCTTGGCTGCTCCGCGATTATTGATCGGATTTCGTCCGGTGATGACAAAGAGTTGCCGTCTCAGCGATGTCGAAGGAGAGCCACCGTTGGAAGATTTTCCTATAGTCAGGCCGGAAGCATTTGTGCCGAAACGACTCTTAATCGATTATCGTGGTGGAAAATGGAAAGGCGAATTTTTCCTGGAAAACCAAAAAAAGTAAAATTCATAATCGGTTGGTATGAAAGATGAAGGTGTAATAATTTTTGTGTCTACGAAACTTAACGAGCGGCAGCTAGTAGGTGAACAACAGACATTATCTTGTTCAACAATGAATGGGTAGAATCGGCCATGAACGGTCCATCGCGTAGATCCACTTTGGCGAAGGCAATTTCGCAATTCGAGCTACTGCAACGTGCCATTTCCGGACGGTCACGCGCAACACGGGTAGCTAGCAATCTTCGGACTTTGCCGACGTTCAACTGTCCTACGTACTCTAATCCACCGATGCAGATACGCAATAATCTTTTTCGTCTATTCATGGTGTATCTGCGCAAAACGACCGAATGAAATGCTGAAAGAAAAGCCCCGAAATTCGGGGCTTATTAATTCCCGACGCATACATTGTTGCAAACTTAACCAACGCCAGTTTTATACACCATTACGATGCCGTATCTTGATTCGCCTACTAGTTCTTATCATGCGGTTGGTCGCCGAAAAACAACAAGCTTGGCTGTCATCACCTGCACGACCTCACTTGCTTGATTGTGAGTCTTATTGCGGATGGTCACGATGCCACGTTCTGGCCGCGAACGGGAAGCCGATACCTGTAGCACTTCACTTTCAACACTCAGAACATCGCCGGGACGTGTCGGAATGGGCCAACTGATTTCGCAACCGGCTCCAATAACGCCGCCAGCAAAGCGTGCGCTGCTGGTCACAATTAACCGCATGGTGATCGCAGCGGTATGCCATCCGCTGGCGGCAAGTCCGCCAAACAAACTATCGCGGGCTGCTTGCTCGTCAAGGTGAAAGGGCTGCGGATCGAACTGGCTGGCAAAAGCTTTGATTTGCGCCTCGTCCACGGCGTAGCTGGCGCTGCCGAATTTTTGTCCGACTTGTATATCGTCCAGATAAAGCAGCTCGCAATCAGTTTTTTCCGTCATGCAAATGTCCTCTGAATTGTTGAACCTGGTACCAGGCTTATTTGTGCGCAGCCAAGCCAATACGTGCCTTGATATTGGTACGGGCTGCATCAAGGATCCGTTCCGAGGTCTCGTCATCCGATACGGCGCGAGCAATCGCAATCGCCCCGACCATCTCGGCAAGCACCGAAGCTGCCAGCGCGTCCGGCTGAGGTTGTTTCATTTCTTTCAATGCACCGGCGATCAAATCGGTTTGAACTTGGATGTCCGCATCGAAGCGTTTACGCACGGCGACAGGCATCCGCGCGAGATCGCCAATAAGCGCAGCCATCGGGCAACCTTTATCCCTCCGGTTGCGATGCAGGGTGCTGAGGTACATATCAATGTAGGCCGACAGACCTTCGGAGGGACCGGCATCTTCCAGGGCGTTTCGCAAAGCCTCATTGCGTTCGTTGAATATGTGCGAGATAGCTTCACGAACCAAGTCGTCCTTTGATTTGAAATGGGCGTAGAAACCACCATGGGTGAGCCCGACTTTGGCCATCAATTCCGCAACGCTGATTTTGTCCGGCCCGAACTCGCGGACTACCTCAGCGGCTTTGCGCACAACTTTCTCCCGGGTTTGCTGCCTATGTTCGGCGTCGTAACGCATGACATCCTCCACAATAAATGACCATCATCATATCATCCACCCCTCACTCAATGAGAGTCGGCAACGGACGGTGTGGTGCTGCCGGGAACCGGTTTTGCAAACGGCACCATCAGGAGCGCCGCAATGAACATCCAGCACATCACCCGGAATACATCGTCAAAGGCGATCGTGAGCGCCTGTTGACTGACGGTGCGACCAAGCATGCTCTGGGCCTGCAATAACGCTTGCGCAGGGTCAGATGTATAGGCGGACAGACGCTGCGACATGCCGGTGACCGCGTCGTTGAACGCTTGGGTGGTATGACCGAGCGCTTCACCGAATCGCGCCATGGCGATGCGTGCATTGTCCTGTAGCCATGTATTTACGACGGCGATCCCGATTGCACCGCCGAGGTTACGCATCAGATTGAACAAGCCGGAGGCATAGCGCAGTTCCGTCCCCTCGAACCCGGTCAGAGCCATGCCAACGCTCGGCACAATGCACAGCATGATCGACAATCCGCGCACGACCTGAGGAATCAGGAATTCTGCGAAGCCCCACTGCGGAGTCATTGCGGAAGTCAGCCATAGGCTGAAGGCGAACAGCGGTAATCCGACGCCAATAACGAAGCGGCGGTCAACTCTCTCGGAGAGACGAGCCGCGATGATTGTGCTGACGATTTGCGCCAATCCAACGACAAACACTGTCATGCCGATCTGCAGGCTGTTGTAGCCACGCACCTGCCCCAAATAAACCGGAATCAGATAGATCGAGCCAAACAGGCCGAACCCGATCACCAGATTGAACAGGCATGCAAAGACAAAGCTCGGTCGACGGAAGGGTGTGAGCTTGACGATAGGTGAATTTGAGAAAAACGAGCGTTCCAGAAACAGCACAAATGCGACTAAAGATAACCAGGCACTGATCGCGATGCTGCTGTCCCCGAACCAGTCGAGTCTCGGCCCTTCTTCCAGCACGTATTCGAGGCCGCCCAAAAATACGGCCATGGCGACAAGGTGCAACCAGTCGATGCGAAAAAACATGGCAGGATTGGCCCGATCTATGCGCAGCAACGCGATCGCCAATGCCGTGACCGCAATACCCGGTACCACATTGATAAAGAAGATCCAGCGCCAATTAATGTACTCGGTGATGAGTCCACCGACCGTGGGACCGAGCGTTGGCGCGAGCACCGAGACCATGCCGAGGATGGCGGGAATCAGGGCGCGCTGCTTACCTGTAAACAGGGTAAAGCCGACAGCAAAGACCGTCGGAATCATCGCACCACCGGTAAAACCCTGGATTGCACGAAACACCGTCATCGAACTCATATTCCACGCCAGTCCGCACGCAATGCTGGAGAGCGTAAAAAGACCGGCCGATGCCGCAAACAGCCAGCGTGTCGACATTGCCTGCGCCAGAAATGCTGAGAAGGGAATCATCACGAGTTCCGCCATCAGATAGGCAGTTTGTACCCAACTGATTTCATTCGGCCCAGCCGACAAACCCGCCTGCACATCGTTGAGTGAGGCTGCTACTACCTGGATGTCGAGCAGCGCCAGGAACATGCCAAAGGCCATGACGCCAAAGATCAGGAATTTGCGTCCGTTTGGCATGGAGGCTGGATCGACGATGTCATCTTGAGGTGTCTTTATTGCATTCATGTGATGCACCAATTCATTATCTTGCCATTTATATGTCACTAATAATACTACCAGTCCAATTAATAAGTCACTTGCAATTATATTATTGCCGTAATATTATGAACGTAATTTAATAAATTGCCACTCACAAGCATGGCTTGAACTTGAAAACAGTAAACGAGGGTATGAAGATGAATATAAGCACCGCACCTGACCGACAGACCCCCGAAGTTGTCAGACTTCACCCGGGCGAAGAAACCCTAAAGTCAGAGAAGCGTTTTGCACTTCCAACGAGGCGCACGCTGATCGTCGGTGCAATTGCGCTTGCAGTTGCGCTCGGTGGCGCACTCTACATAGTAGCGCCGGCTTCGACACAAACCACCGACGACGCCTATGTAAGCGCAGATGCGACGGTCGTTGCTCCAAAGGTACGCGGTTTAATTGCGCAGGTGCTGGTTCAGGATAATCAAGTGGTGCACGCCGGCGACTTGATGGTGCGCATCGATCCGGAAGAATTTGATGCACGTGTTTCCACGGCAAACGCCGAACTGGCCGACGCCATGGCTGGCGTTGCTTCCTCAAAAGCTGCACTGGTCAGCTTGAAATCGGAAGAGCAATTGGCCTCCGCAAGCGTACGTGCGGCAGAAAGCTCCATCGATGCCGCGAAGGCCCAAGCCGAGCGAGCGATCGCGGATAGCAGGCGCTATGAAAAGCTCGCCGCCAAGGGTTTCGTCGCCGTAAGTGTTGCTGATACTTACCGCACGGCAGCAATTACGGCGGAACACGACGTTACGCGAGTCTCCGCGCTGCATGACGTCTCGCTAGATTTGGAAGCTGTCACGAGGGCGAAGCGCGCGACGCTTGAAGCGGCACTACAAAAGGCCGAAGCAACAGTGGAACGAGCCAGCGCCGCACTCGACCTTACGCAACAGGACCAGCGCCATGCGATGGTCGTTGCACCTATCGATGGCGTCGTTGGCAACCGTCAGGTACAAGAGGGCGACTATGTGCAGCCGGGCACTCGCTTGCTGACGTTGGTGCCCCTGCACAAGTGTTACGTCACCGCAAACTTCAAGGAAACACAGACTGGTCGCATACAGGCAGGCCAGCTAGCACGCATCGAAGTCGATGCTCTTCCCGGACACGAATTTCTCGGTACCGTCGATAGCCTGGCGCCTGGTTCTGGCTCGCGTTTCGCTCTCCTGCCCTTCGAACCGGGAACCGGCAACTTCACCAAGATTGTCCAGCGCGTAGCGGTGCGCGTCAGGTTTGATCCAAATCAGCCCGATCTCGATCAGTTGCGACCCGGCCTATCTGCGACCGTCAAGGTCGCGCTCAAAAACTAAATCGGAGAATTGAAATGAAATTTCAGGGTGAAATTGAATACACCATAACAAAACACTCTCCCGAACATGTATTGGCGGAAATGCCGGTACGGCCGGGCATCCTCAATCCAGATGGTGTTGTAAATCCCGGTGCAATGCTGTGGTTTGCCGACGCGTGCGCGACAGTACTCGCGTATGAAAGAGGCGAACTCTTTCCCGGTACTGCGGGAATTTTGACGGGCATCGGCGTCAACGCCGATATCGTCGGTAACCAGAACAACGGCGTATTGAGGGCTTTATCCAGGTTCGTCAAATATGGCAGCGAACTGAGCACCGTGCACACGATCATCACCGGGGCCGGGGATCAACTCATCGCAGAAGTTACAACCAAATACATCGTAGCAAAGTAGTTAGACGCATTTTTATTCAAATTTTTAGAAAGGAACTGCCATGTCAGAATCTAAAGTAGTTGTCATTACTGGAGTGTCATCGGGAATTGGGCGCGCAACAGCCAAAAAGTTTGCCGAGCGCGGCTACCAAGTGTTCGGTACGGTACGCAATACTTCCAAAGCCACTCCGTTGCCGGGTGTGCAATTCGTCGAGATGGACGTCCAGGATGATGCGTCCGTACAACGTGGAATCCAATTTGTTATTGATCGCGCCAAACGCATTGACGTGCTCGTCAACAATGCGGGTGTGGCTACGGTTGGCGCAGCAGAGGAAACGTCGATTGACGAGGTCAAATGGATGTTCGAGACCAATGTGTTTGGCATCCTGCGCACCAGCAAAGCGGTACTTCCACACATGCGTGCGCAACGTTCCGGCAGAATCGTCAATGTAAGTTCTGTGCTGGGTTTCCTTCCCGCCCCCTACATGGGGCTCTATTCTGCTGCCAAGCACGCAGTTGAGGGAATGTCCGAGACGCTGGATCACGAAGTACGTCAGTTTGGAATTCGTGTGTCGCTCGTTGAACCCAGCTTCACCAAGACCGGCCTCGACACTAATTCGCCCCAAGCAGCCAACAAAATCCCGGCATATGACACCGAACGCAATCTTGTATCGAGCACTGTCGCCAAGAGCGTTGGAAATGCGCCCGAACCGGACGGTGTTGCAAACACGATCGTTAGCGCAGCCCTCGGCCCTTGGCGCATGCGTCATACCCCGAAAGGCCAGGCATCGCTATTGAGCAAGCTGCGTCGCTTCTTGCCAGCGGGACCGGTAGACCAAAGCCTCAGGAAGTCGTTTGGGCTCAGATAAATCCCCCAATTCTCGATTATATATACACGAACGATCACAACATGAACCTCAACGACAACAACATTCTCCTCACCTGAGGAGCATCCGGAATCGGCTCTCCTGCGCAACCTATGCATATTAAGTAAGGCCACGCATTATTGGGGAGTCGCCATATCTCGTTTGGGTTACCTAGGGACGGGCAAAGAAATGAAGAGCGAGTGTCTCGAGCTGTGTGTACTTCGGACGCTCATGTAAGCAAACGCAAACAGGGTAAAATCGGCCAGTAGGCGACATTCAGGTACGTCCGCTTTGCGGCAGTTGATCTGACAAAATGCGCTTCGGCTGTGTCCCAATAGCGGACATTAATACCTGCCGCGCAGTACTGTGAGTATGTGGACAGGAATAATTGGTCGGTTTATGCGAAGTTAAATGGGGTAGTGCAATGTCCAACGTTGAGATAATTCAATTTATTATCGATGGAGTGATCATACTGTTCCTCGGTTACGTGGCATTTCTGAAGTCGTACTTTCAAGAAAAGGGGAAGAATCTCGCTACAAAGGAAGACATTGAAGAGATTACTTCTAGTGTGGAGGCAATCAAATCTTCCTTCCAATATTCCCTTCAAACGAAACTGAGTTGGCGGGCCGAGGAGCACGACGCATTGGTTGACTACTACTCGAAGTTTGGTGCGTGGATATCTACAATTATGGGCGTCAATTTGGCAGGTATCACTTACGAGAATGCGGAGCGCCTGGCTGAAATTACATCTGTTCTAGACGATCTCGAGCGACAACTGAATGCCGCTGGTAGTCGTTTGGAGTTGTTTGTCTCAAATAATGACATCCTCCTGCAAAAAGGCCCACTAATAATCCGAACTCTCGGTCTTCAACACCATGCTCAAAATGTGACATTGGAATTCGAGGGGGTGTTTCTTGAGATCGAGCAGATGAAACTTAATACGCCTATAGACAAACAAATCGAACTTTACATTCAATTTCTCGACAAGCAGAAGACAATATATAAAAAGTTCAAGGATCAGCAGCTGTCGGATTATCAAGAACTACTGCCGCTGGTTGTAGCGCATAGGAACACAATCTCCGCCCACCTCAGAAAATTGATAGGCGAGTGAAGCTTTAGGATGGAGGTGCGGCTACTTAGCACAGCAATGAAGCGGACTCGTTGAACGTCCTACGTCGGGAATCTGTGATGTCCGCTCTGGGCACGGTGCGGAAATTGGCCTGCGGCTGCTTAGGGGAAGCGAATTCACAAAGCTGACTGGCTGAAACGGATTACGAAGCGACCTTTGCATTTCACTAAAACACTTATCGACGACGTCCGCTTCTGACGAAACAACGGACATCACTGCAGACTGAATAAACAAACATTTCAGGAACCTGCTGGTGTCTCTTTAGGCCGAGAAATGCGCCTTCATTGAAATTTACTTGACGGTCCGCTTCTTCGAAGGATGAAGGTCGTCATCCACGGCTACGGGCCAGCGGCCATTCATGTTCTCAAACAACTGGCCGGTGCAGTGGAGATTGCAGCTCTCATGTGAACGGCCATTCCAGCTTGGCGAGAAAGTTTTTCCTTTTTCGAGAGCCTGCAAATATTTTGTATCGATCTATCTCCCGGCAAGTCGGGATCGGCTTGATCACGACAAGATCAATTCAGCCCCTTGCCGCCAGCTTGACCGGCGCTGCCGTAAACGAGGCCGTCGGCGGCTGGATATCCGCGAAATCCAGCGCGATCCATTCTGTCGCAACGGAGAGAAAGACCTTGCGGGCAAAACTCTGTTGCGCCGCGTGATTCTGGAAGACCTCGATGGCTGACTGGCTGGACAGGGTGACTGACCAGCAGTAGTGGTACTTGCCGTCAGGTTGCAGGGCCTGCCCGATGCGGATGTTGCGCACGCCGGGGATAGCCAGCATGGCTGCCTTGCCCTCGCGCATGATGGAAGCGATCTCGATGTCGGATGTTTCATTGGCAGTTTTGTAGAGGACGATGTGCTCCACTTCCTGCCACGGGCGGCACTGCGCCAGCACTTCCGCCGCCCGTCCACCGCTGCCCCAGATGCGGATGCAGCGTTCGGTCTCTTCGCTTACGGCTTCGCGTACGCCGGTCATCAGCGTGCTGTAGCTGTCGCCTGTATTGGCTGCCGCGTTCTCCCTGATCCGCCGGCCAGCGACATCGGCCAGGCCGGTGTAGTAATTGATCTTGGCTATGCCGTGAGAAATGAGCCGCCTGAACTGCTCATCGCTGAGACCCGTGCCGCCATGTATCACCAGGGGCACATCGACTGCCTCGCGTATCTTGTCCAGCCGGTTGTAATCGAGTTTCGGCGTTCCCTTCATTCTTCCGTGCACCGTGCCGACCGAAACTGCCAGGCAATCCACGCCCGTACGCTCCACGAATGCCTTGGCCTCGACCGCGGATGTGTATGCAAGCTCACCCGGATGTTCCTCTGCGCTTTCTCCCTCCACGCCGGGCACATAGCCCATTTCGCCTTCCACCGTAATGCCGCAGGCATGGGCCATGGCAACGATGTCGCGGGTTTGCCGCAGATTCTCCGAGAACGGCAGCATGGAAGTATCCACCATCACCGCATTGCAGCCGGCCGCAATGGCATGCACGGCAGATGCCAGACTGGTGCCATGGTCGAAGTTGATCGCCACCGGCACGGCTGCCCGCCGCGCCACCGCAACCACGGACGGCACGAACAGGTCGAAATCATGGCTGGAAAAATGCGAGGCGATCAGGTTCAGCACCACCGGCGCCCGGCTGTCTTCGGCAGCCTGCATCACGCCCTCCAGAAAATCCTGGTTGGCCACGCCAAACGCACCCACCGCATAATTGTGGCGGTGGGCGTGATTGACGATATCGGCAAGATGAACGAGGGGCATGGCGGCGTCCTTATTTCTTGGCGTTCAGTTTAGCCAGTGCTTCGTCCGCGGACAGGTCGTAACGCGCGCGTTCCTTTTTCGCCGCGGCTTCCAGCGCGGTATCGATGGCGGGAAACTTCAGCGCGAGGATGCGTGCGGCCAGCATGGCCGCATTTTTCGCGCCATCCACTGCAACTGTGGCGACCGGGACGCCCGGCGGCATCTGCACCGTGGACAGCAAAGCATCGAGTCCGGACACGACGCCGCCGGAAAGCGGCAGGCCGATCACCGGCAGGCGGGTGTGGCCTGCGATCACGCCGGCCAGGTGGGCGGCCATGCCCGCGCAACCGATCAGCACCTGCACGTCTTCCTTGTGCGCACGCTGGATATAGGCCAATACCTTGTCCGGCGTGCGGTGGGCGGAAGCCACCACGATCTCGCTGGCGATGCCGAGTTCGGTCAGGGTGTCGCGCACCTTGACCACGGTGGGCAGGTCATTGGGGCTGCCCGTGAGGATGCCGACCAGGATCTTCCCTGCCGGTTTGCCGGAAGTAGTCTTCGCTGATGCTGTTTTCGTCATTCGTGTTCTCCTGTGTATCGATCAAAACATGGATAATTATTGCCGACTGCCATTCCAAGGGGTGTTCATGGAAATCACCTGCTACCGCAATCCCGAGATCGCCCGCGAGCCGCGATCCCTGCCTGCCGCAACCTATAACCTGGCGCATACGCTGCTGTCGCGCACGAGTTCAGGCTGCCTGTTCATCCCGATCCGCGCCATGCAATACCTGGCGATACTGGATGCGGAAGAACTCGTATTCCTCGACGGCGAACGCAAGTGCTGGATCGACATCGCCTGGCGCAACTTCCGTCCGCAGCAGCGCAATTCGCTGGACGATCCGGTTGCCTATGAAGCGGTCTACTATCAACCCTCGGCAGCCGGACTCAGGGCACGCCTGCAGGCAGAGCTGCCGCGCGCACTGAACGAACTTGCCGCCAAGGGGCGCTTCGACGGGGTCGCGCGAGTCATCAAATTCGCTGCTCCCCAACACGGCTGATCGTCGCTGCTGCTATTCGTCCTCGCCCAGCTCCGCATCCCATCCCCGGTCTCGTGCGGTGGTGATGGCTGCCGCATAAAGCCTGGTATGGCGTTCGCGCAAGTCGTCCGGCAAACGGCTGGGCAGATGCGCATAGGGCTCCCAGGCGGCGTACACTTTTTCGTACAGGTTCTGCATGCGTGCCGAATCCCAGCCCGCGCAGGTTTCCGTCTCCGGCAGGATGCCGAATACCCAGGCATCGCGCACGAGTCGTCCCAGATGGGTCAAGCCTGCATTGGTGTCCTGGTCGATCCCGATATATGTCTGTAGTGTCATCTCGTCAGTCCTGCGTAAAGCATTGGCAACTTTTGGTTTCGGCCGCTGCGCTTAACTTCGCCTTGCGAAGTTAGCCTGCACCGAAAGCTGTCTCTCCGAAATCCGGGAATCATCATGGATCGATCCTTTGTCATCTGGTTAAGCCGGCATAGAGAGCCGGCAGCTTTTCAGGCAAACGTTCCACATGGTCCACGACCATGTAGTTCCTTGCCCCGAATATCCGCGAGACGTATTGATCCGCTCTCGGGTCGAGTGACATGCAGAAAGTCGTCACGCCCGAACGCGCCATTTCCTCCACGGCTTTCTTTGTGTCGTAACGCAGATACTGCGGATCGCGCACATCGACGTCAGCCGGTTCGCCATCGGTGATCACCAGCAACAGTTTCTTTGCCGATTTCTGCAGCTTCAGGTAATGCCCGGCATGGCGGATGGCCGCGCCCATGCGCGTGGACAGCTGGCCACTCATGCCCGCCAAGCGCGACTTCGGCACTTCATTATAGGGCTGGTCGAAATCCTTGAAGCGCGCATATTCGACATTGTGGCGCCCGTCGGAGCAGAAGCCGTGGATCGCGAACGGGTCGCCGATCTTGTGGATGGCGTCCGCCAGCAGCACGGTGGCCTGTCGCTGCAGATCCAGCACGCTGTAATCCTGCCCGCTGACCTTGTCGTTGGTGGACTCCGACAGGTCCAGCAACACCATCACCGAAATGTCGCGCACCTTGCGTACCGAGCGCATCATGATGCGCGGATCGGGCTGCTGCCCCATGCGGATATCGATCATGGCGCGGATCGCCGCATTGATGTCCAGCTCGTCGCCGTCCTCCAGCTTGCGTATGCGCGTCACGCCCTGCGGCTGCAGGGCATCGAGCAGGAACTTCAGTCGGCCGATGGTGCGTTTGTGCTGTGCGGCGATGTCGTCGATCAGCTGCAGGTCGCCCGCCTTGGGCCGCTTCTCCAGCACCGTGGCCCAGGCCGGACGTTCGAGCTGGATCTGGTAGTCCCACTCGGCATAGTGGTAGGGTTCGGAGACCGGCTCTTTTCCCTCCAGTTCGTTGTACGACTTGCCCATGTCCTCGTAGGGGAAGAGTTCGGTGCCGAGCACCCAGATCTCTTCCGCATCGTCGCCTGCGGTCTCGACATCGAGTTCGTTGGCGAATTCCATCAGGCTAACGTGCTTGCGCACCTGCTTCGGCGCTTCATAGCCGGCCGCCATCGCCTTGTCGAAATCGAACTCCTCGAATTCCCAGAAGTAGCGGTTGTCGTCGCGGTAGGGCGCAGTCAGCACATCGCTGCGCGGGTTGAAGGCGATGCGCTTGCCGCGGAACTCGTGCGCCAGTTGCACACCGATGTCCCAGGATATCTGGTTGCTGTCGAGGCGATTCGCGGCCTGCCTGAACAGAACGCGTCCCTGCGCGATCCACGGGTCGCGGTCCTGAAAGTTCTCGTCCAGCAGGGCGCGCGCCAGGCGGTTGAGATAATCCCCGGCCGAATCGCCCCGGTCCGCTTCAATGGAGTGCAACTGCACCCACAGCTTCTTGAGGCCGGGGAACCGGTTCGCTGCCAGCGTTTCCACTCGGGCGTCCTCGATCACGCTGATCACCGCCATCTGCCATGGATTGAGCGCCTCGGCCGAGATCGGTTCGCGCGTGTAAACGAGATGCGCCGCGCTGTGCGTCGCCGCGGCACGGTAAAGCTCCAGCCCCGGCAGCTTGTGCTCACCGATGGTGTAATCGTCATACGCGTCCGGCAGGTGGATGAAGTAACCCTCCACATTGGGACGATAGCCCTCGCGCGACTCGAAATCCCCGGAGGTCGGCTTCATGAAGAAATCCCTGGCCCAGAGTGCGCGCAGATACATATTGATACGACGCTGCACATCGATGAAGAGCGTGCCCTTGCGTTCCTTCTGCAGCATCGCCAGCGATTCCTTCGACTGCAGGCTGAAGTAGTTGGCCTGCTCGGGATAGTTGGTGCGGTGCGCATGCGCGCCCCACAATGCCCAGCGGCGCAGGCCGCCCAGGGTGAGCTGGCTGAAAAGTTTTTCCAGATTCTCCAGCATCGGGCGCACGCCGCGCGGCGCCTGTGCCAGCAGCGTGGAGAGGAACTGCAGGTAAGCGCGGAACAGCGCTTCATCGCCGAGGCGGTTGGCCGCCGTGGGCGCCGTGCTGAGCACCAGTTCGATCACGGCGCCCGAGGTCTTGGAGGCCAGTGCCAGTGCGAGCTGCACCAGGTCCGGCACGGCATCTTCGCCGATCTCCTTCGCCACCAGCGGCGCATGGTCGATCCAGGTGGCGACCAGTTCATCTCCCTTGCCGAGACTCTTCAGCGCTGCGGCGCCTTTCAGGTAATTGTCCAGGCCGCGTGCACTGAACACTTTGGCTGCATCCGGCCAGGCGGCGCGCAGGCTTTCCTGCAGCTCCGGCGAGAGCGTGTCGAGCAGTTCCTGATAGTCTCCAAGATTGATCGCCATGGTTATTCCGTCACCAAAGACATTAAGTAATACAGGTTCGATTGGCCGCCGTGCGGCCTGATGCGTCGCGCATGATCAAAAGAACGTGGTCACCGCCGCGTCCAGCGCATCGCGCATGTCCGGGTCGTCGGTGATCGGCCTTACCAGTGCCACGCGGCAAGCCTTGACCGGATCGACACCCGTTGCGATCAGGCTGCCCGCGTAAACCAGCATGCGTGTCGAGATACCCTCGTCGAGACCGTGTCCCTTGAGGTTGCGCGCGCGTTCGGCGATCGACACCAGCTTGCCGGCCGTTTCCGCATTGACACCGGTTTCATGCACGACGATCTCGGTTTCGACGGCGTGTTCGGGATAGTTGAAGTCGAGGCCGCCGAAGCGCTGCTTGGTGGATTGCTTCAGATCCTTCATCAGGCTCTGGTAGCCTGGGTTGTAGGAGATCACCAGCTGGAAATCGGGGTGCGCGTGCACTAGCTCACCTTTCTTTTCCAGCGGCAGCACGCGGCGGTTGTCGGTGAGCGGGTGGATGACCACGGTGGTGTCCTGGCGCGCTTCCACCACTTCATCCAGATAGCAGATCGCGCCATGGCGCGCCGCGATGGCGAGCGGGCCATCCTGCCAGCGCGTGCCGCTGGCGTCGAGCAGAAAGCGTCCCACCAGGTCGGAAGCGGTCATGTCCTCGTTGCAGGCCACGGTGATCAGCGGCCTGCCCAGCTTCCAGGCCATATGCTCCACGAAGCGGGTCTTGCCGCAACCGGTGGGGCCTTTCAGCATCATCGGCATGCGCACGGTGTAGGCGGCCTCGAACAGTTCCACCTCGTCCGAAACGGCGCGGTAATAGGGTTCCTTTTCGATACGGTACTGCTGGATGATGTCGCTCATTCTTGTCTCCGTCTATCGTTCAACACAAAGGCAGAAGCGGCCGCTCTTGCAGACGCTTGTGTCAGTACGCGAAACATTCCTGGTCGCGGTAAAAAAACCCTGCCGCCCGAACCGGCGCGGCAGGAGTGAACTGCATCAAACCGTCTTGCCGCGGAAGATCACCATGGCCGCGCCCTGGGACTGGTTGAAGTTGTTGTAGCCGATCAGGCGCACGTGGTTGTTGGGGTTGGCCTTGTGACAGGCTTCCGCTTCGGCCAGCACCTTGGCCACGTCGGTCTCGCCGAACATCGGCAGCTTCCACATGTACCAGTAGGAGTCCATCAGGTATTCCGGCTCGATATGCTCGATGGCGGGATTCCATCCTTTGGAAACCAGGTACTCCACCTGCTTCTTGATCTGGTCGGCGGTCATTGCCGGCAGGTAGGAGAATGTCTCGAACTTGCGGCTGGCAGGGTCGGACAAACGTGATTTGTAATCCATTACTTCGCTCATGATTCCATCCTTT
>DAIDAG010000035.1 GCA_027310725.1 Sideroxydans sp. | reverse complement strand
GTAGATGCCATAGGCTTCGCGGTAGTTGACGGTGATCCAGTACGCATAGAGCTTGGCTACAGCATAGGGGCTGCGCGGATAGAACGGGGTGGTTTCTTTTTGCGGAATCTCTTGCACCAGGCCATACAGTTCGGAAGTGGAGGCTTGATAGAAACGGGTCTTCTTGGCCAAACCGAGTATGCGGATCGCTTCCAGGATGCGCAAAGAACCTAGTGCGTCAGAATTGGCCGTATATTCCGGCTCCTCGAACGAGACCGCTACGTGGCTTTGTGCAGCCAGGTTATATATTTCGTCAGGCTGCACTTTCTGGATGATGTGCGTCAGGCTGGAAGAATCGGTCATATCGCCGTGATGCAGGAAGAACGGCTTGCCCTTTTCATGCACGTCATGGAACAAGTGATCGATGCGTCCGGTATTGAACAGGGAGCTGCGGCGCTTGATACCATGCACCTCATAACCCTTGTCCAGCAGCAATTCGGAGAGGTAGGCTCCGTCCTGTCCGGTGACGCCAGTAATCAGTGCGACTTTTTTGGTTTTGCTCATTTCAACCCTTTCAAAATTTTTGATTACCTGCCGTAGTTATCTTCGTAGCGTTGAATATCGTCTTCGCCCAGATATTCACCGACCTGTATTTCGACGATGTGCAGCGGTTCCTTGCCGAGATTTTCCAGGCGGTGCTTCGTTCCTATCGGTATGTAGGTGCTTTGGTTCCTGTAAACAGTGATGACTTCTTCACCGTTGGTGACAGTGGCTGTACCGGACACAACGACCCAGTGTTCTGAGCGCTGGCGATGGCTTTGCAAACTCAGTCTCGCACCAGGTGCGACTTCGATACGTTTCAACTTGAAACCTTGCGGGTCTTCTTCCAGCACGGTATAGCTGCCCCAAGGGCGGTTCACTTTGGTGTGATAGACATGCTCGGTCGCGCCCTTTTCCTGCAGCGCATCCACCACTTCTCGTACTCGCTGTGTCTGATCGCTCTTCGAGATCAGCACCGCATCGGCGGTCTCGATTACACACAGATCTTCCACACCGATGGCGGCCACCAGTCGCTTTTCGGCTCGAATCAGGCTGTTTTTGCAATCTACCGCGATGACATTGCCTTGTAACGCGTTGCCGCTTTCGTCCTTGTTCGAAATCTCGTGTACTGCCTGCCAGCTGCCTACGTCGTTCCAGCCGATGTCGCAGGGAATGAGTGAAACCTTGTCAGATTTTTCCAGTACGCCGTAGTCAATCGAGATCGATGGCATCGCGGCGAAATGTTTTTCCAGCGATTTCTGGAAGGGTGTGCCGGCATGGGTTTCGGCAAGTATGGCTTGCACGATCTGATAAACCGCGGGCAAGTACCGTTGTATCTCAGCAAGGATCACCGACGCACGCCAGACGAACATGCCGGAGTTCCAGTAATAGCCCCCTTCTTTCAGGAATGCCTGGGCAGTAATCAGATTGGGTTTTTCGGTAAAACGTTCTACCTGATGCACCTGCGCATCATCGACTTGATGCGCCTTGATATAGCCGAAGCCGGTGTCGGGCCGGGTCGGCTGAATGCCAAAGGTTACCAGCTTGCCGCTTTGCGCAGCATGAATGGCTGTGTCCAGATGCTTGCGGAAGCCCGCTTCATCTTTGATGACGTGGTCGGCTGGCAACACCACCATGACCGGATCTTTCTCTTCAGCCACGAGATACGCCGCGGCAATGGCGATGGCAGGTGCAGTGTTACGGCCGATCGGCTCGAAAAGCGATCGATAGGGTAGCAAGGCATGATATGCCTCGCCCTTGGCCAGCGCCTCCTGGGTGACGATCAATACATTCTTTTCCCCTATCGTCGGCGTCAGGCGATTGATCGTGGTCTTCAACAATGAGAATTGCCCATCCAGCGCCAGGAACTGCTTGGGCAAGTGTTGCCTGGATAACGGCCACAACCGGCTTCCGCTGCCGCCTGCCAGAATAACTGCATATACCTGATTACTCATGTGTATTCTCCAGCAGGCCCTTTTGCTCTGCCTCACGCTTCAGTTCTTCTATTTCCGCGCGCAGGCGTTCATATTCCTGTACTTTGACCTGCAGAAATTCCACCGTCATACGCGCTTTTTGTTCAACACCACTCGGCGT
Source organism: Sideroxydans sp. (assembly GCA_027310725.1). Classification (GTDB taxonomy): domain Bacteria; phylum Pseudomonadota; class Gammaproteobacteria; order Burkholderiales; family Gallionellaceae; genus Sideroxyarcus. The sequence goes on along the minus strand of DAIDAG010000035.1, from coordinate 9,250 downwards.
GAGCAGATAGGCATAGGCCAGTTTGTTGTCGCTGTTGCGGAAGTTATTGATCTTGACGCTGCCCTTCGTTACCAGGGCGTTGAGGCAGTAATTGATCTTGCCAAGGCTGACGCCCAGCCTTTTCGCCAAATCTCTTTGCGAAAGTCCGGGATTCTCTTCCAGGGTCTTGAGCAGACCGTAATGTGTGGTTTCGTCTAGCATGGGTAGTGCGTTCAATCGGTGAACGGCGCGCATTACAGCAGGCCATATATATAGTGTCAAGTTATCTGACGGCTGGTTTCGTTACAATGGCGAAGTCTTCTATACGCTTACCCCCTGTGACTGACCCTTTTAAACCCGATTTGCGTGTCGCCATCGTCCGTTTTTCTGCTTTGGGCGATGTGGTCATGGTGTCAGCTGCGGTGCGCGCATTGCGGCAGTGCCTGCCGGCCGCAAGAATCACTTGGATCACCAGTCCGTTAACTTACTCTTTACTAAAAGGCATGGAAGGCGTGCAGTTCGAGGTCTTTGAGAAACCGCGCGCTCTGGCGGACTACTTTGCCTTTTATCGCACGTTCCGCGAACGCCAATTCGATGCGGTTCTGGCGATGCAGGCGAACTTGCGCGTCAATCTGCTTTATCCGGCCTTGCATGCCCCCGTCAAAATCGGCTTTGACCGCACTCGCGCCCGCGAAGGCCAGTGGCTATTCTGCAATCGCCGCATTCCCTTCGCCGACTCCCACTTGGTGGACGGTTTTTTGTCCTTTGTCGAAACATTGACTGGTAAGCCAGCTTCGGCCGACTGGAATTTGCCGGTCGGTTCAATGGACCTTGAGTGGGCACAGGAACAATTGAAGAATTTGCCCAAGCCCTGGGTGGCAATTCATCCACATTCAAGCAAGGCTGAACGCAACTGGTTGCCGGAACGCTACGAGGAAATCGTGAAACAAGCTGTTGCCCGCTGGAAATGCGGTGTGGTTCTTTCCGGCGGAAGTTCAGCGGCGGAACTGGCATTATGCGAACGCCTCGCACAGCTCGCTCCCGGCCACGCAATCGGTCTTTGCGGCAAGTCCACGCCCAAGCAGCTCGCAGCCTTGCTGAGCCTCGCTGATGTGCTGATCGCGCCGGATACCGGCTCGGTGCACATCGCCAGAGCGATGAACACGCCCGTCATAGGACTTTATGCGGTTGTATCGCCAAAATTGAGCGGACCGTACCAGCGTCTTGGGTACTGTGTGGACCGTTATCCTGAGGCAGTAAACAGGTATCTGGGGAAAGACGTCAACCGTCTTCCATGGAACACCAGGGTGCATCATCCCGAGGCGATGTCCCTGATAACGGTCGCCGATGTCATGTCACAACTGGATAAGGTATTGGGGCAGCACGCATGAAGAAGCTCATAGACTCTAAGTACGCTTATACCGCCTTGCTCTGGCTTTTATTGCCCTATGCCTTTTTTCATTTGTATTGGCGTTCGCGCAAGCAGCCGGAGTATCTGGAGCATGTCGACGAACGCTTCGGGCGATACGATGTAAGTTGCGACAAGCCTGTCATATGGCTGCACACAGTGTCGGTCGGTGAAACCCGGGCAGCGGTCACGCTGGTCCAGAATTTGCGCGCACGGTATCCCGATCACCAGATATTGCTCAGCCACACCACTCCCACCGGGCGCGCCGCTGGCGAGCAACTCTTCGGCGACGACGTGATTCGCGTGTATCTGCCCTACGATTATCCTTTTGCCGTAAAGCGCTTCCTGCGTCATTTCCGGCCTCGCATCGGTGTGCTGCTGGAAACCGAGATCTGGTTCAACCTTATCCATGCCTGCCATGCCGAGGCTATTCCAGTTTTGTTGCTCAACGCACGGCTGTCGGAAAAATCCGCCCGCAGTTATGCGCGTTTTCCCAGACTTGCCCGCATGAGTTTGCATGAGCTGTTTCTGATTTCGGCCCAGACAGAGGACGATGCCACTCGGCTTGCCAGCCTCGCAAACAGGGCAGTGCCGGTGATGGGCAATCTTAAATTCGACATCACGCCGCCCGCCGCGATGCTGGAACTGGGCAGGCATTTCCGTGCGCTGTTCGGGAAGCGCCCTGTCCTGCTCCTTGCCAGCACTCGAGAAGGTGAAGAGGAACTATTACTTGATGCTATGCGCAAACAGCAGATCGAGCACTTGCTGGTCGTGATCGTGCCGCGGCATCCGCAACGGTTCGATGAAGTCGCCAGTCTGGTTGAAAAGCATGGTTTGCACATGCAGCGCCGCAGTTCAAATGAGACCATTTCCCTGCACACGCAGGTGGTGCTGGGCGACAGCATGGGTGAGATGTTCGCTTATTACGCCTCTTGCGATCTCGCATTCATCGGCGGCAGCCTGCTCCCTTTTGGCGGGCAAAACCTGATCGAAGCTTGCGCGGCCGGCACGCCCCTGCTGATCGGGATGCATACCTACAATTTCGAGCAGGCTGCAGAACTCGCCGTTGCCAATGGCGCGGCGATTCGAGTCGCCCATGCTGCTGACCTCGTGAAACAGCTCGATATTCTGATGCGCGACTCCACCCAGTTGAATAATATGGGAGAGGCCGGCAAACAGTTCGTCAGCAACAATCGAGGCGCAACGAAACATGCGATGGCACATATTGCTTTAGCGCTTGATCATGCTCTGTATAACAAAATCGTTTCCGGTCAGGTAAAATCAGCGCCATGAAAAAAATCCTAGTTACCGGCGGTGCCGGATTCATTGGCTCTGCCGTCGTTCGGCAGTTCATCAACGATACCGATTACAGCGTTGTCAATGTCGACAAGCTGACCTATGCGGGCAATCTGCAGTCACTGGCCACCGTGTCGGACAATCCGCGCTACCGATTTGAGCAAGTGGATATTTGCGATGCCGCGGAAATGGCGCGGGTGTTTCGCGAGCATCAGCCCGATGCCGTAATGCATTTGGCCGCAGAATCCCACGTCGACCGGTCCATCAGCGGTCCGGCAGATTTCATTCAGACCAATATCGTCGGCACTTATATTCTGCTCGAGTCCGCTCGCAACTACTGGAATGGTCTGGATGCGCTGCGTAAGTCGGGTTTTCGTTTCCACCATATTTCGACGGATGAGGTATATGGCAGTCTGGGTGAGACCGGCTTCTTCACTGAAGAAACCGCCTACGAACCGAACTCGCCTTATTCCGCCAGCAAGGCATCCTCCGATCACCTGGTGCGTGCCTGGCATCACACTTACGGTTTTCCGGTGGTGACCACCAACTGTTCCAACAACTACGGTCCCTACCACTTTCCTGAAAAACTGATCCCGCTTGTGATCCTGAACGCGGTCAATGGGAAGCCGCTGCCCATTTACGGCAAGGGCGACAATATCCGCGACTGGCTGTATGTGGACGACCACGCGCGGGCTTTGCGTCTGGTGCTCGAGAAGGGCAAATTGGGCGAGACCTACAACATCGGCGGCTGGAACGAAAAGACCAATCTGGAAGTGGTGCAAGCCATCTGCAAAACCCTGGATGAACTGCACCCCCAAGGTGCGCCGCACAGCAAACTCATCACCTATGTCGCCGACCGCCCCGGTCACGACAAGCGTTATGCGATCGATGCCACCAAGATTTCGCAGGACCTGGGATGGAAACCCCGGGAGACTTTCGAGAGCGGGCTACGCAAGACCGTTGAATGGTATCTGCATAACGCCGATTGGGTCAGCGGCGTAACCAGCGGCGAATACCAGAAATGGGTACAGAAGAATTACGCAGACAGGAGTGCGGCATGAAAGGCATCATCCTCGCCGGAGGTTCCGGCACTAGGCTTTATCCGGTAACGCAAACGATTTCCAAACAGCTTCTGCCGGTCTATGACAAGCCGATGATCTATCATCCGCTCACGACGCTGATGCTCGCAGGCATACGCGATGTTCTGGTCATCTCGACGCCCCAGGATACCCCGCGTTTTGAGCAGTTGCTGGGTGACGGCTCGCAATGGGGCATGAGCATTTCTTACGCGGTGCAGCCATCTCCGGATGGCCTGGCCCAAGCTTTCATCATTGGCGAATCTTTCATCGGCAAGGATGCTTGTTCGCTGGTGCTGGGCGACAATATTTTTTATGGTCATGCCTTTGATACCTTGCTGACTCCGGCAGCCAGCAAGACCGAAGGCGGCACCGTGTTTGCCTACCACGTGCTCGACCCGGAACGTTACGGCGTTGTCGATTTCGATGCATCCGGCCGCGCGCTCAGTATCGAGGAAAAGCCCCTCAAACCCAAATCGAATTACGCCGTGACGGGGTTGTATTTCTACGATAACGATGTGGTACAGATCGCGAAATCCATCAAACCTTCTGCCCGCGGTGAGCTTGAGATCACCACCGTGAACCAGATCTACCTGGATCGCGGCAAGCTCGAAGTCCAAGTGATGGGGCGCGGTTATGCATGGCTGGACACCGGCACGCACGAATCGCTGCTGGAAGCCTCCATGTTCATCCAGACGCTGGAAAAGCGCCAGGGCCTGAAGATCGCATGCCCTGAAGAAATCGCCTATCGCAAGGGCTATATCGACGCTGTGCAACTGCAAAAGCTGATCGCTCCGTTGTCCAAAAATGGCTACGGGCAATATCTGCAACGCCTGCTGGTCGAAGAGAGGCGCTGATGCAAGTCGCCCCTACCGCTATTCCCGATCTGCTCATCATTGAACCCAAAGTATTCGGCGACGACCGGGGATTCTTCTACGAGAGTTTCAACCAGCGCCGGTTCACTGAATTGACTGGCGTAGCTGACGCCTTTGTTCAGGACAATCATTCAAAATCTGCCCGCAATGTATTGCGCGGTCTGCATTACCAGATACGTCAGCCGCAAGGCAAGCTGGTGCGCGTCATCGCGGGCGAGGTGCTGGATATCGCTGTCGATGTTCGCAAGAGTTCGGCCACCTTCGGAAAATGGGTCGGCGTGAACCTGTCTGCCGAAAACAAGAAAATGCTGTGGATACCGAAGGGATTCGCACACGGGTTTGTGGTACTGAGCGATTCCGCCGAATTCCTGTACAAAACCACCGATTATTGGGCGCCCGAGCATGAACGATGCATCGTCTGGAACGATGCCGATCTCGCCATCGACTGGCAGCTGGATGGCGCTACCCCGCTTCTTTCCGCCAAGGATCAGGCCGGCAAGCGCTTCCGCGACGCAGAGACTTTTGCATGAAAAAAATTCTGCTGACTGGCAAGAACGGACAGGTCGGTTGGGAATTGCAGCGTTATCTGGCTACTTTCGGTCAGGTCGTTGCCACGGATTCAAAGGAATTGGATCTGGCCGATCCGGATGCGATCCGGCACACGATTCGCAGCATTGCGCCCGACATTATCATCAACCCCGCTGCTTATACCGCTGTCGATAAAGCTGAAAGTGATTCCGTGCAGGCAATGGCGGTAAACGGCATTGCGCCCGGAATATTGGCCGAAGAGTCACTTCGTCTCGGTGCGTTACTGGTCCATTACTCCACCGACTATGTATTCGATGGAAGCAAGGCTGCGCCTTATACCGAGGACGATACGCCCAACCCGCAAAGTGTCTATGGGCGAACAAAATTGGCCGGAGAGCAGGCGATCGTCGCTTCAGGCTGCAAACACCTCATATTGCGTACCAGCTGGGTGTATGGAGTGCATGGCGGGAATTTTGTGAAGACGATATTGCGACTGGCGAAAGAGCGCAACGAGCTTCGTATCGTCGCCGATCAGTTCGGCGCACCGACCTGGGCAAGGAATCTCGCGCAAGCCACGGTTTTGGCACTGTCCTGCTGGGAGAGTAAAAATTGGGATGGTGATTTGAGCGGGCTTTATCATCTCACTGCGGCAGGACGCACCAATTGGCATCAATATGCGGAAGAGATCGTGCGTTTGGCTCGCAAATTTGACCCCGCACTCGCAGCGAAACTACTCGATATCCGGCCCATCGCTACTCAGGAATATCCCGTCCCCGCAAAGCGGCCAGCCAATTCGGTCCTGTCCAACGGCAAGATTCACGCTGCCTTCGGGATCGTATTGCCGGAATGGCGCGACAGCCTTGCGGAGTGTGTGCGGGAGATATATGAGCCGACTGACATGGCAGCCCTGCGGCAATAGTCAGTTGACTGATTCTAGTGCAACGCCTGGTTGACCTTGCTCAAATCTTCTTCGCTTAACTCGCCTACTGCTGCTTTCAGATTTAGCTGGCTGACCAGATAGTTGTATTCTGCCTGGTACAGATCGCGGCGCGTCGAGAAGAGTTGCTGCTGGGCATTCAGGACATCCAGATTGGTGCGTACGCCGACATCGTGTCCCAGTTTGCTTGCATCCAGCAGACTTTCGCTCGACTTCAACGCCTGCTGCAACGCCTGCACCTGTGCTATGCCGCTGACCACGCCCAAGTACGCCTGCCGGGTTTGCAGCTCGACAGTACGGCGGGTGTTTTCCAGATCCTGCCTGGCGCGTTCGCGGTTGGCCTCAGCCTCGCGCCACTTGGACTGGATTGCGCCGCCTTGGAAGAGTGGCATATTCATTTGCACGCCCACTGTGGTTGCAGTGGTATCGCTGCCGATGCCGTAGATACTGCCGTTTGCCGAGTTCTTTGAATAGTTCGCCACCAGATCTACCGTCGGCAGATGCCCGCCACGGTTGCGATCCACTTCCTTTTCGGCCATTTCTGCCGCCGCTTGCGCGCTGGCGATCTGGTAATTGTGTTGCTGGGCGCCCTCAACCCATTTATTCAGATCGGCCGGTTGCGGCTGTTCCATCTGGAACGATTTGCCCAAGGGCGCCAACTCCTGGGGAACCGCATTGATCAGCTGCTGCAAGGTGCGTCTCTTCACTTCCAGGTCGCTCTGAGCCGCGATCTCTTGCGCAACGATCAGGTCATAGCGCGCCTGTGCTTCATGGGTATCGGTGATGGTGGCCGTGCCGACCTCGAAATTCCGTTTGGCCTGCTCGAGCTGTTCAGAAATGGCGGTCTTTTGCGCTGCAGACAGCTGCACGGTGTCCTGCGCGATCAGCACGTCGAAATACGTCTGCGCCACACGCAGTATCAGGCTCTGTTCGGCAAGTTTGTATTGTGCCTCGGTCTGCATCACCTGCAACTCGGATTCGGAGTAAGACGCCCAGTTCTGTTCGCGAAACAGGGGCTGCACCAGCGTTACGCCGTAGCCGTGGTTGTTGAAGCGCTGATCACCGGAAGGGAATGGAAACAGTGCTGCCGAGGCGCCCGTATATTGGGTATTGACGTTGTTGTACGTGCTGTTCGCGTTGAGATTGACGCTGGGCAACAATTGCGAGCGGCCTTGCGTCAGTTTCTCCTGCCCGGCCTGTCTTGTCGCACGCGCCGACGCGAACACCGCATCCTGATTTTGCGCCTGATGATAGAAATCCAGCAGATCCGCTGCACCAGCCATTGGACTCACGGCCATGGCCAGCGCAACGCTTAATGCAATTTTCGAGAATTTCATCGCCCGTTCCAAATATTAGAATTTGCTAATATTACCTGCTGCGACTGCACAATTCAAGCTGGCATGAATACTCTCGACCATGCCGGGAAGCGATCAGAACGTGAAACGTTGCGGTTGCGGAGCGTTTGCCAACGGTGCTACGCTGGTTTCGAACAGGACGCTCGTCTCGAACACGCCCGGAGCTACACAGGTTATCAGCGTTGCATGCATCGCCGGTGCATCGCCCACTATTGCAAACAGTCGTCCGCCTGTATTCAGCATTTGGTAGAAAGATTCCGGCGGCAGCGGCACGGAACCCGTCAACACAATGGCATCATACTTCTCGTTGCCCCAGCCTCTGGAGGCATCCCCAACTTCCAGCGTCACGTTATCGTAATGATGTGCAGCCAAGGTGCGCGCCGCGCGGGCACTCAGTTCCTGGACCAGCTCCACGCTGGTGACATGCTGAGCCATGCGCGACATCAGTGCCGTCAGGTAACCGCTGCCCGTGCCTACTTCCAGCACGCGGTCGCTCGCTTTCAGTCTGAGCGCCTGCAATGCACGCGCTTCCACTCTGGGCATCCACATCTTCACGCCATGCCCGAGCGGGATTTCCACATCCATAAAGGCCAGCGGCTGCTTATCAACCGGCACAAAATGTTCGCGCTTGATTTTCTTGAGCAGGTCGAGCACGTTCGCATCCAACACGTCCCAGGGCCGTATTTGCTGTTCCACCATATTGAAGCGAGCGAGTTCCGTATTGTTCATTCCTGTCCCCTTGCTGCGTAGTTATATGTCACGACACAGTATAGCAAGCGTACCCCGCCCGCTCAACGCTTTATAGGCTTGCCTTTAGCTTGCGTTTCCAGTACCTTGCTGGCTCGCTAGGGGTCTTCATTTTGAAGTGAGAAACACCCTTTGAACCTGTACGGGTAATGCCGTCGTAGGGAAGCATCCGCCGATGCTTCCCAGTTAATCCGGAGCATCGCATGAACGCCAATCCCCAATTTCTAGCCGCCGCAGCCCACGTTGATGAGGCCGCCGTCAAGCCGTTACCCAATTCGCGCAAAATCTATGTCGAAGGCAGCAGACCCGATGTCCGCGTACCGATGCGCGAAATCACGCTGACCGACACCCACCTGAACAACGGCGTCGAGCATAACCCCCCCATCCATGTATATGACTGCTCCGGCCCCTACACCGACCCGTCGGTAAAGATCGATATCCGCTCAGGCCTGTCCGAGATGCGCGCAAAGTGGATCGAAGAGCGCAACGACACCGAAGCGCTGCCTTGCCTGACCTCCGAATACGGCCGCCAGCGCCTGAACGACCCGACCCTGGCCGACATGCGCTTCAACCTCCAACACACCCCGCGCAGGGCCAAGGCAGGCATGAACGTCACGCAGATGCACTATGCGCGCAAAGGCATCATCACGCCCGAGATGGAATTCATCGCGATCCGCGAGAACCAGAAGCGCGAAGGCCTTTCCGAGATGCTGCTGAAACAGCACCCCGGCGAGAACTTCGGTGCAGCGATGCCCAAGCAGATCACGCCCGAATTCGTGCGCAGCGAAGTTGCCGTCGGACGCGCCGTCATCACCGCCAACATCAACCACCCCGAGATCGAGCCGATGATCATCGGCCGCAATTTCCTGGTGAAGATCAACGCCAACATCGGCAATTCCGCGCTCGGTTCCAGCATCCAGGAAGAAGTCGAGAAGATGACCTGGGCCATCCGCTGGGGCGGCGACACGGTGATGGACCTCTCCACCGGCAAGAACATCCACGAGACGCGCGAATGGATCATCCGCAATTCGCCCGTGCCTATCGGCACC
>DAIDAG010000025.1 GCA_027310725.1 Sideroxydans sp. | reverse complement strand
GGCGACATCCGGCCCCGGTTCAAAGTAGCGATGCTCGTCAAAGACGTTGTAAGTCGGCAACAGCTGTTTGGCGTATTTCATCACTACCTTGCCGTCCGCCAGCACCAACAGGCAGTTTTCCAAGTGCTTGCCCGGTCCGGTCCGGCGGCTAGGCGCTCCCATCACCCAGTGCAGGCCGGGAGTTTCCACAGTCGCATCGATCAGATCGGCCAAGCCCGCCTCGGTGCGACTGATGAATTCTGGTTCATCAAGGAGATCTCCAGGCGAATAGCCAGTCAAGGAAAGCTCGGGGAAAACCACCATCTGCGATTTTTCGTCTTGCGCTTTCAATGCGGCCCGGCGCATCAGGTCGATGTTGCCTTGGATGTCGCCGATGGTTGGGTTGATCTGCGCAAGCGTGATTTTCAAGGTACTCATAGAACCCGCCTTTCAGCCAACTTCAGGGTAGTTAAGGACTTGCACAGGTACAGGAAAAACGTTCGAATTCAGCATCATTGATAATTCATAATTAATGGATTGCATGGCCACTCTTGGCCTACATACTAAAAAAATGCCCCTGAACCTAATGGAACAGGGGCAAGTGTCTTAACAAAGGGGAGAGTTAAGACTTCACGCTCAGGGAGGGTAAACGTGAAGGAGCTTGCGCTACCTGACACATAGATAAGCAAATGCTTAAATAGTTCCGGTGGAGCAGAAAAAAATAGGCTTCCAAAAAAATCATGGTGACCTTTCGGTAACTTGAGAGGTAAAACCTCACAAAACGGTACAAAGTGAGTACGAGTCACGCTATTAATATAAAGAAACAATAAGTTACAAAATAGGTGCCAACTAGCAGGATAACCTGCCCTCATTTCTGCCACGACTTAAAGACGTCCGTCTCACATCTTCTCTGGGGGCTTAACGTTGATGGACGTGTTCGCTCGTTCTTCTCGTGGTTAAAGAAGCTTTCCATTACACAGACACAGTAGTTGGCGCAGTTTCACCAAACCAGAAGTTGATTTCTCGAAGTTTGGAGCTCTCAAAGTAGGATTGTTGCCAACCATCGCTGACATCCAACCCTGCCCATTTTGTCGACTGCTGCTTTTGGGCCGCCGTACCGGACTGCGCTAGCTTTTGGTTATGGCGGAATTTGTAGTGGCCGTAGACTCCCAAAATGTGTACTGCGTATTCAGCAGCAAGACCTGATGCGTTTTCGATAATCAGTAGATTATCGTCGTTTTTGGAGCTTGCCTTGGGTCCCAGGTTGTGTGAACCTGTCATCACGACGGGATGAGGGCCGAAAGGATCGATCACGATCACTTTGCTGTGAACCATGACCATATTGCCTCGGTACTCATCGCCGAACCATTTATTCATGATGCCTTTTATCTGATCGGGTATTGCGACTTCGGGATCTGCATCAATGGGCGTACCGCGGTCGTGCAGCGTCAGTATCGGCGCTTTTGATCCGCCGGGATCCCGGTTGACGACTCCGTGCACAAACAAATCCTGTTGGTTCAACGCCAAAATATCATTGAGCAATGTACCGTGCGGACCGGGGTTAAACATCAAGAACAAGACCCCTTGGCTAGCACCTTGAATAAGCTTTCTTGCACTGTCCAAATCCACGAGATTGTTCACGGGTGCGTTCCATACCGTCAGCTGGGTGCTACCCACCTGACTACGCCCTGGTGTGGAACCTGCATCGGCAAGTTCAGCTGGATAACTACTGCCTGCTGCCTTTATTTGATTCCAACGTTCGAAATAGATCTGGGCAATCCCCGTATCCTCAACCAGAATACCGTTGTTGACCTGAGTGCATAGACCCGTAACAGTCCAGTTGGTACTGCCGGTCCAGAGACTAATTGGCTTGCCGTCTTTATCACAGATGACTACGAACTTGTTGTGGGCGAAATGAGGGCTGCCAACCAGTCGATCGAAAACGTTAATAGTCTTGGATGCCTTTAGATCTGCGCGCACCAACGCATTCTCGTCCTTTACTCCTGTCTTGTATGCTCCCGAGCCTAATATCAGATTGCAGCGGGAACCAAACGACTTTAGTAAGTCGATTAACTGCGGATCGTTTAGCTCATACAGTGCCGCATAAATGGTAAAGCTGTTGCTATTTGCTTTTGTGAATAGGTCGCACATCGCCGTGAGCAATGTGCCACCAAGTTCATTTCGCAACGAATTGTTCACCTTCTTGATATCTTGCGCTAGGGCGGCCTGTGGGCCGCCGCCATCGGCTTCAAGTGCACGAGCGACCCATTGCGATGCAATCATGCCTCGGTTAAACCATGCATTGAATCCAGGCGTCTTTCCGGTGTCCATTGACACCCAATCTGTCCAGTTACTCACATTCGGATCTGGCACTAGCGCATTAGGTGTACCCAGCATCGACACAACTTGATAGCGAACCTTGACTCCTTGCACGAAATAGTCGCTCCAGACGTAACGCTGAATTGGCCAAGTCGTGCTGGGTTTATGCGTTCCCGATTGAGCATTTGGGTCATTGGAAAATCCGACCCACGTTTCAACTGCAGTGTCGTAGATTTTGCCATCTCTATCTCGCGTTTGGCGATGCAGCGCAAAGCCAAGGCAGCTCTTGATGGGGGCATCGCAACGCCAGACGATAGTCACTTCGTCGCAATTTGCATAAGCACGGGCTTCAATTGTCATGTGAACTCCTTTGCGTTTGCGGAAATGGCAGCAATGAAGGAATTATCGATATGTCACTAGAAACTCGGCAATATGCCGTTCGTACTAGTTCAAGCCTAGTACGAACGGCATATTGTTATTACGCTAGATATGTCGCAGACACACAGACCGCGAAAGGCTGGTAATGTGTTTTGCCAACCAACGTGGATTTACATTAAACGTAAATCCAGAGAAACGCCAGCCAAGCAAGAAAGATATTGCGCGAGCTACAGCTCGGTTAACGGCTGGAAGTGAAGTAAACAGGCAGAGTCCGGCCGAAAAGGAGTAATAAAAGCAACCTCCTCAGGATAGAACTTGAAATATCAACGGTGATCCGGTGTCAAAATTATGGCATAGGGAGTTGCACAGATTTTGTTACGGATATCCAACAAGGTTGTTACAAATTCATACTCCAGATGACATAGTTAATCGTTAAAATATATTTGAGGACTAAAAGCTTATTCACCCAACAGGGTTGTTTACCTGTATTGGAATTACTTTAGACTTTGTTGTTTTTTTATTTATTGAGCAACAAAAGGACTTAATAGCCACATGGTCAAAAGTCACCCCTGTTATTGGTGGCAACATCAAAGCATTGGCCCATCCAATTGGATGCCTGAAGAAATTGCGGGAATGCCTGGCCAAGAGGATTTACTTGCACTTCGGGTAAGCATAGGCAAGATTTCTAAGAATGCGAACCTGTCCCTATGGACTGTCTCAGTCCAGCTGGCTGTTCCGTAATCGTCATGTGTCACGGAGGCAACGCCGGGCGAGCCGCAGGGCTTGTCTTCCGTGGGTAAAACGCCGGTGAAATTCAGGATAACCAAATAAGGTAAATTTCCCCGATGTGGATAGTTGAATTAGCTTTACGAAGGCCCTATACCTTCATCGTGCTGGCGATCATCATCCTGCTCGCCACTCCTCTTGCGATTCTGCGCACGCCAGTGGATGTATTGCCGGAAATTGACATTCCCGTTATCAGTGTGATCTGGAACTACAGCGGAATGGCGCCAAAGCAGATGGCAGACCGCATCACTTCGGTGCACGAGCGCATCCTGACGACGACGGTCAACGACATCGAGCACGTCGAATCGCAATCCTTGAACGGCATCGCGGTGGTCAAGATATTCTTTCAGCCGAACGTCAACATCCAGACCGCCATTGCCCAGACCGTAGCCGTCTCCCAGACCGTGTTGCGCCAGATGCCGCCGGGAATGATGCCTCCGCTGATCATCAAATACACCGCGTCGAGTGTTCCCGTGATCCAGATCGGGATGTCGAGCAGGGATGTGCCCGAACAGGGGTTGTTCGACCTGGCCACCAATACGCTGAGGCCCCAGCTGGTTACGATCCCGGGTGTTGCCGTTCCCTGGCCCTACGGCGGCAAAATGCGTCTGGTGTCCGTGGATCTCGATATGCAGGCCCTCCTGGCAAAAGGCCTGACGTCGGCGGACGTGATCAATGCGGTCAACAGCCAGAACCTGATTCTGCCTACCGGCACCGCCAAAATAGAAGAGACGGAATATAACGTCAGTCTGAACAGTTCGCCGACGACGATCGAAGGGCTGAACAACATGCCCGTGAAGACCACAGCGGGTGCAACGACTTTCCTGCGGGAGGTCGCCCATGTCCGCGATGGATTCTCCCCGCAAACGAATATCGTCAAACAGAACGGCCAGCGCGGCCTGCTCTTGTCCATCTACAAGAATGGCGGAGCCTCGACCATCGACGTGGTCAATGACCTCAAAGCCAGGTTGCCCACGTTGTTGCCCCTGCTGCCCAAGAGCGTCGACGTGGCGTTGCTGGCGGACCAGTCGGTATTCGTCAAGACGGCGATCAAGGGGGTGACTCATGAAGCGCTCGTCGCAGCGGGACTGACGGCCTTGATGTTGCTGCTGTTCCTGGGCAATTTGCGCACGACCTCGATCATTGCCATTTCGATCCCGTTGTCGATATTCACTTCGATCATATTGCTGCATGCGGTAGGCGAGACCATCAATATCATGACGCTGGGCGGCCTGGCCCTGGCGGTCGGTATTCTCGTGGACGACGCGACGGTGACGATCGAGAATATCGAGCGTCATCTGCATATGGGCTCGGACCTTTATACGGCGATTCTCGACGGTGCAGGCGAAATCGCCATCCCCGCCTTTGTCTCGACCTTGTGCATCTGTATCGTGTTTGTGCCCATGTTCTTTCTGGAAGGTGTGGCACGCTATCTGTTCGTGCCGCTGGCCGAAGCCGTGGTGTTCGCGATGCTGGCGTCCTACGTGCTGTCTCGCACGTTGGTGCCGACCCTGGCCCTGCTGTTGATGGGACACCAGAAGCGCACCGGCAGGATCGCAAAGTGGGTGTTCAGCGTGCATGAATCGTTCAACCGGCGTTTCGAAAAGTTGCGCAACGTCTACGTGCTTCTGCTCAGCCACCTGCTGACGCACCGTCGCAGTTTTATCGCGGGGTTTCTCGGGTTTTGCCTCTTGTCCTGCGGACTCTACCTGATGCTTGGGCGCGATCTTTTCCCCACGGTGGATACCGGCCAGATCAAGCTGCATATGCGGGTACCGACCGGAACCAGGATAGAGAACACCGCACTGATCTCCGACGCCGTCGACAGTGCGTTGCGCGAGATAATCCCCGCAACGGAACTGGCGTCGATCATAGACAATATCGGTTTGCCCTACAGCGGCATCAATCTTTCATACAGCAACTCGGGCACCATCGGCACGCTGGATGCCGACATCCTGATCTCGCTCAACCCCGACCACCGGCCGACGCGGGAATACATCGACAAGATCCCGGCAGAGTTGGGCAAACGCTTCCCGGGTGTCGAGTTCTTTTTCCAGCCGGCCGATATCGTGGCCCAGATCCTCAACTTTGGCATTCCCGCGGCAATTGACGTGCAGATATACGGCAACAACGTCGCCGAGAACACCGCCTTCGCCGGAAAACTCATGAACCGGATCAAGGCCGTCAATGGGGCCGTCGACGTGCATGTCCATCAGCGGCTGGATGAGCCGGGGATCGCGCTGGAGATGGATCGTCCCCGCTTGCAGAGCATCGGCATCAGTCCCGCCGACGTGGCCCAGAATATCCTTCTGCCGCTTTCGGGAAGCCAGCAGACGCAACCGGCCTTTTTCCTCAATCCGGCCAACGGCATCGTCTACAACATCCAGGTGCAGGCGCCGCAGTACAGGATCAGCTCCCTCGACGACCTGATGCATCTGCCGGTCAATATCCCCGGCGCAAAGGATACGGCGCCGCAGGTGCTCAGCAATCTGGTGAAGGTCTCGCCGTACAAGGAGCCGAGCATCGTGACACACAATAACATCCTGACGTCGGTAGACATCTACGCGAATGTGCGCGGTCGCGATCTCGGTTCTACGGCCAGGGAAATCCAGGCGCTCATTGACGAAGCCAAACCGGGCTTGCCGAAGGGCAGCCGCATCGCGATGCGCGGGCAGGTGCAGACCATGCAGTCTTCCTACATCGGCCTGGGTTTGGGGATCATCGGCGCCATCGTCCTGGTCTATCTGCTCATCGTGGTCAACTTCCAGTCCTGGATCGATCCGTTGATCATCATTTCCGCGCTTCCGGCTGCCCTGGCTGGCATCGCCTGGATGCTGATATTGACCGGAACGGATCTGAGCGTGCCGGCGCTGACAGGCGCGATCATGACGATGGGTGTGGCGACCGCCAACAGCATACTTGTCATTGCGTTCGCCCGGCAGCGGCTGGATGCCGGGTTGCCGCCGCTCTCGGCAGCCCTTGAGGCCGGCGCCACGCGGCTGCGCCCGGTCTTGATGACGGCCCTGGCGATGATACTCGGCATGATCCCGATGGCGATCGGCATCGGCGAGGGCTCCGAGCAGAATGCGCCGCTCGGCCGCGCCGTGATAGGGGGCTTGCTGTTTGCGACTGTTTCGACGCTGCTCTTCGTTCCTGCCGTCTTTGCCTCTTTCCACCAATGGCTCGCCGCGCGAAATGCCCGCAATCGGGACGACGGCGCGCCCACCACCACACCCGCTTCTGCATAGGACACACATCATGACCGATCAGCGACATTCTCATCAGGGTTTGCCGGAATTCCATCTGTACGGAGCTGCACAGGAGAGCAGCCGGCATCAGGTCGTCCGCACCGCCCGGTGGGTGACTGTGGCCATTGTCGTTCTGCTGTTGCTGGGTCTCGGCTGGGCGTTGCTCGTGCGCCGTGCGAACGCAGAGCTGATGGCAACGCGGGCGGCTGAAAATGCCGTCCTCCAGGTGCACGTCGTTCAACCGAGCGCCGGTGGCTATGAACCGAAGCTGACCTTGCCCAGTGCCTTGCAGGGGATCTACGAGGCGCAGATCTATGCGCGCACCAGCGGATATGTCAGGCAATGGTTCAAGGACATCGGCCAGTCGGTGAAAAAAGGTGACTTGCTGGCGACACTCGACATCCCCGACATCAACAAGCAGGTCGATGAGGCAAAGGCGAATTTCGAACTTGCAAAGATCGCTTACGAGCGGTGGGGCAAGTTGCGCGAACACGATGCGGTCTCGCAGCAGGAATATGACGAAAAGACCGCCGCATACCAACAGACCGAGGCCGTGCTCAAACGTCTGCGCGACCAGCAGAGCTTCAGCAACGTGCTCGCCCCTTTCGATGGCATCGTGACGAAGCGCGAAATCGACAACGGAGACCTGATGAATGCCGGTAACGGCGGCAAGGGGCAGACGATGTTCGCTGTCGCGCAGATCGACAGGCTGCGTCTCTATGTCTATGTCCCCCAATACCGGGCCGACAGGATACGCGTCGGCGACAGCGTGGATATTCTCCGGCAGGAAGCTGCCGACAGGCCGGTCAAGGGACGGATCGTGCGAACCGCGGGCGCGATCGATCCTGCGACGCGGACCTTGCAGGTCGAAATACAGGTGCCGAACTCCGACCACAGCCTCTTGCCCGGTACGTATGTGGACGTCGCGCTCACGCTGAAATCGAACGGAGGATTGATCCTGCCGACCAATGCCTTGTTGTTCAACTCTGCGGGTACGCGGGTCGCGGTCGTTCAGCCGGACGGCAAGGTCAGGTTGCAGGCCGTGATCCTGGGTACCGACTACGGCCACGACGTCGAGATCAAGGCAGGTGTGAAGCCAGACGACAAGGTGATCATGAACCCTCCCGACTCGATCGGCGACGGACAGTCGGTGGCGATCGCCGCCGAAACCGCCAAAGGAAGTTGATCGCCATGCGCCTCCTCATGCTGCTCGCCAGTCTGCCGCTGCTGTGTGCGGCTTGTGCGTCTATCGGCCCCGACTACAAGCGCCCGGCGATAACCGACATGCCCGCCGGCTGGAAGACCGGGACTGAGTGGCAGCCTGCCAACCCTGCCGACGCCGCTCCCAAGAAGGAATGGTGGAAGACCTTCGGCGACACGCGGCTCGACGAACTTGAAAGCAATTGCCTCAGGGACAATCCGAGCCTGAAAGCGTCGGTGGCGCGCCTCGACCAGGCGCTTGCACAAAGCAATGCACATGCCGCCGCCATGTTCCCGACGGTCGCACTGAATGCGGACGCTTCACGCACCCGAACGTCGGCAAACCGGCCACTGGCAGCTTACAACATACCCAACACCAGTACGATACAGAACGACTTCAGGCCGAACGTCACCGTCAGTTACGAGATCGACTGGCTGGGGCGGGTGCGCAGGGATATCGAGAGTGCCCGAGCCAGCGCCGAACAAGCGGCTGCCGACCAGGAAAACGTGCGCCTGGTGCTGACCGCCCAGGTCGCATCGGCCTATTTTCAAGTGCGCCAGCTCGACGAAGAGATCGGTCTCGTCTCCGGCTCGATAGCATTGCAGGAAAAGGTGCTCGATTTGACCCGCATACGTCACGATTTCGGTGCGGCTGCGGAGAACGATGTGGCTTTCCAGAACGCGTTGGTCTCGTCGAGCAATGCACAACTCGAATTGCTGAAGAATCAGCGCAAACAGACTGAAGACACGCTGGCGACACTGACGGGTGTTCCGGCCGCGAGCTTCAACATCGCTGCAGGCGCGCTTCCGGCCCTGACCCCGGCGATCCCCGTCGGGCTGCCGGCAAACCTGCTTGAGCGGCGGCCCGATATCGCCTCGGCAGAACGCGCGATGGCGGCGGCCAATGCCCAGATCGGCGTGGCCAAGGCGGCCTATTTTCCAACGTTGATCTTGGCGCCGGCACTTGGAGGCTACGAGTCGAACACCCTGTCCAATCTGGTTTCGGCACCTTCATTGGTGTGGTCCGTCGGCGTACAGGCCAGCCAGACCCTGTTCGACGGCGGAAGAATCGGCGCAGGGGTCGATTTTGCGCAGGCGGGCTACGTCGCTGCAGTGTCCAATTACCGGCAAGCCGTACTGGTCGCAATACAGGAAACCCAGGATGCGCTGGGCAACCTGCAAGGCCTGGAGTCAGCCAGGCAAAAGCAGGACGAAGCCGTGCGTGACGAGAACAAGGCCTATGAGATCACCCTGTTGCGCTACAAGGAAGGGCTGGACAATGCCCTGACCCTTGCCACGGTTCAGCAAAACCAGTTGTCTGCCTTGCGCATCCAGTCCCAGATACGCGGGGGCCAATTTCAATCGGCGGTGAGTCTGCTGAAGGCACTGGGTGGAAGCTGGAAAGAAACAAATTAAAAAATACATTACTTCTTTGGTTCTACCGATTTGTAGGCAGATGATTCAGTCTTTGCAGTCTTGACGCTGTCACGATTACGCAGCAATACCACAATTCCTGCCATTAAAAGGCCACCCAGCACGACAATAGCTAAGGCCAGCAACATTCCGAGACTGGGGCCCATATCTTCTCCGTTTATGTTTTGAATTTTAGCGAGCAGCAGTACATCTAAGTGAAACTAGAAAGCTGTGCTCCTCTTGAATAAGCCAAGCGTGATAGGATTCTCATATCAACCCTTGCATGAAAGAAGTTGCAAATTGAGCCGAGCAGCCATAGAGTTGCCCGATAAATATATGTACATTTCCGTAGGAGGATAGGGTGTCAAACATAGCATCAGCACTGAAAGAAGAAATTACCCGATTGTCCCGCAAAGAAACACGAATCGAAACCGAAAAACTTAGAAAAGCATCTGCTCAATTCCGATCTGAGATCGCGGCTCTGATGCGTCAGACTGTATCGCTAGAGCAACAGATATCCCGACTGGGAAAGTCACTTTCTCAGAATGTCGAGGTGAAGGCTGAGGCGGAAGCAACGACCAAAGCACGATTCACTGCTAAAGGATTTTGTACGCTTAGAAAGCGTTTGGGATTGTCTGCCGGGGCAATTGGGACTCTACTTGGGGTTTCAGCGCCAACGATTTATAACTGGGAGGCTGGAAATACCACTCCTCGTGAACAGCAAATGGTTAGAATCGTCTTGCTGCGAGGGATGGGCAAGAAAGAAGTTCATTCCATTCTGGAGCAGTTAACTGACAGGTAATAGGTTGCCGAAAATATTCCTTCGGCAAGCTGTCGGACAGGATATTTAGCGTCCGGCAAAGCATCAGATGGATGCATCACAAACAGGGAATCTATTTCGAGTGACTCTCATGGCAGTCATCATAGGCGCCTCCCTCGACAAGTTTTTGTTTACGCACTGTTCGATACGGTGCTCCGAGGCGACATGTCAAACTACACAGATATCGAGCTCGTAATTCTGATAAATGAAGTGCTCATTTCTAAATAGCTAGGCCAGAAGGCGTCTGCTTTTCACAATGTCGACCTTATGGGCTAGACGGTTCACCTTCAACGTTGAGTATACGTATCGGGAATCCTAAATGAGCGAGAAAGTTAAAATTGATCGAACGAGAATTTTGAAAGCAGACCTTCCAGCACACTACACCAACAATTTTTTCGGTAAATCGTCAGCGTCCGCATTGGCACCGAAGTGCAGTCGCTCATTGCAATCGCGTTGACCATCTGCAAAGAGGAGACATCCAAATTTTGATCTGCTAAATTGGCTTCCAGAAATCAGTTAATTGCCCACAATACCAAATTCATTCAGTCTCAAAATCACAGTATCGCTTTGAAATGGTGTAGTGTGCTGCTAGGCCTCGCTCATCAAACCTTGGGCGCGGTCAACAACCCCTTGCATGCAGGCCAAATATCCACAACAATCCGCGTCGGCACTTCTGCCACAACAATTAGGAAATCAATACACATGAATCGCAAAGAACTGATCAACGCATTGGCAGACAAGACTGGTAGCAGTAAGGCTGATGCTGACCGTAGCATCGCCGCGCTGATTGAAATCGTCACTGCCACTCTAAAGAAAGGTGACAATGTCGCCTTGGTTGGCTTCGGTACGTTCGAAGTGCGCAAACGCGCAGCACGCATTGGCCGTAATCCAGCCACTGGTGCTGAACTCAAGATCAAGGCTTCCAAAGCTCCAGCATTCAAGGCTGGTGCAACGCTTAAAGCAACGGTGAACGGCGGCAAGTAAGCACGATACAGGACCGGTCATAGCAGGCCGGTTCTATTGCAAACCCCATGAATGAAATCCTCCAGTACCTGAAAACCCACGGTGAGCGACTCGATGCTGAGATCGCTGAAGCGGTTGGTATGTCATTAGCCAAAGTACGTATCCAATTGTCAGAGATGACGATCAAGGGAGAAGTGATGTCTTACCAGTCAACCAAGTTTGAGAACGGCAAGAAAATCGAAGGCATCAGATGTCGAATTGCTGGGTTTGTTCCTCCAGCAGCTCCAGGTAGAAAATCCAAAGTTCAGTTGAAGTTGTCTTAGCTGTCCGTCTCATACTCCCAAAGACGTGGAGTTACCCAACACTTATATCAACAGTCGTTGAGCAGACAAACAACATTCCATATAACGCTCTTTAAATGAAATGTCGATGATTCATAATATTGATATTCTTCATGATACGCCAAGATTTTTCGTCCATATTCCTCAAACAGTAGATCTGCGAACGTTACACCTTTTCATCCCCTTGATTGTGATTGCGAGCCACTTGGTCGCATTGCGCAAATACCCCTCGAAGTCGGCTTGTCCGCTTCTCACGTAATCCAGTGCATTACGCAACTGATTTTCCGTGGTGGTTTCTGTTACCGAGGCTGGTAGACTCTCGATCAGATTCATATCCCAACGCGTGATCGATGTGCTGGCTGCAGGCCGCGACGGATGTGCCGATACCGGCAGTAAGTCGACCCGAAACAGGCCTGTGTTTGGCCGTCCATTTGGCTGGGCATTGCTGCAGTCAGATCAGTAGCTAGATATCCAACCCATTTAGCCTTGTTTGGTGGCACTTGGTGCAGGTCCATCTGACCGCCGTCATAGTCTGACCATCGGGCTGCCAGTCGTGATCACATATTGGATATCGCGCAATCGAATCAGCTTCTTTTTTCCGTACTGGAGCTTTCGGCTCACGCTGGGGTTCTGATTTGCCAGATTTACGTGTCGTTTTCTTCATTTTTTTTGCTATCTATTCATTCATATAACCCTGGTAGAACCAAAGTCTTCTCCATTGTTCTCATTGCATTCGAATTAGTAGACGTAATACTACACTTAGTGCATATCGTCCTCATGACTGACAGACGCTGCCGCGTTTCATCCCGTCAATCGTGATCGCGAGCCATCTGGCTGCATTTCTCAAATGCCCTTCGAAATCGGCCTGCCCGCTTCTCACATAGTCCAGCGCATTCCGCAGTTGCGTTTCCATGGTGGTTCCTGTTACCGAAGACGGGAGGCGTTCGATCAGGTTCATGCCCTGTTCTGTCGGACGTAGTTCCAGTGAAAAACCTGGTTTAGTCTGTGTGCGCTCTGCGACCTGATTCTTCACCAGACTGTTGATCGCCTCGACGCGAGTCGCTTCCGTGCCAATCCCGGTTTCGGCCATGTGACGCAACAATTCCGCTTCAGTAAACCGCTGTGGTGCCTCGGTTTGCTTGCGCACTACGCTCAACGTTGCCCTGACCTGATCGCCGGGCCTGAATTTGTCCGTCTTGACGTTGCTCTCCAGTGCAATTTGCCGGTTATCGCAGAGCAACCATCCCGCAGCGCGTGGCCTGTTCGGGGCGAGCCAGCGCTCAGTAGTAGTAAATATCTCCCCACCCATATCAAATACCAGCTTCCGCACATGGATGATTGCCTCCCCCAAGTGCTGCAGCACACAGTTGTGATGCACCATATTGAATATGATCTGGCAGTCCTCTGGTAGCCAGTCTGGGCAGGTATGCCTCGTATTGACGATGGCGTGATGTGCGGCGAATCCCTGCTTGCCCGCACCCGGCATATCGGTCGAGCCGGTACGCGGATAACTGATCGCACCGGCTTCATACAACCTTTGTGCTGCCATATAACCGCTAGTCAGATCGATGCCCCTTTCGGCCGCGTTTGCCAGCAACGCAGAAAGTGTCAGCGGCAAAGGCGGATCCAGGGTTTCCTGGTATTCGCTGGCGGCTATACATATTCCGGTGATTGCTCCATTTGCTGGCAAGAGAGGTATGTTGTCATGCCCATTGGCGGGCTGCCATTCAAGCACGGCATCTCCGAATCTTGCTGTAGCGGTGTAATAAGAAACTGGCTTGAAACGCCTGATCTCGATTTCACGCTTGACCAATTCGGTCAGCAACTTTGTCGTAACGCGCCCCACACTTGTCTTTTGACCTGAGCTGACGGATACAGCACGGCTGAGATTGATACCGTACAACCAATCCAACTGTCGGCGCACACAGCCGGCACGATAAGCCGTGTCCGTCGCTGAAAGAGGTAGCAGATTCCCCAATGCTTGCTTCAGTGAATTCGGATCGAGCGCAGATACCCATAGACGCTTGATATTTCCCTTGAAACCCAATTCGGAGAGAATCTGACGGCCAATCACTTCACCTTCTTCATCCGGATCCGTCGCGATGACCACGGTTTTGACGCATTCAAGCCAGAAAGCGATCTTGTTGTATTGCTGCAGATGCTCGGCTTTGACCTTCCACTCCCATTTTTGGGGAAGGATAGGAAGGGTGTTCAGATTCCACGGGCCGGAGTGACCATAGTCCTCCGGCATGGCCAAATTCAGCAGATGGCCGTATGCATTCAGCACAACGTTGCCGCCGCCAACATACACGCCATCCTCGGTCTTGCTCGCATCCAGCTGTTTGGCCAGTGCGCGCGCCTGCGAGGGCTTTTCGCACAAATACAGAGTGTCGTACTCCATTAATCAGCCCTCACTTTCTTGTAGAAGGCTGAATTTAGGGCATGCATACGATGGTGGAAGTCTGCGGTCGTGATATGTCCTAACTGAAGCAGGGACAGCAGGATACCGAAGGCATGATTCCGGTAGCCGGCCAGCATGGATTTGTCGTGTTCGGCGCTGCCCAGGTCGAACTGGTCGTCGTAATCCCTGATGAATCTCACGTTGTCGTCAAACATGCCAAGCAGATGGCTGATCCGCTTGTCGTCATAGGTGAACTTGCGCATCAAATTGTCGATTGAGTCTTTCAAAGCTTTTCTCCTAATTTTGAATTTTTCAGATCAATAAAAATACTTGAATGCACGATGCCGCGGCGGATTCCGGACAGGCTCATTCGTCTTTGTTTGGTCGTTCGGCGAGGCTTGGTTATGCTCGGCGACATAGCGCATGCGCACCTGCCGGATGTCATCCTTCAATTCGCTGGTCTTTTGCTGCAACCAGTCAGAGCAGATTCGGGCCCCGGAAATGATTTCCTTATTGAGCCGTTCATGCTCTTGCAGTGCATTGGCGAATGCATTGCACATGAAGGCACTGACGTCGCTGAATTCTCCAAAATCATCATTCAACTGGATTAGTTTGCCTGTCAGGGATAGCGTTTCAGTGGATGCGTGTTCGCTCTCGACATCCCGTTCGGACTTGTTTGATGTAAATACGCTATTGCTGGTATGGGTCATGGAGTCTCCTTTCAAGAGGCGGCAGCTTCAGTAGTTTGGTTTGAGGTGGCGGATTGCAGCAACATTCGCTCGAACGCGCTGCCGTCTTGCCTGGTCATATTGGGCACGAATCGCGAATACACCCGGAACAACATTTCGGTTGTGGCATGTCCCATCTGTTTTGCAATCCAGTTGGACTGGCGCGGATTTGATGTCGCTGACCGTCTTGTGTTTTGGTTCTTTGATTATTGCTATGTGACGTATCTCTGATCTCATGTTTAACCCTTTCTTGAATGAGTGGAGCCAATTTACCTAGGTCGACAAATTTCCAAAGAATTTTCTGATCAACGTTGATGTTCATACGGCTCCCATTCCCACCAGCTTGCGCCGCAACTCCGACGCGCGTGCTTGCGAACACCCAAGGTACTTCCGGATTCCTGCCACCGTTGGCCGACACTCGCCGATCTTTATGGCATTTATGACTGGTGCAACCTGTCCTGAAAGCTCGGTAGTCACCGCAGATGTGGCAGCAGTGACGGGGGCTTCCGTCTTGATGAATCCCGTGACTGCTTCGTCCGGGTGAGTCACGTCGTCAGTCACGTCGGCGGTATTGGCATTCCATGTCTGACCTTCGTCCCTATCCGGGTGCCGTAGAACCTCATACCAGAGCAGCGCGCCGACCAACTCGATCAGGACGGAAAAAGTCATGCCGATGACTATAGCGACCGCCCCGTCGCTATATCGCGTGACTTCGGCAAGACTGGCCGTGACCGGATCAGTTTCCCTCGTGCTCCGGGCAACTGTAGAAATTCCGGACAATTTCACCAGTTCGTCGTCAAGTGCTTCCGCCCGCCTGCCCTCGGCAATTTCCGCACGCAATGCCGTGCGCTGCTGACTGTCGCGAGTCACCGCCAACTCGGCTGCCACCGTGGCGACAGGCCTGGCATTGATCCGTCCAAGCGACTCGCGTGTTACCTCGATCTGACGTTCAGTGCCTACTGTCAGCGCAGAGTGCTGCGCCCTATCTTCTTCTGCGTGCACGCTCGCATGAATCAGGAAGGTCAGGTGCCCATACATCGCGCATAGCAGGCATCCCATCCACACCGGCCACATGATCCAGCGGCGGGACAGTGCAGGTAGCAAGTGGACAGCCAGTACGATGATTGCAGACATAGAGACCAGCAGAACCTTGTCGAGCAGTGTGCCCCCGCGTTCCCCTGCGGCGACTGCGGCCATACAGGCAGCGGTAAGCGTTACAAAGACGGCCATATGTTTCATCGGATTTGGTATGCCGGACCCGATGGCGCGTCGCTCATAGTGATTCGGTTCACTATGTTTCTCGCCGCTAATTCCTTTCGGTAGTGTGTCTTGTTTATTCATAACAATTCAACGCTCCTCAGTCGGGAGGAATTGCGTTCCTGCGTTGGGCAACGTTAAAGATTTTTCCATGCCCGTTGTGTGCATGGTGGCTTCATGGGGCCGCTTTGAAGATATGGTGGCGGCGTCCGCTGCCGGGTTCGGATCTGCTGCTCCGCTCTGTAGCAACATTCGTTCGAATGCGCTGCCATCCTGCCGAGTCATGTTCGGAACAAAGCGTGAATACACCCGAAACAGCATTTCGGTCGTGGTATGTCCCATTTGCTTTGCAATCCACTCCGGGTTCTCTCCTGCGGCCAGCCATAGGGTGGCGGCGGTATGCCGGGTCTGATAGGCACGCCGAGGTTTTAAGCCGAGATGACGCAGAATGGGGTACCACACGCGAGTGGTAACATTTTTGTTGTCGAGCACCGTCCAAGTGCGAGTGCAAAACACATACTCTGTTTGTTCCCTCGTTACCTTCTCCTGCGCCTTGAGCGCGTCGTACACCATCTGCGACATCTGGATATCGCGCTGCGAACTGTCATTCTTGGTGTATTCGTCCTCCCCAAGTACGATCGTTTCCCGCACTAGGATGAGCTTTTTTTCGAAATCGACGTACTTCCATTTCAGCCCATCCACCTCACCGGTGCGCATGCCCGTGAAAAACCGGACGGTGTAGTAGCTTTTGAAGTCAGGGCGAATGGTTGCAAGGATCAACTTCACTTCATCCAGCGTGAATGGCTCCACATCCGTGCGTTTCACCTTGAGCTGTTTGATATTCTGGAACGGCGTGCGAAAATTGAAACGGTCGGCGGCTTCATTGATGATCTGCCTCAACAGATTCAATATCTTGTTGATGCGGCGATTCGACAGCATGTTCTTTTTGCCTCGTGCCTGGACTTTGGCGAGATCAGCACGATATGCAAGTAAATCTGCCTTGGTGATTCTGCCGACCTCCCAATCCCCGAATTTCGGAATCAGTCGACCATCAATATCACTGCGAATGGTTTTCTTGTGCGACCTGCGCCACTCGACCTCTTTCTCGGTGAACCACGTTTCAGCAAAATCACGAAGCAAAGGAGTGGCAGCTACATTTGCTGGCACTTGAGGCATTCCAGCCTGCCCCATCGCATCACCCACTGCTTGAGTGACTTGATTGACTGTAGACGGTGCATTCGTTTCGTCGAATTTTTCCGCGTTCTTGCTTGCGGGAAAGAATCGACGGTAATCAAACGTCCCTGCCGCAATTTCTGATTCAATACGATCCAGGACTTTCTGTACTTTCTTGCGGTTTGCGGCACTTTCCGGAAGAGCAGTTTGTTCTCGGCAGCGAATACCTCTATATCGAAAGTCGATAAATAGCAGTCCGTTATCGTCGCGTTTTCTGATACTACCCATGGCAAACGCCTCCGTTCGCCATGGGAATAGCAAGCGCGCTTCCGGCTGTTACCATGTCTCGCTCAATATGCTCCCAGATATAGAGAATTTTGCGGCCGCCAAATGGTCGGATGTAATGAATTCCCTCAAGCAGCACGCTATCTTTCAAGCGTTCTCGGATGGTGCGACTGTCGTATTTGATTACTCCTGATAACTCATCTGTCGTTAAATATGTCAGTGACATAAAAATTACTCCCTTCAAAAATATACTACAATTAGCCATTACTGCTTACAGAAGACTTAAATGATCTCCTGCAGGTCATAATAACAAGTATTAGCTCATTTGCAAGTTATATTTTTCGTCTGAAGACCAATATGCTCTATAGGAGGTTTTTTTGATCAAGTGTCATTTGTCCCGCTTGCTTGGGGAGCGCAAGATGAAAATTTCAGACTTATCAAGGGATACGGGAATAAATCGAGGTACTGCGACACGTCTCTATCATGAGACGGCGGAACGAGTAGAAATTGATGTAATTAACGCTCTATGCCGTTATTTCAACTGTTCGGTAAACGAGATCTTTGAATACATACCGGATAGTGAAATGTCCAGCCCTGATGGACATGTACAGCAGCACATAAAATAATTTTGGCGTATTCCAGGGAGTCTGAGATTCGTTTACGTCTGACAATATGATGACCTCGGCCAATTTGGTTACGAAGTTCATGTACGAAATGACCGTCTCAACTGACATAACCCCCTCATCGTTACGCCACAATTCTAGACACGCTGTTTACCCCTCGAAATGCAAGCAATAAAGAGACGAATTTGCAGTCAGAGGTCATCGATGTCTTGAGGCGGATAGATATGGGAATTATCTTGACTGATGAAATTGGACAATCTCGTGGCAGGAACACCGCTCAGCCAAAGAGCCTTCCTCAACTCCATCAAGTAACGTGGCAAATCAGCCAATAGTTGGGTTGTCGATTGAAGCAACGGCACTGGCCCAACATGAGTCGGTGCGTACAATAATTATTGCAATAGGAGAGAGTTTATGAATAGAGAAAAGAATAATATTAACTCAATCAAAGAAAAGCTGATTATGGCTGCGAAGGGAGCCGAGAATCCCAACAGCCTACCGAACGAATACGCGACTCCATGACCTCTACTGGATCCATGTTAGGTGCGAATTTACTGACTGACGAATTAGTCCAATGAATACCTGTGGTCATTTAATCTGCCGTGGAGTAGATGGGGAGATTTCATATGCTATTGTAAACTGGTCGAAAGTCCTTCGGCTATGGATAAAAGAACTTCGACAGCCAAACATGCGCAGGACTTGTTAAAACAAAATAGACAATATGGGAGAGAATGAGGCCGATGATCAAGATAGATCCCACAACGTAAAACGCCCAACGCTGCGCAGACAAGCGAGTTTCTAAAAATGGAAAACTTTTAGTAATCAAATCCGCCACAGATTTGTAGTCACTAAGCATCTGTTTCTTTTTTCGGGCTATTTCATCGCCAATTGCATTGAGTGTGTGCAATTGATTTACGAGAACAAAAATACTGAGAATTGCAAAAACCCAGCAACCAACAAGAACAGCGGTATTGACCCAGAATTCATAACCTACGGTAGAAGCGGACTTCATCTGTGTGGCAACGATGATTGTTGCTACCGGTATGCCGAGGATCTGATTCTGAATATCAGAAAAGGTCTTGTGGATCTTGCCGATTTCCTCCAGTTTCGCCACTTCAAGTTGGTTGACGATCTTGTCATAAGAGAAGTCGGCAACAAATAATCGATATCCTTCGGCGAAGCTCTTGCTCAATTCGCTTAGATGTTCCAAAAGCAATCCAAATCGTTCCTTTGGTTTAGCGGAGCTGCACAGCGTCTGTGCGGACTTTGCCAGAATTGCCAGCTTTTGATCCCTATGCGTGTCATTCTCAAACGAATCAAGCAGTCGAGATATGAGCGCATTATTCATTTGACGCAAATCTGCGGTAGTAAACCGTATAGGTAATTCGTACTTACCATCATGGATGAAAATTAATTCGCGGCTATCTTCATCCAGATAAGCAGCAGCTTGCTTGAGCAATTCGATGAACTTCAGAATATTCCGATAGCGTTCGACCAGGTCTGGTACGACGTGGTCGGTTTTGGAAAACTTATCGCTAAGAATGTAGTACCTGATGGGCTCCCGAATATGGGCTTTTGAAGACAAGAGCAATTCATCATAATCCGTCGCGACTATCCCGATGGATATTTTGGGATCAGTAATCTCGAGTTCAACAACATCCCCAATTTGAAGCGCATCGGCATTGCCTTGGAGTATTTTCAAGCCATACTCATCATTATCGTCCGAAAGCATCTTTGTAATGCTTTCGCGCTGCACGTCATCGGCAATAGTTAGTATTCCCCGGCGCGAATTGGCTCCGAAGTCCATAGCACGGTAAATTGCAGCCAAATTGTCGAACTTAGCCTGGCTCATCGTTTATTTCATCGAGCAATTCATTGCGCAGAGCGGCGGGGATGTTGGACAGAATAAGCTCATTATTATCTTGGTCGTATCGAATATCACCAGTCCGCAATCCGCGTCTATCGAATTCCAGTTTCCAATGCGTAGAGGTTCCCTTAAATTTCATTAACACCTTAATTGCGCGCCGGTCTGGAACGAAACCGTCCGACAGCTGAAGATCCTCAAAAGCTAATGCAGTTCTCAATTCATCGGGCGCGTTCGGCCATAATAAATTCGAGAAGGCATCCAAACTGATGGACGCTCCAGCGCGGCCTAAATCGCCGAGGTAATTGTAGGCATGTTCAAAAAGCTGATCGCGTGCAGCAGGCTCAAGATGCTGATTTGTAGCAAATGACTCAAGGCAGCGTACCAATTTTTGGGTTTCTTCCAGTGCAGCCAGTACATCGTTACAGCCAAGGAACTGTTTGAAGTAGTTGGCAACCTCACCGCGTCCCTTTAAAAAACTGATATACCGTTCGGCGCCGCTTTGCCAGGCAGTTAAATCGACACGACCTGCCACCCTCAAATTATTCATGTCAAGATGAACACTGTCGACAATTTCCAACCCTTGAGTAATTGCTGTCCCAACAACTTCGGTTACGATCGCCACCAGCAGAAAGTCAGTTGTTCCATTATTAACATGTGCGATAAGAACATACCCGCCGGTAGAGAGTTGTTCTTGTTGCGCACGGAATTGAAGGTGTTGCATCATCAATTCCGTCAGGACTCTGAAGTCGGTGGTGTTTTCAATGAAACAATTGCGAACCAAAACTTGCATCGGGAAATTGATTTCATCGTCTTCAAACCTCCCATACCCTTTCCCAGGACGATCAGCATAAAGTTTATATAGATGGTCAATCAGTCTCTGTGCTGATGGGGTAACGGTAATGGGCGCAGTTGCCAATTCAATAGTGGCCGTTCCATGTGGATCTTTAATCAGCTTGTGGACGACCAAATGCACGATATTGTTAGGCATAACCAGCTTTCTTTTTTGGTTCTCTACAACATATAGAAATCAGACAGCAAAGAATTGCGTCTCAATCATAGTGTTGGGGGTGTTTGAATTAAGTGAATCCCATTTTATGAACAAGTGCGGCTATTAGCGATGCTTTCCGTCTGTGCGGAAAATCGATCCTTGCGCCAGCCATCCTGTTCTGGGAATTCCGCAGTGAGCCTCACCCCGTTCGTGCGGTGTGATGTGCGTGCTTTGGAACTGCAATCCGGCGAACTGTATTGGAGTTCGCCGGGTTATGTCAACATATGGTGTAATGGTTATGACCAAATTATTGGTCTGCAAGTCAAATTGACTACATAGTTACAGTCAACTCATCCCGTACCGTCGTCAAGCTACCTGAGATGATCATAAAGCTGCATCGAGGATATCCTAGTACGCTTGGTTACTTTGACAATTTGGGCACAGAGAGCAAGACTCAAAATATTCGTGCTAGCCAACCCGACAATTATATATGGGCACAGGCTGGGCACATTTTGGGCACGGAATGGGCACGAGATTAATCTCAAGAAGACTTGTGACCTAAAGTCGCATGACCACAAGTCTGAAATGGTGCGCCCGGCGGGATTCGAACCCACCACCCTCGGCTTCGGAAACCGATACTCTATCCAAATGAGCTACGGGCGCGTTCTTGAAAAAGGCACGGAAACTACAAAGTGAACCTTCGGTCATTTTACCTCAGAGCACCCGAATGACCGTAAGCTTCGGAAACCAATACTCTATCCAGCTGAGCTACGAGCGCTTTGAAACGGCGCGCAGTATAGCGTTTTTTTGCATACCCCGCCCGCGCCGGATAGCGCAAAAAATGCTATCGTACACAGCATGAGCTTCTCCAATCCCGCCCCTCAAGACATCTGCAAATTGCTGCGCGAAGTTCGCAGCGTGGCCGTGGTCGGCCTGTCATCCAACCCGGGCCGCCCCAGTTTCCACGTGGCACAGGCTTTGCAGAGCTTCGGCTATCGCATCTTCCCGGTCCATCCAAAAGTGACGGAGGTACTCGGCGAGAAAGCCTATCCCGATCTGGAAAGCCTGCCCGAACTGCCCGACATCGTGGATGTATTCCGCGCTCCAGAGCATGTGCCCGCTATCGTGGATAGCTGCATCAGGCTGGGCGTCAAGAATCTGTGGCTGCAAGACGGCGTGGTGCATGAGGAAGCTGCGTTGCGCGCAAAGCAGGCTGGAATCAATGTGGTGATGGATCGCTGCATGTTCCGCGACCACACCCAGTTGTGCGGAACCGGGTCTTGAACAAGCCGCGTTGTGTCTGGTGCGGCAATGATCCGTTGTATCAGACCTACCACGATACCGAGTGGGGTGTTCCTTTGCACGACGACCATTCGCTTTTCGAGTTCCTGATCCTGGAAGGCGCGCAGGCCGGATTGAGCTGGATCACCATCCTGAAAAAGCGCGAGAACTACCGCGCCGCATTTGATGGCTTCGATGCAACACGGATTGCCCGCTATGACGCGAATAAAATAGAATCGTTGCTGCAGAATCCGGGGATCGTCCGCAACCGGTTGAAAGTGGCTGCAGCCGTGACCAACGCCCAAAAGTTTCTTGAGGTACAAGCCGAGTTCGGCAGCTTCGACAGATTCATCTGGCAGTTCGTCGACTGCAAACCGAAGCAGAATGCAAGACGCAGCATCGACAAGATCCCGGCCAGCACGGAGGAATCGAATGCGATGAGCAAGGAGTTGAAACGGCGCGGGTTCAAATTCGTCGGCAGCACCATCTGCTACGCTCACATGCAGGCAACCGGCATGGTGAACGACCATACGACAGACTGTTTCAGATATAAAGAACTATTGAGATGACCCTAAAATTCACCAAAATGCACGGCGCAGGCAACGACTTTGTGGTGCTCGACGGGGTGCGCCAATCGGTTGCATTGTCGCCCGAGCAGATCCGTTTCATCGCCGACCGCCATTTCGGTATCGGCTGCGACCAGATATTGGTGGTGGAAAAAACGCACCGCGACGACGCGGATTTCCGTTATCGCATCTTCAATGCCGACGGCGGCGAAGTGGAGCAATGCGGCAACGGTGCGCGTTGCTTCGTACGTTTTGTGCACGAGCACAAACTCACCGGCAAACGCGAGATCGTGGTGGAGACCAAAAGCGGACTGATCTCGCCGCGCCTGGAAGATGACGGACGCGTCACCGTGAATATGGGCGCGCCGATCTTTGACCCGTCGCAGATCCCTTTCGTGAGCGATAGCCATGAAGTGATCCAGCCCTTGCAACTCGGCACAGAGGTCCTGCACATTACCGCCGTATCCATGGGTAACCCGCACGCCGTGCAAGTGGTTGAGAATATCGAAGTCGCTCCCGTGACCACGCAAGGGCCTCTGATCGAACATCACCCCCGGTTCCCCAAGCGTGTGAACGCCGGTTACATGCAGGTCGTGGACAGGACCCATATCAGGCTGCGCGTGTTCGAGCGCGGTGCGGGCGAAACCCTGTCCTGCGGCACCGGCGCTTGCGCCGCCGTCGTTGCCGGCATCCGGCGCAAACTTCTGGACAACACCGTTCATGTCGCCACGCGCGGCGGTTCACTCAGCATCACCTGGGCCGGCGAACATTCGCCGGTACTGATGACCGGCCCGGCCATCACGGTGTTCGAGGGCGAGATCAACTTGTAGAAGGTAAACAATGAGAGCAGAAGACGTTGCACAATACTTGCTGGACAACCCGCAGTTCTTTGAGGATCACGCGGAGATGCTGTCGCAGATCAACCTGCCCCACCCGCACGGTGGTCGCACCATCTCTCTGAGCGAACGCCAGTTGCTCACCCTGCGCGAACGCGTGAAAGACCTGGAAAAGAAACTGCACGACTTGCTGGAATACGCCAAAGAGAACGATGCGCTGCAACTCAAAGTGCACCAATTCAACACTGCGCTGTTCGGCCCGCATGACCGCTCCACACTGCAGAACCTGATCGTGCATAACCTGCGCGACATCTTCGCCGTTCCGCATGTCGCCTTGCACCTGTGGAAAGACGAGCCTCCCAGCGCCGAAATACTGGCTTTCGCCGACGAACACAAACAACCGGTCTGCACCCACCATGCCGTGCATGACACCCTGGCCTGGTTCGGCGAAGCGGGCGAGCACCTGCGCTCTTTTGCCTACCTGCCGTTGCGCGCGCACGGTCAGACCATCGGCCTGCTCATCCTCGCCAGCGAAGACAAGGAGCGTTTCTATCCGGAAATGGGCACGCTGTTCCTGCAACGCATCGCGGAGACTCTGGGCAGTGCGTTCCATCTGCATGTCTGATGCCCGCCACTGAACAGGTTCCTGCCACACTGCAAGGCTACCTTGCCTACCTGCACAACGAGCGCAACTACTCCCCGCTGACTGCCGAGAACTACGCACGCGACATCCGGCGCTTGCTGGCGCTTGCCGGCACGACGCCGCTACCCGACCTCAAGAGCCATCACATCCGCCGCTTTATCGCGCAGTTGCACGGCAGCGGCCTGGGAGGGCGTTCTCTGGCGCGAGTGCTCTCTGCGTGGCGCGGCTTCTATGGTTACCTTATGCGCGACCACGGCTGCAAGAGCAATCCCTGTGTCGGCCTGCGTGCGCCGAAAGCGCCCAAGACCCTGCCGCATGCACTCTCGCCCGACGAGGCGGTGAAACTGGTGGAGATGCCCGTTGAAACGCCGATAGATGCACGCGACAAGGCGATGTTCGAGTTGCTCTATTCCTCAGGTTTGCGTTTGGCAGAACTGGTGAGCCTTGATCCGATCGACATGGATTTTGCCGACGCCTCGGTGCGCGTCACCGGCAAGGGCAACAAGACGCGCATCGTTCCGCTCGGTAGCCATGCGATCGACGCCTTGAAAGCGTGGCTGGCGGTACGCGAGCCGATCGCCAAACCGGGCGAGACGGCATTGTTCGTCGGCAAGAACGGCGCCCGCATCAGCCCGCGCACGGTACAACTGCAACTGCGCCAGCGCGGCATCACCCAGGGCATCGCCAGCGGCGTGCATCCGCACCTGCTGCGCCACTCCTTCGCCACGCATGTGCTGCAATCCTCGGGCGACCTGCGTGCGGTACAGGAAATGTTGGGTCACGCCAGCATTTCCACCACACAGGTCTATACTCACCTCGATTTTCAATACCTCGCCAAAATCTACGACAGTGCGCATCCGCGTGCCAAAAAGAAAACATGAACACTCCAAAATCCAAATCACATTCGACCCCGCACCGCCCATCGCAAGGCGGCATCGATTTTCGCAACCGTGTGAAGCGCGACAAACAGAAGGCAGAAGCGCATGCGCCGAAGAATACCTCCGCTCCGCCGCGTACGGGCAACCCGATGGGGCGACCCTGCCTCATCCTCAAGGCGGACCGCGACAAATCGCTGATGCGCCGCCACCCGTGGATATTCTCCGGCGCCGTCGAGTGCATCGACGGTGCGCCTGCCAGCGGCGATACCGTAGCGGTACGCGATGCCTCGGGGAAGTTTCTGGCATGGGCCGCATACAACGCCGAATCGCAGATCACCGCACGCGTATGGTCGTGGCGCGAAGCCGATGTCATCGACAAGGAATTCTTCCGCAACCGCATCGCCAGCGCTCTGAAAGCACGGCGCGCACTCGGCCTTGGTCGCGACAGCAACGGCATGCGCCTAGTCCACGGCGAATCGGACGGCTTGCCCGGCCTCATCGTGGACAAGTATGGCGACGTACTGGTGATGCAGCTAGGCAGCGCAGGGCCGGAACATTGGCGCGACACACTGGCCGACATCCTGCAGGAATTGTGCTCGCCCGTTTGCATCTACGAACGCTCGGATTCCGACGGACGCGAGCTGGAAGGCCTGCCCGTGCGCAGCGGCGTGCTGCGCGGGGCCTTGCCGAAACATGTGGAAGTAGTTGAGCACGGCATCCGCTTCGCGGTGGATGTGGCGGCCGGGCAGAAGACCGGCTTCTACCTGGACCAGCGCGACAACCGCGCCCTGACCGGCACGCTGTCTGCCGATTGCGACGTGCTCAACTGCTTCTGCTACACCGGTGGCTTTTCGCTCTATGCATTGCGCGGCGATGCGAAGTCGGTGCTTTCCATCGACTCGTCGCAGGAAGCGCTACAACTGGCGCAAGCCAATGTTGAGTTAAACGGATTCGATCCGTCGCGCACCGAATGGCAATGCGCCGACGTGTTCGAAGCCATGCGCAAACTGCGCGACCAGAACCGCAAGTTCGACCTCATCGTGCTTGATCCGCCCAAATTCGCACCCACCGCTGCTTTTGCCGAGAAAGCCTCGCGCGCCTACAAGGACATCAACCTGCTGGGCTTTAAATTGTTGCGGCCGGGTGGGTTGCTGTTCACTTACTCCTGTTCGGGTGGCATCAGTGATGATCTGTTTCAGAAGATCATTGCGGGGGCGGCGCTCGATGCGGGGGTGGATGCGCAGATCGTGAAGAAGCTGCATGCGGCGGCGGATCATCCGGTGTTGTTGAGTTTTCCGGAGGGGGCGTATTTGAAGGGGTTGGTGTTACGGGTTGCTTAGCTCTGCTCTTCGTTTGTGATGAGCACCTAATGACCGTTCGTCCTGAGCCTGTCGAAGGATGGGCGAAGCCCGCTGATTTTCAAATTACAAACCAACCCCGTCGGGGGTAGCCCGACAGCTAGTCACTTTCTTTTGCTTCGCCAAAAAGAAAGTAACCAAAGAAAAGGCGCCCCCGGTTTGCCGCCCTTCGGGTTCCCTCGATATTTCGCCAACAAGCGGAGGTTTAGGCGAGCACTGTTTGAGCTCCGCAGTGGGGCACGGTTTGTGTGCCCCGCCAGGGCGAGTTGCGCAGCCCCGCTTGTTGGCGAAATATCGAGGCGGCGCTCAGGGGAAGAAAAAGCGAAAATCCAGAATCAAACCCAGAGTGGGCACGTTGTCCAACTCTAACTTGGTGTGGGACGCATGGTCAAAACAGCTTGACTCCGGTACATTTAAGACTTGAAATTCTTCCTAAGAGCTGGAATACATAATGACAACTCAAGAAAATGCCGAAAAGACGACGCCAATCTGTTTTGTGATAATGCCTATTTCTGATGTTCACGGATACGAACCTGGGCACTTTGCAAGGGTCTATGAGCATCTTCTTAAGCCAGCCATTGTTGCCGCTGGCTATTCCCCAGTTAGAGCTGACGATGCCGTAAAAACGGACTACATTGTCGTTGGGATAATTCAAAAGATTGTTGAATCCGAAATGGTTATCTGCGATTTCAGCGCGCGAAATCCAAACGTTATGTATGAGCTAGGAATTCGACATGCATTTAACAAACCTGTCACGTTGGTTAAAGATAGACGAACAGAAAAGGTGTTCGATATTCAAGGCCTACGTTACACAGAGTATGACGACAGCCTCAGGATTGATTCAGTCCAGAAAGATGTTTCGAAAATTTCAGTCGCAATTACCGAAACTGCCAAGGTTGGCGAAAATGGGTTGAATTCAGTGATTCAGCTTGCAGGAATTAAGACAGCGGAAGTTCCTGCGGGTCAAAAGGTTTCACCTGACACTCAATTACTTCTTTCTGCAATTGGGGCGCTGGAACGTCGAATTGAATCAGTAGAGATTAAGGGAGTGTCTACTGCGCGTTACTTCCGGATAGAAGGTGATAAAGTGATTTTTGCTGAAGGTTCAGAAGGTGAAATTAACGATTCAATTGCTAATCAAGAATGGCAAGTAATAGGAACTTTGGTTGATATTCATCCGCTAGAAGAAAAAATATTCATTCGCCAGGAGTCTGGGAAAATCATTCCGTACTCTGCGTTTTCAGTAAAGTCAAAAGGGTTGCAGGCACTACCGTTTTGATGGTTCATTTGGCGGGCACGAAGTGCCCACGCGCTGGTTTTAGGTTTTGACTTTCCCTCCCCTGTGCGCCGCCTCGATATTTCACCAACAAGCGGAGGTTTAGGCGAGCACTGTTTGAGCTCCGCAGTGGGGCACGGTTTGTGTGCCCCGCCAGGGCGAGTTGCGCAGCCCCGCTTGTTGGCGAAATATCGAGGGAACCCGAAGGGCGGCAAACCGGGGTCGCCTTTTCTTTGGTTACTTTCTTTTTGGCGAAGCAAAAGAAAGTGACTAGCCGCCGGGCAACCCCCGGCAAACTGTGCACCCAGCCATTCATGGTTCGACAAGCTCACCACGAACGGCTTTAGCTGTCGGGCTACCCCCGACGGTGCTGGTTTGGCTGAAGACATTCACCCTTCGACAGGCTCAGGGCGAACGGCTGAAATTTGTGGGCTTCGCCCATCCTTCGACAGGCTCAGGACGAACGGTCCTATGTAACGCGTGGCACGAACAACCTCAAATCCTCAATAGGCCGGCACAAACCCCAACAACACCAACCCCACCACCGCCGGCGCCGCCTGTATCCACAATATCCTGGCATTCGCCGTCATCGCCCCATACACCCCCGCCGTCACCACGCACCCGAGAAAGAACCTCTGCACGTGGATGTCCCCGGCAAACAACCCCCAGAACAACCCCGCCGCCAGAAAACCGTTATACAGCCCCTGGTTCGCCGCGAGTATCCGGGTCGCGGCGGCGAAGTTCTCGTCCATGTCGAAAGTCTTCAGGCCGGTTGGTCTTTCCCACAGGAACATCTCGAGCACAAGAATGTACACGTGGATGAGGGCGACGATGCCGACAACGATGTTGGCGGCGGCGTGCATCAGTGCAGGCTCACGAAAGGTTTGAAGCCCAGCCTCGAAGCAAGCTTGCTTGCGGCATCATGTGCTTCGCTCTCGTTCGCATAGGGGCCGAGGTGCACGCGGGTCAGTCCGTTCTTTTCATACAGCTTCAGTTCCTTGCCGCTGTCGCCCAGTTCTGCATTCATTTTGGCAAGGAAACTTTCCGCACCCTGCGCCGATTTGAATGCGCCGAGTTGCAGGAAAATTTTTCCTTTCGAACTGCCGACCGTATCTACCGGTATGCTGGGCGCAGCCGGCGCGATGGGGGTTACCGCGATCGGCTCGACGTTGAGGGCAGCCGTTTCGACCGTACCTGTAACCGGTGCGCCAGCACCGACCGCGATGCTCTCGACTTCGACTTCGGCGCTGCCGTTGTTGACATAACCGAGCTTGTAGGCGGCGGCATAGGAAAGATCCATGATGCGCTCGTGCAGGAACGGGCCGCGATCGTTGATGCGCACGATGACGGACTTGCCATTCGCAACATTGGTGACACGCGCATAGCTGGGTATGGGCAGCGTCGGGTGCGCGGCGGTCATCTCGTACATGTTATATGTCTCGCCGATGGAGGTGCGTTGTCCGTTGAACTTCTTGCCGTACCAGGAAGCGATGCCGCGTTCCTTGTAGTTGCCCGTAGCCTGCAACGGTGTGTAGGTTTTGCCCAGCGCGGTGTAGGGACGGTTGGCGTAGCGATGCAGGGGCTCGGCCTTGGGTACCGCATCGGGGATGCTATCCAGGTTTGGTGCATCGGTGCCGGGACCATCGCCGGACAGATAACCGCCACCCGCTGTCGGTGGTGTGCTTGCGGATTTGCCGCTGGGGCCGGCGACCGCATCCACGATCGGCGCGGCACTTTGCTGCTTTTCCATCGCTTTCTGCGTGGTAGAACAGGCGCCCAAGGCAAGCGCTACAGACAGCACCAACAGCGATTCTCTTTTCATCATCGTCCCCCTCAAGTTTTAACGAGTTTCTTGTTCGACTGGATGCTCATCAGGATACCAAAACCCAGCATCAGCGTGAGCATGGATGTACCGCCGTAACTGATGAGCGGCAGCGGCACGCCGACTACCGGCAGGATGCCGCTGACCATGCCCATGTTGACGAAGGCATAGGTGAAGAAGGTGAGCGTGATGCTGCCCGACATCAGGCGCGTGAAATACGTGGAGGCATTGGCGGTGATGATGAAGCCGCGCCCGATGACGAAAACGTATAGTGACAGCAACAGCAGATTGCCGATCAACCCGAACTCTTCGGACCAGACGGCAAAGATGAAGTCGGTGGTGCGTTCGGGCAGGAAGTCCAGATGCGTCTGTGTACCGTTCAGGTAACCCTTGCCGAGGATGCCACCCGAACCCACCGCGATCATGCCCTGGATGGTGTGGTAGCCCTTGCCCAACGCGTCCTGCGAAGGATCGAACAGCATCATGACGCGATGGCGCTGGTAGTCGTGCAATGCAGACCACAGAAAGGGCGCGCTGGCTGCCGCCGCCAGCGCGGAACCGATCATGATGCGCCAGGACAGGCCGGCGAGGAACAGTACATAAAACCCGCTCGCGCCGATCAGGATGGCAGTACCCAGGTCGGGTTGTTTCGCGATCAGCGCCACGGGCATTAGCAACAGAATGGTTGCGACGAAATAATTCCTCAGCTTCAGGGTCGCCTCGTTCTTCTCGAAGTACCAGGCCATCATCAGCGGCACGGCAAGTTTCATCAGTTCGGATGGCTGGATGGTAGCCACGCCGATGTTGAGCCAGCGGGTTGCGCCGTGGCTGTTTACACCGAGCGGCGTCATCACGAGCAGCAGCAGGATCATGCCCAGCACATATATCGGAAAAGCTGCGCGCATCAGGTAGTGCAGCGGCATGTTGGCAACGATCCACATCGCGGTAAAAGCCACCACGATGTTGCCAAGCTGGGCCAGCACGCGCACCAGGTTGCCGTCGCTGGCGCTGTACAGCAACACCAGGCTGACCAATGCGAAGCCCCCGAGCGCAGCCAGCAGCACGGGGTCAAGATTCACCATCAATCGTTGTTTGAATTGTCTCGCGTTCATGCTCAGTCGCTCTGATCCCCGGTTTTATCCGTCGGCAGCGGCTGGGGTGTTTTGCCGAGCAGGTAATAATCCATCACTTTGCGCGCGATCGGGGCTGCGGTCGTGCCGCCGTGACCGCCGTTCTCAA
The DNA here is from genome assembly GCA_027310725.1 of Sideroxydans sp. Taxonomy (GTDB): domain Bacteria; phylum Pseudomonadota; class Gammaproteobacteria; order Burkholderiales; family Gallionellaceae; genus Sideroxyarcus. The sequence continues at coordinate 14,045 of DAIDAG010000025.1, read as the reverse complement.
CCAGCACCGCCATTGCGATGCGCGGCTTGTCGGCCGGCGCAAAAGCGATGAACCAGGCATGGTCGCGATTGTATTCCGAGACTTTTTTCGCGTCGTATTTTTCGCCCTGCTTGATGGCGATCACCTGCGCCGTTCCGGTCTTGCCCGCCATCCGGTAAGTCGCGCCGTAGCTCGCCACGGCCGCAGTACCGCCGGGCTTGGTGACGGCTTCCATCGCGCCTTTCACCAGTTTGAGATTCTCCGGATCGATCTTGAGGTCGAACATCTGTTTGCTTTCGGTCTGCACTGCGCCCCCGCCGGCCGAGCGCATCTCCCTGACCAGATGCGGCTGGAAGGCTACCCCGTCGTTGGCCAAAATGGCCGTGGCATAGGCCAGTTGCAGCGGAGTCACCAGATTGTAGCCCTGGCCGATCCCTGCTGAGACCGTATCCCCCGGATACCATATCTGCTGGTAGCGCTTGGCTTTCCATTCGGAAGAAGGCAACAGTCCGGATACTTCGCCCTCCATATCCAGCCCGGTCTTCTGGCCGAAGCCGAAACGCGACAGGTAGCTGTGCATATTGTCTATGCCCAGCTCGGTGGCAAGCCCGTAGTAATAGGTGTCGCAGGAGATGACGATGGACTTGAACATGTCGACAGCGCCGTGCCCGCCCGCTTTCCAGTCGCGGTACTGGTGCCGGCTGCCGGGCAGCATGTAATAGCCGGGATCGCTGATGGCGTGTGTGGGAGAACGCGTGCCGTAGAAAAGTCCCGCCAATGCCATGAAGGGTTTGATGGTGGAGCCGGGTGGATATTGTCCGCGCAAGGCGCGGTTGTTGAGCGGTGTATCGGGCGAGTTGTTCAACGCATCCCAGGTCTCGGTGTCGATGCCGTCGATGAACAGACCGGGGTCATAGCCTGGCTTGCTGACGAAAGCCAGCACTTCGCCGTTGGTGGGGTCGAGCGCCACCAGTGCGCCGCGGTATTCGCCGAATGCCTTCTCCGCCACTTCCTGCAATTTCGCATCCAGCGTCAGCATCAGGTTGCTGCCGGACTGCGGTGCGGTGCGCGACAGCACACGCACTGCGCGCCCGCCGGCATCCACTTCGACCTGCTCGAACCCGGTCTTGCCGTGCAGGTCCTTTTCATAGCTCTGTTCGATACCGGTCTTGCCGATGTAGTCGGAACCGAGGTAATTGGAAGCGACATCGTCGTCGTCCAGCTGATCGATGTCATTCTGGTTGATGCGACCGACATAGCCGATGAGGTGCGAGGTCATGTCGGTAAAGGGATATTCGCGGAACAGGCGCGCCTTGACCTCCACGCCGGGAAAGCGGAATTGCTGCGCGGAAACGCGCGCCACTTCTTCGTCGCTCAGATGGCTGCGTATCGGCATGGTCTCCAGCGTCTGCCGCTCGGTCAGCAGTTTCTGGAAGCGCTTGATGTCCTTGGGAGTAATCTCGACCAGCTTGGATAATTCGGCGATCAGCGCATCCATGTCGGCAACTTTGTTCGGCGCGATCTCCAGCGTGTAACCGGAATAGTTCTGCGCCATCACCACGCCGTTGCGGTCCAGGATCAGCCCGCGGTTCGGCACGATGGGAACGACGTAGATGCGGTTGCTGTCCGCCATGGTATGGAAGTAATCGTGACGGATGACTTGCAGGTAGAAGAAACGCAGCAGCAGGATGAGCAGCATCACCACCACGAAACCCAGACTCAACACCAGCCGCAGACGGAAATAATAGATTTCGCGCTGATGGTTCTTCAGCTCGACGTAACGATTCATAGTTCGTTAGGGTCGCGACGGGGACGGCGCAGGGCTTGCAGCAGGATGGTCATCGGCATCCACAGCAGCGCCGATACTGCGCTGCCAAGAAAATATTCCCACGCGACATAACCGCGCACCTGCCAGTGCACGGCGGCGTAGGCTGCGTAACTCAGCAGCAACATCGGGAACACGTGCAGGGACTGCTGGCGCAGGTCGAACATCTGCACGCGGCGGTGCAGCACGATGCCGCCGAAAGCCAGCACCGTATACGCAAGCGCATGCTGGCCGAACAGGCTCGCATCCGCGACATCGGCGAAGATGCCTACCAGCCATGCGATGCCGATACCGACGCGATGCGGCTTGTGCGTACACCAGTACAGCAATACCAGCGCCACGAAATCCGGACGCAGTGCCAAGGCCCAGCCATACCAGGGCAGCCAGTTGAGCATCACCGCCACGAACAGACTGAACACGATGAAACCCGTACTCGCGGGCAGCAGGAATTCCTGGTCTTTGGGGAGGTTGGATATCACTGCTTCCTCCGCTTGAGTCGCTTGTTCAGACGCTCGGACTCGGCACTCGTTTCCGATGCGGCCGGATGCTCCGGCAATTGCGGCAGGCCGGAAACAATCAGCAAGGCACGATGCCGATCGACGCCGGCCAGCGGTGTACAGATGATGCGCGCGAACGGGTAGGCCGGATCGCGCTCGATCTTGAGCACTTTCGCCACTGGCAGGTTTGGGGGATAGGTACCGTCGATACCGGATGTCACCAGTACGTCGCCCTCGGCGATATCCGCGCTGACCGGCATGTAGCGCAGCGACATTTCGCTGATATCGCCCGAACCGAACACCACCGCGCGCAATCCGTTGCGCAATACTTGTATCGGTACTGCGTGATCCTTGTCTGTGACCAGCGTGACCTCGGAGAGCCACGGGTACACGCGGGTGACCTGGCCCACCACTCCCATGTCGTCCATTACCACCTGCCCGGGCAATACATTGGCCTGCGACCCTTTATCCACGAACAGTTTGCGCTTGAAGATATCGCGTTCTACGTAGGCAATCTCCGCCATCTGCATCGGATAGTCGACCCGCTGCTTGAGCTCCTGCAAGGTGCGTAACTGAGTATCTTCGGCCCGGATCGCATTCAGCTGCGCCAGCTGTGCGGCATCCGCATCATGCTGCTGGCGCAGTTTTGCGTTCTCCGTCTGCAGTTGATTTTGCATCTCGAAATAAACGGCGATCCGCCCCACGGTCTCGCCGGGCAGTGCGGTCAGGCGCTGAAACGGATAGATCACGACGGCAAGGACCTTGCGGGCGGATTCCAGATACTGGTAACGGGCATCGACAAATAACAGCAACAGCGAGAGCAGGCAAAAAAAGACAAGGCGAGCGGCCGGGCTGGGGCCGCGATTAAAGAACCGTAGGGTGCGAGTGTCGTCCAAGGTACTGCCGTACGATCAATCGCTGGTGAAGATGCTGCTGAATTTGTCCATACGTTCAAGTGCCTTGCCGGAGCCGCGCACCACGCAGGTCAGCGGATCGTCGGCGATGACCACAGGCAGGCCGGTCTCTTCCATCAACAGACGGTCCAGGTCGCGCAACAGCGCACCGCCGCCGGTCAGGACCATGCCCTTGCTGGCGATGTCCGCGCCCAGTTCCGGCGGGGTCTGTTCCAGCGCCGTCTTCACGGCGCTGACGATGTTGTTGAGCGGGTCGGTCAGGGCTTCCAGGATTTCGTTGCTGGAGATGGTGAAGCTGCGCGGCACGCCTTCTGCCAGATTGCGCCCGTTCACTTCCATCTCGCGCACTTCGCTGCCGGGGAAGGCGGAACCGATCTCTTTCTTGATGTTCTCGGCCGTGCTCTCGCCAATCAGCATGCCGTAGTTGCGGCGGATATAGTTGATGATGGCTTCGTCGAACTTGTCGCCGCCGACGCGCACCGAACCGGAATACACCGCACCGCCCAGCGAGATCACGCCGACCTCTGTGGTACCACCACCGATGTCCACTACCATGGAGCCGGTCGCCTCTTCGATCGGCAAGTCGGCGCCGATCGCGGCGGCCATCGGCTCTTCGATCAGTTCCACGCGGCGCGCACCGGCACCGTAGGCGGATTCGCGAATGGCGCGTCGCTCAACCTGGGTGGAACCGCACGGCACGCAAATGACGATGCGCGGGCTGGGCGTGAAGATGCTGGATTTGTGCACGCGGCGGATGAACTGCTTGAGCATCTGCTCGGTGACGGTGAAGTCGGCGATCACGCCGTCCTTCATCGGACGGATGGCGGTGATATTGCCGGGTGTGCGTCCCAGCATCTGTTTCGCCGCGAGGCCGACCTGTTGTATGACTTTCTTGCCGTTGGGGCCGCCTTCCTGGCGGATCGCGACAACGGACGGCTCGTTCAACACGATCCCCTGTCCGCGCAACCAGATCAGTGTGTTCGCCGTACCGAGGTCGATAGCGAGGTCGTTGGAGAAATAGCCGTTGAAGTAACTTAACATGTCAGGTCCTGAGAGGTAGAAGGTATGCGCCGAAATAAGCGGTTTATGATACCCTATCGCGCCCGATTTGATAAAGCTTTAAACCCGTTTATGTCCCTAAGTTTAGCCGATGTCGAAAAAGTCGCCCGCCTTGCCCGGCTGGCGATGACCGACCCAGAACTCCAAGCCGCCCGGGATCAACTGAATAACATCTTCGGCCTGATCGCCGAAATGCAGGCAGTCGATACTACGGGCATAGAACCGATGTCCCACGCCCAGGATGTGGCACAGCGCCTGCGCGAGGACAAAGTCACCGAAGCCAATCAGCGCGAGGCTTTCCAGGCGATTGCCCCACAGGTTGAAAACGGCCTGTACCTGGTTCCGCAGGTCATCGAGTAAACCGCCATGATCAATTCCAGCCTCACACAACTGGGCGCGGCCCTGCGCACCAAAAAGATCTCCAGCGTCGAGCTGACCCAAAGCTACCTCGATCGTATCGCCAGGATGAATCCGGAGCTCAACGCCTACATCACGCTGAATCCGGAGATCTCGCTGGCCCAGGCGCGTGCAGCCGACGCCCGTCTCGCCAACGGCAACGCCGATCCGCTGACCGGTATCCCTGTTGCACAGAAGGATATCTTCTGTGCCAAGGGCTGGCTGACCACGTGCGGCTCGAAGATGCTGCACAACTTCGTCTCGCCCTACGATGCGCATGTCATTACGCAATTCAACAACGCCGGAGCGGTGAACCTCGGAAAGACCAACATGGACGAGTTCGCCATGGGCTCGTCGAACGAGACTTCGCATTACGGCACGGTCAAGAACCCCTGGGATGTTTCACGCGTGCCCGGTGGCTCCTCGGGCGGAACGGCAGCCGCGGTCGCTGCACGATTGTGTGCGGCAGCGACTGGCACCGACACCGGCGGCTCCATCCGCCAGCCGGCTGCACTTTGCGGCATTTCCGGCTTGAAGCCCACTTACGGCGTGGTGTCGCGCTACGGCATGATCGCCTTTGCTTCCAGTCTCGACCAAGCCGGCCCGATGGGGCGCAGCGCGGAAGATCTGGCGCTGCTATTGAATACCATGGCGGGATTCGACGAACGCGACTCCACTTCGCTGCAACGCGAAAAGGAAGACTACGCCCGCGACCTGAACAAGCCGCTGAACGGCCTGCGCATCGGATTGCCTAAGGAGTTCTTCGCGGAAGGCTTGAGCGGCGATGTTGCTAAGGCCGTCGAAGCCGCCATTGCCGAATACAGGAAGCTGGGCGCGATCATCGTCGATATCAGCCTGCCGAATACCAAACTGTCCATTCCGGTGTATTACGTGCTGGCGCCGGCCGAGGCGTCGAGCAACCTGTCGCGTTTCGACGGCGTGCGCTACGGCTATCGCGCGCCGGAATACGGCGACCTCGCCGATATGTACGAGAAAAGCCGTGCACAGGGCTTCGGCGCGGAGGTAAAACGCCGCATCATGATCGGCACTTATGTGCTAAGCCACGGTTATTACGACGCCTATTACCTGCAAGCCCAGAAGATCCGCCGCCTGATCGCGCAGGACTTCACCGATGCCTACAAGCAGTGCGACGTGATCATGGGACCGACCTCGCCCTCCACCGCGTTCAAGCTGGGTGAGAAGGGCGACGATCCGGTGCAGATGTATTTGTCCGACATCTACACCATCGCCGTGAACCTGGCCGGGCTGCCCGGCATGTCCATTCCCTGCGGTTTTGGCGCCAACGACATGCCGGTGGGCCTGCAGATCATCGGCAACTATTTCGACGAGGCGCGCATGCTGAACGTGGCGCACCAGTATCAACTGGCAACCGACTGGCACGGCCGCGCGCCGCAACTTTGAGGCAATTCATGAAAATCACGAGATTCACCGGTGTGCCCACACTCAAGAGACAGCTCGACCGCCATCCCGTCTACGGCGCGGTGCGCAACATCGACGATCTGCGCCGCTTCATGGAACACCATGTCTATTCGGTATGGGATTTCATGTCGCTGCTCAAATACCTGCAACGCGACCTGGCGCCGGCCGCCATGCCGTGGATGCCGACCGGCGATGCCACCGTCACCTCGGCACAGCGCTTCATCAACGAGATCGTGCTGGGCGAAGAGACCGACGACGGCTTGCCGGATGCGAAGGGAAACCCGACATTCATCAGCCATTTTGACCTGTACATCGGCGCGATGGAAGAAGTGGGTGCCGACACTGCCCCGGTGAAAGCCTTCATCAGGTCGGTGCAGAGGAACGGCATCGAGAAGGCGCTGAAGATCGCAAAGATTCCCGAACCGTCGCGCCGGTTCATGCAGACGACGTTCGGTTTCATCGGCAGCGGCAAGACGCATATCGTGGCTGCGGCGTTCGCGCTCGGCCGCGAACAGGTGATCCCCGGCATGTTCCGCGCCTTGCTGGCCGACATGAACATCGGCAAGAGAAAGGCGCCCCTGTTCCATTACTACCTCGAGCGCCACATCCACCTCGACGACGAGCTCCACGGTCCGCTGTCGCTCAAATTGCTGGGACACCTATGCAGCGGTAGCGATACGAAATTGCGCGCTGCATCGAAGGCCGGCCGCGAAGCCATCGAAGCGCGCATCGCGCTTTGGGACGGCGTGCGCGCCGCCCTGCCTTCCTCCTCGAATATACGGAGCAAATAATGCAGTGGGAAATCGTCATCGGACTGGAAGTACATACCCAGCTCTCCACCAACACCAAGATATTCTCCGGTGCTTCGACCGCATTTGGCGCCGAACCCAACACGCAAGCCGATGCGGTGAGCATCGCGCTGCCCGGCGTATTGCCGGTGCTGAACAAGGGCGCAGTCGAGCGGGCGATCAAGTTCGGCCTTGCCACCGGCGCGCGCATCGCTCAACGCTCGGTGTTCGCACGCAAGAATTATTTCTACCCCGACCTGCCCAAGGGCTACCAGATCAGCCAGTTCGATCTGCCGGTGGTCGGCCAAGGCGCGCTGACCATCCAGGTAGAGCCGCTGTCGGGTAACGCAAAACCCTATGAAAAAACGGTACGCATCACCCGTGCCCACCTGGAAGAAGATGCTGGCAAATCGGTACACGGCAATTCGCAAGGCGTAACAGGTATCGACCTGAACCGTGCCGGCACCCCGCTGCTGGAAATCGTGTCCGAACCGGACATGTGCTCCGCCGCCGAAGCGGTCGCCTACGCCAAAGCACTGCATACGCTGGTACGGTGGATCGGCATCTGCGACGGCAACATGCAAGAGGGTTCGTTCCGCTGTGACGTGAACGTGTCGGTACGCCGCCCAGGCGAACCGCTGGGCACGCGCCGCGAGATCAAGAACCTGAATTCGTTCAAGTTCATGCAGCAGGCCATCGACTATGAAGTGCAATGGCAGATCGACACCATCGAGAACGGCGGCAAGATCCACCAGGCGACAGTGCTGTTCAACCCGGATACCGGCGAGACGCGTGCGATGCGCAGCAAGGAAGATGCACACGACTATCGTTATTTCCCCGATCCCGATCTGTTGCCTCTGGAAATATCAACCGAATGGATTGAGCAAGTGCGCGGCACCTTGCCGGAACTGCCGCAGGCCAAGCAGGTGCGTTATGTGAGCGAACTCGGTCTTTCCGCATATGATGCGAGCATCCTCACCGCGTCGCGCGAGATAGCAGATTTCTTCGAGGGCTCGGTTAATTCATTATTTTCACAAGTTCGCAGTGCCATTAATCTTGGTGCCGCTTCTTCTGCTGAGCCATATGCAGCAAAGCTTTGCGCCAACTGGATCATTGGCGAAGTTAGCGCCCAGTTGAACCGTGACGGTCTGGACATGACGCAATGCCCGATCAGCGCGCAACAGCTCGGCGGCATGATCATGCGCGTCATCGACGGCACTATTTCGAACTCCGGCGCGAAAGAAGTGTTTCGCACCATGTGGGCGGAAGGCGGCGAAGCGGATGTAATCATCGAGGCCAAAGGATTGAAGCAGGTTTCCGACAGCGGCGCCATCGAAGCGCTGGTTGATGAAATTATCGCTGCCAATGGCGACAAGGTCGCGGAATACCGCAGCGGCAAAGACAAATTGTTCGGTTTCTTCGTCGGTCTCGCCATGAAGGCAAGCAAGGGTAAAGCCAATCCCGCTCAGCTGAACGACATCCTGAAAAAGAAACTGGCGGGCTAAGCGCCCGCCAGTTTTTCATTACGCCATAAACGATCCGTCACATCGGCAAAAGATCATTTAAGACTCTTTCATGCCGGCTCCATGTTTTTCATGAAGCCGGACATAAATAGATCATTTCAACTTTGACCAGACCCGCTTCTTGACCAAATAGAGCAAGGTCGTCAGCACAACCAAGTACGCCATTACGTAATACCCCAGACGGATCCGCTCATCTCCGTGCGGATCGGCCGCCCAGGACAAGAAAGATACGATGTCATGTGCTGTATCTTGTATTTTTGCCTGCTGATCCTGCGGTGCGGTACTGACCCCGAGAATATCCGGCATTTTGGTGGGTGGATAATAATGATTCCCGGTCGCACCATCGGGGCCAACGTAATAGCCCAAAAGATAGGAGTAAACATAGTTCACTCCGCCTTCTCGTGCTTTTGCCATCAGGCTCAGATCCGGCGGAGCTATGCCGAAAGCCTGGGCAGCATCGGCTTCCGACATCTGAGCGAGCAAGGCAGAAGACAACGGCTGATCACCGCGCCAGGCATCTACCTTTTTTGCGTCTACTCCCGCCGCAACCAAGTCCCTGTAAGTAATGTACTTCAGGCTGTGGCAAGAATGGCAGTTAGTCATCACGGCATCCACTCCGCGCTCCAACGTCTGCACATCGTGGCCGACTTTGACTGTTTTCAGTTCCGCTTCCGATGCCAGCACCGATGTAGCGATAAGGCATGAAGCCAAAATTGTCATGAGCTTTTTCACAGCTTGCCTCCTTTTTTACTTATCTCATGTTTTTCGCTCTCAATAAGGGCCATCACCTCCGGAGGCAAGCCACGCTTGATGAGCCAGCGCTCTTCTACCTTGGACAAGAAAGGGACGATAAAGAAAGAACCAAAATAGCACAGTGTCGCAACTTGACCGATCAGGATCGATTGATCAGTTGGCGGATAGTAGCCCACGAATCCCAGCACCAGCATGTCGATCATGAACAGGTAGAACTGTACTCTGTATATCGGACGATGCCTTGCGCCACCGGGTATGCGCGAACGATCCAGATATGGCATGAAGGCAAATATGATCACCGACAAGCCCATTGCGACTACGCCGCCGACCATATTCGGCACCGAGCGCAATATCGCGTAGAACGGCAGGAAATACCATTCCGGAACGATGTGGTTCGGGGTCATCATGGGGTTTGCAGGAATGTTATTGGCGGGTTCAATCAAACTGTCGGGAATGAAGAACACAAACACGCTATACAACATCAGGAACAAGCCCAGCCCATACAGATCCTTGATCGTGAAGTACGGGTGGAACGGGATATTGTCGTGGTCGGCCAGATCGATACCGCTCGGGTTGCTGCTCTTGACTGTGTGCAACGCCACCAGATGCACTACTACCGCCCCGATGATGAGGAACGGGAACAGATAGTGCAACGAGAAAAAGCGTGACAGAGTTGCATCGCCTACCGTGAAATCGCCTCGTAGCCAGATGACAACCTGGTCACCAAAAAATGGCGTTGCCCGGAACAGATTGGTAATGACCGTCGCACCCCAGAACGACATTTGTCCCCATGGCAGCAAATAGCCCATGAAAGCCGTTGCCATCAGCAGCAATAGCAACCCCTGTCCTGTCCACCACAGCAATTCGCGTGGTGCGCGATATGAGCCGTAATACAACGTACGCGCCATGTGAACAAAGATCACAAAGAAGAATGCAGATGCACCCATCGCATGCATATAACGCAACAACCAGCCGTAATTCACATCACGCATGATGTGCTGGATGGAATCAAACGAAAGTGAAACATCTGCCTTGTAATGCATCGCCAGGAATATTCCCGTCACTACCTGCAGTACCAGCACAAATCCGGCGAGGAAGCCGAAGTTCCACCAGTAACTGAGGTTGCGCGGGGTGGGATAACCTGTCAGATCATGTTCGACAAAGCTGGTGAGAGGGAAGCGCTGGTCTATCCAATTGATAATTTTTGTTTTCATGGGGTGGCCTCCTTAAGCAACTTTGCCGATAACGATCTTGTTTTCCGACACAAAGTGATATGGCGGAACTTCAAGGTTTTTCGGTGCCGGACCACGCGTTACGCGGCCACTATCGTCATATTGGCTACCGTGGCAGTGGCATGTCCAACCCGCCCCTTCCTTGTTCGGCACACAACCCATATGTGTACAAACTCCAATAACGACCAGCCACTCTGGATTCTTTACACGCTGGCTATCCGGCTCCGGGTCAGATCCCCCATTACTGGCTTGAGCCTCTTTGATCTCGTCCGGAGTGCGGCGCAGTATGAAGACCGGCTTGCCCTGCCAGGCAACCGTGCGCAGGCCACCCGGCGGAATACCGGTCAGATCGACCTCGGTCTCGGCTTTTGCCAGCACATCGGAACTTGGATTCATACTTGCCACGAAAGGTACGCAGGTTGCCGCCACCCCTGCCCCACCAACTACTGAAGTCAACTTGACCAGAAAATCCCGGCGGTCGCTGTTGCTCAAAGCCTCATTCTCCATCTTTACGCTCCTTTGAGTTTATTGCAGTTTGTTAAAATCGCGTGAATTCTACGCGCGCGCCCTTTTACTTGCAATTAACATTAAGGGGGATATTCTTAAAAGAAATTTAATGTTGGAAGTCACTCAAGTGCGTTGCGGAACGCATCTGACATAACCCGAAAGGGTGGTTGAGCCTATTGATGGTCACGCGACTTATGCGGTGCCTTGCTGAATACCGGATCGTAGATCCAATTAGGTAAGCGCTTCAGTAGCCAACCTGTCAATCCCATCTGCCAAGGTACGACGGAGAATGATGCACCTCTCTCGATTGCACGCGCCATGCGGCGTGCCGCCTCATCTGCTTCCAGGATGAAAGGCATGGGGTAAGTATTGATGTCTGTCATTGGCGTCTTGATATAACCCGGGCAGATCGTCACTACCTTCACGCCACTGCCATGCAGTTCGACGCGCAGACTTTCCAGGTAAGACATCGCAGCCGCCTTGGAAGCCGAGTACGCGCCAGATCCGGGCAGGCCGCGAAAGCCGGCTACACTGGCAATGCCGACCAGCGTTCCTTGCTTGGCTTCACGCATCGCGGCATGAAAAGGCTGGAACGTCTTTACCATGCCCAGCACGTTTATATCCATGATGTTCTGGAACACTTCTTCGTCCTCGGCATACTCGGTGAGCGTGCCCCTGCTCACCCCTGCATTGGCGATGACGATGTCAGGCACACCAACGTGCGACATGAAATCGGTTGCCGCCGCCTGAATGGCAGGCGCGTCGCGCACATCCAGCGTATAGCAATACACTTTGCCAGGAAACTCTGCGGCGAGTTTTTGCAGAAGATCGCCGCGACGGGCGAAAGCGGCAACAACTGCGCCGCACTTGAGATAATGGCGCGCCAAAGCCAGGCCGATGCCGCTCGACGCGCCTGAGATAACCAGGGATTTTGGATTTGGGATCTGGGATTGGGCCAAATCAGCAATTCCACTTCCTTCCCGCCCCAAAATCCTGCCCCCCAATTCCCGGATCCTGATCAATGCCTGCTGCGCTCCTTGCGTGCCAGTGCAACGACTTCATCCAGCACGCGAATTGTCTCTTGCGGTTGCAGCCCGGTGATGATGTATTTGCCATCTACCGCAATGGTGGGTGTGCCGCGGATACCATAGCTCTGCACCAGCTGGTTGCTGCGTGCAATCTTGCTGGATATCGCGAAGGAATTGTAGCCAGCGTCGAACTTGCTGCGATCCACGCCGTGCTTTGCCACAAATTCGGCAATACGCGCTTCATCGCTCAGATCGATATTTTGCACATTCCAGGCTTCAAACAGCGCGTTGTGCAGATCCTTGATTTTTCCTATTGCCTCAAGAGCATAGTATGTGTGGGCCATCGGCTCCCAACTTTCATTGAAAATGACCGGGACGTATTCCAGCGCGACATCCTTGGGCATCTTTTTTTCCCATGCGCTGAGATACGGATGCAGGTGATAGCAATGAGGGCAGCCGTAGAAGAAAAACTCCAGCACTTCGACTTTTTTTCCGCTACTTGTCGGCATCGGAGAATTCATGACCGTGTAATCTTTTCCGGCCACCACTTCGGCCTGCGCATAAGTCGCGCACAACAGTGCCACCGCTGCCAACAACTGCTTGAAGAATCTCATGCTCGTCTCCTTATTGAATCGATGCGCCCATTCATTGGGCATGTAATTGGGTGGCGATAATGCCGTTTTGCTTCAATGCTGCTATGGTTTTGCCCGCTTCGCTGTTGTTATACGGGCCAAGACGCACGCGGTGCCACTCGCCTTTTTCCGGTATGGCTACCTTCTGGATGCTTGCCTCGAAACCTGAGAACGCCAACTTGGCTTTTAGTTTCTCCGCATCGCCCTCGTTCTGAAACGAACCGGCCTGCACGTAATACATCTCTTTCGATGCCGGTGCAGACGGTACGGACTGCGCTTTGGCAACCGCCGGTTCTTTCGGTGCAACGGTCTTCGGGATGTTTTTGCGTGCCGCGGCATCGGGCTTGTCGGTCAGCACTTTGTAGAATTCAAAATGCTGTTTGGCTTCGCCTACGCCGGAAGCGGCCACAGGTGCTGAAGACGGCGCAACAACGGGAGAATTTGCCGGAATCTGCGCCACTTGCGGGGCAGGTTTAACTTGATCCTTGTTGGTGAAGGAAGTCGCTTTCTTTTGCAGCACATACCATGCAACTCCCCCGGCCGCCGCAATGCCGAGCACCATGCCGATGAAGACGCCCGCTACAACCTTGCCTTTACCATCGCTCATGTTCTTTCCTTTTTCTTGTTACATCTTCTCGGGTGCAGAGACACCCAGCAAGGCCAATCCGTTCTTGATCACCTGCGCCACGGCGGCAATCAATGCCAGGCGCGCCAGCTTGAGCTTCTCGTCCTCGACGAGAAAGCGCGAGGCATTATAGTAGCTGTGAAAATCGGCTGCCAATTCTTTGAGGTAGAAAGCAACCAGATGTGGTGCAAGGTCTTCCGCCGCAGTCTCGATCACCTGCGGATAATCGATCATGCGCTGCAGCAATTGCGTTTCGTATTCGCTGTCGAGTACGCCGACATCCCCATGCAGCAACACCGCGCGGTCACCGCCCCATTGCGACAGCACCGTGCTGATGCGGGCATGGGCATACTGGATGTAATACACAGGATTGTCATTGCTCTGCGACTTCGCCAGGTCGATGTCGAACACCAGTTGCGAATCGGGATGGCGCGCGGCAAGGAAATAGCGCGTCGCGTCGCAACCCACTTCGTCGATCAGATCGCGCAACGTCACGTAGCTGCCAGCGCGCTTGGAAATCTTCACCTCTTCGCCGTTCTTCAGCACCGTCACCATCTGGTGCAGCACATAGTCCGGCCAGCCTTGCGGGATGCCCGCATCCAGCGCCTGCAAACCGGCGCGAACGCGGGTGATGGTCGAGTGGTGGTCGGAGCCCTGTTCGTTGATGACGCGCTCGAAACCGCGCCGCCACTTGTCCAGGTGGTAAGCCACGTCCGGCACGAAATAGGTGTAGCCGCCGTCGCTCTTGCGCATCACGCGGTCCTTGTCGTCGCCAAAGTCCGTGGTGCGCAGCCACAGCGCATCGTCCTGTTCATAGGTGTGGCCGCTCGCGATGAGCCTGTTCACG
>DAIDAG010000018.1 GCA_027310725.1 Sideroxydans sp. | reverse complement strand
ATCTGAGCATGATGGGCAAGAACAGCTTCATGAACATCATGAAGGCTCCCGAAGCGATCCGTCACGCTTTGCAAAATACCGTACAAAAGTAGACTACACGGAGGACAGCATGGACACAGATTTGATCGATGCAGTGAAAGCCGGGGATGCCGCTTCTGCCCATCTGATGCTGGCAGCAGGAGCCGATGCGGATTCCCGCGACGGCGAAAGCGCGACGGTTCTGATGATGGCTGCACATGCGGGTGACCTCGCAATGGTACAAGTTTTGATCGAGGGCGGGGCGGATGTCAATGCGTGCGATGAGCGCGGGTGGTCCCCGCTGTCCAAAGCAGTGTACAACGCTGAGCTGAAGCGCGGCTTTGCCGATGTCGTTCAAGTATTGATCGATGCAGGCGCAAACATAGAGGCCGCCATCGGATATGGTGTGCGGCCATTGATGCTGGCTGCGGGTTACGGCGAAACTGCGGTGGTTGAGGCGCTCTTGAATGCGGGTGCGGATGTGCTTGCATGCAATGAGGGTGGATTCACCGCACTGATGATGGTGAAACAGAAACATTATGTGGATGTGATCAACCTGTTGCACGAGGCGGAGCAGAATGCCGGTGTCGGCGAAGGTAGCTGCGCCAGCAAGAATGCTCCCGGCTCCAACGTCATCACTTTTTTGAAACGAACCACATCTTGAATTTAGCGTGTATTTAGAGCGAAATCGAACGAGGTAACCATGCCCTACTATATCTACCACGTGACCGATTTTCCATTTCGACAGCTGAAGAAGCTGGAACAGCATGACGTCTACCGGGATGCTTCGGCCAGAGTCAAACAATTGCGCATCGAACTGGTCGTGGGTTCCCCCACGATGATCAAGATGATTCATGCCGAGACGGAATTTGATGCCGAGGATTTGCTTAACCAGATTCGTGACCCCGCTCCGGAACTGGGAGACGACTGAACTTCAGGCATGCAGCAACCTTCCGGCCGGCAACAGCCGATCCGATTAAAATCAATGATTATTTAGGAGCAGAATTATGAAAATACCAGCACGCGATGGAGATGGATACCTTGAGGACATGCTGGACTGGACGCCGGAGATCGGTCGAGCCATGGCAGAAGCTGACGGGTATGAATTAAGCGATGAAAAATGGTCTCATATCCTCAAGGCACGGGAATACTATGAAGAGTTCAATGTCGTTCCGCCTATACGCAAATTTGCAAAATACATCGACCAGGACCAGAAGGAGTTGTTCGATATCTGGATGACCGGTCCGATGAAGCCGATCACCAAGTACGGTGGATTGCCCAAGCCGACGGGATGCGTTTGAACGACACAATGTGAAGAGTACCAGGATCATCCCGATCGCTGCGTCTAACGCGGATATCGGGCGCGGCCATCTCCTGTTTGAACCCCCATCCCGTAATGGCATCCTCGCGGACAGGATGCATCGTCCATTGCGCGATCTGCGCATCTCGGTGACGGATCGTTGCAATTTGCGTTGCACATATTGTATGCCGCGTGAAATTTTCGACAAGAATTATGCGTTCCTGCCACGCGCGGAATTGCTTAGTTTTGAAGAAATTGAAAGATTGTCCCGGTTATTCATTCAATATGGTGTGCAGAAGATCCGCCTGACCGGGGGTGAACCGCTTTTGCGCAGGGGCATTGAGCGCCTCATTGAAAAGCTTGCCCGGCTTCGAACGGTGGAAGGAAATCCGGTCGATATCGCATTGACCACTAATGCGGTGCTGCTGACCAAAAAAGCGCAAGCACTTAAAGATGCGGGCTTGTCGCGCATCACGGTCAGCCTGGACGGATTGCATCAAAATACATTCAGCAAAGCGAGCGGCTCGGAAATTCCGGTTGCCACCATACTGGCTGGCATTGCCGCGGCGCAACGAGCCAAATTTGCCTCAATCAAGGTCAACATGGTGGTCAAGCGGGGAATGAACGAGCATGAAATCATTCCCATGGCGGCACACTTCCGCGACAGCGGGATCGTTTTGCGTTTCATCGAATATATGGATGCGGGTAGCTCGAACAGTTGGTGCATGGACGATGTGGTTTCCGCGCGTCAGATATTGGATCGGGTAGCATCGCACTACGAAATTCAGCCGATCGAATTCAACTACGAGGGTGAAGTGGCTGAGCGCTGGCGATATCTCGATGGTGCAGGGGAGATCGGTGTGATCGCGTCGGTTACGCAGGCGTTCTGCAGCTCCTGTACTCGCGTACGCCTTTCCACCGACGGGAAACTATATACCTGCTTGTTCGCCAGCCAGGCTAGCGTCGATCTGCGAGAGCCATTGCGGCAAGGGGCAAGCGAACAGATATTGTCCGGCCTGATCGCGTCCGGTTGGATGAGGCGCGGGGACCGCTATTCCCAATTGCGCCATGCCGAAACGGTGACACGAAACAAAATCGAGATGTCATACATCGGCGGTTGAATCGTGGACAAATCCTGCCGCAATCAATGTATTTTGTGGCTCTGGGGGGATGGGGTAATTGAGAAATCCCGTGAAAGCATATCGTCGGAGTCTGCAGAAAGGAACTGACGCATTTGCATGGTCGATGAGCCAATGTCAGAGTCGGCTGGCGGTCTCGCGTTGATGATATGCCGCGCCGCGTGGCGGTCGCTGTTGGCGATATGTCCTCCAAACCAGTCAAACAGCAGAAGCTGTGCGCGAAACGAGAGGTGAAGCAAGTCATAATTCTCTGCATCGACTTCTTCCTTCAGTGCCGTGAAGTCGTCAATGAATCGTTTGTGTTCTTGCACATGCTTCTTGAGGAAAGGATAGTCATGACGGTACATCAGGACTTCTTCCTCGCTTGCACTTTCGATGAGGTGGCTTGCGAGATAGGCCCATATTATCCGGATTGTCCTAGTGTCCCCGGCCAGGAACGCAGAAATCAATTCATTGACTTTCGTGAACAGATGCCTGTGTGACAGGTCGATCGTATCGATGTCGACCTGGAACTCCCTTTTCCATTCCATCTGCTTGTTCAGTTCCCCTGTTGAATAGTGTTGGCCGGTCGTCAGATATTGTTCGCAGCGTGTAAGATAAATGCGTGCGGGGATATCCTTCGGTGTCGTATCGACACATTCAGTCAGCAACTGAATTGAACGCTGAATTTCCTTCAAATGATAATAAGCGACCGCCGCTTCAAACTTGACCTTGTTCGAGCGTTTGGCATCCCTTACTTTGATTGTGTCGTTGTCGAAAACCTCGTGGATGGATAGCGGCTGTGTTTTGCCCTTTACACGGATGCGATCCAGGAAACGAATGTCGTACTTTCCCGGGACCGCAAGGTCATAAAGGGTATTCTGGCTGATTAGAAGAGGGGAAAAGTAACTCTTGGTCGCGTCTTCGATGCGTGAGGCCAGATTGACCACATCCCCAATGACAGTGCTATCCATGCGGCTTGTTCCCCCGACGGTACCGACCATGGCCAGTCCTGTGTTGAGTCCGATCCCGATCTGCATCGGGGCATAGCCGGCCCGGGCCCGCCCGGAATTGTATTTCTCGAGATTCTCGAGCATGTGTATCGCACCGCTTACGGCATCGTCGGCGGTTTGTGTAAAGAGCGCCAGAATGGAATCGCCTATATATTTATCGATGATGCCGCGGTGTGAACTGATGATCGGTGTCATTTGTGCAAGATAGGAATTCAGGAAGTTGAAATTTTCCTGAGGAGTCATGTTCTCTGACAATGAGGTGAAGTTACGGATATCCGTACACATGACCGTCAATTTGAGTTCGAACTGGTCGCCCAGCTTAACGTCGAGAATACTGTTCTTTCCCATAAGCGCAAGCAGCTGGTGTGGGATCAATCTTCCAAAGGCACGCTCGGTTTGCTGTAACTGTAAAAGTACCTGCTGATGATTCTCGGTGGCCTTTTTGCGAAGAAGCGTTTCCTGCTCCAGTTTATCCTTGGCCAAGGTCAATTGTGCCGTACGGCGTGTATTGATCCATTCCGCCTGCGATGCGCGGCTTGTCATGCCGAGTACCGCCGCAATCAGAATACCGGTCAGGAAAGTGACCCATTGCATGCCAAGATCGGTGAAGTAGATCGCAACAACGAGCAGTGTCACCACAAGAATGACTGCCAGAGCAGCGAGATATGGCTGAACCAGGTGGAATATCCTGCTGAAGCGAATTTTGAACACGATCTGTCTCCCGCGGCCGGTTTATGAATCTGCCATATCCGGTCTAATTTTCCCTTCGCGCATTGTTGCATAAATCAGGGCAAGAGTTTTAATCTGAGAGCTTCTCGGCCGGAAAGCCGGCATTTGATCCTGTGGTGGAGAAAATGGCCTTCATACAGAAGACTCATCATTGCTCGTTACTGCCGTTCATCGACTGGCGTTTTTTTGCAGGCTCGTGCGATGCAGCAAGAGCGTGAATTGTGAGTAGTGTGGCGTGATGCTATTCCCGAATGTATCCGGGTTTTGCTTGTATTGTTCATTTCTGTGGCGTAGCGCCGCAAATGTTGCAGAACGATTGATCAGAGCAGCCGATGTTTGAAATCAATCAACGAGGAATATTTTTTCGTAAGAAATATTTGCGATTCCGGGAATTGACGAATCCTTTTGCCGGAAAATTTTGGAAATGGCATAAACGCACAATACCATTTCATTAAAGATGGCTTTGCGGAAAATCCAATTGAATATCAAATAGCTCGGTAAAGTGCAGCATTTTCAGCTTATGTTAAGAATGCGTAAAGAACAGGATTCAAGTTAGAATATGCGTCTTGATTCAACCAACGTTTCGACACAGGAGGAAAAATGAAAAAGACTCTGCTTGCTACGCTGCTGCTTGGGTTCTCCGCTCAACTGTTTGCTGCCGACTCCATCAAACTGGCGATCACCGGGCCGTTCACCGGCGGTTCTGCCCCGATGGGTACTTCCATGCGTGACGGTGCCAAGCTTGCCATCAATGAGATCAATGCCGCGGGCGGGATCGATGTCGGCGGCAAAAAACTGAAGATCGAAACCATCGAGCGCGACGATGAAGCGAAGAACGATCGCGGTGCGCTGATCGGACAAGAGCTTGCGTCGATGGATGATCTTTCCGGCGTGATCGGTTCGGTCAATACCGGTGTGGTCATTGCGGGCGACAAACACTTGCAGGAAAAAGGCATCACCAAGATCATCACTCCCGCTGCCGGTTCGGCTTCGATGACGCAATGGAGCAAAGCCGGTGTACCCGATCTGTCGATCTTCCGTTTTGCAGCACATGACGGCATCCAGGCTGCGATGGTGGTTGAGGAAGCCATCAACAGGAAACTGACCAAGGTTGCCCTTCTGTACGATTCGACGAACTACGGCGTTTCCGGCCGAGATGACTTGCTGGCGCAGATCAAAGCCCAGGGAAGCAAGCTGGACGTGGTCGCCACCGAAAAATTCAATATCGGCGACAAAGACATGACTGCCCAGTTGCTGAAAGCCAAAACGGCCGGAGCCCAGGCGATCCTGATCTGGGGTATCGGACCCGAACTCGCCGCAGTTGCGAACGGCATGGACAAAGTGGGTCTGACCGTTCCGTTGATCGGCGGCTGGACACTCTCGATGTCGAACTACATCGACAATGCCGGCAAGAACGGCAACGGCACCCTGATGCCGCAGACCTTCATTGAGGAGCCCATCACGGCAAAGGCCAAGAGCTTCATCGAGGGCTACCACAAGGCCTATCACGTGGACCGCATCCCTTCCCCGGTTTCCGCTGCCCAGGGTTACGACGCCGTGTATATTTTTGCCGCAGCTGTGAAACAGGCGCAAAGTACCGACACCAAAAAGATCAAGCTGGCACTGGAAGACTTGAAGGAACCGGTCAAGGGTGTTATCGCAACCTGGAAGCATCCGTTCACGAAATGGAATCCGGCAGATGTGCAGACTCATGAAGCTTTCCGCCGTGAGAATGTCGTCATGGGCATGGTCAAAGACGGTCGCGTAGTTTTCGGCAACGAAGCGGACAAGCAACGCCTCATCAAACAAGAAAAATAAACTATGGAAGTAATCCTCCAAATGGGGGTGAGCGGGGCCCTGATGGGCCTCGTTTACGCTCTGATCGCCTATGGCTTTCAACTCACATTTGCCACCAGCAAGAGCATCAACTTTGGCCAGGGCGAGTTGGTCATGCTCTCGGCCTTTATCAGCCTGACGTTTACCAACATGGGCATTCCCTACTGGCTGATGGTGCCGGCGGGACTCCTGTGCGGTGCGTTACTCGGGCTGGTGGTGGAGCGCCTTGCGGTACGGCTCGCATTGGAACAAAAGAGCGAAGGCTGGATATTGATGACGATCATCCTCGGCCTGTTCAGTTTTTCTGCAGCCGAGAACATCTGGGGCAGGGATGACCATCCTTTCCCTACACCGATTTCCTCCGACCCTATGCACTTCCTCGGCATCAGCGTCACGGCCGTCGAGTTGTCGGTGGCTATAGGTGTGTTCGCGGTGATGGGGATGATCGAGTTGTTCAAGCGCAAGACCTTGTGGGGTAAGGCGTTCGAGGCAGTGTCCGCCGATCGCGATGCTGCGGAACTGATGGGCATCTCCGCAAGAAGAACGATCATGTTGTCCTACGGCTTGTCCGGTATGGTCGCAGCCATGGCCGGGATTCTGGTTTCTCCCATCACGACTGTCGGACCCACCATGGCCTCGGCGCTTATTCTGAAAGCGTTTGCGGTCGCTGTTGTGGCCGGTCTCGATTCCGGCTTCGGGGTCGTTCTGATCGGGCTTTTCCTGGGCGCACTGGAAAGTCTGGCCAGTTTTTATATTGGTAGCGGCTGGCGCGAGGCGCCCGGTTTGATCTTGTTGATTTTGGCTCTGGCCATGAAACCCAACGGGGTATTCGGCAAAGCCAGCATAAGGAAAGTATAAGTTGAAAAGAATCTTGCTCGTCAATGGCGCAGAGCTCATCGCCTTTATTCTGCTCGCCTGTATTCCGCTGGCTGTCAGCAATTCATACGTATTGGGATTGCTGACACTGCTCGCGATCTACGGCATCTTGCTCATCGGGCTTGATGTCAGCGTGGGTTATCTGGGCCAGGTCAATCTTGGACATGCCGCCTTCCTGGGCCTGGGCGCCTACGCCGGTGGATTATGCGTGATGGTTTTCGGCTTCTCGATGTTGCCAGCCTTGCTTGCGAGCCTGCTGGTGGGATTCGTGTTCGGCGGATTGCTGGCCTTCCCGGCCTTGCGTCTTGAGGGGCCCCAGTTCGCCCTGGCTACACTCAGTTTTTCGGCACTGACCGCAACCACGCTGAACGAGCTAGAGAGCATCACCCAGGGTGCGCAAGGTCTGCAAGTGGACAGGCCACTGCTGTTCGGTCTGCATCTCGGCCCGCAAGCTTTCTTCTGGTTGTGTCTGGTACTTCTGGCGTTCACCTGGATAGCCATGAAGAATCTGCTTTCCTCACACTGGGGCAGGGCATTCGAAGCACTGCGCGACAGTCCGATCGCCACCGATGCGATGGGCGTCGGTGTGTTCCGCCACAAAGTCGCCGCTTTTGCGCTGGGTTCGGGACTGGGCGGATTGGCTGGTGGCCTCTATGCTTTCAATTTCCAATTCCTGCAACCCAGCAGCTTCGTTTATGAACTGATGGTCATTTTGTTGCTGGGTGTGGTGCTGGGTGGGCGAAAGAGTCTGTGGGGCGCATTCGTCGGTGCGTGCCTGATCGTGCTGTTGCCCAATCTGCTCTCCAACCGTTCTTTGTTCCAGGCGTTCTCCTTTATCGGACTCTTTATCGCTCTGGTGGCGGGAACGATCAACATCCGCAAACAACGCAGAATCTCGTTCCAGGTGGCAGCGCCCATCGTGAGCATGGCCCTGCTGGTGGCGGGCAGCCTGCTGGTGCAGAACACCGAAGACTGGCGCAAGGCGATCTTTGCATTGATGCTGTTCTCGGTGGTAGTGGGACTGCCCGAAGGGCTGATGGGCTTTGCCGAAAAGCAACTGACCCGGCTCTTCAAAGTGCCGGCACGGCCATTACCCGATGCCACTGAACTCGAGGCGGTTTTGCCCAAGCAGGAGGATACCGGATTGCTGCTTGAACTCATCGACGTCAAACGCCATTTCGGCGGCATCAAGGCAGTCGACGGAGTGTCGATGCAGGTGCAGGGCGGGCACATACACGGACTGATCGGACCCAATGGCTCGGGCAAGAGTACGTTGGTCAACGTGATTTCCGGCCTGTATGCGCCGAGTGCGGGCCAGTTGCGTTTGCATGGCGAGGAACTCCCCAAGGGCAGCCTGTTTAAAGTCTCGCAAGCCGGTATCGCGCGTACCTTCCAGAACCTCCAGCTTTTTGCCGAGCTCAGTGCACTCGAAAACGTGATGGTCGCCTGCGCAGGTGCGTATAAAAAATCATTGCCGCTGGTTCTGCTTGGATTTGCCTATGCCGAGGAGAAAAGAGCCCAGGCCGATTCTCTCGCGCTGCTGGAACTGGTCGGGCTGGCCGGCGATGCGAGAACCAAGGCCAAGGACCTGCCTTACGGCGCACAGCGCTTCCTGGAGATCGCGCGAGCGCTGGCGCGCAAACCCAAGCTGTTGATACTCGACGAACCCGCAGCAGGGCTGGCGCATCCCGACGTGCTGAAACTCAACGAGATCGTGCACAGGATCCGCGCACGGGGAATCACCACCATACTCATCGAACATCACATGAGCGTGGTGAACGAAGTGTGCGATTTCGTCACCGTCCTCGACGAGGGCAAGATCATCGCGCAGGGTCTGCCCGATGAAGTCAAACGCAACCCGCGCGTGATCGCAGCCTATCTGGGCGACAGCAAGGAAAGTTCTTACTCTTCGCGCAAACTTGGAGAAACCCCCCTGTTGCGTGTCGAAGATCTGCATGCGGGCTATGGCGCGAGCGAAGTGTTGACCGGTACCAGTTTCGAAGTGCGGGCAGGTTCCGTGGTCGCACTCATCGGTGCCAACGGCGCAGGCAAGACGACAACCATGCGCGTATTGTCCGGCATGCTGAAACCCACATCGGGCAAGGTGCTGCTGGAGGGCAAGGAGGTGCAGCAACTGGACGCCTCGAAGATCGCTTGTCTGGGGCTGGCGCACTCACCGGAAGGCCGCAAGATATTCGCTCCCCTGAGTGTGGAAGACAATCTGTTGCTGGGTGCTTATACGCGTTTGCCAAAAGTTTTTGGTTTCAGGACCAAGGCAAGTATCGATCTGGAAAAAGTCTACGCGCTTTTCCCCCGCCTGTTCGAAAGACGCAAGCAGGCCGCAGGCACACTGTCGGGTGGAGAACAACAGATGCTGGCCATAGGACGCGCCCTCATGGCCAACCCCAAGATCATCCTGTTGGACGAACCGTCCATGGGCCTGGCTCCGGTGATCGTGCAGGAAGTTTTTGTCATCATCAAAAAGTTGAAGGAAGCGGGCATCACCCTCTTGCTGGTCGAGCAATTCGCCAAGAGTGCCCTGGAAGTGGCGGACTATGCCTATGTGCTGGAACATGGTCGCATCGCCGTGGAAGGTACGCCCGAAGAACTTGCAAAGAACGAACGGGTGCTCGCGGCTTATCTGGGTTGATGACGAGGGGTAAGACGCCACTTGGTTGCCGGCTAAAATGCTTGTCGACAATATTCAGCCGGAGCTGCTTGCCAAGCAATAAGGAACTGCTTAAAAAAACGCGCTGAATTTTCCATTGCTGCCGCGAGCGGCATCCGTGATTCCTGCGGCTTTCAGTGCGGGTCGTTGGGCACCCGAGATCGCAATTTTCATCCGGGTAATCTACGATAGATTGCTCAGCCTGTATTTCACCGATGATCTTTTAGTAATTCATCGCACACACATCCTTATCAGCCGTCATTCCGACCTTCGCCGGAATGACGCGATAGCGGAGTCCATATGTTGCCGTCAACGATGGAAACTTGAATAAGCCGCAAAATTGCCTAGCCAGTAACCGATTATGTGCGCTATCGCTCAGAGAATAATCAGGTTGTGTGCCAGAGTGGCGAATGTTCAGCTGCAATTACCCGGGTAGGGTGTATGACATTGCCAATTTCTCAGCTTAGCGATCCAGCGCTTAAAGCGTTACGGATATCCGAGAGCCGCTATCGACGTCTATTTGAAACCGCTCAAGACGGGATCCTGCTTCTGAACGCCGATACTGCCCAGATAGAAGACGTCAATCCCTATTTGATTGAGATGCTGGGTTACTCGCATTCAGAGTTCCTGGGCAAAAAGATATGGGAGGTCGGTTCATTCGCGGATATTGCACAGAGCAAGGAAATGTTCGTGAAGCTGCAAACTACCGGCTATGTCAAATACAAAGATCTTCCCCTTAAAACAAAATCCGGGGAGGAAATCGCGGTTGAGTTCGTCAGTAACACTTATGATTGTGAAGGCATCAGAGTCATTCAGTGCAATATCCGGAATATCTCGGCACGCAAAGCAGACCAGGCAATAATCCTCCGACATACGCAACTCTACGCCGCACTGAGCCAATGCAACAAAGCCATCGTGTATTGCGCCAACGAGGACGAATTGTTTGTACAAGCTTGCCGTGCCGCCGTGCAATTCGGCGGAATGAGGATGGCATGGATTGGCATGATCGATATGGATTCCGGGATGGTGCAGCCGGTCGCCAGTTTTGGTGATGACACCGAGTATCTGAAAAAGGCAGAAATATCTGTGGATATCGATAGCCCCTTCGGTCACTTTCCAACCGGTATTGCCATAAGAGAGGATCGGGAGGTATGGGGACAGGATTTCTTGAATGACCCGGCAATCGTCCCATGGAATATGGAACGCGCAATTTACGCCGGTTTCGCTTCTTCAGCCTCACTTCCATTGCACAGAGAAGGCAACGTCATTGGAGCTTTTACCCTGTATACAGGCGAGGTTAATGCCTTTGATGAACTTACTCGCAACCTGTTGCTGGAAATGGCAGGCGATATCAGCTTCGCCGTCGGTAACTTTACCCATCAATCGCAACGATTGAAGGCACAGGAAGAAATCGAATTTAAAAATACGATACTCCAGACCCAGCAGGATACTTCTCCGGATGCCATTCTGGTCGTTGACGAGAATGCGTCCATCATCTCCTGCAATCAGCAATTCATTGACCTGTGGCGTATTTCAGCACAGGTGCTGAGCACGCGTCTGGATGCCCCCGTGCTTCAAACAGTCGTTGAGCAAATCGAAAATCCAGATGCATTTATCTCCCGGGTCAATTATTTGTACGAGCACCGAGATGAAAAGAGCAGCGAGGAGATTCGGCTCAAGGATGGACGGATAGTCGATCGGTATTCCGCTCCGGTCAAAGGGGCGAACGGAAAATATTACGGGCGCGTCTGGTATTTTCGCGATATCACCGAACGCAAGAAGGCGGCGGAAGAGATCGAGAGACTGGCGTTTTACGATCCGCTGACGAGTTTGCCGAATCGTCGTCTGCTGCATGACCGTCTCCAGCACGCTATCGTTGCCAGCGACCGTCAGCACAACTATGGCGCAGTCCTGTTCATCGACCTGGACAACTTCAAGGCACTTAACGATACCAAGGGGCATAACATTGGCGACCTGCTACTGGTCGAAATAGCCAATCGATTGCAGTCTTGTGTGCGTGAAGGGGACACTGTGGCCCGGCTGGGAGGTGACGATTTCGTCGTCATACTGGAAGAACTGGGCGAAGAACCACTGCATGCCGCAGCCCAGACTGAAGCCGTGGGTGAAAAGATCCGTGCCGCGATTGGCCATCCGTATTCCCTGAAGGGTTACAAATACGATTCCACCTGCAGTGTCGGCATCAGCCTGTTTCGAAATCGGGAGAGCACGGTAGATGAGCTGCTAAAACGTGCCGATACTGCCATGTATCAGGCAAAAAATGCCGGACGCGATACCCTGCGTTTCTATGACGCTGACATGCAAGCAGCATTGGAAAACCGCATGGAATTGGAGAAAGATCTGCAAAGCGCACTTTCCGGCAATCAGCTCCGGCTGTATTACCAGATGCAGGTTGACCATACTGGTCACATTGTCGGGGCGGAAGCGTTGATACGCTGGCAGCATCCACAGCACGGATTAATCTCACCGGTTCAGTTCATTCCCTTGGCAGAGGAGTCAAGTTTGATATTGCTAATCGGGCAGTGGGTGCTGGATACGGCGTGTAACCAACTCAAGGCTTGGGAAGCCGATCCATTCACGCGCAAATTGAAACTTGCAGTCAATGTCAGCGCACGACAGTTCCGCCAGCCCCACTTTGTCGAGCAGGTGCGTCAAACGCTGCGCCGCCTTGAACTCAGCCCCGACCGGCTCAAGATTGAGCTTACGGAGAGTCTGGTGCTGGACAACGTGGATGACACGATCGTCAAGATGCAGGCACTCAGAAAGGTCGGAGTGCGCTTTTCCATGGATGACTTCGGCACCGGCTATTCATCGTTGTCTTACCTGACACAGTTGCCACTTGACCAGTTGAAGATCGACCAGTCATTTGTGCGCAACGTCACAATGAAACAGAGTGACGCAGTCATCGTGCAGACCATCATCGGCATGGCAAAAAATCTGGGAATAGAGGTCATTGCCGAGGGAGTAGAGACGGAAGAACAGCGCGCATTCCTGGAGAAACATGGTTGTGCACTTTGCCAGGGCTTCTTGTTCGGCAGGCCGGTACCAGTTGAAGAATTCGAGGGCAGGCTAAAGAAATCGTGATTCCTTTATCCTTGGTTTCGCTTCAGGGGGCGTAACGGCCGATCATCTCCGATCGGTTTGGCTGCTTGTAAAGAGAGTGCTTGCGGCAGATTCCGGCTCTGCATTTCCACTTGCGGTTTCCCAATAGAATCTCGGCAGGTTCTCCAGCGCTGCCACCAGACCCTTGTTCCATTCGTCCGAAAGTTGCTTCGAAAAAGGATCTTCTTCCGTCAGGCAAAGCTGATGCGTGAAATTCAGGCTGCCGGTTTCATAGATCAGCAGATCGATAGGCGGGCCCACGGTCAGATTGCTGCGAACGGTCGAGTTCATCGACACCAGGGCACAGCGGGCAGCCGGAGCAAGCTGGGTATCGCGTTTGATGACCCGGTCGAGTATGGGCTTGCCGTATTTGACTTCGCCTATTTGCAGGAACGGGTGTTCGTCCGATTCGTGTATGTAGTTTCCCTGCGGGTAGATCATCAGTGTCTCGTGCCGGTCTGTACCGATCTGTCCCGCCAGTATGAAAGTCGCTTCAAAGCTGACATTGCCGCTGTCCCTGACGACGTGCAGATTCTGCACGCTGGTGCTGACGGTGGCCACATAATCGGCAGCCTCCTGCATATTCCTGACGGCAAGCAGATTGGGGGTCGCTCCGCTGTCCAGATCGGCCTTGATGCGCTTGATCACCAATTGGGTCGTGGCCAGGTTGCCCGCTGAAAGCAGCGCAAACACCCTGTTGTGGGGCCACACGAAGGTATGCATCTTGGAGTAGGTCGAGATATTGTCGAACCCGGCATTGGTGCGCGAATCGGAACACAATACAAATCCCGATTGGGTGTTGATGGAAAAACAATAAGTCATTTGGATCCCTTGGTTATTTCCGCGGCGGCGCCAGGCAAGTCTTAGTAAAGAAACAGTAACATGAGGTTGAATAATCGGCAAACTCAAGTGCGGGTTCAGAACCGACCGAGCGATAATGCACATGGCATGACGATTCCGCTATTTTCCCTGGTCGGTTTCCCATGTGAAGCGGGGCAAACTCTCCAGTGCCTGAACCAGTCCGGCACTCCACGACTGGGCGATGCTCCTGTAAAAGGGATCGTCTTCGGTCAGCGTGAACCGGCGGCCCGCATCAAGGCTGTCCTTGGGGTAGATCATCACATCTATCGGAAGCCCGACCGAAAGATTGCTGCGTATGGTCGAGTTCATGGATACAAGCGCGCAACGAGCCGCAGCCTCGAGCTGTATGTTGCGTTTGATGACCCGGTCCAGGATGGGCTTGCCGTATTTGGCCTCACCTATCTGCAAAAACGGGTGTTCGTTCGATTCATGGATATAGTTGCCCTGGGCATAGATCAGCAGGGTTTCGGGCGCTCCGCCTGAGATCTGTCCTCCAAGAATGAATGTAGCTTCGAGGTTGCCGCCGGAACCGTCGCGCAAGGACTGTTGTTTTTGCACTTCGCTGCTGACGGAAGCGACATAGTCTGCGGCTTCATGCATGCTCGCTGCATTGAGCAGGTTGGGTTGCGCCGCTTTGTCCAGATCGGCATTCATGCGATTGATCACTGCCTGTGTGGTCGCCAGATTCCCGGACGAGAGCAGAACGAAAACGCGGTCCCCCGGCCACACGAAGGTATGCATCTTCGAATAGGTCGAGACATTGTCGAATCCCGCGTTGGTGCGGGAATCGGAACAAAAAACCATCCCTTCATCGATGTTGACTGATAAGCAGTAGGTCATTTTTCTTTGATGGAACTAATCGACCAGGATCATCATTGGACCATTTCAGCATCTGACTGGCTTTGCTGCTGGCCGACTTTGGCATGGAAATATTGCTTGTTCAGGGCGGCATTGATCTCTCCCAGATCTTTCTGGGTCAAATCCAACAGCTCGTGCAGTTCGCCGTTGTGCAGGTTATCGGACAGAAGCCTGAGCAAATTCGTCCTCGAATTCCTGACTGTACTCAACACAGTTTCAGAGAATGGAACGACGCGCAGACAGGATTCCATCTCATTCAGGCAATACAGCAGGCTGCGCGGAAAATGTTCGTCGTTGATCAGAAACTCGATCACGTTCTTGCTGCTTACATGCACTGCCTTGAGCCGCCGATAAGTCTGGTAGGCAGATAGTGCTTTCAGTGTGCTCATCCACAATCTTTCGATGCTCATCTCATAGAGAGCCATATCCTTTGGGATGGAAACCGCAAAATTGATATCCAGAATACGCGTGGTCATGTCGGCACGTTCGATGTTTCGCCCGAGCCGGATGAATTGATACGCCAGATCGTGCGCCATCACGCCGGAGATGAGCCCGACGATCGCATGTCGCTTTGCGATGACATTGTTCAGCACCAGATAACGCTCACGGCGGCTTGTGGTGGCCAGATTGGCATTGGCGCGAAGGTAAAGATACAAACTGTTGATGCATTCCCACAGATCCTCGGGCAGCAGTTCGCGCAGAGTGCGGGTGTTCTCCCTTGCGTACTTCACACAGGACAGGATGGAACTGGGATTCTGCTCGTCCTCGATCATGAAGCGCATGATCGAATCCTCGTTGGCTTGCGAGTAGTGCTTGCTGAAGGATTCATCCAGTCCAACCGCTTTGATCAGCGTATCCCAACCCAGCGTAGCGCCGTGCGGCAGATCCAGCAACACATCCGTCGTACTGTTGATGAGTCGTGCGGTATTTTCAGCGCGTTCCAGATAGCGCGCCATCCAGTAAAGGTTTTGGGCAGCACGGGCTAGCATGACGGCATCTCCTCGACGATCCAGGTGTCCTTGCTGCCACCGCCTTGTGAAGAATTCACCACCAATGACCCTTGCCGCAGCGCGACCCGAGTCAAACCGCCGGTCGTCACATAGAGCTTGTCCGATTGCAGTATGAAGGGGCGCAGGTCCAGATGGCGCGGAGCGAGTTTTCCGTCGACCAAGGTCGGCGCTGTGGATATCTCGAGCGTTGGCTGCGCCATGTAATTGCGCGGGTTGGCACGTATCAGTTCGGCAAACTTTGCGCGTTCGGCTTCGTCCGCGCGCGGGCCGATCATCATGCCGTAGCCGCCCGATTCATTGGCAGGCTTGACTACCAGTTTATCCAGGTTCTTCAAGACGTATTCGCATTGATCCGGATACATGCACAGATAACTGGGAACATTGGCCAGGATAGGATCCTGATCCAGATAGTAGCGGATGATCTGGGGCACGAAGGCGTACACCACTTTGTCATCCGCCACACCCGCGCCCGGCGCATTGGCGATACCCACGTTTCCTTTGCGCCAGGCACGCATCAAACCGGGCACGCCGAGCATGGAGTCCGGGCTGAACACTTCCGGGTCAAGGAAATGATCGTCGATGCGCCGATAGATCACATCCACTTGTTGCAAACCGAAGATGTTCTTCATGTACACCCTGTCGTCGGTGCCAACCAGCAAGTCCTGTCCTTCCACCAGATGGGCACCCATTTGCTGGGCGAGATAACTGTGTTCGAAGTAGGCTGAGTTATAGATGCCGGGCGTCAGTACGGCGATCACTGGCTGGTCGCCGGGACGCGGAGAAAGTGCGGCCAGCGTCTGGTAAAGCTGGGTAGGGTAGTCGTCCACCGGCAGGATCGAGGTCGTGCGAAACACCTCGGGAAATATCCGCTTCATGATCTGGCGGTTTTCCAGCATATAGGACACACCGGAAGGAACGCGCAGATTGTCTTCCAGTACATACACGGTACCGTCGCGGTCGCGCACCAAGTCGGTGCCGCAAATATGTGCCCATACGCCAAATCGGGGCGTCACACCCACGCACTGCGGCCTGAAATTCACCGAGCCTTCCAGTACTTCACGCGGGAACACACCATCGTTCACGATTTGTTGCTTGTTGTACAAATCGTTGATGAACAGATTGAGTGCGGTCAGCCGTTGTTTGAGTCCCTCCTGGATCGGGTCCCACTCGGCGCGGCTCATCACCCGCGGGATGACATCGAACGGCCATGCGCGGTCGATGTTGCCCGCCTCGCTGTATATGGTGAATGTGATCCCCATGGCCATGATGTTGGTTTCCACCGCCTGGCGGCGCGCCAGCAATTCCTTGGCATCCAGCGAATTCAGGTAGTCGAACAGGGGTTGAGCCGCACTGCGCGGACGCAAGTTGGCATCGAACAGTTCATCGTACGCCGTTATGCTTTTATATTCCGACAGGGAAATTTCCATGATCTGTTCTTTATTCCATGTATTGAGCATTACTGAGCGAATACCGTGCCACGACCTGGACTTACAGCAGCAAGTTTCCTTTTTCCCTCCCTAATCATTTTGTCTTTTGCACAGGCTTGATCAACTCGCTGGCCTTGCCGGCAGGGCCTTCCATCATTGGTTCCGGCGCACGGCGCAGGTCAAGCGTCATCGGATAATCGGGATTGCGTCCTTCGCGCCGTATATGCATCTCGCCCGGCGTATGGCCGTGATTCCAGAAACGCGCCACGCGTCGTGCCTCGGCTTCATTGGCATTGACCGGAAAGGTGTCGTAGTTGCGTCCGCCGGGGTGGGCGACGTGATAGGTGCAGCCCCCGATGGACCTGGCATTCCAGCTGTCCATCAGGTCGAACACCAACGGTGCCTGCACGCCGATGGTCGGGTGCAGGCCGGATGGCGGGCACCATGCGCGGTAACGCACACCGGCCACATACTCGCCGCGCGTACCGGTTGCCGTCAGCGGCAGGGGCCGGCCATTGCAGGTGAGGATGTGCCGGTTGTCGCTCATATGGTTGACCTTGATCTGCATGCGCTCGACCGAGGAATCGACATAGCGTGCCGTGCCGCCAGCGGCGACTTCCTCGCCCAATACATGCCACGGTTCGATCGCCTGGCGCAGTTCGATCTCGATGCCGTGATAGACCACCGTACCGAAGCGCGGAAAGCGGAACTCCAGGAAAGGAGCGAACCATTCGAACTCGAAGGCGTAGCCGGCACGCTGCAGATCCAGCACGACATCGCGCATGTCCTGTGCCACAAAATGCGGCAACATGTACCGGTCATGCAGCCCGGTTCCCCAGCGCATGAGATTACCGCGGTAAGGCACCTGCCAGAATCGCGCAAGCAGTGCGCGCAACAGCAACATCTGCAGCAGCGACATTTGCGCGTGCGGCGGCATCTCGAATCCGCGGAACTCAAGCAGGCCCAGGCGCCCGGTCGTGCTGTCGGGTGAATACAGTTTGTCGATGCAGAATTCGGCGCGATGCGTATTGCCGGAAAGATCGACCAGCAGGTTGCGCAGCAGCCTGTCCACCAGCCAAGGTTGCAGATTCTCCTCTCCCGGCTTCAGATGCTCGGTCATTTGCTGGAACGCGATCTCCAGCTCATAGAGACTTTCGTGGCGCGCTTCGTCCACACGCGGGGCCTGGCTGGTCGGACCGATGAACATGCCGGAGAACAGATAGGACAGGGCCGGGTGATGCTGCCAATAAGTGATCAGGCTCATCAACACATCCGGCCGCCTCAGACAGGGCGAGTCTGCCGGAGTCGCTGCGCCCAAGGTGACGTGGTTGCCTCCGCCCGTGCCGGTGTGGCGTCCATCGAGCATGAATTTCTCCGTGCCCAGTCTGGTCAATCGCGCTTCCTCGTAGAGCGTCTGAGTGTTCTCCACCAGCTGGGCCCAGGTGCTGGCGGGATGGATATTCACCTCGATCACGCCGGGATCGGGCGTGATGCGGAATTCTTTCAGCCTGGAATCAAACGGCGGCGTGTACCCCTCCAGCCGCAACGGCAACTTCAATGCCGAAGCGCAGGTTTCTATTGCGGTAATGAGCGCCACGAAGTCTTCCAGCAAGGGTACCGGCGGCAGGAACACGCACAGGACACCCGCACGCACTTCCGCACACAGGGCAGTGTGGATGATCTCGCGCGGATCGTAACCCTCTTTGCTTGAACCGGCCGCAGCATGCGGCTTCTTCTGTGCCGGTCTTGCATCGGGAGCTTCGTCGGTAGCATCGAACGGATCGCGACCGAACTCTTCATCCCTGTCTGCGGGAGCAACCCAGGGCAGCGAGGCAAGCGGCAGGCGCAAGCCCAGCGGCGAATCACCTGCAATCAGATACAAATGCTCTCGCCGCAAAGGCCAGGGGCTGGAGCGAAAGCCCGTCGCGAGCGCCGCTTTGGAAGCGCCCTTCTGCGCCCCGGGCAGCAATGCCTTGAGAGGAAGAATATAACCCACGGGGTCGCCCAGGCCGCGCTCGATCAGAGTTGCCAGACGCCGCCGTTCATCGCTCTTTTTCAGATCGGAATGGAGAGGGTCGAAGTTCTCGGGCCATTTCTGTTCCTCACCGATGACATGCGTCACATCTTCATATGCCGGTATCACGAAGCGTTCGCTCAACCCAAGCTCACGGGTGAGACGCTGCATGAAACGCAACGCATCCCCTGTTGTATGGTTGCCGCCCCCATCGGAGATGGCCAGCAGGGATCGGTCGTTCCACAGCGGTTTGCCATCCGTGCGCCAGTAGCAACCCAGCGCCCAGCGCGGCAGCGGTTCCCCCGGATACCATTTTCCCTGGCCGAAATGGAGCAGGGCACCCGGCGCAAAGTGTCCTTGCAGGCGTTTGATCAGTTCACACGCGAGTTCGCGCTTCTTGTCCGACAGGGCCGTGAAATTCCATTCCGGACCGTCCATGTCGTCAATCGAAACGAATGTCGGTTCCCCGCCC
The DNA here is from genome assembly GCA_027310725.1 of Sideroxydans sp. Taxonomy (GTDB): domain Bacteria; phylum Pseudomonadota; class Gammaproteobacteria; order Burkholderiales; family Gallionellaceae; genus Sideroxyarcus. The sequence goes on along the minus strand of DAIDAG010000018.1, from coordinate 25,056 downwards.
ATGGTGAGGCGCACGTCATGCTTCAACAGCTCGGCATCGACCTGATGCCCGAGGTCGAGTATCGCCTGCCATTGTGCTTCGGTATAGGGCTGCGTCACGCGCGGATCTTCGTGGATGCGCGTCACTTGCATCGAAAAGTCAAAATGCGTCTCGCACACTTCGGTGACGCCTATCACGGGTGCAGCCGAAGCCGGCATCGCCGTGCATGCCAGCGGAATATGGCCTTCGCCTGCCAGCAAGCCGGAGGTCGGATCCAATCCGATCCACCCGGCACCCGGAATATAGACTTCAGTCCACGCATGAAGATCTGTGAAGTCGTGGTCGGCGCCGGAAGGACCGTCGAGCGCCTTCACATCGGCCTTCAACTGGATCAGATAACCCGAGGCAAAGCGCGCGGCAAGGCCCAGGTGGCGTAGCGCCTGGACCAGCAACCAGGCGGAGTCCCGGCATGAACCGCGCTTCAGTTCCAGCGTCTGTTCAGGTGTCTGCACGCCAGGTTCCAGTCGCACGATATAGCCCACATCATCCCTGATGCGCTGGTTGATGCCGACCAGCATGTCGATGGTGCGCAGCGGCTTGCCGAGCAACTCCTTCTTCGTACGGTCGAGCCAAGTTGCCAGTAATGGAGAGGCAGGATCGGCCTCAAGATACGGGCCGAGCTCGCGTTTCAATCCATCCGGATATTCGAATGGAAAATTTTCGGCAAATTCGTCGATGAAAAAATCGAAAGGATTGATGACCGTCATGTCAGCCACAAGATCGACCGCGATCTTCAGCGATTCGGCCTTCTCCGGGAATACCAGTCTGGCGATCCAGTTGCCGAACGGATCCTGCTGCCAGTTCAGAAAGTGACCGGCAGGTTCGATATTGAGCGAATAGCTGAGTATGGGAGTGCGGCTATGTGCGGCAGGACGCAGCCTGACCTCATGCGGCCAGAGATTGACTGCACGGTCAAAGTTGTAGCTTGTCTGGTGGTTGAGCGCAACACGGATGGTCATTGAAAGCTTTCAAGATAGGATTATTGGTATCCCTCTCGTATAAGCACGAAGCAAGCCACGACATTTTTGGTGAACATTCATCACACATGGCTGATAGGGGTGAAACTGATGCTCCTTTTCAGGGCGCCGTGTCATTTGCTGGTGCATTCATCTGTGGACGGGTTTGGCGAAGGTTAAAGCGCTTACGGAGATTTCAATCCTCCCCGCATAGGACTCTCTCTAATCTCTGCCGGCATCGTCCTCAAGTTCTGACTCAGGCACGGTAACAAGGTGATCACAGGCGACGGCACTGTGCCAACGCTACTTGCTCAATACACCTTTCCTCCTAGTAAGAGGGATCGCTGGGAGGAGCTACCGAATCCGCCGGTGGTTGCGCTGGTGTTTGCGGGGGCGTTGCAGGTACCGTTACCCAACCTGCAGGGCAGCTTGGTACGTATGGGTAATAGCTCTTGCTGGCCTCGCAGTAATACCAACTCTGGGGCGGGGATTGCATGACGATCGTGCCTGAATCGGGAGGCGGCTGCACTATCAGGACTGGCGGGATGTAGGGATTAGGATAGGGGTAGATCGGGGCGGGATAGAAATACCATGTGCCGGCAGCGATCCACCACCAGCCGAACCTGCCCTCATGCGAGCCGTGACGCCAGCCGCCTGAGCGCCATAATGAAAGATGACGATCGTCAAAATGACGGATATCGCGCTCGCCTCCCCAGCGATTTCCCCCGAAACGCATTCCATGATGACCTTCACCGGAACCTTCACCACGGCCTTGACCGAAGCCTTCGGCATGACCTCCTCCAAAATGCCCCTCTGCCAAAGCCGGCAAGGTGGTGAATAGAATAGCGGCAAAAAGCATTGCAGTTGCTTGTTGTTTCATAGAGCTCTCCTTCGGAATATTTAGCGTGGCAAAGATTTTCGATCCACTTGCCTATGCACGCGATATTTGGCCTCCTCCAGATCCAACGCATACATCAGACTCATCGTGTTCTCGATAAGTTCTGGACCGCGCACAGTCCGGCCTTTTAACTTTCTGCGACCACAAAATCCGCAATCAGAATTGACAGCAGAACGTTCGTTCTGTATCTTTGGGGGGCTTGAATCATATCCAGCGTATCGTCATGGGCGCATGGCGTGTGAGGGATTTTCGATCCGACGGAGTTGTTTGAAATTGAATTCAACTGTCGCGGAATGTACTTGATCTGATTAATGTTTTAATTGAGGAGATTTAGATGTCAGAGGTGAAGAAGGTTAAATTGACGCCCGATGAGATTCGCACCGCCAGGAATGCGGCGGCGGCAGAAAAGACCCTGACTCTCGCCAACAAATCGATGCTCGCCGCGAATCAGGCTGCAGCGGAAGCCAAACAGATACTGGAAGCCAAACAGATCATCGCCAGTCAAAAAGAAGAATCTGCAAATCAGGCGCGAGCCGCCTATGAGGCGGCTGTTGAAAATCAATCCCTGGCCGAACAGGAAATGCGCGCCGCACAGGAAGCAGGTGAGAAAGCTCGTGCGGATGCCGAAGCGTCCAGGATCGCCAGGATTCTCGCAGCACAAGAAGCTGCAGCTGCAAAAGAGCTCGCGAAAGAACAGGCAAGGCAGCGTGCGCAGGAAGCGGCCGCAGCCAGATTGGCCGAGGCAGAAGCCAGGAAAAAAGCGGCAGAAGATGCTGCTGCGTTGAAAAAAGCGCAAGCGGATGCAAAGAAGAAAGCGGCGGAAGAAGCGGCTGCCCTGAAGAAAACGGAAGCCGAGGCCAAAATGCTGGCCGCACAACAGGCTGCAGCGGCCAAGAAGGCTGAAGCAGAAGCAAGAAAACAAGTGGCAGCAGAGGCCGCCGCGCTGAAAAAAGCCGAAGCCGAAGCACGCAAACTGGCGGAGCAACAGACAGCAGCAGCGAAAAAAGCTGAAGCAGAGGCCAGGAAAAAGGCCACCGAAGAGGCCGCTGCACTGAAGAAAGCGGAAGTCGAGGCCAGGAAACTCGCCGCGCAGCAAGCTGCCGCGGAAAAGAAGGCAGAAGCAGAAGCAAGAAAGCAGGCAGCTATGGAAGTCGCGGCCCTGAAGAAGGCTCAGGCGGAGGCCAGGAAGGCCGAAGCGGAAGTCAGGGCGAAGGCTGCAGCAGAAGCTGCAGCCTTGAAAAAGGCAGAAGCCGAGGCCCGCAAACTTGCGGCACAACAGGCCGCTGCCGAGAAGAAGGCAGAGGCAGAAGCCAGAAAGCAGGCCGCTCTGGAAGCTGCAGCGATCAAGAAGGCGGAAGCCGAGGCGACCAAGATCGCCGCACAAGAGGCAGCAGCAGCGAGAAAGCTGGCTGCAGAACAGGCAAAGTTGGCAGCGCAGGAACTGGCAGCTGCCCGAAAAGCGGAAGCCGAAGCGCGCAAGGCGGCAGCCGCTCAGGCAAAACAGATCGCGCAGGAAGAAGCCGCAGCACGAAAAGCTGCGGCAGCGCTAAAGAAAGCAGAGGCTGCAGCACGCAAAGCCGCATTGGCTCCGCCTGAGCCAGTTTGGCCATTTCCCGACGAAGAATCCAAAGAGGTGAGTTCGGTATAAAAGCATCGAAAACTAGCTCGCCTGGAGCTCCCCGATTCGCGGCCCGTGAAAACTGCCGGCTGCCGGCTGCAGGCTGTGTGATCTTACTTCGCGGCCGAATGAGATTCAGGCAGGAGCGCTTTCGGGCAATCGCCTCGGAATTATCGCCTTACAACGCTTTTAGTATCCCCGTATTTACAGGCCTGTAGCTGCGTCTGTTCATGGAAATCGATCGGGTAACACGGGAATCATCGGGGTGCGGCCGAGAAAAAGATATAGATATTCGTAACTTATAGAAAATGGCAGCCCTTATTGCTAGATTGTGAACAATACGGCAAAACGCATAGAGCCGTAGAGCAATCCTCCCAAGGATGCGTTGTTCCTTTTGACAATATTGCAGGGGGCAATCATGGAATCCTTCACTTCACTATTTCCCGGTAACCAATTCCGTTCCCGTTTGCTGGTATTTCTTGTTCTGATACTCGCCGCATGTGGAGGCGGGGGCGGCAGTTCGAGCACAACATCTGTCCCAAGCGTTACCGGAAACAGTTTTGCTCCTGCAACCGGCCCCGGCGACACGATGGGCTATGTTCCATACAGCGCAGGAAACAAGTGGTTCTACAACGCAACGACCAACGACCCGACGGCACCGGCGCCATCCAGTTTCGTAACCTCCCTTATCAATGGCACGAAATCCGTACTCGGGGTAACGGCTACCGTTCTTACCCAACAGGATACGTCGACGCCGGGAACGTCCCTCGACAACTACTATTATCTGAGCCTCGGTGGCCTGACCTATGTCGGCAATAACGACACAACCGACTTGATCACTCCCCGGATCGTGCCGTATGCGCAATTGCTGTTTCCGGTTCAGACTGGAAGGGTTTCCTCGGTCACGGGTACGAATCTCCCCTTTGGATATGACGGCATCGGGAACCCCATCACGTTGAACATCACCCAGACCATTGATAACGTGGCCATCGAAGCGGTCAGCGTGTCTGCAGGCATTTTTTCGAATGCGATGAAGCAGGTGTCTACAATAAGCGGCACCGCACATGATGCGGCGCTTGGCCAGTCCATTGACATCTCGGGAACTGCAACCGACTGGCTGGTCCCGGGCATCGGTTTGGTCAAGCAAACAAGCTCGACGACGATCAATACCACGACGATCAATACGTCGCAGGAAATGCGCGGCTACGCCGTGAACGGCTTGTTCCATGGGCTGGGGCTGCCGCTCCCGCTTGCAAGCGGATTGGCCGCGGGAGATTCGAATCTGCAAAGCCCGGGCGCTCCCGGTGTGGCCAGCGACGGTACCCATTTTCTTGTCGTGAGCGGCACTTCGAATTCAGGGCCGATACTTGGGCAAATAATGGATAGCCAGGGCGCGCTGCTCCAAACCATTTCGCTTGCGGCAGGTGCGACGCCGATGGTGGCATTCGATGGCACGAATTACTGGGTCTCCTTTTCAAATGATTCCGTGGCCGGTGTCGGTTGTCATGCGCAGCGCGTTAGCGCCAGCGGAGTCGTCCTGGATTCCTCGCCTCTCGTGGTATCCGCGACCTCATTTTGTGGCTCGCAGCAGCGTATGGCCTTTGGTGGCAGCAACGGCCTGATCGTTTATTCGCACTACAACTTGAGCACATTCCACCACGACCTGTATGGGGCCTTGCTCAATCCCAACGGCACGGTTGGTACTGAATTTCCGATCGTCGCCGATACCAACGATCATCTCTTCCCGGTGGTCGCGTTTGGCGGCACCAATTACCTCGTGGTGTGGGAACAGGGATCTGCCACGACCCCGGCTGCGAATTCTCTCTATGCGGCCAGAATCAGCCAGACGGGTACGATCGTCGACGTCCCGGCCCTTCCGGTTTCCACCAATACGACAGGCCAATATAGTGCGAGCATCGCTTTCGATGGCAGCAATTACCTGATCGGCTGGCTGGACTTGCGGGCACAGACCGGGTCGGGAGTTCCTGGAATAGTGCACCCGGACGTTTATGTGAACCGAATGTCCCCAAGTGGCGCCCTGCTGAATGGGGCAGCGACAGGCGGAGGCCTTCTGATCAGTTCGGGGGCGACAAAGCAGCTGTATTCCCCGAATGTCGGATATAACGGAACGGAATTCTTTGTATCCTGGGGCTCGCTGGACTATGGCAACCAGGGTGGGCTGGGCATTCAGGCTGCCCGGGTCAACACGGCGGGCACGTTGACCAGTGGCAGCAATATCCAGGTAAGCAGTCTCCCGTCAATCGCCACGGCCTCGCGTTATGTGTACCCGACTTTTGCCAAGAACGGTACGTCTGCCTTGCTGGTGTGGCTGGATAACACCGAACTTTCCGGATCCCAAAAAGGGCTTGCAGGTTTAGCCGTGGCGCCGTTTTGATCTCAACGCCTCGATGCAATATTCGAGATTTGCATAAAGATATTAATTAATATCATTTATTGGAATATATAGTCCCCCATTAAACTGCTCGTCATTGCCATTATTTACCGACAACGACGCGCATGAATCGGGCCACTCTAGCTGCTTTCATCATTCCTTTAGCAGTCACTTCAACGTCAACCTGCTTTGCATCCGCCGCAGAAACGGTGCCGGACGATAGCTTTCTTTCCAATTGGCTGGGCAACGTAAGCAAGACCCAGGAACTTCAGCCGCATTGGGAAACGCTGTTGTACATGCCCTCTCCGCGATTGACTCAGGGACTTCGCCTCAACTATAGCCGGCAATATTTTCCCGGCGGTTCCACGCTTGAAAACTTCGGCATGGGAAAAGGGCTGGAATTGATCGTTGATGAGAATGTCGAGGTACAGATAGGGGTTCCGCCTTATATCAACAGTAAATCACCCAAAGGGGATTCGTCCGGATGGGCGGATGAAACCTTCGTCGGCAGGTATCGGCTGGCCAGCGCCAATGAGGAAAATGGAAACTATATTGTCAGCAGTTCCATAGGCGTGAGCATACCGTCGGGCAGCGATCAATTTTCCGCCCACAGTTCCATCTATACCCTGGCGCTTGCTGGCGGCAAGGGATGGGGTACCAGGGAGAGTGGGGTCAGCATTCAGAGCACTGTATCGATGAATGCACCCGATAACGATTTAGCCACCATAGGCATGCCCTTGTCCTGGACCACCGCATTGCAGGCACATGTTTTACAGAATATCTGGCCCGAAATCGAGGCGAGCTATACTCACTGGTACAAAGGCATCCTGGATGGAAGGAGCCAACTTGTCATGACCTACGGAATAACGTTTGGGCGTTTCGAAATCGAGAACAGGGAAAAATTGACCTTTGGAATCGGTTACCAGGAACCCAGGTTTACCCATTTCAGCAACTTCAGCCGGACCTGGGTATCAACAATGAAATTGTCTTTTTAGGGCTTCGATGCGAGCTTTAGCCTGAACAGACATGGCTGTTGATTCAGGAATAGTCGATGTCCTGCTCGCTGCCGGCATAATGATCCTGTAGCTCGGTGAGTACGGTCTTGATTTTGGTCTTGCCAAATATCTTTTTGATGATGGTGCCCCTGAGTTCTTCCATGCGTTCACGCAGCATGGGTTGAAACTCGGGCGGTATCTTTTTCAGGAAATCGTTCCAGCTTGCCTCGACATCGGGCCGCGTTTCGCGGGTACGCTCAATCAGGTTCTCGATCCCTCTTTGCCCGGTTCGCGAGACGATGCGCCCGTCTCCAGAGATCGCAAAGATGACTGCAAGAGAGATCACGGCATTGGCATCCAGCTCAGAGTCTTTTACTGGGCCGTCGGAATGATGTTTGCGCAGCCATTTGGCACAATCGATGATCTTCTGGTTGCGCTTCCGGTCGAGTAATTCATTTTGAAAGACCGCGTCCCCTGTCCATGTCGAGACGGGGTCGGCACGGCATATCTCCAGGAATATCGCCTTGAGATTGCGCTGCTGAATGAAAGCGTCGTTATCAAAATCGGAAATGTAGGCCACATAGGGCAGGGCGGACAATTCCTTGATATGCCGGAATCCCATCTGGAACACGTATTCGGCGCCGTTCTGCAGCAGAAACGAAAGCCTGGCTTCATTGCTATCGGCAATACCGGCCAGGCTGATACCCAGCGAGATGCATCCGACCGTCAGGTGGAACGCTTCGAGCATGCCATCCGCGGTCCTGTCATTCGTGAATTTCTTCGCGACCAGCACGGTGATTCCGCAGAGTTCGTGGAAAAGCGTGTCGGCGGCATCCCGATTGTCCGTGCGCAGTGCGAGGGCCTCCAGTGCCTGTACTAATTGGGGTGGGCGGGCGGTGAAACTGGTGATATTCATTTAGGAGAAAATATCCTCACCCAGGCTCGGCCGTCCACCAGCCTTTGGCGTGCTGCCCGCCTTGCTAGGCACTTGCCTGCGCAGGCGCAGCAACAGTTCCTTGGTCGTCCGACCTATCGCATATTCATGTTCGCGATCTTCGTCTTCCGCCTCGTCATTGTCGTCGTCCTCTTCGTCAGATCCTGCGTGCAATTCGTTCTCACCGGGGATCCAGTCGGGAAATATCTCAAACAGCACCCGGTCCCAGGCTTCTTCATTGGTTCTGGCAATCTCCAGCGCGAGCGGAATCACGTCGTGATCCGAAGTCGTCTGGCCGCTTCTATGGGCGCCGAGATTGTGGATGTCATTCGCGATCTCGATGATCTCATCGGCCGCCGTCGAGAAAAGCACGGCAAACGCGGTCGTCCCCCAGTCGGTCGCGAGCGCTTCATTGAGCAACTCCGCACGGCGCTCTTCATCATCGCTGGCATAAATCACGCCATGAATGTGCGCGAACAGCGATTCGGCCAAGGCCTCCGGTTCGTCCTCGATCCAGTCTTCGTCCCAGGTGGCGGCAAAGTAAGCCAGGCTCTCGGCCCAGGCTTTGGGCGGGATCAGCAAGGTGGCCAACGACATCTTGCCGCCATCGAAAGCGGATAAATGCAACGACGCGACATGCGGCTCCAGAGTGTTCAGCACCTCGACGACGGCGAGATCGCCGAATTTTTCGGCAGTCTCACTGATGGCCTCTTCCGCATGTTTGGTCGAGCCAGCCAGAACCAGTTCGGTGACTTGTTGCCGGATCGCGGGCAGATTGGTTTTATCAGACATTCTCGTCTCCGCGCGAATCGAACAGATGCTCTATATCTTCACCGTACGAGATCTGATCCTCGTCATCCTCGACATTGTTTTCCTTGTCTTCCTCCTGCTGCAGCGCTTCGAGAGAATGGTCTTCGTCCGTCCAGCGTTTCGGATTCTTGTACAGGAAAGCCGTAATGATGGCCTTGCGCGCCAATTCCGGATTGGCCGTAAACACGGTGGTCAAGGCATTGCCCGATGCGGCATCGCTGCAGGACACCATCTTCAATACTTTCGCGGCATCGCCCTTGTCATATTGGCTGCCTTCTGCCAAGAGACCCGGGGCATCATCAAACACCAGATGATTGGCCAATGCGAAGCTCAACAGGTTCACGTCGTCGATTTCCGTGCCCTTGGCAAACTCCCCGATCAAGGAGTCGATGACCCGGTCATAGTTCCTTTTGTCGGGCGGCTCGCCCAAGGTATCTTCGATCTGGACAGCGAGTTCGCGCGATTGGTAAATGAATTCTGGATGGATGCTTTTCATAATAATTTTCTTCAAATGGATGAACGGTCATTGCGCGGAAGCTCGATTCCGCAGCGGCTGAATAGAGAACCCCACAGACTTTGCGCCTCATTCTCGGGGTCGATGATGATGCGATTGTTCAGGCTGTAGTTATATTCAGCCCGCTTTTGCGGGTCGGAAAGTAGCTCGTACGCCTTTTTGATGGCATTGAACCGGACCTCGGCGCTGGAGTGGGGATTCCGGTCCGGGTGATGGCGCATGGCAAGTGCGCGGTAGGCCTTCTTGATGTCTTCGGTCGAAGCGGTCGGCGAGACGCCGAGGATATTGTATGGATTTTCCAATGAAGCCTCCTGCAAGGCGCGCGATTTTACCAATTTACCAGAGCTTACGTGCAGTTATCCCTCATCCTTTCAATAATACCGGGGTTGAATTGACAACAGAACGAACGTTCTGTATCGTGCCATTGAGAATATATCCCCCAAGAACGCATCGTCAAAGCGACACCCCGAACAATGAACCTCGAAGTTGAAAACGCCCCTATAGCCGAGGCAGAAAGCTATCTTTCGCGCCTCAACACCGCACAGCGTATTGCCGTAGAGCACGGCACAGGTGGTGCTGCGGATGAGCCGCTGCTGGTGATCGCCGGGGCAGGTTCAGGCAAGACCAATACCCTGGCACACCGCGTCGCCCATGTCATTGCGCAGGGCGCCAATCCCGGCGCCATCCTGCTGCTGACTTTCTCGCGCCGCGCGGCAGACGAGATGGCACGCCGCGCCGAACGTATATTGCGCCAGCTTGCGGCTGACCATCCGCGGCTTGCCGGTGCAAAGCTTCATTGGACCGGAACCTTCCACAGCGTCGGTGCACGCCTGTTGCGCGAATACGCCGGCAGGATAGGTCTCGATCCGGGCTTCACCATCCACGACCGGGGCGACTCGGCCGACCTGATGAACCTGGTGCGGCATGAGCTGGGGGCATCCTGCAAGGCCAAGCGTTTTCCGCTCAAGAACACCTGCCTCTCGATCTACTCGGCCACGGTCAATACCCTGTCGCCGCTGGAAGAAGTGCTGCAGCGCCGCTTCCCCTGGTGCACAGAATGGCAGGACGAACTCAGGCAACTGTTCCTTGCCTATGTGGAAGCCAAGCAGAAACAACATGTGCTCGACTACGACGACCTGCTGCTGTACTGGGCACAGATGGTGGCCGAACCAACACTCGCGGCGGAGATCGGCGCGCGCTTCGACCATATCCTGGTGGACGAATACCAGGACACCAATGCGCTTCAGGCCAGCATCCTGCTCGCGCTCAAGCCGCATGGCCGCGGACTTACGGTCGTCGGTGACGATGCGCAATCGATCTATGCCTTCCGCGGTGCGACCGTGCGCAATATCCTCGATTTCCCCGCGCACTTCGATCCGCCCGCAAAGATCATCACGCTGGAACAGAACTACCGCTCCACGCAACCCATCCTCGCGGCGGCAAACGGCGTGATCGGGCTGGCTGCCGAGCAGTACAGCAAGAAGCTGTGGAGCAACAAGACCTCGGGCGAACGCCCGCAGCTCGTCACGGTACGCGACGAAACGGACCAAGCCGGCTTCGTGGTGGAGCAAGTGCTGGAGCGTCGGGAGATGGGCATCCGGCTCAAGTCGCAGGCGGTATTGTTCCGCGCTTCGCATCACAGCGCGACGCTCGAGATCGAACTCGTGCGGCGCAACATCCCGTTCGTGAAATTCGGCGGCCTGAAGTTCCTGGAATCGGCGCACGTCAAGGATGTGCTCTCCGTGTTGCGCTGGATCGAGAATCCGCGCGACCGCGTGGCCGGGTTCCGCGTGATGCAGCTGATTCCAGGCATCGGTCCGAAGACCTCGGCACAGGTGCTCGATAGTATTGCCCTGTCGCAGGATGTGATGATGGGGCTGCAGGAATCGCGCGTACCATCCGGTGCGGCCGAGAGTTGGCAGGGCTTCCTCGAAATGGCCGAAAACCTGCACCAGCGCGCCGTGCCGTGGCCATCCGAATTCGAGAGGATCAGCAACTGGTACCAGGGACATCTGGAACGCCTGTATGAAGACGCGCAGGTGCGCCAGATCGACATCGAGCAGCTGACCAAGATCGCCGCCACCTATCCCTCGCGCCAGCGTTTCCTCACCGAACTCACGCTCGACCCGCCCGATGCCACCAGCGACGAATCGGGAGTGCCGCTGCGCGATGAAGACTACCTCATTCTTTCCACCATCCATTCGGCGAAAGGGCAGGAGTGGACATCGGTCACCCTGCTGAATGCAGTCGACGGCTGTCTGCCCTCGGACTTGGCTACCGGAAACGAGAACGAGATCGAGGAAGAACGGCGGCTGCTGTATGTCGCCATGACCCGCGCCAAGGAGCACCTGCAGATCGTGGTGCCGCAGCGTTTCTTCGTCACGCAGCAATCGCAGTTCGGCGACCGCCATGTCTATGCCGGGCGTTCCCGTTTCATTCCGGCCAGCATCCTCGATCTGTTCGAAAAGAAAACCTGGCCCGTGGCTGATGCTGCACCCGTGCAGGCGGCAGGACGTTCACGCGAAGAGGTGGTCGATCTGCTGGCGAAGATGAAGGCGATGTGGAAGTAGCGGCCATGAATAGAGTGGGCCAATTTATATCTGTTCGACCTGCGCGCCGTTCAATCCTTCGACAGGCTGGTGGAACTACTGGTGAAACAACTAGCCATCCCACTAAGCAACCCCAAGAGGGTTGCCAAGTGGTTGGTTATAGCCATTCGACTAAGCCCGCGAGCGGGCAAGTCGCTGGTTATCAGGACGAACGGGATTGGGGTTCGGAGTCCGCTCAAAAATCCATTCGACCTAAGCGCCGTTCAATCCTTCGACAAGCTCAGGACGAACGGAGGTGGGGTTCGGAGTTCATTCAAAAATCCGTTCGCCCTGAGCCCGTCGAAGGGTGGACTCAGTTGTCCTCCATTCATGGTTCGACAAGCTCACCACGAACGGAGTTGGAGTTTGTTCAAATGCGGTTTGTAATATGAACGCCTCTCTGGACCTAGTACTGCAGCACCCCGGCATCTGGCGCGGCGACCAGCTTGCGCAGACAGACGAGTACACGCTGCCGACCGGATTCGCCGAACTGGACGAACAGCTGCCGGGCGGTGGCTGGGCGCGTGGAGCACTCACTGAAATCCTGCTGGAGCGCGAAGGCATAGGCGAGCTGCGCCTGCTGCTCCCGGCACTCGCACGTGTATCGACACAAAGCACATGGCAGGCCTGGGTTTCTCCCCCGCATATTCCTTATGCACCGGCGCTGAGCACTGCCGGGATCAATCTCAAACAATTGCTGGTCGCGCAGCCGCAAACCCCGGCCGATGCTTGGTGGACGGCAGAGCAGGCGCTGCGTTCCGGCGCATGCAGCGCCGTACTGGCCTGGCTGAGCACGCCCGACGAGAAACGCATGCGCCGCCTGCAACTTGGTGCGGAAACAGGCAAGGCCTGGGGCGTGTTGTTCCGTTCAGCGAGTGCCGCGCAGGAACGTTCCACCGCCGCACTGCGCCTGCGTCTTGAAGCAACCGCGAACGGTTTGGCCGTGCACATCCTCAAACGCCGGGGCGGGCAGGTGAGCAAACCCGTGCTGGTGGATTTGCAGCAAACCAATGGCGTACGCCGCGCACGCCCATCTGCACCGGCGTTATCTGTTGTGCCGTCGTTGCGCGCAGTCGTCCGAAACTGACCGGCACCTCACCGCTGTAAGCAACCCCCATGTTTTGGCTAGCCATACATTTCCCCGCACTCCCCCTGGAAATCTACTCCAGAGGCGGCGCTGCACCAGAACCACTCGCCGTCATAGAAAAGCAAGGCAACCGTTCGCGCGTCAAAGTGTGCAACGAGGCCGCCAGCGAGCGGGGTGTGCGGGCAGGCATGCCGGGTGCCGCCGCACAGACTTTGGTGACCAATCTCGTCGTGCGCGTTCGCGATCTGGCAGCGGAGCAGGAATCGCTGGAAGGTCTCGCCTCCTGGGCCGGAGGGTTTACTCCGGCCGTAAGCCTGCAGCCTCCAGAAGGTTTGCTGATCGAGATCGGCAGTTGCCTGCGCCTGCATCGCGGCTTCAAGAACCTGATCGCGCAAATGAGCAGCGGACTCAACGAAATGGGCTACAGCGCCAGCCTTGCTTGCGCACCGACGCCGCATGCGGCGTGGCTGCTGGCGCTGGCAGGAAAGGAAGTGGCAATCCGCGATCCGGCCAAACTCGAAAAGTTTCTGGGCGCATTGTCGGTAAGGTGGCTGTCTCAACCGCAGGATACGTTGGACAGTCTGGAGATGCTGGGTGCGCATACATTAGGTGACTGCCTGCGCTTTCCGCGTGCAGGTATGGCGCGCCGCTTCGGCCAGGGCTTGCTGGACGAAGTGGACCGCACACTGGGCCGCTTGCCCGAGTCGCCAGAATTCTTCGTGCCGCCGCCCAGTTTCCAGCGCCGTCTGGAATTGCCGTCGCTGGTGCATGAAGCCGAAGCGCTGCTGTTCGCCTCGCGCCGCCTGTTGCTGGAACTGGAGGGCTACCTCAATCTGCGCCAGGCAGGCGTGCATGAATTCGAGCTCGTCTGTCATCACGAAGACGTGCCGGATACTGTAGTCAAAGTGGGCTTCGCCCAGCCGACGCGAGCCTTTGACCGCATGCTGCTCCTGCTGCGCGAAACACTGGGCCGCACGCGCCTGGCTGCCCCGGTTCACACTATCAGGCTTCAATCCAGTCTCATTCAGACCATCGAGTTATCCAACCTCGACCTGTTCCAGGACAGTGCCGAGACAGGCGATGCCAACCTGTTGCTGGAACGTCTGCGCATCCGCTTGGGCAAGGAAGCGGTGTTCAGCATCGCCCCGGCAACTGACCACCGGCCCGAGCTGGCCTGGCGGCCATGCGACGCGGGAGATGCGATCAAGTCGCCAGGCAAGTTACAGCGTCCACTGTGGTTGCTGCCTGTGCCCAGGCCATGCCAGAGAGATCGGCTGGAATTGCAGTCCGGTCCGGAACGTATCGAGAGCGGCTGGTGGGACGGCATGGATGTGGCGCGCGACTATTACGTGGCGCAGGGGCGCAATGGTTCGAGGTTGTGGGTGTTTCGCGATCACAGTAGTGGTGGGTGGTTTGTGCATGGGTTGTTTGCGTGAATGGAGACTTTCATGGCCACGAAAAATAAATATCTGTACTTCCCTCTCCCCCAGCCCCTCTCCCGTAAACGGGCGAGGGGAGAAGGTGGTGTCGCAGATATAAGCAATTTCGCAGCACATCACTCCCCTCTCCCACTTGTGGGAGAGGGGCAGGGGAGAGGGAAGATATTAGACAACGCCAAAACATTGCGCAGCAACCAGACCAAGGTCGAGGAGCGGTTGTGGTATCACCTGCGCGCGCATCGTTTTATGGGACTGAAGTTCAGACGGCAAAAACCCATGGGTTCCTACATTGTGGATTTTGTGTGCGTGGAGCGTCGGCTGATTATCGAACTCGATGGTGGACAACACGCTGAACAAACGGCATACGACCAGCAACGGGATGCGTGGCTAAGCAACCAGGGCTATACGGTGCTGCGTTTCTGGAACAATGATGTTATGCAGGAGCTGGAGGGAGTGCTGGAAGAGATTCGCATCGCCCTCTCCCCCAGCCCCTCTCCCGTAAACGGGCGAGGGGAGTAAGTGGTATCGCATATATGAGTAAGTTAGTCGAACAACTTCAATCCCCTCGCCCGCAAGCGGGAGGGGGGCTGGGGAGAGGGCAAGGGGGGCAAATAGATATCTCAACTATGCCTCCCTACGCCGAACTACACTGCCTCTCCAACTTCACCTTCCTGCGTGGTGCATCGCACGCCGAAGAGTTGGTAGAACGCGCCCGCGAACTAAACTACGCAGCACTGGCCATCACCGACGAATGTTCGCTGGCCGGTGTCGTGCGTGCCCATATGGCAGCGAAGAAATGCGGCTTGAAGCTGATCGTGGGCAGCGAGATTCGTTTTGCCGATGGCCCGAGCATTGTGCTGCTTGCAACAGACCGCACCGGCTACGGCAACCTGTCCGAGCTGATCAGCCAGGGGCGTCGCAACGCCATCAAGGGTCGATACAGCCTCGCGCTCAGCGATATCCAGAATGGTCTGCCGGGTTGCCTTGCGCTGCTGTTGCCGGACCCCATGCCTACCCTGGAACAGGCACAACAAGTCGCAACTATCTTTCCGGGACGATCCTGGCTCGCAGTGGAGCTGTTTCGCGCAGCAGACGACGCCGAGCGTTTATCCAGACTGATCGAGCTCGGAGCCGTAGCCAGCCTACCCCTGGTGGCAGCAGGCGACGTGCACATGCATGTCGCACAGCGCCGTGCCTTGCAGGACACGCTCACCGCCATTCGCCTCTGCGTGCCGGTCTTCGAAGCCGGGACTGAGCTGTATCCGAACGGCGAACGCCATCTGCGCGAACTGGCCGACCTTGCACGAATCTACCAACCTGAATTGCTGGAACAGACTCTTGTCGTTGCCGAGCGCTGCCACTTCTCGCTCGACGAATTGCGCTACGAATATCCAGAAGAACTGGTGCCCGCTGGGGAAACAGCCATCTCGTATCTGCGCAAACTGACCGAGGAAGGTCTCTTGCTGCGCTTCCCGGACGGCGTGCCCGACAAGGCGCGCACTCTGGTGGAATACGAACTGGCGCTCATCGAGGAGCTCAAGTACGAGCCGTATTTCCTCACCGTGCACGACATCGTGCGCTTCGCCCGCATCCGCGGCATCCTGTGTCAGGGGCGCGGCTCGGCGGCCAACTCCGCGGTGTGTTACGCGCTGCACATCACCGAAGTGAATCCGGCGTGCATGGAAATGCTGTTCGAGCGTTTCATCTCCAAGGAGCGCAACGAGCCGCCCGACATCGATGTTGATTTCGAGCACGAACGGCGCGAAGAGGTGATCCAGTATCTCTATGCGAAATACGGCCGGGAGCGTGCGGCACTCGCAGCCACCGTCATCACCTACAAGCCCAAGAGCGCGATGCGCGACATAGGCAAGGCGCTTGGTTTCGACCTGGAGCAGGTGGATCGCCTGTCCAAATCCCTGGCGTGGTGGGATGGCCGCCAGGTGCTGCCGCAGCGCCTTGAGGAAGCCGGTTTCGATCCCGAGAACCGGAAAGTGCGCCTGCTGATGCAACTGCTCGACGAGCTGATCGGCTTCCCGCGCCACCTTTCACAGCACGTGGGCGGCTTCGTGATCGCGCGCGGCAAACTCTCGCAACTCGTCCCGATCGAAAATGCGGCGATGGCAGAGCGCACCATCATCCAGTGGGACAAGGACGATCTCGACGCGCTGGGGCTGCTCAAGGTGGACGTGCTTGCGCTGGGCATGCTCTCCGCCATCCGCCGTGCGCTGGATGAAGTGGGCAGATTGCGAGGCCGGGCAATCACGATGGCGGACATCCCGCGCGAAGATCCAGCGGTGTACGAAATGATCGGCCACGCCGATACGGTGGGCGTGTTCCAGATCGAATCTCGAGCGCAGATGTCGATGTTGCCGCGCATGCGGCCACGCAATTTCTACGACCTGGTGATCGAGGTGGCCATCGTGCGCCCGGGACCGATCCAGGGAGGCATGGTGCATCCCTATCTGCGCCGCCGCGAAGGTTCGGAGCCGGTGACCTACCCGAGCGAGGAGGTGAGGGATGTGCTGCAACGCACGCTGGGCGTGCCCATCTTCCAGGAACAGGTGATGCGGCTCACCGTGGTGGCGGCCGGGTTCTCGCCGGGTGAGGCGGATGAAGTGCGGCGTTCGATGGCGGCGTGGAAACGCAAGGGCGGACTGGAACATCTCGAACAGCGACTGATCGATGGCATGAGTGCGCGCGGCTATCGGCAGGAATTCGCCCTGCAGATATTCCAGCAGATCCTGGGTTTCGGCGAATACGGTTTCCCGGAATCGCATGCCGCAAGTTTTGCGTTGCTGGTCTATATCTCAGCCTGGCTCAAGTGCCATGAACCGGCGGCTTTCGCGTGTGCACTGCTGAACAGCCAGCCCATGGGTTTCTACGCGCCGACCCAGCTCGTGCAGGACGCGCGCCGTCATGGTGTGGAAGTGCTGCCGGCGGACGTGACCGAAAGCGAGTGGGATTGCACCTTGGCGGCATACCCCTCTCCCCAGCCCTCGTCCCTTAGGGGAGAGGGGGGAGTCTCCCAGCCTGCACTGCGTCTTGGTCTGCGCATGGTGAACGGCCTTTCTCTGGAAGGTGCCGCACGTCTCTCAGAAGCGCGTTCGCAGAAGCCATTCGACAGCGTAGAAGATATGGCCCGGCGAGCCGGGCTGGAAAGCCGCGACCTCAAATGCCTGGCCGCGGCAGGCGCGTTGAGCACATTGGCAGGCCACCGCCGCCAAGCCTACTGGGACGTGGCCGGCATCGAGCAGGTTACGCCGCTTGCATTAGCCACCGTCGAGGAAACACAGCCGCAACTGTTACCGCTGACCGAAGGCCAGAACCTGGTCGCCGACTATGACAGCCTGGGGCTCACTTTGGGCAGGCATCCGCTGGCACTGCTGCGCGACACGCTCCGTGCGCAACGATTGATCACCGCTGCGGAGTTGCGCACATTTCCGCACGGCCGACTCACGCGCGCAGCCGGTCTGGTGATCGGTCGCCAGCGCCCGGGTACCGCGAGCGGAGTGACGTTCGTAACCCTGGAAGACGAGACCGGGCCCATCAACGTCGTGGTGTGGCGCGACCTCGGCGAAAGGCAGCGGCGCGAGTTGCTGGGATCGCGGTTGCTGGCAGTGTACGGTGTGCTGGAGCGGCAGGGCGAGGTGGTTCATCTCATTGCGGGGCACTTGAAAGATTTGACGCCACTACTCGGCGATCTGGTCACGCAGTCGCGGGACTTTCACTAAGGCACGCCACTACTCATTCGCAGGTCACACCTTTTCTTCGAACGTGTGCTTGTCGGAAATGAAAGCCACGGTCACGCAGCCGGGCCCGGTATGCACACCGCCGGTCATGCTCATCGGTGCGACATGGATCGCCACACCGGCTGACTCAGCTTCTGCCAGCAGCCTTGAAAATCCCGGCATTTGCCGCACCGCTGAGGGATCGCCGCCGTAGCCGACGCATATCACCGGCGCCGGCAAACCCGCCCACACTGCACGGGTGACATTGGCAAACATGGTCTCGACCGCCACATCGAAGTGCCGCAATTTGGCAACCGGCCCGGTTTCATCCATGTGGCCGAGCAGAATCGGTTTGATATCGAGCATCGATCCCAGCATGAAACCTGCCCAGCCGATACTCTTGTCGCCGCGTTTGGATGCGCGTTTGTAGATGTGCGACAGGTCGGGCGGCACCATATAGCAGTATGTGTGGGGAACCAGTTCACGAATACGCGAATCGATCGCCGACGGCGCAGCGCCGGCCTTGATCATGCGCATCACCTCCGCAGCGAGCACCGCCGTCCCGGTGAAGATGTTGCCGCTGTTGATGACTGCCAGCGAAAAGTGATTATCGATACCGGCATCCTGGCGCACTTTCTTGTACTTGCCGAGAATGCCGATCGAAGCCTTCATCGCGTTTTCGTAGATGTCGCTGCGTGATTGCGTCACCGTGAGGCAGAACACGTGGTCATACTTGCGCACCAGCTTGTCCAGGAACAGGGTCTCTATCTGCTCGCTTGAGTACGGGATCGACTCGACCTCGAAATCGGTCTTCTGATCCATCTGTTCCGAGTGGAACGCTATCGTCTGATTATTGTTGCGGCGATCCTCGAAAGTCTGGTCGCCAATCCTGAGTGTGGTCGGCATCAGTTCGATGCCGCCTTCCTCGAAAAAGGAGTGCGGCAAATCACAGCTTGAATCAACCACCAATCCGATTCTCATTCTTTATTTCCTCCTGTTGTCGGCTGCGTGAGCCATATTCTTTTGTATCGCGGCGCAAAGATTACACAGACTCGGAGTTTGTGCCAGAGGAGAAAATAATGGATAGCCGATACATCTTATTTTATGCTGCCATATCAAAACGTTGCCGCCCAGGCTGATTTACCTGCTCGAAAGGGATTGCCTCGCTTGATTGGCGTTTGGCGGGACCGGGGGTGTTGCCAACCTTTTTCCCGATTGTGCGTCGCGCTGACTCTCCACCTTGTTTACGACATCCGACGCCTGAAGATCCCCGTCTTTACTGGCCTTCAGGCCGGCGGCAATTTCCCGTCATCGCAGCGCCCCGGCTCTGGGCGACTCAAAGGTCTATATCTTTTGGCATATATGCGAGTATGGTTTTTGCTGCTAGTCTTCGGCGCGCTTCACGTCAGGCGAAGCGAACGGGGGGGCAAGTGGTAGATCATTTCGAACTTGGTCCTCTTGAATTCAGGATTGAATATTTTCACTAAATGGAGAAAACGATGCGGAGATTTGCTTGGGTTGGTGTCCTGTTCCTGGTTGGTTGCGCCAACATGACGCCCATGGCAGTTAATAAAGAAACCAAAAACGTGGACGTAAATTCAAAGTCGGTCGTGTTGATGACACTCGACCTTGCAAGACCCGAATCCAGCCGGTTCATCCCCCATCCTGTATCGGTTACTTTCACCAAAAAAGATGAACAGGGAAAGATAGAAAGGCAGACCTTTAAAGTGGATGACGATGCAGGCTCGACCGACTCAAAGCTCGATAACAAGTTCCTGTTAAGGTTTGCCCTGGAACCCGGCCGATATGAAATGTCGACTGTATTTGGAATGGCCAATGCATTTCCCATCATCGCTTCATTTCAGGTGCCACTGCTGATGCCGATCAATGTATCGCCCAAGTCTGTGACCTATGTCGGACGAGTGAATGCACTGATGCGGCCGCGAGTAGGCAACGAATTCAGGGCCGGGCCGGTGATACCTTTGATTGACCAGTCAGTGGCCGGCATATCCGGAGGTACTTTCGATATCATCGTAGTCGATGCCTCGAAAGAAGACATACCTGAATTCAAATCCACCTTTCCGTCGCTGGAGACAACAGATATTCGAACAGAGTTGTTGCCGGCCTTCGACAGAAGCAAGGTTCAAAAGTGGTGGGAGGGGGGTGGCCAAACGGCGGAGGCTACTGATTCAAGCAACGTAAAACAAGCTCAGAAATAATCCAGCAAGCCCCGACGACAGGAAAGAAAAGGGGTTAGCGTCGCAATAGTTTTGTTGAGGTAAGCACAAATCGAAGCGATCCCCTTTAACCAAAGT
Organism: Sideroxydans sp.; assembly: GCA_027310725.1. Lineage (GTDB taxonomy): Bacteria > Pseudomonadota > Gammaproteobacteria > Burkholderiales > Gallionellaceae > Sideroxyarcus. The sequence continues at coordinate 4,743 of DAIDAG010000018.1, read as the reverse complement.
TATCCGTTAGCCCGTCATTCCGGCCTTCGCTGGCGTGATGAGGTTTGATTCTAATGAGCTATTTGGATTTAATTTATCTTTACTGAATCAGCCCCATATACAAGAACACCGCATAGACTCCGATCAGGCCGTAGCCCACAAAGCGGGGCACCCGTCCGAGGATGGCGATGGACAAAAAATTGATCGCGCCTGCCCCCAGAATGATATAGGTCCCCATTTGAAAAAACGCGGGAACCTGAATGGGATTGAACACCGCAAACAGGCCGATGCACATCGGGATGCAGATATGTCCATCCCCGACCTGCGAGGTCAGCACGATGTCCTGCCTGCCGGTACGCGTGTAATACAGCGCGAGGAATGCATTGGGCACGACCATCAGCAGGCCGCTGAACCAGCCCAGCTTGGCAAAACTGAAATACGGGTTGTGTGTCGTCGACACCCAGGTCACCAGATGATCGACCGCGTAATAGACGCCGTAGGCGCTGACCGCAAGCAGCACCAGGTCGATCGCAATCGTCCAGTGGAACGACTTGTTCTTCCTGATGTTGTCCTTGAGCACTTCGAACACGTGCAGTATCTGCCAAAACAGGAATAGCCCCACCAGCACCAGGCCGTCGTAAAAGTCCAGCGTCCCATCCTTCGCCAGGGCCCAGAGCGTGCCGGTGAACAGGAACAATGCGATCAGGGTGAACAACAGGTTCAGCTTGTTGATGCGATGGAATTCCGAATGCTTCGTTGCTTTCTGCTTTGTTCCGCCGCCTTTTTTGATGACGGCGGACGAACCGAAGATCGCGGCCAGCCCGAGGATCAGCGTCAGGTTGGTAGCATTGTTGACGAGGCAGTTCTCGATGACCAGGCCGCCATTGGAGGCGGAACTGCTCATGACATAGGCGAAGATCAGATTCGCGAACCCGGAGCAGTAAGGCATGATCAGCGTGCCGAGCACGGTGCCTTCAAAGCCCTTGCTCTCCATGGCATGCAGACGCCAGATCATCACAAAACTCGCCACCACAAACAAGGCGAGCAGCATCAATGGGTTGGCAAAATAGCCCTGGATATTATGGATTGCGTTATTCACGAGTGACTTGAGGAAAGGCTAGCTCGGATTTTACCTTGCCCGACAAAATCTTTGACCTCCTCTGAATGAAAATCATCTTTACCGCACCTGGAATGGGTGCGCTCCGAGTTCGCTTTGGGTACACTGAGCCCCTCATTTTTTAGGGCAGGTTCCAATGAAAAACACTCACCCTCTGCAGGGAAATGAAGCGGCAGAACGCATCGTTCGATTTTTCCAGGCCAACGGGTTCGCCGGCATCACCGAGGCGCTCATCATCCGGATCAGCCTGAAAGCGGGTCACAGGACGGAAATTGAGTCGGCGTTCGAAGAGGCACATGAACAGGACATCACCCCGCCTGTGCAGCAGTATTTCGAGATCAAGCCCTTCGGGCATTTCTCGGATTTTCGCAGCTTCGATGAAGCGAAATCAGCCATTCAAACCGACTTTACCGAAGCTCTGCGCATGGAACTTCCCAGGGTGTTTTTCGACAAGGCTCCCGTCGTGATAGATGATGCACTGGGGAGTGGTACCAAATACGATGCGCTGATGAAGATCACCGACAATGTCGACGGCTATGCCATTGCCATCCTCCTGAATGATCCGGATGCGTCCTTCCTCGAATATCTCGGAACTCATCGCGGCAACGACTGGCAACAGATCATGGGCAAACTGGAAATCACGGCATCATCCCTGGCTTCCGAAATGAATCTACTCTGAGCAATTATTGTGACGGGGGAGTTCAGCGGCAAACCAATCCGACGTTGCCCGTGCAATCCTTGAACAGAAGAGGTTGATCATGAAAACATTATTGATAACCGGCGCCAGCCGCGGAATCGGATTGGAGTTCTGCAATCAATATGCAGCTGAAGGTTGGCGTGTCCTGGCTTGTTGCCGCGATCCGGGCAAGGCGGATGAGCTCAACAAACTGGCGGCCCGATATCCCGGCCTGATCGAGCTCCACGCGCTCGACGTGACCAACCATGCACAGATCGAGCAACTTGCACGCACGCTGTCAGCTGAAACGATAGACCTGCTCATCAACGATGCGGGCATCTATCCGGCCTCAGACAAACACGGCTTTGGCCATACCGACTATGCGGAATGGATGACCGCTTTCAACATCAACACCATGGCCCCTCTCAAGATGGTCGAAGCGTTCATCGAGCAGATCGCTCGCAGCGAACTGAAGCTCATCGTCACCATTACCAGCCAGATGGGTAGCATGGACGACAACAGCAGCGGCGGGAGCTACCTGTATCGCAGCAGCAAAGCCGCAGCCAATATGGTGGTGAAAAGCCTGGCCGTTGACCTGAAGGAACAGGGAATTATTTCGGTGGCCTTCAATCCGGGCTGGGTCAAGACCGACATGGGCGGCCCCAACGCCATGATCCCGGTCGAGCAAAGCGTGGCCGACATGCGCAAGGTCATCGACGGCCTCACCCTTGCGGATACGGGCAAATTCATCGGCAATGACGGGCTGGTGATTCCCTGGTGATGTCTGTGGCGGAAATCGATCGCGAAGGCAAAGGTCTATAACTTTCGGCATATGGTCTGGAAGGGGCTTTGCTGATAATCTCCGGCGCGGCAGAGGGAAAACAATGCGAGTTGAGAGAGTAGGAAGAAAAGTATTCGAGCCTATCCCTCTTTAATGTTTCAAAATGACCCATGGGAAAAACCGATTTAGTCCCATTTCCCTCCGGGAGAGAGAAGCTGACTTAATCTGCGTATCCCTTGCTAACCTGGTAACTTTTCTGGGAGGTTCTAATGGAATTCGAAGAAGATCGCACTGGCACATGGCACGCTTATGGCAAAAGGATGTCAGAAAATTCGCAATCCCAAGCTAACATCAATTCATTCAGCGACCTGCGCAAGCTTGCTTTCCGCAATCCGTTTCCGGTAACCGAAAATTCCCAAAATACGGACTACCTGACAAAGCGTTTTCCAAAAGTGGCAGCGAGCATCAATACTGATAACTGGGCGCTGCACCTCGAAATAGGCACGATGACGCTTGCCACGAGAGAGGCAATATTGAAGCAGGATTGGTCCACGTTGTCCGCTCACTTTGCTTTCATCGATAGCGTGCTGGAAGCCGCCGACACCGAACTGCACGAGGCGATCGGTGTGTCTTATCTGGTGAATCTGTTTTACGGAGAAACAGCATTCGATTATGCCAAGGCACGTACCCTGATGCCCAGGCGGCTGGCTGCCGCACTTGAGATCATGGAGCGCCACTACGAAGAGTTGAGGAAATAAAACTTCGTCCTGGAATTGGCTATAACAATAACTCCCTGCAAAGATTTAGACCCTTGAAGGCGTTCGTCTTTACTGAACTGCAGGCCAGTTTGTATATCGCATTAGTCAAATAAAATCGGAACCGGGTGGCTGCGACCGAAGCAAAAGGTCTATATCTTTTGGCATATATGCGAGGAGGGACTTTACTGCTAGGCTTTGACGCGTTGGATTGTAGGGCTTGGAAAAGCATTTCGAACCCGCCCCCTTTCATTACGCTTTAATTCAGGTGAGGAATTCAATAATTGATTAGCCATCAAACTGACCTGGAATTTGTCCACCGCGTTCAGAATGCGATCGACATGTTGCCCAGCCCGATATTCATCAAGGATGGAGCCGGCCGATACATTGCCTGCAATCGCGCATTTGAAAGCTATATTGGCGTCCCGCGCTCCGAGCTCTGCGGCGCCACTGTATATGACATCGCCCCGGCGGAACTTGCCGCCATCTACGAGAAGGCCGATCTCGACTTGATGGCCAAGGGCGGGACGCAAAGCTATGAGGCCAACGTACGCTATGCCGACGGTAGCTACCACGATGTCATTTTCTTCAAGTCGGTCTTTCACAATGCAGAAGGAAAGACCGATGGCATTTCCGGGGTAATACTTGATATTACCGAGCGCAAGCGCCTGGAAAGTGAACTTGCGCAGGCGGCCAGGGTAGATTTCCTGACGGGTGCCTTGAATCTGCGAACTTTCTACGATCTTGCCAACCAGCAATTCACCTCGTTCAAGCGCACCGGCGAAGAATTTTCCCTGCTGATGATCGACCTTGATTATTTCAAGGAAATCAACGACACCCTCGGTCATGATGCGGGTGACGATGCGCTGCGAAAATTTGTCCAGACGGCCAAGACCAATCTTCGCGAGCAGGATATTTTTGCCAGGACAGGAGGAGATGAGTTCCGGTTGCTGCTGCCCGGCACGTCTCAGTCCGGGGCAATGTTGCTGGCCGAAAGAATTCGCGAAGAAGTGAATCAGGTAAAGATCGGCACGCCGAATGGCAGTATCGCGTTATCCATGAGTACTGGCTTGTGCAGCAGCCTTCCGGATGACCATAGCATCGACAGCATAGTCAGCCGGGCCGATGTTGCACTGTATCGGGCCAAAGCGGCTGGACGCAACACTGTCAAGGCTCATGGTCATATTGATTGCAAATATCATCCTGACGTTAAAACCGACTCCGTTAGCTTTTGACTTCGAGTCGAAATGCAAATCACTGCCGGCAACGAATTGCATTTATTAAAGAAAATCAAGGGTATCCGGAACTTGTGATTGAAAAGCCCCGTTTGCCATCACTATGGTAATTAAACGCTAAAACGGAAGTAGTGATTGGTATTCCACATCATATCTTGTATTATTAGCCTTAATAGTAGTATGGTTTTTGCCGCTTAACT
>DAIDAG010000014.1 GCA_027310725.1 Sideroxydans sp. | reverse complement strand
CAACCACATGGTCATCATCGGACTGTTCATTGGCGGCATGGTGCCGTACCTGTTCGCCGCGATGGGCATGGAAGCCGTCGGACGTGCGGCGGGTAGCGTGGTGGTCGAAGTGCGCCGCCAGTTCAAGGAGATTCCCGGCATTATGGAAGGCACCGGCAAACCGGAATACGGCACTTGCGTGGACATGCTGACCAAGGCCGCGATCAAGGAAATGATCATCCCCTCGCTACTGCCTGTCGCCGTGCCCGTGATCGTCGGGCTGACCCTCGGTGCTCAAGCCCTGGGTGGCGTGCTGGTCGGCACGATCGTGACCGGCATCTTTGTCGCCATTTCCATGACCACCGGCGGCGGTGCCTGGGACAACGCGAAGAAGTATATCGAGGAAGGCAACTTCGGCGGCAAGGGCTCCGAAGCGCACAAAGCCGCGGTAACAGGCGACACCGTGGGAGATCCCTACAAGGATACGGCCGGTCCTGCAGTGAACCCGCTGATCAAGATCATCAACATCGTTGCGCTGATGATTGTGCCGTTGCTGTAAACGCCAACTGCACCGCTAGTGGCATAGCAAAGGGCCGACTATGCGTCGGCCTTTTCATTGGCAGGGTTTTCTGGATATAGCCGGCAGTAACGCTGTCATTCGGGATGGCTGGGGATGATGCAAGAATGCTTCCGTACCCGACTCGTCGGCATTCCTCAAAATTGCACTTTATTTCCAGATTCGGCTTACTATATATCCCATATCCCACAAGACAATGTAGCCGAAAATCAGGGATGCACGACCCGACTTGGGGATTGGCTATTGAGAGCAGGTCAAACGGTTGTGCAGTTGCGAAGAACATGGAGTTGATTGTTCGGACGCCATTCAAAACTCCATTGCTCAGGTCTGGATGCCCAAGAGCGCGCGTCTGACAAGACAGTCCGATAACCTGTAAAGCGGCGTCGGGCTTGGCAAAATAAACACGATGAAACACACCTTGTTTGGTTCGCAGTACAAGGAAAATGGACTGGGCAGGGTGCTCTTTGTGACGGACGGAGGAAACATGAAAACGATCAAGCAAATACTGGCTGAAAAAACGAGGCCCCTCTCCACCGTGGCACCCGGAGATACGGTTCAGCATGCGATGGAGTTGATGCGCGAACGTGACATCGGCGCTGTCATGGTAGTCAATGGCAACAAGCTGGTCGGTATCTTCACCGAACGCGACTGTCTGCAGAAGGTCTCGTCGCTGGGCCTCAACGCTCGCGAACTGCTGGTGCATGAGGTAATGACCGAGAAAGTACGTTTCGTAAAGCCGGACATGGAAGTCTCGCAATGTCTGGCGCTGATGACGGAGCGTTTTTTCCGCCACCTCCCGGTACTCGACGAACAACAGAATATCCTCGGTATCGTCTCTATCGGCGACCTGGTCAAGGTAAAGATATCCGAACAAAGCTTTATCATCGAGCAACTGGAGCACTACATCGCCTCCTGAGACTTGAGCGGGCATCGCGTTGTTGCAAGGCGGATATCGCGAACAAGCTGTACATGAAACTCGCATAAAGCCGAAAACTATCGGGTTTCGCTGCATCGCCCTGCCTTCCTGCCGGTCGTAATTTGTGCGCTTAATATCCAAATTGAATTGAAATTTGTGCCAGTCACTTTCAATTTCCTGGGTTACTATCTTTTCGATGTCGGACCAGATATCTGCTTCTGTTGCATGAATCGCAAATGTACGCTTCCTTGACGTTCTATTGACATTTTCTTTACAGAATCGTTGTTAGGATACGAGGACTCGGGCTATCCGACTATGCAATACCACTGCTTTATCTTTCAGATAAGCGGATGGATAAGTTACGTAACTTTCATTAACTACTCAGGGGGAATTCATGAAGTCCTTTATCGTTAGCATGACAGTAGCAGCAGGATTGATGGTGGCAGGAAGCGCAATGGCTGAAGATATGCCGCCATTGGCCAAGAAGAACGGCTGTACCGCTTGCCACGCAATTGACCACAAGGTGGTTGGCCCGGCATGGATGGATGTGTCGAAAAAATACAAAGGCGTCAAGACCTACAAGTATTCAAATAACGGATCTGCTGCTCCCGATGCCAAGGAATATCCGCTGGTTGAAGGTCTGATGATGAAGGTTTCCAAAGGCGGTCATGGTAACTGGGGTACTGCAGCGATGGTGCCTAACGACCCGGCTGGCAAGAAGCAACCAGAGATCAAGGAATTGGTCGAATTCGTACTGGGTCTGGCCAAGTAAGTTTGGTGTAGCCCTAGTCAAAAAAGCCGACGCAAGTCGGCTTTTTTGTTGCAGTTGACCCGTCCTGAAATAAGTTGACACTTTTTGCGATGCCCGATGAAGTCTCAATGGGCATCAGTAAAAGCAAGGGTTGGGCAAGACCAATCCCGTCAGCTTAAAGTACGCGTTTACACGAAGCGCGCTACATCCACTACGGCAGGTTTCTTGCCAAGCGCAGCCCGTAGCTGAAATCCCGGTAATTCGAGGCGAACTTGGAACGCGCTGCCGCGCGCCCGAACTTGGGATCTTTTCCCCAAGACCCTCCGCGCAAAACGCGCATGGAACCTCCCACCCATGCGCTGCCATCTACCGGAGCGCCATTGTAGTTTTCGTGGTAATTATCTTCGACCCACTCCCAAACGTTGCCGCTCATGTCGTACACACCAAATGCGTTGGCATGCTTGGTCGCGACCGGATGTGGTGTATTGAAGAAGAAGCCGCCGCTGTTCAAGCTGTTCCACGACACCGTATCCGCAATGTCGCTACCGCAATATTCCAGTTGGCTCCCTGCCCGGCAGGAATACTCCCATTCGGCTTCTGTAGGCAAACGATACTGCTTCCCGGTCTTGGCATTGAGTTTCTTGATGAATGTCTGGGCATCGTTCCAGCTGACTTGTTCCACCGGGCAGGTGTCACCGCAACCATTGAAATAACTCGGGTCGCTACCCATCACTGCATACCATTGTTCCTGGGTGACCTCAGTCTTGCCTATGGCAAACGGCTTGGCGATGGTAACCCGATGCACGGGCTTTTCGTCTGATTCCCCGCTGTTCGAACCCATGTCAAAACTGCCTGCGGGAATCTCTACCATTTCCGTACATTCCGGGCAGTCTTTGAATGTCTTCCCCGCTTCAGGAAGTGCCTTTCCCGCTTCCGGGATCGTTTTTCCCGTTTCCGGTTCGATCACCACTTCCCATTGGTATATCTTGTCCTGCGCTGCACGTGCATCGGCCCCCCCAGGCGACAGCAACAGATAGCGTTTCATTTCCTGAGTCGCGTCTCGGTATCTTTTTGTATCGCCGAGCAGCAACCCCAACTGGTAGTGCCCCTCAGGCCACCAAGGGGCGACACTCAATGCCTTGCCATACAGCGCAATGGCCTTGTCCGGTTGCTTTTCCTGCACCATGAATTCGGCCTGAACCTTGTACTTGTGGGCCTCTTCGGACAGAACCGGTTTGGGATTCGCTGCCAGATATTTTGCGGCAACCTCCTGGAACGGGTCGTTCGCGCTTTCGGCAAATGCCGGTGCGCAAACAATTAAAAGAATAACTGCCAGACACTTCTGAATGTTAACCAAAATAAAATCCCTTCATATGTGCTTCGTCGGTGGAGACTGCGAGTAATTGTAGCTGTTTTTTTAACATGGTTTTTTGAAGCTTCACAAACTCATGATCGTTGACATATCGGGAGCAATTTATACCAGCCTGCATGTTCCCGGCGAGCGGCTAGTGCAGGGCTGCGGCTCGCCCTGTCCCGAATAGCTTCTAACCCTTTACCATGAACTTCTCAAGATGTTCGATAAACGCCCGTGTCTTGGCCGGCAAATAGCGGCGCATCGGCATCACTGCCCATGCCGGGACGGATGGCAAACACCATTCCGGCAAAATGCGCACCAGCCGTTTCATGCTCACATGTTCTTGCGCAAACCGGTCGGGTAAAGCGCCGATGCCCGCACCGTCGAGCAGAAACTGCTGAATGAGGCCGATAGAGTTCAGCGCCAGTCGTCCGGAAGGAACGCCTTCCCACAAGGCCTTGCCGCGCGACAACTTCCACGGGATGGAATCGCCATGATCGGAAAGCAACCGTACCGCAACGTGCTGTAGCAGCTCATCCGGATGCTTGGGCGACGGATGCAGGCTCAGATAAATAGGACTGGCATACAGGCCGAAGTGCTGATCGTCTATCTTGCGGGCAACCAGGGTGGAGTCGTTTTCCAGGTTTCCCATGCGAATGGCAAGATCGAACCGCTCTCCGATCAGGTCCACCAGGCGCGAACTCAGATCGAGATCGAGCTGAATCTCCGGGTAGGCTTCAATGAAAGTGGCCAGCGCACGCGAAAGATTATGCTTGGCATAATCGTCCGGCATGGAGATGCGCAGGCGGCCATGCGGCTGCACATCGTGGCTGCGCACAAAATCCTGCGTGGTCGCCACTTCTTCCGCCACGCGGCGACAATGGTCGAGAAATTCCTGACCGAATTCGGTGAGCGTAAGGCGCCGAGTGGTGCGCAGCAGCAGGCGTTGCCCCAGCGTCGCTTCAAGGTTCGTCAGTCGGCGCGAAACCGTCGCCTTGGGCATACCGAGATGTTCGGCAGCCCGTACCAGACTCTCCTGATCCGCAATCGTGGCAAACAGGATGTAATCATCAGCTGAGATATTTTTTTGTTCCATTTATGGGACAGTCTATCTCGAATTTATGGCTTTATCTATCTTTTCGAGACGCATAATATGCAACCACTTTCCTCCACTAAGGAGAACGACATGAACACCGCCACACAAGTCACACTGCAACAATCGCGCACTATCGACCGGCTGATCGAGGGCGTCGCCACCTCGGATGGCGCCGGTGTGAAGCTGACGCGCGTACTTACCGGCAAATTGCAGCACCGGCTCGACCCCTTCCTGATGCTAGACGCATTCGGCAGCGACGATCCGGACGACTACATCGCCGGGTTCCCCGACCATCCGCATCGCGGCTTCGAAACCGTGACCTACATGCTCTCGGGTCGCATGCGCCACCGCGACAGCGCGGGGCACGAAGGTTTGCTGGAAAACGGCGGCGTGCAATGGATGACTGCCGGGCGCGGCGTGATCCACTCGGAAATACCCGAGCAGAAAGACGGGGTCATGGAAGGTTTCCAGCTCTGGCTCAATCTTCCCGCACAAAGCAAAATGACGCAGCCCTGGTACAAAGACTTTGCCAGCAGGGATATCCCGGAATACACCACCGCCGCCAATGTCGCGGTGCGCGTGATCGCGGGCAGCAGCAATGGGGTAAAGGGTGCCGTCACCCGCGAAACCACAGAGCCGCTATATCTCGATATCCACATGCCCGCCGGATCCACATTCTCGACTTCGTTGCCGGCCGCGCACAACGCTTTTATTTACGTTTATCGCGGAGAAATAAAAATCGGCGACACGCCGGTAGCGTCCCGCCGCATGGGCATCTTGAGCAACACACCCGAAGCCGACGGCGTGACGCTGACGGCAACGGAAGATGCGCGCCTGATACTGGTTGCAGGAAAGCCTTTGAAAGAGTCCATCGTTCAATACGGCCCATTCGTGATGAATACGCAGGAAGAGATACACCAGGCACTGGACGATTTTCGCAATGGGCGTTTAGCCTGAAACGAATTTGAGCAAATTACGCAAGGAGCAACGAATGTACACCCTGATCAAGCGCTTAACCGGCGCTGCCGTCCTGTTTCTGATAACCAGCCCGGTCATGGCACTCGAATTCAAGCAAGTGCAAACGAATGACAGTGCGGTCACTTTTGGTTTCAAGCAAATGGGCGTACCGCTGGACGGCAAGTTCAACAAGTTCTCGGCACAGCTCTCATTCGACCCGGCCCGACTGGGCAAAGCACAGGCTCGTATCGAAATCGACCTGTCCAGCATCGACACCGGCTCTGCAGAAGGCAATGAAGAGGTAGTCGGTAAAAAATGGTTCAACGTCAAGGACTACCCTACTGCCAGTTTTGTTTCCACCGGCATCAAAGCCCTGGGGGGAAATCGTTATCAGGCCCTCGGAAAGCTGAGCATCAAGGGCAGGACGCAAGATGTTGCAGCACCCGTCACCTTCCAGTCCGACGGCAAGCGCGGGATATTCGAGGGCGAATTTGAAATCAAGCGCCTCGACTATGCGATCGGCGAAGGCGAATGGACGGATGTCAGCTCGGTCGCCAACGAAATCCAGATCAAGTTTCACGTTGTAGTCAATGCATCAGCCAGCAAGAAGTAGCATTACCCTCATCAACCACTTAGGAGAACACCATGAAAAGATTAGTTGCCCTGGCCTTAGCCGCCTCTTTGTCTTCAGTCGCTTTTGCCGCATCCGAAACTTACGTGCTCGACACCAACCATACCAAGCCGCGTTTTGAATACAGCCACTTCGGTTACTCCAACCAAGTCAGCCGTTTCGATACCGTGAAAGGCACGATCACGATCGACCGTGCCGCCAAGACCGGGGCTGTGGACGTGGAGATCGATGCCAAGTCGGTGGATACCGGCTACGCCTTGTTCAATGAGCATATCCAGGGAGAAGACTTCTTCGACACGGCCAAATACCCGACAATCACGTTCAAATCCAGCAAGCTCAAGTTCGAAGGCGACAAGGTGGTTGCGGTAGAAGGCAACCTGACCATCAAGGGCATCACCAAGCCGGTGACGCTCACTGTGACCTCCATGATGTGCATGCCGCACCCGATGGCCAAAAAGGACGCCTGTGGTGCCAACGCAACCGCCCAGGTAAAACGCTCTGACTTCAACATGGCCAAATACACACCGTATGTGGGCGATGATGTCACACTGTCGATCCCTGTCGAATCCATCAAACAGTAATATCGCTTCATCCCTCTCCCGAATGGGGGAGGGAATTCATAGTCAAGCCGGCAAGGAGTACTACATGGGCAATATCCTCTTCACCCCCACCACACTTGGCAAACTGCAACTGAAGAACCGCGTCGTCATGGCGCCGATGACGCGTTCACGCGCCACCGGCAATGTGCCAAACGAGCTTATGGCTAAATATTACGCAGACCGCGCAACAGCCGGCCTCATCATCACCGAAGGCACATCCCCCTCCGCCAATGGACTCGGCTATGCACGCATTCCCGGCATGTTCAGCGATGAGCAGGTGAAGGGCTGGAAACAAGTGAACGACGCAGTACATGCCAAGGGCGGCAAAACGTTCATCCAATTGATGCATACCGGTCGCGTCAGCCATCCGGCCAACATGGCCGCCGGCACCAGGATCGTTGCCCCTTCGATCATCGCGGCCCCCGGCGAAATGTGGACAGACAGCAATGGCATGCAGCCACACCCGGCTCCCGCCGAGATGAGCGAAGCCGACATCGCCCAGGCTGTCGCCGAATACGCATCAGCTTCCAGGCGGGCCATCGAAGCAGGCTTTGATGGAGTCGAGTTGCATGCCGCAAACGGCTATCTGATCGATCAGTTCCTCAATACCGCCACCAACCAACGTACCGACCAGTGGGGCGGCAGCGTCGAAAACCGCATCCGCTTTGCGGTGGAAGTGGCCAAGGCGACCGTTGCGGCCATCGGCGCAGAACGCGTCGGAATGCGCATCTCGCCCTACGGCGCGTTCAACGGCACCGTTTCCGACGCCAAGATGGACGCCTTGTATCTGCGACTCGTCGAGGAACTCAACAACATCGGCCTTGTATACATTCATGTAGTCGATCACAGCTCGATGGGAGCGCCGGAAGTCAGCCCGGAACTGAAGTCAAAGATACGCGCCAACTTCAAGGGCAAGTACATCCTGTCCGGTGGTTATGACGCCGCTCGGGCGAATACTGACCTCGACGCACAGCGCGGCGATCTCGTCGCTTTCGGGCGCCCATTTATCGCCAATCCGGACCTGGTGCAAAAACTGCAGAACGGAGCGGCGCTGACCGCACCGGATCCCGGAACTTTCTATACGCCCGGCGAAAAAGGTTATACAGATTATTAATTCGTATCTGCACCGGGCGGCGGTCTTTGGCAGACTGCCGCCCGGTGATACAATTCGCGCCTTTCAATTTCCACCTAAAGGCGTCGCACCATGAGTTTGAACAGAGTCCCCTCCGGCAAAGACCTTCCCAACGATTTCAACGTCATCATC
>DAIDAG010000006.1 GCA_027310725.1 Sideroxydans sp. | reverse complement strand
GGCCTTGCTTGACTGCTTGTCTTGCACGTTTTCTAGCTTGTGCGCTATTTGCCATGACTACTACTCCTTGAGAATTCGGCTTTTCAGAAAGGGGCGCATTCTAGAGGCTCAATCAAGGTTTGGCAAATCCTTTTTGCTGGGTGTGTTCCCGGGCCTGGTCGTCTGGCCGGAAGCCAGGGAACAACTCGGCAGGGTGTTCGCCCGGGAGGGGAGGGCGCAGGTTCAAGCTCAGACCTTGCCAGGGTTCAGATCACCTTGAGCAGCGAAGCGCTCAGTTCTTCGGCACGGCGCCGGCCTTCACCCGTTTCGACGATGGCGTTGTACCAGGGAATGAAGCTTTTGCGTAGCTCCTCATGGGTACTGGCTGCAGAAGCCGCCTTGACGATTGAAAGATGGGCCCACTGGCCGCAGAATGTATAGAGCGTGTTCAGGATGAAGTGTCTGGCCATTTCCATCTCCTTGGGGTCCGGTGTGTCCGGAATTTTACGGAAGATGAATTCCTTCGGCGCGCTTTCGTCAGCCGTGGAAGCCGGTGCGGCTGCTTCCGGCTGCCTGATTGGCCCGATGTGCCCGCTTTCCTCAAGCAATCCAAGCGTTTGATCAAGATCGTCTGCCAGTGCCAATTCGCGAAGCTCATCGACAGAGCGTTTCCCGTCAACCAGGATCAGAATTCGCCTTACCCGAAGCGACATGTCGCTGGTGCGTTTCCCGATCTCTTCAACTCCCTTTTGTGTCTTGACAAATATCCTGCTCATTTTTCGTTTCCTCCCAAAAGTGCCGCCGCTGTCTTTGTTTTAATTGCTTAAGTGGAATCTGTTGCGCGTTAGAAAAACTGTTGTTCAAGTGGCTGCATGAGACGGCACCACCGCCGGATACAGGCGACTCGCTATCCCCGTTTCAATCTTGATGTGTAGCCAATATGAAGGGCAGGCTGGAAACACGTGAATAATTCAGGGAAATACCGGTTGATCCTGCTCCCCAGTGTAAAGGTGAATGCTTACAACATGCTGACTTAATCCCAAGGTTCAACAAGCTCGCCAAGGATGGAGGGCCTAAATCGGCTTTTCCGTCAGATGGTTCGGTGAGGCAATAGGGCGATGCTACAATTGCGGCCATTTTAATCTTCCGGAAATTCAAATTGTCAGACAGGAATGACCGCTCTCCCGACCTGGTCGAATTCGTCATTCAACAGGCGACTGAAGAAATATCTTCATGACTCGATGAATCTGCTTAAAGCCCTTGCTGCAGTCAGCAGTCTCACCCTGGTATCGCGCATCCTGGCTTTCGTGCGCGATGTATTGATCGCGCGCATTTTCGGTGCGGGCATGGTCAACGACGCGTACATCATCGCTACCAGGTTGCCCAATCTGTTGCGGCGCCTGTTTGCAGAAGGTGCGTTTTCGCAGGCCTTTGTGCCGATCTTCGGCGAATACAATAAACGGCGCGGGCACGATGAGACCAAGTTGCTGGTGGATCATGTGACGACCATGCTGGCACTGGTCCTGTTTGTGGTCACGCTGACAGGCATCGTCGCGGCGCCTCTCATCGTATATTTCACCGCGCCGGGATTCAGCAAGGATGTCGAGAAATTCAACCTGACCGTCCAGATGCTGCGGATCACTTCGCCCTATATCTTTTTCATTTCGCTGGTATCGGTGGCGGCGGGAATGCTCAACACCTACAACAAATTCTGGGTGCCGGCCTTTGCCCCCATTTTGTTGAATGTATGTCTGATCGGCGGCGCTTTGTGGCTGGCCCCGCTTTTCGACCAGCCGATTATAGGTTTGGCTTGGGCCTGGCTCATTGCGGGCTTCGTGCAACTGGCTTTCCAGATTCCTTTCCTTAAGAAAATAGGCCTTCTGCCCAGTATCCGCCTGAATCTGAAAGATGAAGGAATGTGGCGTGTCATCAAGCAGATGGGACCGGCGGTCTTCGGCGTTTCCATCGGGCAGGTCAGCCTCATTATCAACACCATCTTCGCTTCGCTCCTGATGGTGGGCAGCGTGTCCTGGCTGTATTACGCGGATCGCCTGATGGAATTTCCCTCGGGCCTGCTGGGTGCGGCGCTCGGCTCCATCCTCTTGCCTTCGCTGTCCAAGCACTACGCCGACAACAGCGCTACAGAATATTCAAAACTGCTGGATTGGGGTTTACGCCTGGTCTTTATGCTTACGCTGCCTGCTGCGCTGGCGCTCGGCGTGATTGCGGTGCCATTGCTGGCGACCTTTTTCCAGCATGGCGCGTTTGTTGCCAACGACGTGCTGATGACGCGTAATGCATTGGTGGGTTACAGCATCGGGCTCATCGGACTCATTGCGGTGAAAGTCCTTGCTCCCGGTTTCTACGCGCGGCAAGACATCAGGACGCCGGTCAAGATAGGGATCGCTACTCTGCTGGCCACGCAACTGATGAACTTGCTGTTCGTATTCGGGATGCACCTGCAACACGCAGGATTGGCGCTCGCTATCGGTCTTGGTGCCTGTTTCAATTCACTTATCCTGTTCTATTTCTTGCGCAAACGCGGCATATACCGGCCCGAGCCGGGATGGGGGAAGTTCTTTGCCAAACTGTGTATCGCCTTGTTCGCGCTGGCCCTGACACTCTGGTTCGGCATGGGCAGCGAACAGCACTGGCTTACCAGCCACGGCTGGACCCGCATCATCCACCTCTCATGGCTGGTGGCTCTGGGAGTGGTGGTGTACTTTGCCGTGCTGTATGCGCTTGGTTTCCGGCTCAGGGATTTTTCCAAGCGGGGTGCCAGCTAGCTTTGGGTACTTGCCCGTCGACGCACTGAATGGGCGGTTGCCCGCCCGGTATGCAAGAATCAACATAAAAACAAGAAAATTTCTTTCCATCCAGGTTAGATCGGGAGTGAGCATGGCCATACAACGAACCCAGGGATATCCCGTCTTGATCATTGGAGCCGGTCGCGGAGGCTCCGCACTGCTTGAAATGTTCCTGGAAGACAGCCTGGTCAAGGTTGTGGCCATCGCGGATACGAATCCAGATGCTCCCGGGATACTGCTCGCAAAAAAACACGGGATTCCAACTTTTGCGGTCGCTGCCGAGGCGCTGCAAGCCTGCAAGGATTATCCGGACTGCATCGTGTACAACCTGTCGCACGACGATTCGGTAGCCGAAGAAGCATTCAGGGTTTTTGGCGACAGAAGGGTGGCCAGCGGACCCGAGGTCAAGTTGTTCTGGCAGATGGTCACTAACCTGAAACAGATAAAAGGCGACCTGGAAAAGAGCCAGAACCAGTTGCGATCCATCATTCACAACGCCATGGACGGCATCATCACGATCAACGAGTTCGGGGAAATTCAGGCGTTCAACCCGGCAGCCGAGGAAATCTTCGGTTATTCACAGCAGGAGGCGATCGGAATGAATCTGAGCAAGCTGATGCCGGAGCCGGATCAAAGTGCGCATGGCATTCACCTTAACCGGTATCTGCAAACGGGCCAGACCCGGATCCTTGGCGTACGCGGGCGCGAAGTGATGGCTGTCCGGAAGGACGGCGAGAAATTTCCGATGGAGCTGTCCGTTTCCGAAATGGTATTGGGCGGGCATCGCTACTTCATAGGTATTCTCAGGGACATAACCGAACGCAAACGGGCCGAGAAGAAGATTGCGCACCTGGCGCATTACGATTACCTGACCGATCTGCCGAATCGGGCGATGTTGCTGGATGTCCTCAACCATTCGATTGCCCTGGCGAAACGGAACAAGAACAAAGCCGCCGTCCTGTTCCTCGATCTTGACGGGTTCAAAGGTATCAACGACACATTGGGGCACGATGCGGGAGACTTGCTGTTGAAGGGGGTTTCCGCAAGGCTGAAGAAGACGATCAGGGATTCGGATACGGTAGCAAGGGTGGGCGGGGATGAATTCATCGTCGTGCTGGACAGCATCGGAGCGGATGAAAATGCGGTGCAGGTGGCCAACAAGATCATCGCTGTCCTGTCGAAGGCCTTCGACCTCAAGGGGCAGGCATGTCATGTGGGCGCCAGCATCGGCATTTCGCTATTCCCGGAGGACTCCGACAATCCCGTGAAACTCGTCAAGCGCGCGGACGAGGCCATGTACCTGGCGAAGCAGAGCGGGAAGAGCACCTACCGGTTTTATCGGGACGTTGCACAAAAACGGCAAGGCAAATGAGTATCGCGGTCTGATCGGGCGAATCGTTATCAGCCGTCGGGCAATACCCGATTCTTTCAGGTCGTCAGATGCAATGCTGCCGATACCACATCGCGCGTGAGGTGCGGCGCGAACAATTCGATGAAATGATAGCCGAAGCCCCGCAGGTATTGGTTCTTGCGAATCGCGATACGCGTCGTGCTGGGCTGGAACAGGTGCCCGGCGTCGATCATGCGCAGGTGCTTGTCCCGGTCTGGAATGAATGCCATCTGCGCCACGATGCCGACGCCCAGCCCCAATTCCACATAAGTCTTGATCACATCGGCGTCGATGGCGGTAAGCGCAATGTTGGGTTCGATACCGGATTCCCTGAACGCCTGATTGATCTTGTTGCGACCGGTGAATGCAAAGTCGTAGGTGATGATGGGATATTGCGCCAGTTTTTTCAGCGTCAGGCGTTTTTCCAGCAACAACGGATGTTTGGGCGGTACGACCACGCAGTGATGCCATTCATAGCAGGGCAGGGTGATGAGTTCATCGTACAAGGCCAGGCTCTCGGTGGCGATGCCGATGTCCACTTCACCGCTCAAAACCTGCTCCGCGATCTGGGTCGGACTGCCCTGGTGCAGGCCGAGCTTTACACCGGGGTAGCTCTTCGTGAATTCCCTGACTACATTCGGCAAGGCATAACGTGCCTGGGTGTGGGTGGTGGCCACGGTCAGGCTGCCGCTATCCTGGGTGCGGAACTCCTGCCCGACCTGTTTCAAATTCTCCGTTTCGTGCAATACGCGCTGGGCGATCTCCAGCACCGCCTTGCCGGGTTCCGTGATGGCGACGATGCGCTTGCCGTTGCGCACGAAGATGTCGATCCCCAACTCTTCTTCCAGTAGCTTGATCTGTTTGCTCACTCCGGGCTGCGAGGTGTACAGCGCATTGGCCGCATCCGAGATGTTCAGGCCGCAACGCACGATCTCGTTCATGTAGCGCAGTTGTTGCAGGTTCATGGGCGGCTCCGTATATGTCATAAGGTTATATGATATTAACATAAAAGTATTTAGCAATATAAAGAGGTCAACCTAGAATGCGTCCCACGGTAAGGATATAGGGGCAGTGCGGATCAAATGGATTGGCTATTCACAATTTCCGGCTTTCTGGTCGGGCTGGTCGTCGGGGTGACCGGGGTCGGTGGCGGGTCTTTGATGACCCCGTTGCTGGTGCTGTTCTTCGGCGTCTCTCCCGCAACGGCGGTGGGTACCGATCTGCTGTATGCCTCGCTGACCAAAACGCTGGGCGGCTGGGTACACAGCCGTAACGGTACGGTGGACTGGAAAGTCCTGGGCCTGCTGTCCCTGGGCAGTTTGCCTGCTGCGTTGCTCACCATCGTTCTGCTGAAATACCTTGCGCTGGATGAGAAGACCTTGCGCAGTCTGGTGACCGGCGTGCTGAGCGTCGCTTTATTGCTGACTGCCGCTGCGCTGTTGCTAAAAGGCAGTATCAAGAAGATTGCACAGCGCAACGACGGCACGGTCTACGAATTGCGCCAACGTCATCTGCCGGCAGCGACCGTCGCCACCGGTTTCATCGTCGGGGCACTTGTGGCCATCTCTTCAATCGGCGCCGGCGTGCTGGGCACGGTGGCATTGCTCTTCCTGTACCCGCGCATGGCTACCGCCAAGGTGGTGGGAACAGACATCGCCCACGCCGTACCGCTCACGGCAGTTGCGGGCCTCGGCCATATGGCACTGGGTACGGTCGATTTCATGCTGCTGGGCAGCCTGCTGCTGGGTTCATTGCCCGGTATCTATATTGGCAGTCATCTGAGCGCAAAGGTCCCGGAGAATTTCTTGCGTCCGCTGCTGGCGGCGATGCTGCTGATCATCGGTACACGACTTGTCTTGAATTGAAAGGAAGAAAAATGAGCATGAATACACGCAACCTGTCCGATTCCGAAGAGATCGATCGCTTCGAAGAGGCGATCACCATTTTCAACGCGGGCGGTATCGATCCCGATCGCTTTACTGCGATACGGCTGCAACAGGGCGTATACGGACAACGCCAGCAGGGTGTGAACATGCTGCGCATCAAAGTGCCGGGCGGTCGCTTGAACGCCGTGCAACTGGAAGTTCTGGCCGATATCGCCGAGGAATTTTCGCAGCACCAGATCGCGCATGTGACCACGCGCCAGAGCATCCAGATCCATTATGTCCCCCTGATCAAGATGCCGTCGGCGATGCGTCGCCTGGCCAAGGCCGGCATGACCTCGCGCGAGGCTTGCGGCAACACCATCCGCAACATGACGGCCTGCCCCTTGGCCGGCGTGTGCCCGAAAGAGCACGTGGATGTCAGCAAGCATCTGGATGGCGCCACCGTGCACTTCCTGCGCAACCCGCTCAACCAGCAGTTGCCGCGCAAATTCAAGATATCGTTCTCCGGTTGCGAGACCGATTGCGCGCAATCGCTGCTGCACGATTGCGGCGTGATCGCGGTGCGCAAGGACGGTCAGCCCGGTTTCAGGATCAGGGCGGGCGGCGGGCTCGGGCACAAGCCGCGCGAGGCCATCGTGGTCGAGGAGTTCATCCCCGAGAGCGAGTTGCTGTTTGCCATGGAAGCCTTGGTGTCGCTGCACAACAGGTATTCCGATCGCACCAAGCGGGCGAAATCGCGCATCAAGTTCCTGGTCGAGCGTTTCGGCGCCGATGGTTTCCTGGAGAAGTATCGCGAAGAGTTTGTACGCACCAAACAGGCTTTGGCCGATCAACCTTATCCGCAGGGAGAATGGCGCACGCCGACCGGCAATGAAGCGCCGGGACAAGGCGCACCGCGCAAGCTCTTTGCGCAACGCCAGGCCGGGTTGTTCGTGTTTCCCATCGCGTTGCCCATCGGCGACGTGAAGGCGGACCAGCTGCGCGGCCTGGCTGCCTTGCTGCAGGCGCAGGGGTTGAGCGAGATACACACTTCGCAGGACCAGAACTTCGCGGTGTTCAACGTGCCGCAAGAGAAGGTGGCGGCCCTGCGCGGCGGCATCGCGGCACTCGGCCTGTCCGAGCCGAAGGTCGGCGACAACGTGGTGGCTTGCCCCGGCACGTCGACCTGCCGTCTGGGTATCACTTCCAGCACCGTGCTGGGCCCGCTGCTGTCCGGCGGCAAGGCCGACCTGAACATTCGTGTATCCGGCTGCCATAACGGTTGCGCACAGCCGGAGACGGGCGACATCGGCATCTACGG
>DAIDAG010000074.1 GCA_027310725.1 Sideroxydans sp. | reverse complement strand
AGAACGTCAAGCTCGACGAGGGCGACGCGCACAAGAAGCAAGAGGAAAGGAACCCATCATGACCATCAGCCGGCGCGATTTCCTCAAGGGAGCGCTGGCCGGGGGCACCTTGCTTGCAGCGGGTGCACCCGCCGAGGCGCGGGAAAACAAGGTCATGCCGGGCGAGGCACTGGGGCTGCTGTACGACAGCACGCTGTGCATCGGCTGCAAGGCTTGCGTCTCCGCCTGCAAGGAAGTCAACGACATGCCGCCGGAGTTTTCCACGGAAGATCATCTGTGGGACACCCCGCTCGACATTTCAGGCAAGACGCTCAATGTGATCAAGGTGTACCAGAACGGTACTGCGGAGAACAAGGACAGCGAGAAGGACGGCTTCGCGTTCATGAAGGTTTCTTGCCTGCACTGTGCCGATCCGTCCTGCGTTTCAGCCTGCCCGGTGTCTGCGATGACCAAGGATCCGGTCACCGGCATCGTCGGTTACGACAAGGATGTCTGTATCGGGTGCCGTTATTGCGTGGCCGCATGCCCGTTCGGCGTGCCGCGCTTCCAGTACGACAAGGCGATTCCGCAGATCAGCAAATGCCAGTTGTGCCGCCAGCGCATTCCCGAGGGCAAGTATGCCGCCTGCGCGCAAGTGTGCCCGACCGGTGCGACGCTGTACGGCAAGGTGAAGGACCTGCATGCCGAATCGCAGCGCCGTCTGGCGATGAAGCCGGGCGAATACGCGACCTTCCCGCGCGGCAACATCAACACGCACGACCAGTCGCCGCACACGGCCAAAGCGGCGAAATATATCCCGCATATCTACGGCGAGAAGGAAGTCGGCGGCACCCAGATGCTGAAGCTTTCCGCCGTGCCTTTCGACAAGCTGGGCATGCCCACGCTGCCCGACCAGTCGTTCGCGTCCAGGTCCGAAACCCTGCAGCACACACTCTATGGCGGGCTGATCGCGCCACTGGCTTTCCTCGGTGTGCTGTCCTTCGTCGCCAAGCGCAACGTCAAGAATGACGATGACGCCGACGATGAAAAGAAATAAGGAGATATCGATGTCTGCCTCTCACAACCATCCTGCTCCCGCCCCGCTCGGCGGATCGTTCGTCACACCGACGACCGTGATCCTGGCGGTGCTCGTGGCGCTTGCCGTGCTCATCATGCTCGTGCGTTTCTTCTTCGGCCTCGGCGCGGTGACCAACATCAACGACGGCTACCCCTGGGGTATCTGGGTGGTGTACGACGTGGTGATCGGTTCCGCCTTTGCCTGCGGCGGCTATTCCGTGGCCCTGCTGGTGTATATCTTCAACAAGGGCGAGTACCACCCGATGGTGCGCCCGGCCTTGTTGGCGAGCCTGTTCGGCTATACGCTGGCCGGTGCCGGCGTGATGCTGGACCTGGGCCGCTACTGGAATTTCTGGCACATCTTCTGGCCCGGCTATGCGCAGGTCAACTCGGTGATGTTCGAGGTGGCCGTGTGCATCACGGCCTATATCGTCGTGATGTGGATCGAGTTCTCGCCGGCCTTTCTCGAAAAATTCGGCCTGAAGGACGTCAAGCGCAAGCTGAACAAGTTCCTGTTCCTGATCATCGCGCTCGGCGTTCTGCTTCCGTCCATGCATCAGTCTTCGCTGGGTTCCTTGCTGGTGGTGTTCGGCTACCAGATACACCCGCTGTGGCAGACGATGCTGCTGCCGCTGCTATACCTGATGACGGCGCTCGCCATCGGCTTCGCGGTCGTGATCTTCGAAGCATGCCTGTCCTCTTCCGGCTTCAAGCGTCCGCTGGAAATGCGGCTGCTGGGCAAGCTGTCCAAGGTGATGCTGTGGATGCTGACGGCTTACCTGATCGTGCGCTTTGTCGACCTGATCGTGCGCGGCGCGGTCGGCAGCATGTTCGAGTTGCGCATCGAGACCCTGATGTTCTGGATAGAGAACGCGCTGTTCATCGCGCCGCTGGTGATCCTGGCGAATCCCAAGTCGCGCAGGAACCCGTCCAAGCTGTTCATTGCTGCCGTATGCCTGATGCTGGCCGGCTTCCTGCTGCGCATCGATTCCTTCCTGGTCGGTTACGAGACCGGACCGGGCTGGCATTACTTCCCGTCGGTGCCGGAGATCATGGTTTCCATCGGCATGATCGCGCTGGAGATACTGGGTTACATCGCGCTGGTGCGTTACCTGCCTATCCTGCCGGGAACGGCCGGAGCGGCCGCCGTTGCAAGCAACAAGTAGTCAGAACAATCAGGAGAATCTAAATGGGCAAAAGAATCACGATCGATCCTATCACCCGAATCGAAGGCCACCTGCGCGTCGATTGCGAAGTGAACAACGGCAAAGTCTCCAAGGCATGGGCATCGGGCCAGATGTGGCGCGGCGTCGAGACGATACTTCTGGGTCACGATGCCCGCGACGCCTGGGCGATCACCCAGCGCATCTGCGGTGTGTGCACCACGGTGCATGCGATCACCTCGGTACGCGCGGTGGAGAACGCGCTGCAGATGGAAGTGCCGCTCAACGCACAGTACATCCGCAACATGATCATCACGGCACATGCCATCCACGACCATATTGTGCACTTCTACCATCTGTCCGCGCTGGATTGGGTGGACGTGGTTTCCGCACTCAAGGCCGACCCGGCGAAGACCGCAGCGCTCGCCGGGAGCCTGTCCAGCTGGGACGGCAACAGCCGCCAGGAATTCACCAAGGTGAAGGAACGCCTGAGCGGTTTCGTCGGCACCGGCCAGCTCGGCATCTTCACCAACGGTTACTGGGGGCATCCGGCGATGAAGCTGTCGCCCGAAGTGAACCTGCTGGCCGTCACGCATTACCTGCAAGCGCTGGAGATACAGCGCTATGCCACGAAGATCGTCAGCATCCTCGGCTCCAAATCGCCGCACATCCAGAACATGGCCGTGGGCGGCGTTTCCAACCCCATCGCGCTGGATTCGCAGTCGGTGCTGACCATAGAGCGCCTGCTTGCTGTCAAGGAGTGGATAGACAAGCTGGGCGACTTCGTGAAGAACGTCTACCTGGTCGACGTGGCCGCGATCGGCGCGTTCTATGCCGACTGGACCAAGATCGGCGCCGGCGTGACGGATTACCTGTGCGTGCCGGACCTGCCGCTCGACACCAAGGGCACCCGGTTCGCCCTGCCCGGCGGCTACGTCAAGGGCGGCGATCTGGCGAGCATCAAACCGATCAACTCGTTCAACGATGCCTACTTCCGCGACGGCGTGCAGGAAAGCGTCAAGCACTCCTGGTACAAGGGCGGCAAGGGCGCGTTGCACCCGTACAAGGGCGAGACCGAACCGAACTACACCGACTTCCAGGACGACGGCAAATATTCCTGGGTCAAGTCGCCCACCTTCTACGGCAATCCCGCGCAGGTCGGCCCGCTGTCGCGCGTGCTGGCGATGGCTGCACAGAATCACGCACCGACATTGAAATACCTGAACGGTGTGCTGGATACCGCAGGCTCGCTGGCAAAGACCAAGATACCGCTGGCCGCAGTGCACTCCACCATCGGCCGCCATGCCGCCCGTGCGGTCTCTTGCGCGGTGCAGGTGGACGAACTGGCGAACCAGTGGAACCTGCTGGTGGAGAACATCGGCAAGGGCGACACCGCCACCTTCAACAAGCCCGTATTCCCCAAGGGCGAGGTCAAGGGCGTCGGCTTCCATGAAGCCCCGCGCGGTGTGCTGTCGCACTGGGTGGTGCTGGAAGACGGCAAGATCACCAACTACCAGTGCGTGGTTCCGACCACCTGGAACGCCGCGCCGCGCAACGAGGGCGACGTGCCCGGCCCGTACGAAGCGTCGCTGCTGAACACCCCGGTCGCCGATGCGGAGCGTCCGCTGGAAGTATTGCGCACGGTGCACTCGTTCGACCCGTGCCTGGCTTGCGCCGTGCATGTGCTGGATGCCGAAGGCAATCCGGTGGTGCAGGTGAAGGTGCTGTGATGCGCATCATCGTGCTCGGCGTCGGCAACACCCTGCTCTCCGATGAAGGCATCGGGGTGCGGGCCATTGAAAAGTTGCAGCTCGACTACATCCTTCCGCCCGAGGTCGTCGTCATCGACGGCGGCACCACGGGCATGGAGATGCTGGAAGACCTGTCGAACGCCGACCACATCATCATCGTCGACGCGGTGCGCGGCGGCAAGGCACCGGCTTCCATCATCAGGCTGGCCGACGAGCAGGTTCCGGTGTTCTTCAAGACCAAGCTGTCGCCGCACCAGATCGGGCTGTCGGATGTGCTGGCCACGCTGGCATTCATCGGCGAGCAGCCCGGCGGCGTCACCGTGATCGGCGTCGAGCCCGTATCGCTGGAAACCTCCATGTCTCTCTCGCCGCAAGTGGAAGCGCGGCTGCCGGAGCTGATGGATCTGGTCGTCACGGAATTGCGCGAGCTGGGTGTGGCAGTCAAAAACAACATGCGGAAGGCGGCATAACCATGTGCATGGCGATCCCCTCCCGCGTCATCGCCCTTTCGGGCGAGATGGCCACCGTGGAATGCTTCGGCGAACAGCGCGATGTGAGCCTGATGCTGATGGATGGCCCGCTGGCGCTGGGAGATTACGTGCTGGTCCAGGCCGGCGGCTTCGCTTACGAGCGCGTCACTCCCACTGCGGCGCTGGAAACGCTGGACTTGCTCGGCGCAGTGATCGGACAGGCCGCAGCTGCATAGATTAGTTGTTCTCCTAGCCTGCCGACCTCCGGGTCGGCTTTTTTTTCGCCTTTTGTATCAGCAACAAAGACCATTCTGTCCGCCTTGCCCAAAGCATAAAACTCCCTATACACCGGCAATCTTGTCGACATAATCTAAAAATACTTGCACTTTTTACTGCTCACAGTGCTAGTATTCGCCTAGATTGTCGACAATCGGAGATTTTCGATGCTACTCAAGGAACCAGAACAAGGCACTCTCGCAGACGTTGCAGCGCATCGTCTTGCACACAGCATCGTCACCGGCGAGCTGGCCCAGGGCCAAAAACTGAATGAAGCGGAGCTGGCCGAGAGCTTCGGCATGGGGCGCGGCCCGTTGCGCGAGGCCTTGCGCCATCTGGAAGGCATGCGACTGGTCAAGCGCATTCCCAACGTCGGCGCACGCGTGGTGGTGCTGGACCGCAAGACACTCTCCGACCTCTACGCAGTGCGCGAAGCACTGGAAGGCATGGCCTGTCGTATTGCCGCTCTGCAAATGACCGACGACGAGATCGCCCAATTGAGCGCCCTGCTCGACAGTCACGAAGAACAGATCAAGCAGGAAGGCGGCAAGGTCTATTCGCAAAGCGAGGGCGACCTCGATTTCCACTACCAGATCGTTCGCGGCAGCCGCAACGAGATGCTGATGCATCTGCTCGGCAGCGAACAATACCAATTGCTGCGCATGTGCCGTTACCGCACCAGCCGCAATGCCCAACGTACCCGCCCCGCACTGCAACAACACCGCCAGATCGTCGATGCACTGGCACACCGCGACGGCGAACTGGCCGAGTTACTAATGCGTCGCCACATCCAGGGCGCGTGGCGCAGCATCAGTGAAATGATCGATAAAGAGGAGAAGGCAACATGAGTTTGTTTCTTGAGTCCATCCCCACCATCAATCCCGTTCGTCCTGAGCTTGTCGAAGGAAGGAACGGCGCGCAGAACAAGGTATGGCGAGGCGCTACCCGTGGTTCGACAATGCCTTTAGTCCCAAACATGGCCAAAGGTTCGCCGCCCTATCCATGTCTTTCCCGATAGCTAAAAACTGAGGAACCAGAAAATGAAAACAACAAGCACACCCGGCCAGAAACTGCGCCGCGCAGTCGAAGAGAACCATCCCCTGCAAGTCGTCGGAGCCGTCACTGCCTACTGTGCCATCCTGGCACAGAAAACCGGACACAAGGCGCTGTATCTTTCCGGCGGCGGGGTGGCAGCCTCCTCGCTCGGCATCCCCGACTTGGGCATCACCACATTGAATGACGTGTGCGAAGACACGCGCCGCATCACCGCCGCGAGCGACCTGCCGCTGCTGGTGGACATCGACACCGGCTGGGGCGGCGCATTCAACATCGCCCGCGCCACGCGCGAGATCGCGCAGGCCGGCGCCGCCGGTTTCCATATCGAAGACCAGGTGATGCAGAAACGTTGCGGCCACCGCCCCAACAAGGCCATCGTGCCTTTAAGTGAGATGGTGGATCGTGTGAAAGCCGCTGTGGATGCGCGTGTTGATTCAAGTTTCGTCATCATGGCCCGTACCGATGCGCTGGCCGTGGAAGGCATGCAGTCCGCCATCGACCGCGCGCAGGCCTGCGCGGAAGCGGGTGCCGACATGATCTTCCCGGAAGCGATGACCACGCTGGAGCAATACGCCAAGTTCACCCGCGCCGTGCGCGTGCCGGTACTGGCGAACATCACCGAATTCGGTGCGACACCGCTGTTCACCACCGAAGAGTTGAACGGGGTGGGCGTCAAACTGGTGCTGTATCCGCTCTCGGCCTATCGCGCCATGAGCAAGGCGGCGCTCAACGTGTACCAGCACATCCTCGCCGACGGCACGCAACAGAAGGTCCTGGGCGAGATGCAGTCGCGCATGGAGCTTTACGATTACCTCGGCTATCACGCATACGAGCAGCAGCTCGACCGCCTGTTCGCCGAAAAGGGTGCCGAATAAGAAACGGCAGCGAAACAAATAAGGCCCAGGCCGAATAAATGCAGGACATTTTCAACTTCAAGGAGAAAAACATGACGGGAGCAAGCGTATTACCAAAGCCAAAGAAATCCGTAGCCCTTTCCGGCACCGTTGCCGGTAATACGGCAATCTGTACTGTCGGACGCACCGGCAACGACCTGCACTACCGCGGTTATGACATCCTGGATTTCGCTGAAACAGCCGAGTTCGAAGAGATCGCCTATCTGCTGATCCACGAAGCTTTGCCCACCGCTGCCCAACTGGCCGCCTACAAGAAGAAACTCAAGACTCTGCGCGGTTTGCCCACTGCAGTGAAGCAGGCGCTGGAAGCGATTCCCGTGAATGCACACCCGATGGACGTGATGCGCACCGGTTGTTCTGTGCTCGGTACTGTTGAGCAAGAACCCGAAGCACATGATCCCGCCAAGACACGCGAGCTGCTGGACCGCCTGATGGCCAGCTTCGGTTCCATGCTGGTTTACTGGTTCCACTTCGCCAACAGCGGCAAGCGCATCGACGTGGAAACGGATGACGACACCATCGGCGGCCACTTCCTGCATCTGTTGCACGGCAAGAAACCCAAGGATTCCTGGGTTCGCGCAATGCACACTTCGCTGATCCTGTATGCGGAGCACGAATTCAATGCATCCACCTTCACTGCGCGTGTTATCGCGGGCACCAACTCCGACCTGTACTCCTGTATCACCGGTGCGATCGGCGCATTGCGCGGCCCGAAGCACGGCGGCGCGAACGAAGAAGCATTCCGCATCCAGAACCGCTACAAGAATGCGGACGAGGCCGAGGCCGACATCCGCGCCCGCGTGGAACGCAAGGAAATCGTGATCGGTTTCGGTCACCCGGTTTACACCATCTCCGACCCGCGCAATGAAGTGATCAAGCGCGTGGCGAAACAACTGTCCGAAGAGAAAGGCGACATGCGCCTGTTCGACATCGCTTCTCGTCTGGAAAGTGTGATGTGGGAAACCAAGAAGATGTTCCCCAACCTCGACTGGTTCTCTGCCGTGTCGTACGCCATGATGGGCGTACCCACCAATATGTTCACGCCGCTGTTCGTCATCTCGCGCACCACCGGCTGGGGCGCACACGTGATCGAGCAACGTGCCGACGGCAAGATCATCCGCCCGAGCGCGAACTATGTCGGTCCGGACAACATGGCCTGGTTGCCGATCGAGAAGCGTTAAGAAATGCTAAGGGCGACCTGTCCACGGTCGCCCTTTCCAGCACCTGCATCCAGCTCGTACACGTTCTCACAGAAGGACATTATGAATACCCAATACCGTAAGCCTTTAGCCGGGAGCAAGCTTGACTACTTCGACACCCGGGCGGCAGTCGAAGCCATCCAGCCCGGCGCTTATGCCAAACTGCCCTACACTTCCAAAGTGCTGGCAGAACAACTGGTGCGCCGCTGCGAACCGGAAGCATTGACCGATGCGCTGAAGCAGCTGATCGAACGCAAACGCGACCTGGATTTCCCGTGGTATCCCGCCCGTGTCGTTTGCCACGATATCCTCGGACAGACCGCCTTGGTAGACCTCGCCGGTCTGCGTGACGCGATCGCCGACCAGGGCGGTGACCCTTCATTGGTCAACCCGGTGGTGCCGACCCAGCTGATCGTCGACCATTCGCTGGCCGTGGAAGCTGCCGGTTTCGACAAGGATGCATTCCGCAAGAACCGCGAGATCGAAGACCGTCGCAACGAAGACCGCTTCCACTTCATCGAATGGACCAAGACTGCATTCAAGAACGTTGACGTGATCCCGGCCGGTAACGGGATCATGCACCAGATCAATCTGGAGAAGATGTCGCCGGTGATCCAGGTGCGCCCGGATAAAAACGGAAATCGCGTTGCCTTCCCCGATACCTGCGTGGGGACCGACTCCCACACCCCGCACGTCGACTCACTGGGCGTGATCGCCATCGGCGTCGGCGGTCTGGAAGCCGAAACCGTCATGCTGGGCCTCCCTTCCATGATGCGCCTGCCGGATATCGTCGGCGTCAAACTGGTTGGCAAGCGCCAGCCCGGCATCACGGCTACCGACATCGTGCTGGCCCTGACCGAGTTCCTGCGCCGGGAAAAGGTGGTCGGCGCCTGGGTCGAATTCTTCGGCGCAGGCGCGGACAGCCTCACCATCGGCGACCGCGCGACCATATCCAATATGTGCCCGGAATACGGCGCGACGGCGGCGATGTTCTACATCGACGCGCAAACCATCACCTATCTGAAACTGACCGGCCGCGAACCCGAGCAGGTTGCCCTCGTGGAGAACTACGCCAGGACCACCGGCCTGTGGGCGGATCAGATGGTTGCCGCCGATTACGAGCGCGTGCTGGAATTCGATCTGTCCAGCGTGGTGCGCAACATGGCGGGTCCGTCCAATCCGCACCGTCGTCTGCCGACATCTGCCCTGCATGAGCGCGGCATTGCCAACGAAGCCAAGCTGGCAGCAGGCAAGGCGGAAGAAGCGCAAGGTCTGATGCCGGATGGTGCCGTCATCATCGCCGCCATCACTTCCTGCACCAACACCTCCAACCCGCGCAACGTGGTGGCAGCGGCGCTGCTGGCCAAGAAAGCCAACGCACTGGGGCTGCTCCGCAAGCCCTGGGTCAAGACTTCTTTTGCACCCGGCTCCAAAGTTGCCGAGCTGTACCTGAAAGAAGCTGGCCTGCTGTCGGAGTTGGAGAAACTGGGCTTCGGCATCGTCGGCTTCGCCTGCACCACCTGTAACGGCATGTCCGGCGCGCTCGATCCCAAGATCCAGCAGGAGATCATAGACCGCGACCTGTACGCCACCGCCGTGCTGTCCGGCAACCGCAACTTCGACGGTCGTATCCACCCGTATGCGAAGCAGGCCTTCCTGGCTTCGCCGCCGCTGGTGGTCGCTTACGCGATTGCCGGTACGGTGCGCTTCGACATCGAGCAGGATGTGCTGGGCACCGACAAGTCCGGCAAGCCGGTGACGCTGAAAGACATCTGGCCTTCCGACGAGGAGATCGACGCCGTCGTTGCAGCTTGCGTGAAGCCGGAACAGTTCAAGCAGGTCTATCTCCCGATGTTCGACCTGGGCGTGATTGAAGCGGCGAAAAGCCCGTTGTACGACTGGCGTCCGCAGTCCACCTACATCCGTCGTCCGCCGTATTGGGAAGGCGCGCTGGCCGGCGAACGCACCATGAAAGGGATGCGTCCGCTTGCAGTACTGCCGGACAACATCACCACCGACCACCTGTCGCCCTCCAACGCGATCCTGGCCGACTCTGCTGCCGGTGAGTACCTGGCGAAGATGGGCCTGCCGGAAGAGGACTTCAACTCCTATGCGACGCACCGCGGTGACCACCTGACCGCGCAACGCGCCACGTTCGCCAATCCGCAACTGGTCAACGAAATGGCAGTGGTCGATGGTCAAGTCAAAAAGGGTTCCCTCGCCCGCGTCGAGCCGGACGGCAAGGTCATGCGTATGTGGGAAGCCATCGAGACCTACATGGGTCGCAAGCAGAACCTGATCATTGTGGCCGGCGCCGACTACGGCCAGGGGTCTTCGCGCGACTGGGCAGCCAAAGGCGTGCGTCTGGCCGGTGTGGAGGCCATCGTCGCGGAAGGTTTCGAGCGCATCCACCGTACCAATCTGGTCGGCATGGGCGTGCTGCCGCTGGAGTTCAAGGCGGGCGATACCCGCAAGACCTACGCCATCGACGGTACCGAGACCTATGACGTGGAAGGCAACATCACACCACGCGCCAACCTGACCGTGATCATGCACCGCAAGAATGGCGAAACGGTGCGCATACCTGTCACCTGCCGTCTGGATACCGCTGCCGAAGTACGTGTCTACAATGCGGGCGGTGTATTGCAACGCTTTGCACAGGACTTCCTCGAAGGAGCAGCATGATGGCTCAAGCCCCGCAAATCAGAATCCCCGCTACCTATATGCGTGGCGGCACCTCCAAGGGGGTGTTCTTCCGACTGGAAGACCTGCCGAAGGCCGCACAGGTTCCGGGCAAGGCGCGTGACCGGCTGTTCCAGCGCGTGATCGGCAGCCCCGACCCCTATGCCGCGCAGATCGATGGCATGGGGGGCGCGACCTCCAGCACCAGCAAGTGCGTGATCCTGTCGAAAAGCTCACGCCCCGGCCATGACGTGGATTACCTCTACGGCCAGATCTCCATCGATAAAGACTTCGTCGACTGGAGCGGCAACTGCGGCAACCTGTCCACAGGTGCGGGGGCTTTCGCGATCCATGCCGGATATATCGATGCCGCACGTCTTGCGCAGGATGGTGTCTGCACCGTGCGCATCTGGCAGGCCAACATCAGCAAGACCATCATCGCCCATGTGCCGGTCAGCAACGGTCAGGTACAGGAGACCGGCGATTTCGAGCTGGATGGCGTGACCTTCCCGGCAGCGGAGATCGTTCTGGAGTTCATGGATCCGTCCGACGACAGTGAAGAAGGTGGCAGCCTGTTCCCGACCGGCAATCTGGTCGACGATCTGGAAGTGCCTGGTGTCGGCACCTTCAAGGCCACCATGATCACCGCCGGTATCCCGACCGTGTTTGTGAATGCGGCGGATATCGGTTACACCGGCACCGAATTGCGAGAAGCCATCAATACCGACCCGGCCGCGCTGGCGCGTTTCGAGAAGATCCGCGTGGCTGGCGCATTGCGCATGGGCTTGATCAAGACTCCGGAAGAAGCTGCAACCCGCCAACATACCCCGAAGGTCGCTTTTGTTGCGCCCCCGGTCGACTACAAAGCATCCAGCGGCAAGACCATCCGCGCTTCTGAAGTCGATCTGCTGGTGCGCGCCCTGTCGATGGGCAAACTGCACCATGCCATGATGGGCACGGCAGCGGTTGCCATCGGCACGGCAGCAGCGATCCCCGGCACGCTGGTGAATCTTGCCGCGGGCGGTGGTGAACGCAATGTGGTGAAGTTCGGACATCCCTCCGGCACCTTGAGAGTCGGTGCAGCCGCCAGCAAGAACGGTGGCGACTGGAAAGTCGAGAAAGTCACCATGAGCCGTAGCGCACGCGTGCTGATGGAAGGCTGGGTACGTATTCCCGGAGACAGCATTTGAGAATCGTTTTAACCAAAAAACTTTGTTAGCCCGCATGGGCTGCACCATCAGGGAGGAATCGAGATGAGTTACCAAGCCGAATACCAACGTTCGATGAAGGATCCGGAAGGCTTCTGGCGCAAGCAGGCCGAGGATCTGGAATGGTTCAAGTTTCCGCAGCAGATCCTGACGCGCAATGAAGAAGGCGTCGGCTACTGGTTCGCTGACGGGGAAATGAACACATCCTACATGGCGCTGGACCATCACGTGAAGAGCGGGCGCGGCGATCAGCTGGCGCTCATATTCGACTCTCCCGTCACCAATACCAAGGCGAAGTACACCTACGCCGAACTGACCGATGCGGTGGCGCGCACCGCCGGCATGCTGGCCGACCTGGGTGTGGTGAAAGGCGACCGCGTCATCATCTACATGCCGATGATCCCGGAAGCGGTCATCAGCATGCTGGCGGTTGCACGTCTGGGTGCAATCCACTCCGTCGTGTTCGGCGGATTCGCACCGCCGGAACTGGCGTTGCGAATCGACGACGCAAAACCGAAGGTCATCCTCACCGCCTCCTGCGGCATCGAGGTCAAACGCATCATCGAATACAAACCGCTAATCGACAAAGCGTTCGAATTGGCGAAGCACAAGCCGGAATGCTGCGTCATCTTCCAGCGTCCGCAGGCGGTCGCTGCCCTGACACCCGGGCGCGATCACGAGTGGACGTCGTTGCTGGCCAAAGCAAAACCGGTCGGCTGCACGCCGGTCAAGGGCAGCGACCCGCTGTATATCCTCTATACCTCAGGCACCACGGGCAAACCCAAGGGTGTGGTGCGCGAGAACGGCGGACACGCCGTGGCGCTGAAATACAGCATGAGCGCGATCTACGACATGAAGCCGGGCGAAGTGTTCTGGGCCTCGTCCGATGTGGGCTGGGTGGTCGGCCACTCTTACATCGTGTACGGCCCGCTGTTGCACGGCTGCACCACGGTCGTGTACGAAGGCAAGCCGATCATGACGCCGGATGCCGGTGCGTTGTGGCGCGTCTGTTCCGAATACGGCGTGAAGGCCTTGTTCACTGCGCCGACCGCGTTCCGTGCCGTGAAGAAGGAAGACCCGCAGGCCTTGCTGATGAAGCCCTACGACTTGAGCAAACTGCTGACCATCTTCTCCGCCGGTGAGCGCCTCGACCCGCCGACCGAAGCCTGGCTCACGGAAGTCAGCGGCAAGCCGGTCATCGACCACTGGTGGCAGACCGAGACCGGCTGGGCGATCACCGCCAACCTGCGCGGTGTAGAGCCGATGCCGGTCAAGTCGGGTTCATCCACCATGCCGGTGCCCGGTTTCAACATCCAGATACTGGATGAGAACGGGCACGAAGTGGAACGCGGCACACAGGGCTACATCGCCCTCAAGCTGCCGCTGCCGCCCTCCTGCCTGAACCGCGTATGGGGCGACGACAACAAATTCCGCGACGGCTACCTGAGCATGTTCCACGGCTATTACGCCACCGGTGATGGCGGTTACGTCGACGCCGACGGCTATGTGTTCGTGATGGGTCGCGTGGACGACGTGATCAATGTCGCCGGACACCGCCTCTCCACCGGCGAGATCGAGGAAGTGATCGCCACCCACCCGGCAGTGGCGGAATGCGCTGTCATCGCGCGAGACGACGATCTCAAGGGACAGGTGCCAATGGGGCTGGTAGTGCTCAAATCGGGTGTGACGATGGATGAAGCCGTGCTGCAAAAGGAACTGGTGACACGCGTGCGCGAAGCCATCGGCGCAATCACCTGCTACAAGGACACGGTCGTCCTTGCCCGTCTGCCCAAGACGCGCTCCGGCAAGACACTGCGCAAGACCCTGTGCAATATCGTCAACGGCAAGGCATACACTGTGCCTTCGACCATCGACGATTCGGGTGTGATACCGGAGATCATCGACACGCTGCGCAGCAAGCAGTTCGTGGCTTAAGCAGGCTGATCCGCCGTCAGGCGATCTCGTCGCCGACCTGGGCCAGGGCGTACCACGCATTCAAGTCTGCGGCGGCACGCCCCTTGCTCCAGGCGGCAACATCGGCCTCGGCAATCGGCGCGTAAGGGCCGTGCTTCACCTCGAAGATCACGGCATCCGCATCTCGCGAAAGCACGGCATGCCAGGCACCCGAGGGTATCTCCACCACGCCGGTATCTTCGCCCAGCTCCGCGCGCTCGGTGACCCTGCCCGCATCGTTGAACACCAGAACGGTGAAACGCCCGCGCAAGGCGGTCAGCACTTCCCAGGTATGCGGATGACGATGCGGCATGATCAGCGTGTCCGGCTCCATGGCGATGGCGAGGCGCTGGATGGGATCGCTCAGCTCCCGGTGCAGGTTGGAGTTGGCACGCAGACGCGGCGATTGTCGGGCGTCCCGGCTCAGCCTGGCCAGATCGGCAAAAGTGAGTTTCTTCAAAATAGTCCTCCTGATAAAAGTGAATTCTCTCATGCTTTTATCGGCAGGCCACAACAGATAGAATCCCCCCATGCCCTCTTTTCCGGATCATCTTCATCTCATTTGCGCCGCCGCATTTTGCCTGTACACGTCGATCGCACCTGCTGCTGAAGTCGCTCCCAAAGAAGACATCTCGGGCAAAGCCGCAGCCGAGGCGGTAAGCAAGTCGGAGCTGGTATTGGAAGCCTCCGCCAAATATACCGACATCGACTACAACGTCCCCCTCACCGACAAGCCCATCCCCGTCATCACCTCGGACAACGAGTCGGAGATCTACAGCAAGCTTATTCAAGGTTCGCTCATACCGCGCTACATGGTGCTGGAGGCCAGCGTGTACCCGCTGGCTTCGCTGGGTACGGCTGTCAAATCACACTCGCCGTCACTCTACCGGCAAGCCGAGATCGGCAACACCGGCATCAACTTGCTGGAATCCGCCACACCCGACTTCCAGGAGCCCTGGGCGGTATCTGCCTTCTTCGGCAACGTTGCAAAACTGAACCGCCCGAAAGAACAGCGCGAGGGAAACAACTATGGCTACACCGGCTATCTGTTCAGCGCAGGCAACAAGCACATCAAGGACAACGTGCTCATCCCGGACGATTGGTATGAGGTCGAGTGGAAGATCAAGGGCCAGCTCGATTACCCGGACGAAAAACTGTCCTGGAGTTTTCGCGTGGGAGCACGTTACAACACCAACAAGGCTGTCAATGACGTGACTTATGTGAGCCTGCACCGGAGCAATCTTGATCTGCGATATTCGTTTCTCGAATGGCTGGAGAACGCCAATTACGATATGCGCATGTACTTCCTGCAAACCGGCGGGGAAATGGTTCGTCTTGAGCTGATTGCCGGAAAGAAGGTTCCGATGCCCCAGTGGGGTTACGCACCGACACTGGATGTCGGTTTCGTATGGACCAGCCCGAACGAATATTCCGGCCCGCTCCGGAACTTGCGCACTAATGTGACGACACTGGTGTTCCGGCCTTCCATCGAGTTTTAACGTACCGCCGCACTGCAGAGAGGCGGGAATATTCAGCGAACCTCTCATGTCATGCATAGGACCGATTCTATTTTTCCTTGAATCGCCGTTACGACGGATATCGAGACATCAAGAAAACGACCAGTCGTGCAGGATCGCCACTTTGACTATCCGGGCCAGAGAACTGCACACAACTGTCACTGTTCGGGGATAAACTGGACACGGGCCGGAATGCACGGCGCCTACCGACTCTGGACCTACATGCAGAACCGTGGGAGTGGGAAATGAAATTCCGCATTGTCTTTCGTACCGTTCGCCCCTTCTTCTCTGCCCTGGCTGTCATTGCCACTGCGGCCGCGCTCGTTTTTGCGATTTACTTTACCGGGATCGGCCTGCAATGGATCACCTTTCTGGGCGGGGTTCTTGTGGCTGCGATCCTTGCCGAAGCAACCCGCGTGTCTCATGTGGAATGGGTTGTCGCCAGACGCACCGCACAGTTGTCCGCGGTAAAAGACAAGCTTGAACAAGAGACCCAGCGCCGCAAAAGGGCCGAAGAGACGATATCCACCGTCAATCCCCGGTTGCAGCTGATCGACGAGGTCTTGCCGGTCATGGTCGCGCTCTTCGACACGGAGGGTCAGTGCCAGTATCACAACCGGGCATTTTCGGAATGGTTGCACCTGCGACCGGATCAGATCCATGGCCAGCACATACGAAAAATCCTTGGTTCCGGTGTCCACCAGGAAACGGCGGCCCCAGTCCGGCAGTCCCTGGATGGGCACCAGGTGCAGTACGAGCGGACGCAGAAGATGCCGGACGGCGCAGTCTACCGGCTACGCGTCGAGCATATCCCCCAGTTTGGCGAGAAGGGCAAGGTAAACGGGTTCTTTATGCTGATCGATGACATCACCTCTCGCGGCGACCTGCAGAAGCCGGCCGATGCGGAGTTGAAAAAAGCCGGACTTGGCTCCGATGCGATTGCTCCCGATGGCGCGTCGAATCAGGATACCTTCGTCGAATCGTTCTCCGAGCAGATTTCCGGCCATACGGACGTCA
The DNA here is from genome assembly GCA_027310725.1 of Sideroxydans sp. Taxonomy (GTDB): domain Bacteria; phylum Pseudomonadota; class Gammaproteobacteria; order Burkholderiales; family Gallionellaceae; genus Sideroxyarcus. The sequence continues at coordinate 35,778 of DAIDAG010000074.1, read as the reverse complement.
TCAACATCAAGGCTGCGATCGAGAAAGGCGATTTCAGTTTGTACTGCCAGCTCATCACTCCGCTGACGGCGGGTTCCGGCGAAGCCGGGCATTACGAGATCCTGGTCCGATTGATCGAGGAAGAGGAAGGCATGATGCCGCCCGGGGCGTTTTTTCCGCTCGCCGAGAAGTATGGCCTCATGCCGCATCTGGATCGATGGGTAGTGCAACACGTGGCGGAATGGGTCTCCCATCAGCATGCTCTGGATGGAAGCCGGAAGGACTCGGTGTACTTCATCAATTTGTCTGACGCCACGATAGGCGACCCCAGTTTCCCAGAATTCCTGCAATTGACGCTGATGGAGTACGGCGTCCCGGGTGCCGTCCTGTGCTTCGAGATCCCGAATTCGGAGCTCACCTCGCGGCCTGCTGTTGTTGCCGAATTCGCGCAACGGATCAGGCAATGCGGCTCTCTACTGGCGATCAGCGGCTTCGGCCACGACAAAATCTCGTTCGACCTGATCCGGGGCTTCCGCGTGGAGTTTTTGAAGATCGACGGCAACATCGTCTTCAACATACTTCGGGACCCTGTGGAGCTTGCGAAGATAACGGCCATCAACCGGGTGGCTAAATTGATCGGCGTAAAAACGATCGCCGAATTGGTTGAGAATGAAGAAACGATCGCCAAACTGCGGGAAGTCGGCATCGATTATGCGCAGGGATTTGGGATATCGAAGCCTCGACCGTTGTCGGAGTAAAGCCCGCCGCCAACAGGTGTTGTGACGGCTACCAGGCAGAAGCGTTTATCCGGCCAATTGCGTTGAATGCAGGTTTGCAGAAGAGGTATCCCTGCAGGAGCGATACGCCGCTGCCCACCAGAAAATCGCGCTCTGCCCCGGTTTCGATTCCCTCGGCCAGGACTCTGATTCCCAATTGATGGCACATATGCACGATGCCTTCGACGATGGCCTGTTTGGGCTTGCTGTCGTTGATATTCCGCACCAGATCCATGTCGATCTTCACAATATCCGGCTGGAACTCCGCCAACAGGTTCAGGCCGGCGTAACCCGCACCAAAATCATCTATGGCGGTCTTGAATCCGAAACGTTTGTATTCTTCGAAAATGTTGATCAGATGCGGCCGGTCGGAGACGTTCTCGCCCTCGACGACTTCGAAAATGATGCGTTCCTTGGGGAAATTGTACTTGTGTGCCGCTTCAAATGTAGATCGTATGCATGCTTCCGGCTGGTACACGGCGTTGGGAAGAAAATTGATCGACAACAATTCCTTGATACCCAGCTCGGCCGCCCCCTTGACCGCCTTTACCCGGCACGCTTGATCGAATCGGTAACGGTTGTCATCGTTGACTCTGGCCAGCACCGAGGCGGCAGATTCGCCGTTCACTCCGCGCACCAGTGCCTCGTGCGCAAAGATGGAGCGGGCGTGAAAATCGACAATAGGCTGGTAGGCAAAAGAAAAATCGAATTCCAACTCCTCCGTATCCTTGCAGCGGCTGCATCCGGGTGAGCCGGTTGAGACGGGCGAACTCTCTTTCTGCAATACTTTTGTCGGAAGCATAGTGGCCTAACCAAAGGTAATCGGTAAGGTATTCTAACAGCCTATTTGAATGGATTCAGGGATGCCCGGAACTGTTCATACTTCCACTATCGGCTGTACAAATGCACACAGGAAAAGGGGATACTTTTATTTTCATCGCTTCCCGTCGAGATTGGACCTGCGGTTTCAGACCATTACCTTCAGCCATGCTGCTTTTGCCATATATCGGCATCTGCACGACGGGTTTCTTCCTGGCCAAGCTTCGCAAAGTAAGATGTGCCCGCACCATGGAGCACCTCTTCGGTCTTCACGAACTTCTTTTTGCCCCGAGCCACCTCCAGTGGCGTCTGGCCCAGAGCATTTTTTATACGGTAGTCCGCACCATAACCGATCAGCGTCTGCACCATGTCCGGATAGCCTCTCTCGGCAGCCAAGTGCAACGGGGTCGTGCCACCCAGGGTAAAGTTGACATCGGCATGCATGACCAGCAGGCGCTGCAGAGTCGCCCTGTCTCCTTTCGCGATCGCCTCCAGCATGGTCTGGCGCGCATCGGCTATCCCGGTGTGAGAGAGATCTTTCTCCGTTGGCAGCAACTTGACCACCCGGTTCAACAGCGCAATGGCGATCAGACTACCCAGCGATATCAGCAGGGCAAGTTTGCTGATGCCCAGCGCGGAAGCCAACTCAGTCGGAAGATTCGCGCCGATGGCCAGAATCGAAATCGTTAGCAGCAAAAGCACCTGCAGATAACGGAACATCGCTACAACGACCAGAGCCATCAAGGCGGCCAATAACGCTCTTCTGTCGACCAGATTGCCCAGCAGGCGATCGGGCAGGTTGGCAAGAAGACTCATCACTGAGGCCGCCAGCAGTATCAGCACTTCGCCGGATTTGACCTGTATTTTTACCAAGACCTCCTGGCATCAACGAACAACACTTTTTGCCGCGTCCGCGCCACCACTGTCGCCGCCGTGCCGGATGGCAATGATTGATTCGACAGGCAACGCGTTTCATTCAGGGAACAGGCGCCATCATCGAACGCGGCAAAGCGTATGGAAACCTTAACAACACCGGAACTCTGCGCCCGGCAGATTCGCTTTTACCCGATCACAACCGGCCGTGATGACAAGGCATAAGGGAAGTGAACAATTGCATGAATTCCGGATCGATGCAAGCGGGTAATCCCTGTAGTCGCTGGCTGATATTCTGCAAACATCTCACCTCCATTTGATTCCGCGCTACCATGCCATCATCGTGTTCGGCCAACAGCTCCGTAGCCGTCGAGAATGATCTTTTTTCGAGAACCGGAAGCGCTGCAAATTGCACTTAGCCGAGGGGAAGTTTTAATGATCAGTGAAATCGCTTTTCGCGACCTGTTCGATCTGGCAGCCGATTGCATGCTTGTACTCGGCGCAGATGGCTGCATCAAGGAAATAAACCATATTGGTCATGAACAGCTGGGATACACCAGGGCCGAAATGGTGGGGCAACATATCAGTCGATTCATTTCGTCCGAGTTTTCATCCGGCATAGCGGCCAGGATTGCCGAGTTGTTGAAGCAGGGAAACCTGACGTTCGAATCCGCGCAAGTTCGCAAGGACGGCTCCGTACTGCCCGTCGAGATATCCAGCAGAACGATAAAGCTGGAAGGGGAAAATGCGTTCTTCAGCGTCATCCGGGATATCAGCAAACGGAAGCAGATCGAAACCAAGCTGCGGGAAAGCGAAGAGAAATATCGGGCGCTTTTTGAGGAGTCCTACGACGGGCTATTCATCAGCAGCCCCTCAGGAAAGTATATCGATATCAACCTGAAGGCTATCCAGATGTTTGGCTACGACACCAAGGAAGAGATGCTCGGTCTCGACCTGGCAAAGGATATCTATGCCGACCCTGCGGACAGGAAAAAGATCATCGCCAGCGTCAATGCTCATGGCTTTGCCGAATTCGAAGTCGTCGCAAAGAAAAAGAACGGTGAACGGATAACCACACTCTGTTCTTTTACTGCCGTGAAGGACAGGTCGGGCGCTATCACCGCCTACCGCGGCATCATCCGGGACATCACCGAGAAAAAGCGTTCCGAAGAGCTGATCTGGAGACAAGCCAACTTCGACACGCTGACCGGATTGCCCAACCGCGACATGTTCCGCGACCGCCTCGGACAGGCAGTGAAAAAATCGGACAGGGAAGACCTCCCCCTCGCTTTGCTACTGATCGATCTCGATCAATTCAAGGAAGTGAACGACACGCTGGGCCATGAAGTCGGCGATATATTATTGAAGGAAGTAGCCAAACGGACCCGGTCATGCATACGCGAATCGGACACCCTGGCGCGCCTCGGCGGAGACGAGTTTACGGTTGTTCTGCCAGACGTTTCGGTAACCGGTCACATCGAGGATGTCGCGCAAAAAATAATCGGCCGGTTGGCGGAGCCTTTCCAGCTGGGAGACGAAGTGGTGTATATCTCTGCCAGCATCGGCATCACTGTCTACCCCAATGATGCCGACGATATCGACGCCTTGATGAAGAATGCCGATCAGGCGATGTATGTCGCCAAGGGCAAGGGACGCAACCGCTACAGTTACTTCACCCTTTCCTTGCAGCAAGTGGCGCAGAACCGGCTGCGCCTGATCAACGACTTGCGGGGCGCGCTGAAGCACAGCCAGTTCCAGGTTCATTTTCAACCGATCATCGAGTTGACGACGGGGCAGATACAAAAGGCGGAAGCACTTATCCGCTGGAAGCATCCGGAACGCGGCATGGTCAGCCCGGCAGACTTCATCCCGCTCGCGGAGGAGACCGGCCTTATCAACGAGATCGGGAACTGGGTATTCAGGGAAGCCGCCCGATGGGCGGGCTCATGGGACAAGTTGTTCAAGGAACGTTGTCAGATCAGCGTGAATATGTCGCCGGTACAGTTTCATCTGAACGTCAATATGTGCGATGACTGGATGAAATATTTGGCCGAACTCGGACTTGCCGGCAATAGCATTGTGATTGAAATAACGGAAGGCCTTCTATTGCACGCAGGTGCGGAAGTGACCGACAACTTGCTCAAGTTTCGCGATGCCGGGATCCAGGTTGCGATCGACGATTTCGGCACCGGCTATTCGACGCTTTCCTACCTCAAAAGATTCGATATCGATTATCTGAAGATAGACAGATCATTCGTCACCAACCTGGAGAAGGATGCGGATAATATGGCCCTGTGCGAGGCCATCATCGTGATGTCGCACAAACTGGGGCTCAAGGTCATTGCAGAAGGAGTGGAAACGGAAGCGCAACGCAGCTTGTTGGCATCTGCCGGTTGCGACTTTGCACAGGGTTATCTTTTCTCGAAACCCGTTCCTCCAGAGCAGTTCGAGAAATTGTTGAAACTCAACAATGGACCGCACCTGAATTCGTAGCATTTCCGTGATACCCAGGTCGGGTATGCTTCCGGCGCCGGGTATGCTGCATCCCAACGCATTCCGCAACCCAATGACCCGCGGCATGGCAGGCAACTGCACTGCATTCGTTCCGCTATGGCAGAAAGAGGCTATTTGCCGATAAAGTACGAAATCAGTCCCCGCCGTGCCGGCCGCTGATTCTCAATATTGCCATTCGACCGAATGAAAATTTCCGCATATTCGTTTGCCAGCGTATATCTGATCGCTTTGGGAACCAGTCGTTCCGCATCTCCTCCGATGCTCCTGGAATAACGGCGCACGCATTTATCAATCATGAAAAGAAAAAGCTGTTCGGCACGTTCACGATTGAACCTCGAACGCCGAATATCCTCATTCAGCAGTCGGGTCACCCTCTCACGATCCTGCCGGCACTCCGGCGTATCAAGGATGGTCTGGAAAACCAAACGGTTTTCATCTTCCGGTTTCATTGAGATCAATCCTTACAGTTAAATCACGATTTATGCGGAAGCATTACTCCTACTTGATCACCCAATATTCACCAGAACGATTGTTGACCAATCGAGTCGATATTAATTTGGAGGCTTAGTTCTGAACAGAAGAAAGAATATATAGGCCGATATATAGACCCACATAGGCCTTCAGGTCTTGCCGCTGGTCATTCGTCCGCCGGCTCCAAAGTCATCTGGTGAAGTCCGGATTCCATCCTTGGGTTCGAAGGCAATTCCGATACCAATCAAGGCACGAGCAATCGCCGAACCAAAGCAGCAATGGCTTCTGGTTGCATGATGAGGTGTCTGCAACATGCCCCACCTGGGCTTGGCTGCGTCAGCAAATCAGGACAAGGTACCGTAATTTCGTCTCCCTCCCAGTCCTGCTGCTCTATCTGACCTGCGCATACAGAAATGATACGACTTGCTGCCTCCCAAGTAATTGCCCCGCTTGTGCACTAGCGCACAGAGTCTGTTTTAGAAACGAGCAATGATGCGCTTGGCGGTAAGGCTATGCGAGGTCAATTTTCTCGTCAGGGTCGACGGGCTGCCACAGTTGCAGGCATGGGCCGCAATTCTCAATCAACCCAAATGGAGTCCAAAATGAACTGGGATCGTATCGAAGGGAATTGGAAACAATTCAAGGGTAGCGCAAAGCAAAAGTGGGGCATGCTTACCGACGATAAGCTTGGAATCGCTGCAGGAAAATGCGTGAGCCTATCCGGAAGAATCCAGGAGTCGAATGGAATTTTCAGGGACGTTGCGGAAAAGCAGCTTGCAGCAAGGCAAGTAAGCCAGAAATGAATGCTCCATGGCATAGCGCGCTTGAGCTGCCGCAATCTGCCAAGACCACTTAATTCACGTTATGCCGTTGCCGAAGAGAAGTGCGATGACAGCGCGGGCAACGTCAAGGACGTTTGTGAACAAGAGGCACAAGCGGCTCTGGTGGGCGCGGAGTCAGATGCCAAGGCCCAGCTGAAAGCATCAAAGGCCAATGTGACCGCCGGGCGTGAATCCGCTGCGGCACACATGAAGGCGAAGAAAACCGGCAAGGAAGCACGTCACGAAGCGGCAGATGAAAAGCGCGAGGCAGATCTTTCGGTAGCCGAAGAAAAGTGTAATGCCCTGGCAGGTGACACCAGGGAAGCATGTGTGAAAGAAGCAAAGATACACTACGGCAAGTAAGCCGCCATTCAGGGGTTTGCTTCGAGCCGGATGTTGAATACGGAGGTATTTAAAATGAACGCAATCCAGAAGACAGTAATGACTACCGCAACATCAATCGTGTTGTTCGGTTATATGTGGCGTACCATGGCAGGAGCGGGTATTGGCGCGGTGGCCGGAGTCGATACGATCGTTGGGGTGGTGGGTGGTGCAGTGATGGGAGGCTTTGTTGGGTACGAGATATGCAAAGAACATCTGAGTCGCGTGCTTGCCGAAGAATCTGTATCGGCCAAGTGAAACGGCGGGAACATCTGCAAACGGAATCTTGAAATTGAAAGGGCGATAACATGCTTTATACCATTGCCGTTGTAATGCTGATCTTATGGCTGCTGGGCTTGATCACGTCCTATACCATGGGGGCTTCATTCATATTCTGCTGGTGATCGCCATCGTGGTCCTCTTGCTCAGGGTCATCAGGGGTTGAGCCTGTCAGCAATCAGCATCGTCGGACAGGGAAATCCCGCGACAAGCTAAAATGGCCGGGAGGTTGACTAACCGGCACCAAGGTGGAATGTCAGGCTCACCTTGCGGCTGACCGTCCCGCGAAAGCAGCGGCTCGATCGGCGAATCGCGAAGCAACCCAACCCGCCATCAGTGCATGATGAGTTTCGAACACGTTGCAACGCAGGATCAATGGTCAACGCTTCGCACCAACCATTTTCCGTTATGCGACGCAGAGGGACCAGATCCAGGGAAAAACCCATGCTATCAAGCTACGTATAACTACGTCCCCCATACCCAATCCCGGGTATATCTTTCCGCCGTTATTGAGCCTAGTATTTAACCGGTTTCTGCATCTGAATCCAGACAGGAACTAGCGTGCCACCTATCGCAGAATATATTTCAGGAGGTTGCGATCATGAGCTTAAGACCATCATATAAAGGACAGACCAGAGAAGAGCTAAGATTCAACAGTGAGCTTGGCTGGCTCACAGCAATGTCAATAGTGATTGCCCAGGTTTTCGATTCAATGCCTTGGTAATAATTGGATTATTCATAGTCCATTTGAATGTCACTGCATTCCCAACCAATAAATCGATGCAGGACAACTGGTGACCAAATCAAAGGCGGCTGAGCCGCCTTTTTTTGTCGATGCCAATAGACTGATTGACGAACAGAGTCATTTGGCCAATGACTCAAAGAATCAGCCGCAAATGAAAGAGGCCAGCCATCTCTGGCTGACCTCGTGATTCACGGCTCTCGCCAGTAATATTCTCAATATGTTTTGAGAGTTTCCAACAGCAATGCTAGTTATATGTAAATGTTACGTTGATGCCATTGGCGTATTGAACGTTGGTACTAATACGTGTTACCACCCCAGTTGCTGTGATTCTATATGCATCTTGTTCAGTAAATACCAATACACTTGATGCATCGTATTCTTTACCTATCACGGTAATGATTGCAGTGGTTGCAGTGTCAGCCGTTACAACATAACTTCCATCTATACGACCATTGGATGTTACTTCTGTGCTATCCGTGTAAAGATTTTCTGTTCCAATTATTCCAGTTCCACCGACCATAACCGTCGCAGGGTAACTGGGCGCAGTAAGATATGCCCCGTAATTAACACCTACGCTGTTCAATCCAAGTGGTACATATGTTGTTGGTGTGTAATATAACGTGGCAGTGGTTACGCTAGTTGATGGTGTGCAATTTGTCCAATTCAGAGTAATAGTTTCAACTGCAGACAAAGCAGAAACAGTATTAGTTGGTGTGATATTGAATGTCGTCGACGTTGTAGCTGGCGCTCTTGTTATATTTCCACTTCCGCTACAAGAAACAGAGCCTGTTTGCGCAATTGTAAAGTTTGAGCTACTCCCAGCAGAAGCATCTGTCGCCATGGCTTGAGCAACGGGAAATGACAAAGTTGACGTAACAGGTCCGGTCGGCGTTACGGCCGTCGTTCCACCACCGCCGCATGCTGTCAAGATTGCGGCAAAAGTAGAAGCAACTAAGGCATTCAGATACTTGTTCATTCAAATTCCCCTTTGTAGTGCAACAGTGAAAAATAGATACTTTATGTAAGGCTCGTTGACGATCAAGAGTACATCGACATCTCAATAAGTTGAAAATGAAATTTAATTTAATAATCTACTTATCTATATGAATATATAGACCGTTTGGCATATATACATTATCTACATATCCGTGTATGCGCAGGTCCTAAGCACCATCGTAGTACTAAAGTAAAGCCATTGATTCACCATACATAGCACGGCGAATTTTCCAACAATCATTGCGAAGTTTTATTGTGTGGACTACTCCATCGGGAACATCATGTCCGACAAGCCGATAATTTCTAGCAGGTGCACCCCCTCAGATTGAACAAACTTCGGAGCTCTTTGCGCGATTAATGATCTGCTTATTATGTTCAGCTTGTTGAGAGCTCCAAATGTTTAACATTGCACACCATGCTTTAGAATGAGACTCCAAGAATAGAAGACTATTTAGCCCTGATAGCATTTCCGGGGCATATAAGGCCAGCCACTTTATGGCCACCTGTTTTCGTTGCAGATGGCATTGAAGATTTCCACTGGCACGATCCAAGGCGTACATGGGCAAGCTGGCACAGGGCACCCACGCATGAACTGCAACAGCTTGGTGGATGGAAAACTGGCGCAATGGTGGAACGCTACGCTCACCTTGCTTCTGACCATCTGGCAAATGCAGCGGCTCGGTTAGATTCTTTGATGATTGGCTACGATTCCGCTACGGCCGCCAAATGAGAAAGGCCTGCATCGCTGCAAGCCTTTGGTTTCTTTGGTGGGTCGTGCGGGGATCGAACCTGCGACAAACGGATTAAGAGAGAAAAACATCCCTTTTTTCAGCCAAAAAAGCATCCAAAATACACAGGGATACAATCTTTAGCCCCTTGATTTTATTTGACCCTATTTCTAACCCGCATAGAGCCAGGAAGATACGACTGCATCAAATAATGCAGACTTTGAGAATAAAAAAGCGTTGCTTGCAGTCGTTATACGACGAGTATTTCTCAGATGGATTTTGGCGTGCGAGCAATTCCATTTGAAACGGAATTGCCTGAAAGCGGACGGTCAAAGATCTACGCTCGCTCACGGAACAGGTGATTCCCCATCAACCAAAACCATCTCACCTTCGATTAAGTATTCCCAGAGTTCACCGGATTGGCAGACACGGGGTTGCAGCTTCTCGTCGACCAAGTTCATAGCAAGATTGCCCTTGCCAGACCAGTAATCTCTCCATAATGAAGTTACGCTGTCTTCATTGAACTGTGAAGTCAAATAGGCTTGACGTGCAAGTGAGACGATCTCCATGTTGCACTTGTGAACTCTCGCCATCGCATTAGGCACAAGATGAAAGCGCCTTACCGTAGCCAAGTTCCAGCCGTGGCGCTTAGGCGCTTAGACGCTTCGATACAAGACTCGTAGTTCCCAAAGGCGTAAATTGCTGAGAGCCGGGATGGCAGAAACGGGAAGAACATCTGTCGAGTCCGCTCTGCATCGTATTCGACACGATAGTCATTAATCGCCGACAGACAAAACGGAGAAAGCACCTTGAGATCGTTTCGTCCTGGGAGAAAAGGTGGATAGATGACGGTTCCAGCAATGTATTTCGCAAGGAACTCTGGGTCATACGTGATTTGAGTCCACGCCGCAGAAACAAATCTGCGCGTGAAGCGAAGGTTATGCGCGGTCATGCCACGCAAAAAACTAACGAATATGAAAAAGGTCTCGGGTGTTATGCGATATCTCCATAGCTGGCTGTAGCTGGTGGACTTAACCTTATGATCTACGGCAAAAATAGTCTTATTCGTAAGGTGCTAATTTTTTTCTTTTAGCATCGCTTTCCTCTTTTTCGCTCGCCCTTCTTTCGTCTGTGGCCTCCTTTCTTGCGTCTTGACATGCTTTTTGAGTTTTGAACCAGTGCGTTTCAGTGATACCTCCTGGACTATCTACTAAAAAACCCTTAATAGGCGGATATTCTTTAAACAATACCAGACTGATTGCGTTACCATTTTCATCCTTTACTTCGTTTTCTACTGTGTATGGAACATTATAACTTTCAGCTTCTCGCATAGCCTTAGCAGGCGATGATTTACAATCACATTTTGCTTTAAGATCAGCAGAATCATAAAAACACCAAGCATAAGAATTTGCCGATATAACAATTAGTGTGACTGTTAACAATAATATTCGCATATGTGGCTCCCTGATAATTGGAATGGTATTCAAACCACTAAGCTATATGATCCGTCTCGTACCGCCCATTTTTTTAAGCTGAAACTCATAACTGTAAGACACCATTTTGTGTCGGTGATTGGCCGATAGGAAGCATCATACCCAGTAACTAGACTGCCCGAAAGGAGACATTCGCCGAATACATGTCGCAAATCCTAGCATCGGATTTTTACGTTGTATAAACCAAAATCTGGCCCTGTATCAATTAATGTAGAACTTTAGATATGACAGAAACTGAATCGTCTCTATCGCGCTATTACTGCGGGTTATTGTGGCTGCGACAAACGGATTTATGCACCGTTGGTTAGTGCGGTAGTAACATCGGTAACATCCGGATGCCAGTTTGATTTGAGATATATCAGAAGAAGCGCAGTTGAGTCGTATAAACCGCATCAACGCTGTGTTGATGTGTGAATCTCGTAAAATATGAAATAGTCAACTGTATCAAAAACTGTATAACGATAAAAAAAGGAGTCAGCCATTTCTGACTAACTCCTTGTATTTACTGGTGGGTCGTGCGGGGATCGAACCTGCGACAAACGGATTAAGAGTCCGCTGCTCTACCAGCTGAGCTAACGACCCGGAAGAGGCGCGCATTTTATGCGAGCGGCCGGAATTGTCAAGACTAATGTCCTGATATCACCCTATGGAATGGCGCTGCAATGCCCACTCGACATGCTCGCGCACCAGGCTGGACGGGTGTTGCGAGCGAGTCCGCAATGCGGCCAGCACTTCCGGCGTTGCGGGGGCATTGCCCAGTGCCACGGCGATGTTGCGCAGCCATTGTTCATAGCCGATGCGATGAATGGCGCTGCCTGCCAGCCTGCTGTGAAAGGTCGCTTCATCCCACGCAAACAGTTCGGCGAGCGATGCGTCGTCCAGGCCATTGCGCACCGCGAAATCAGGCTCTGTCGTCTTTTGCGCGAAACGGTTCCAGGGACAGACAAGTTGGCAGTCGTCGCAGCCGTAGACCCGGTTGCCGATGAGGGGACGCAGTTCGACGGGGATACTGTCTTTCAATTCGATGGTGAGATACGAGATACAACGCCGCGCATCCAGCTGGTATGGCGCGGTGATGGCCTGCGTGGGGCAGACGGTTATACAGGCATTGCAGGTTCCGCAATGGTTGTCTTGCGGCACATCCACGGGCAACGGAAGGTCGATGTAAATCTCGCCCAGAAAGAACCATGAACCCTGCTCTCGCGACAGCAATAGCGTGTGCTTGCCGCGCCATCCCAGATGCGCCTTTTGCGCCAGTTCCACTTCCAGCACCGGGGCGCTGTCGGTGAACACGCGGCACTGGCAGTCGATCTCGTCACGTATCTGCTGTGCCAGCTTCTCCAGGCGGTTGCGCAAGACCTTGTGGTAGTCGCGCCCCAGGGCATAGCGCGAAATGAAGGCGCGGCTGCCATTCGCCAGCACTTCGTGCGTGTCTTTGGCCTGTTGCGGGTAGTAGTCCATGCGTACCGAGATGACACGCAAGGTGCCGGGCACCAGTTCCGCCGGACGCGCGCGTTTGGCGCCATGTTTTGCCATATAATCCATCGCGCCGTGATGGCCGTCCGCCAGCCATTGCAGCAGATGCGCTTCGGCTGCGTCGAGGCGCGTGTCGCAGATGCCCACCGCCTGGAATCCCAATGCTTTGCCCCACGCTTTGATGCGCGCGGCGAGTGCGTTGTAATCCGTTTGAGGAACCCCATTTTGCATGAACCGAATCATAGCCGAATATACCTGCCCGATGAGGCCGCCACGACGGCCTTTGCGGCACGTCTCGCGCGCGCATTGCAACCCGGTCTGGTGGTCTATCTGCGCGGCAACCTGGGTGCGGGCAAGACGACACTGGTCAGGGCGCTGCTGCAGGCGCTGGGGTACGCGGGCCGGGTAAAAAGCCCCACTTACACCCTGATTGAGCATTACGAAGTAGCTGGGTTACACTTGCGCCACTTCGATCTGTATCGCTTCCGCGATGCCGAAGAGTGGGAGGGTTCCGGATTCCGTGATGATTTCGACGGACGCAATATTTGCCTGGTGGAGTGGCCGGAACAAGCCGCAGGACTACTGCCCCCTGCAGATGTCAGCCTCACTTTCGAGATACTTCAAGATGGACGCGACGTCTTGCTCCATGCCTACTCCGACGCAGGACAAAAATGCTTGAACGCGCTTTAAGACTCTCCATTTTGTTGTTCATGTTGTGGCTGCCCTCCGCCTTTGCCGAAATCGCTGTCACGTCGGCACGTATCTGGCCCGCGCAGGATTACACGCGCCTCACCCTCGAATCAAAGCAACCCATACGTTACAACCTGTTCAGTCTCAAAAACCCCGAGCGTCTGGTGATCGACCTGGAAGACGTCGAGATCAACGCCTCGTTGAACGAACTGGCCGGCAAGATCGGCAGTGACGATCCCTACATCAAGAGCGTGCGCATCGGCCGCTTCAAACCCGGCGTGGTGCGACTGGTGCTCGACCTCAAGGCACAAGTCAAACCGCAGTTGTTCAGCCTGATGCCCGTTGCCGAATACGGACATCGTCTTGTGCTTGACGTGTATCCGCTGGTTCCCATCGATCCGCTGATGGCGCTCGCCCAGCAGGGTGAAACCAAGCTCGCGGCTAGTGAACCGACACCCGCCAGCACAGTTGCCGAAACGCCGGCCAAACCGGCTGTCGAACAAGCCACAGAGCCCGCCGCCAAATCCGCCCCTCTGGCGAGGACCGAACTCAGCAACCGCGTGCTGCTCATCGCCGTGGATGCCGGGCACGGCGGCGAAGATCCCGGGGCGCGCGGCCGGCGCGGCACGCACGAAAAGGATGTGACCCTTGCCATCGCGCGCAGACTGAAAGCCCAGATCGACGACACGCCCGGCATGCGCGCCATCCTGATCCGCGACGGCGACTACTTCATCCCGCTGGGCGGCCGCGTGGAAAAGGCACGCAAGGCACACGCCGACCTGTTCGTCTCCATCCACGCGGATGCATTCGTCAAATCGACGGCGCGCGGCTCGTCTGTATTTGCACTGTCCGAACACGGTGCGACCAGTGCCAGCGCGCGCTGGCTCGCAAAGAAAGAAAACGAGGCCGACCTCATCGGCGGCGTGAATCTCGCCGTCAAGGACCCCTACCTCGCGCGCACCCTGCTCGATTTGTCGCAAACTGCCACGATCAGCGACAGCCTGAAGCTCGCCAAACATGTGCTGCGGGAACTCGGCGACGTCAACACCCTGCATCGCGGCCATGTCGAACAGGCCGGTTTCGCCGTGTTGAAATCGCCGGACACACCGTCGATACTGGTGGAGACTGCCTTCATCAGCAATCCCACCGAAGAACAACGGCTTAAGGACGACGCGTACCAGGAAAAAATCGCCCATGCCATCCTGATTGGCGTTAAACGCTACTTTTCGCAGAACCCAGCACTTTCCAAGCCACAGATTGCACAAAACGATTGAACTTCACTTCCGGCAATTTGCATATCCGGGATCCGCATGTTTCGAGAATGGCTTCGGCTTTTGCGAGGTGACTCGGGACAGATTTGGCGGAAGCGACAAGACTTGAGTTGCCCGCCTGGTTGAAGCTGAAAGATGTGGCTACTGGACCGATATCTTTTTGCGGAACGATGCTCTAACTTCCGGATTATCAATATGGAGTGCCAGTTTTTCGCACAGCTGACCATAGTCATCCGTTCTTCGTAATTCATTTTTGATCAGGATGCGCCCGACGGGACCGATAAATTGAACAAACAATTGTTCAAGTCTGGCGACTCGATCTTCGCTAATCGTTTTTTCTTCGGAACCGATCGCATGGATCTCGGATTGAATACCTTTTTCAATTGTTTTGCTTTTGCCTTTTGTCGATATTGCCTTTCCATCCCGAAAGGGAATTGTATTGGAATCAGCCTGTCGCCCCGAGGTCGACATAAATGACTGCTTCAAAATCGGGTCGGTGATGCTTTGGCTTACGATCTCGCGCAAATCTTCAAAAGATCTTGCTCTGGCAGAGGCTTTCTTGACCAATACCAGTGCCAGCGGACCGATCAGCCGACACAATTCGGTTTCCAGCATTTCAATGTCTTTGACATCGATGGGTTTTAAGACCCCCTCTTCCGATTTGGACAACGCAATGGTTTTGTCAAACGGATCGGTTTCCTCGGCGCCCGAAATCACTTCGTACAAATCGTGCGCGCGATCATGCTTGTCTCGATGCTCGCCCAAATGACGGAAACGTTTAGCCGCGTTATCTGTCAGGCATGAAACCACATCATAGAATGCACGCGAGACGACCAATTGATTGTTTTCGGCGAAACTCATGACCCGCTGAGCCACATTGATTCCGTCGCCGATCAGATTATTCCGATCGTTCAAATCGTTAAGCACCCGTATCGGCCCGATATGCAATCCCATGCGCACCTGCAAACGCTGCTGCGCCAATAGCAGCCCCTGTATCTCTTCCGCGGCATGCAGGACCTCTTCGGGATCGCCCATAAAACAGATTGCAGCGCCATCGCCCGTATCGAGTGTGATGCGGGAATCTTGCGGGATGTGAGACAGTTTTGTGGAGATGATTTGGTTGAATTCCGATTTCAGAGAAAACTGCTCGTCTACAGAGCATTTAGAGTAAGCAACGATATCGAGAAACATCAAGGAACAAATAAAGTTGCGTCGACTATTTGCTTCATTCTGAAAACCGGGATTGAACTTGATGTTCTGGTTCATGTGCAGATTCAGATGGGTTCTATTGGTATCCGCGGCGGCTGTTCCTGATTCAATCGATGCATTATTGAGCCGCGCTCTAAAGTCGGAGATGGTTTGCGGTCTCGAAGCTTCATCCGGTTCGAGGGCCGAGTCGATCGCAGCCAGAAAAGCGGCCGTAAAAAGATTATGTCGATCAATGTCGACGGCGGGGACCATCGCGTGATTCTTTAAACGAGCGGCAGCTTCCGTGGGTTTCTCGCCGCCGATCATCCAGTACATCACCGCAGCCAAAGAATATATATCCGTCCAGGGCCCCTGATTGCCGTGCGAATGGTATTGCTCGAAAGGGGCAAAGCCGGGACTGAATATTGCTGTCAGGTCCCGGCCGGAGTGCACCTGCCTTGCTGCTCCGAAGTCAAGCAGAACGGGGGTCCCATCGTGACGGATATATATATTGTCCGGTTTGATATCCCGGTGTAGGAAATTTGCCTTGTGTATCAGCTCGAGCCCGTCAAGCAGCGGATTTACGACGGCGAGAAGGTCGTTTGGTTCTATGGGATGGTGTGCCGGCATCCATTGTTTCAGGGATTCGCCCGACTCATACTCCATCACAATATAGGCTGTTCCGTACGACTTGAAGTAGCGAAGCACCCGAACGATATTGGGGTGGCGAAAATTGGCCAGGACTCTTGCCTCTTCTATGAATCTTTCAAGCCCCCAATGGAACAATTCCGACGATTTTTCGCTATTGGGCGTGACATGGAACCCGCTATCCCGGACCGCAAGATCGACGGGCATGTATTCCTTGATGGCGACTTCCAAATTGAGATTCGTATCTTTAGCCAGATAAGTGATGCCGAACGCGCCGCCCCCGAGGGTCTTTTGAATCTGGTATTCATGGATATTGTGATGCTCCGGAAGAGCCAGCACATTGGCAGATACGCCACCTGGTTTATTCATCCCTTGTTCTATCTGCCCCATATTTGAGAAATGATGCCAAAAATCATTCTTCGATCATCTGTATGGCTTTTTCAAGGCTGCGGCGCATACGGTTGAACGAACTCGACAGAACCGCCATTTCATCCTTGCCCGATTCGGATAGTTCGGGTTCGCCGAACTCGCCATTGCTGATCTTGTCCGCCGAGCGCGATATGTGGCGGATCGGATTGATGATGAGATAACTGATCATCAGATTCAAGATGATAAAGATCACCATGAAGACTGCAAATAGCGAAGCGATAAATGTTTCAAATGTCTTCTTTGCCTTCTTCATGGGAACATCCATCGGAACAGTCACAACCTGGGCGCCTACGATGTCATTCAGTTGCCAGCCAAACCCGTTGGCTGTCCCATAGACCTTGACCATGCTTGGCGGTGAAGACTCGGCAGACGTATGGCATTGAAGACAAGCAGGGTTGGTGATCCTGATCGGTTTGGCAATATAAAGTTGGCGTCCCGTCGGGGTGTCCCTTTCCGCGACGATTTCCTTGACGTCATCGCGCTGACGAAACTGGTTGACCATATCCGCCTCCCAATCGCTCGCTCTGTCGCGAAGATTGGTCGGGTTAAGCGTGGCTTCCTTATAACTGAAGTCCGGATATTTTTTCTTGAGCTCGATGAAAGTTTCGGTGGCAGCGTATGCCGGAACTGTCTGCGGCATGAAAACCTTGTCGAGCTGGCCGATCAACTTTGGCTGGATCTGCTCCACCGTATAGGTGCGCACAGAATAGGCCGATTCCATCATCAGTGAAGCATTTCTGAGCACTTCATCGCGCGCATTATCCTGCAACAACTGAAATGAGATCGCGCCGGCAGTGACAAACCCGACAATGAAAACGGCAATCAAAACGAAATTGAATTTAAATCGAATTCCCATGAATCTCCCCAGTGTCGAATTTTATTTCGACTTAACCGTCCCCCTTGAGACCCGCCAATATTAATACAAAAATATTTCTCACATGTGCTATTCACCGCTTTGTCCAAAAGATCGCGCCGCATCACTCTTTCCGGCGACAGAATGGCGTGTCATGGCTGCGGGAGATTCAAATGACTTGAGTGACGACGCAACAAACACTGTCGGTGCAAAGGTTCGATGCGCACTGCAGACTGCACACTTGGCGGAGCACCATGCAGCAAGCCATATCATGACAACAGCCTTGCTTATCGTGTCCGGGATGTTTGCATACATCTTGTTAACGCTCTTTTCACAATCCGCACCATCGCGATGACGATCTTATAAACCTCGACGCAAGAATGGGATTTGAAACTTTGTATTTTTTCAAGGTGCGATTGACGTTCCGGCTGTATTCATCGTGAGATATTCGTTCAGTGCCGGTCAAAACCGCTTTCGGGATCAAGCCGACCCGGCACGGTATCTCCCTGCGACAATATGTCGCACCTCTGCCGGAAGATGAACTTCTATAATTCCCCGGGTGGGAAACCTCACTCAATCTATAAAATAAAAACAAGGGAGTTCGGCATGCAACAGTTGCACGCGACCGCAACAAAAAATTCCTCTCGCAAAGAGTTACATTCAGCGCTTGGGATCGTGCTTGGGATTTCCGCTCTGCTTTCGAGCGCGGATGTGTTTGCCTGTGCCGCCTGCGGAGACACCCTGTCCAAAGACTGGGAATCCCAGGGCATCTCCAGCAAACCCGGCTTCACTGCCGATGTTTCCTACGACTATCTCAACCAGAACAGGCAACGCTACGGCACAAGTGCCGCATCACCCGCCCTGATCAATAGCCAGTTGGCCGCGGGCGAGGAAGTCGAGGATTACACCAGGACGCAGACGGTGACGGCCTCGCTGATCTATAACGAGGATACCTGGGGCGTGGGCGTCATGCTTCCCTATGTGATGCGCTCCCATGGCACCTTCGGCGCCACTGCTCCTTTGGGTTCCAGCTATTCCACCTCGTCGGATGCCGGTATCGGTGATGTCCGGGTCGTTGGCCGTTATACCGGGTTCTCCGACGAACGATCCTCCGGCATCATCGCCGGTATCAAGCTGCCCACCGGGAGCACCAGCAAGAATTTCGACTCCGGAACCGCGGCCGGCACGCCTCTGGATGCCGCACTGCAGATCGGCACCGGCTCCACGGACATCATTCTGGGGGGCTATACCACGGGTAGCATCGATACCTACGGCTGGTTCCTGCAGGGGACCGTGCAGCATGCGGTGGCAACCAAACAGGCGCTGGGCAACCAGGACTATCGCCCCGGCGATGCCTATTTGCTGAATACCGGTATCCGCTATGCAGGATTCGGTGCGAAGATATCGCCCATGCTGCAGTTGAACGTCATCAGGCGCCAGGCGGACACCGGAACGCCGGTGACAGTGCCGATCGATCCGGTCACCGGCGTTCCTGTCACGGGCGGTACGCTGGCTTATCTGGCACCCGGCGTGTCGGTGCGTGTCGGCGGCGGCGCCTCGGTCTACGGATTTGTCCAGATCCCGATTTACCAGAACGTCAATTCGCTCCAGCTGACCCCGGGCTACACCCTGACCGCGGGTGTGCGACAATCGTTCTAACCACAGTGCAATCAAATGACGGTGCCACAAGTGAACGTGCAAGCAAATCGAAAACTGTCGACCCAATGGAAAGAAGTTCTACTGGCGTTTCTTCTTGCTCTGTTTTCGGCGCACATTGCCCTGGCGGATGACTGGAATCTGAAGGACAAGGACGGAACGCACTACAAGCTCTCCGAACAAAAAGGCAAATGGGTGCTGGTCAATTTCTGGGCACCGTGGTGCGAGCCTTGCCTTCGGGAAATGCCGAGCCTTGATGCCTTGCAGAAACAGCATAAGGACATGCTGGTGATCGGGGTCGCGGTGCTGTACCGGAAGAAGCAGGAAGTCTTGGATGCGGTCCGCTCAACATCCGTCTCCTATCCCATCGTGCTGGGAAACGAAGACATCGCCAGCGATTTCGGCGAAATGAAAGGCATGCCGACCAGCTTCCTCTACGCCCCCTCAGGCAAACTTGTCGGCCACCATGACGGACCGCTGACGCAAACCGATATCGAACAGGCGATGGCCCAGAAGCCAGCCTCGGCAGCGTTATTCACGCATTGACCGGCGCGCACAACGGATCAATAACGCAGTCTCACTTCACTTCGTCGAACATGATCTCCAGCCGCAAAGCCAACTGTGGACTGAGCCGGAATGCCCTTTCCCGGGGGAAATGCAGCTGCGGGCTCAAATCCAGGAACATCCAATTCCGATGCAATCGATAGCGATATTGCATCAGGACGACATAGTCCACGACCTGCGTTATCGGCTGGCTTACGCCGATCGCACTGGCCTGGTACATCACGGCAGTGCGCTCGTCCAGGGTGTCAAATACCGACAAGTCCTGCCGCAGGTCGAAGTTCTGTGTGTTCTTGAGCCAATTGGCAACGCTGGTGGCACGAAACAGCACGCTCTCGCTGAAGGTATGCTCGATATCCAGCTGTGTTGTCTCGCCGACACCGATGGTGTTGAACCAGAAGGTAGTCTCCGCCAGCTTTGCGTGCCATTGTTCCAGCGGCGCCCCTTCCCAGCTGCCCCGTGCACGCGCAAAAGGAGTCGTGCCCAATCCCTGGAATTTGAGTCCCCCATCCGCGCTCAGATGCCAATGCTGGGCTTCCTGCTGCATGAACCGCAACGCCGCACCGAAACTCTGCTGTTGTGATGCCGGTTGGTTGGGTTGCTGCGGCTGTTGCAGTATCTGCGTTGGGTCGACGACTGCGTTCTTGTCCGGGTTCGTTTCCAGCAACAAGTGCAGTTTCTGTTCTGCAATGGGTAGATGCACATTGGCCATGACCGACAACAGGGATTGTTGCTGGGGACTGTATCCCATCACTCGATTGACATTCATCAGGAATGTGCTGTCGTTGCTCTCCTGATAATGGCGGTCATCGCCAAAGAAGCGATCGATGTTACTGACCAGTCCGACAAGCTTCCCCGACAGATAGTTACGCGGTGTATCCAGCACATTCGGGGCATCTTCTGGGACCACGGGCGGCGCGGGCGGCCCGACCATTTCGGGCATCGGCCCCACCATCTCGGGCATCGGACCTGCCATCTCTTCGCCAAATGCAGTCGGCGGAGTCCAGAGAGCGGCGGCCAAAGAAATGCACGCCAATGTTCGAGAAATTCGTGCGGACAGGAACGTCATGCGCCTCAGGCAGGAAATACCCCGGTGGAAAGATAACGGTCGCCGCGATCGCAGACGATGAACACGATGGTTGCGTTCCGCACCTGTTGCGAGATACGCAGGGCCACACTCAACGCGCCACCCGACGATATGCCGCAGAAGATACCCTCTTCGCGCGCCAGGCGGCGCGTCATCTCTTCGGCATCCCGTTGCCCGACATACTCCAGCCTGTCCACGTTCTGCGGGTTGTATATCCTGGGCAGGTAAGCCTCGGGCCATTTGCGGATGCCGGGAATCTGCGCCCCCTCCTCCGGCTGCGCGCCGATGACCTGGATGGCGGGATTCTTTTCCTTGAAGAATCGCGAACACCCCATGATGGTGCCGGTCGTACCCATGCTGCTCACGAAATGCGTTATGCCGCCCTGCGTGTCGCGCCATATCTCCGGCGCGGTACCTTCGTAATGCGCCAGCGGATTATCCGGGTTGGCGAACTGGTCGAGGATGATGCCCTTGCCCGAGTCGCGAAGTTTTTCCGCCGTGTCGCGTGCCAGTTCCATGCTGCCCGCTTTCGGCGTGAGGACCAGTTCCGCGCCGAACGCGCGCATGGTCTGGCGCCGCTCCATGGTCTGGTTCTCCGGCATCACAAGGATCATTTTGTATCCGCGCATCGCCGCCGCCATCGCCAGTGCGATGCCGGTATTGCCGCTGGTCGCTTCGATCAGCGTATCGCCCGGTTTGATGTCGCCGCGCTCTTCGGCTCGTCGGATCATGGAAAGTGCAGGCCTGTCCTTCACCGAACCGGCAGGGTTGTTCCCTTCCAGTTTTGCAAGCACGATATTCGTGGTATCGCCCGGGATGCGTTTGAGTCTGACCAGCGGCGTATTGCCTACATGGTCGTCCAGCGTCTTGTACATGTTCGGTCCTGAAAAAAGGGAACGCCAGCATGATAAATGCTGGCGTTCCCTTTTGCACTGCAATATCTGGCTAGATCGCGATGCCCGATGCGTCGAACAATCCCTCGAACAGAATGGAACTGAGGTAACGCTCGCCCGAATCGGGCAATATCACGACGATGGTCTTGCCTGCATTCTCGGTCTTCCGGGCCAGACGCACAGCAACTGCCACCGCCGCGCCGCTGGAGATGCCGGAGATGATGCCTTCCTCCCGTGCCAGACGGCGCGCGTACAGCACCGCGTCTTCATTGCTCACCTGCTCGATATCATCCACCAGCGACAGGTCCAGCGCGCCGGGCACAAAACCCGCGCCGATACCCTGTATCTTGTGCGGTCCGGGTTTGAGCTCCTGACCCGCACGTTTCTGCGTCAGGATCGGGCTGGCCGAAGGTTCCACCGCCACCGACCTGATCGCCTTGCCGCGCGTCTGCTTGATGTAACGCGACACGCCGGTGATGGTCCCGCCCGTGCCGACACCTGAAATGAAGATATCGACCTTGCCGTCCGTGTCGTTCCATATCTCGGGACCGGTCGTCGCTTCATGGATGGCCGGGTTGG
Source organism: Sideroxydans sp. (assembly GCA_027310725.1). Taxonomy (GTDB): domain Bacteria; phylum Pseudomonadota; class Gammaproteobacteria; order Burkholderiales; family Gallionellaceae; genus Sideroxyarcus. The sequence goes on along the minus strand of DAIDAG010000074.1, from coordinate 13,572 downwards.
CCGGATTCTCGAACTGCTGCAGCAGTACATACTTCGAATCGGAAGCAGCGATCTCCTTGGCCTTGGCAACCGCGCCGCTCATGCCCTTGGCACCTTCGGTCAGCACCAGTTTCGCCCCATAGGCGACCAGCAACTTGCGTCGCTCTATGCTCATGGTCTCCGGCATGGTCAGCGTGAGCGGTATTCCCCTCGCGGCCGCCACGAAGGCCAGCGCGATGCCGGTATTTCCGCTGGTGGGTTCCACGATCTCCTTGCCGGCACCCAACAGGCCGCGCTTCTCGGCATCGTCGATCATGGCCACGCCGATGCGGTCCTTGACCGAATACGCAGGATTGCGCCCTTCGATCTTGGCCAGAATGGTCGCCCCGGCTCCGTCGCCGACACGATTCAGCCGGACGAGCGGCGTATGGCCGATGGACAACGAGTTATCTGCAAAATTGTTCGTCATGATTCTTTACCCGGGATGATCTTCGATGGCTGAAGTTTAACCAAGCCACGCCGGTTTATGAACTGGTCTATTGTTATAAGCTTAGAACCGGCTTCTCTATTGGCCTGGACCCCGAACTTGAAACGGCACCACCGTCAGGTTCGACTGCCGTGCATCCCAAGGGCTTCGCACATACGCGCTAGAGAAAACCGTCCGCGGCAGCATAAGGCATGCCGAAAGAGTCGGCCACCGCCCGATAGCTGATCTTGCCATCCACGACATTCAATCCGCGGCGCAAAGGGATGCTGTCGCGCAGCGCCTGCTGCCAGCCCTTTCCGGCCAGTTGCCGCAGGTAGGGGAATGTCGAGTTGGTGAGCGCGAGGGTGGACGTGCGCGGCACCCCGCCCGGCATGTTCGCCACGGCGTAATGCACCACACCGTCAACGATGTAGATCGGGTCATGATGCGTGGTGGGGCGCGTCGTCTCGACGCAGCCGCCCTGATCCACCGCCACATCCACGATGACCGAACCTTCGCGCATCGTCTTCAGGTCTTCGCGGAGTATCAATTTCGGCGCAGCCGCCCCGGGGATGAGCACACCGCCGATGATCAGGTCGGCCGTGGCGATCTGTTCCAGCAGATTGTGGCGATTCGAATACAGCGTCTGCACATTCGCCGGCAACACTTCGCTGAGATAACGCAGTCGCTCCAGCGACAGATCCAGAATGGTGACCTGAGCGCCGAGGCCGGCCGCCGTTCTCGCGGCATTGCTGCCGACCACGCCGCCGCCGATCACCACCACATGCGCAGGAGGCACGCCGGGGACTCCGCCAAGAAGCACGCCGCGCCCGCCGTAGAACTTCTCCAGATACTTGGCCCCTTCCTGTACCGCCATGCATCCGGCCACTTCCGACATCGGCGTGAGCAAAGGCAGTTCGCCGTCGGCCAACTGCACCGTTTCGTATGCGATGCAGGTTGCTCCGGAATCGAGATGCGCCTGCGTCAGTTCGCGATCGGCAGCGAAATGAAAATAGGTGAAGATCGTTTGTCCCGCCCGGATGTGCTGCCACTCCTGGCGGATGGGTTCCTTGACCTTGACGACGATGTCCGCTGCCGCCCAGACGGCCGCGGCATCCGCGACGACAACCGCGCCCGCGGCCGAATACTGCTCGTCGCTAAAAGAACTGCCCAGCCCGGCACCGCGCTCGACATAGACCGAATGTCCTTCCGCCACCAGCGCGGCAGCGCCGGCCGGTACCAGCGCGACCCGGTACTCGTCAGGTTTCACTTCCTTGGGAACGCCTATCTTCATCACCGTCCTCCTATCCAGTCAGATTGCCGGGCTCCAGAAAACCTCCCGCCCGGAACGTCAGCACCAGCGTATCACGATGCCCGCCTTCACCCATGGGCTGGATAGGCGTCGACTCGTGCATGACGCGCTGATCGTCGAGCAGCAGCAATGTCCACTTCTCGCTCAGGGTGAAGCGCTGCCCATGGCGCCCGTTGAATTCGAAGATGCGGCTTTCGCCGCCGCGAATGTTCTCGCGCCCCGCAAACAGGATGGCCACAAAATCCGTGCCGTCCCGGTGCGCACCCTCCGGCGTCGGGCGTCCGATGCCATTGCTGGTGTCGATGCGAAACTGGTGCAGCTCCACATGCCAGGGATGTTCGCCTTTGACCGCGGTGCACACTTGAGCGATCTCCAGCAACAGTTTCGAGATCACCGGTTGTGCCACAAAACCGGGTTTCACCGGCTCGAACATGCGCAGCATGCCGCCGTGCAGCGCGTTGTATTCCAGCGGCTGGTAATGCGCCCGATGCGCGACCTGCTTTATCTCCCGGCCGTTCACGATGAAACTGGAATGTCTGCGACGGCGATAATGCCCGCCGTCCTTGAGGAAGTTATCCGGAGGCAGATCGTTCCAGTCCGATTTCAGCGCATCCAGCGCCGACAACGGAATATCCAGAAAAGTCGACAGTCCTGACGGACTCAGTACCCCAAAACCGTGGCTTTTCACGGCATCGGCAAGATGGGAGGGATCGGTATAGGCGGGGGCGAGATTGGCGGCAGTCATGGCAAATTGTTCACGTCGGGATCGGTTGCGATTCTACTTCAATGCGGCACATCTCCGCTGGAAAGACGACCGAGAGAGAGCTCATGCTGAAACTCTCTCAAGAACATGCAATGCTTTCCGCTTTCAAATTCTTGCTTTGTCCAGCCTGTGTAACTGCGCTTGAAAATGAATTTTTATTAATGCATTTCGGTCATGCGGCCATGCTTAAATGAACAATGAACGGATCCGGAAAAGCCAAATGAAAACGCCACCAACCATGCACATCCCCGAATTGCCAATGTGCGCTGTTGTGTCGGCGCAGCATCCATCTTTTCGTCTGGAGGCAAACCATGACACGACTGAGAATTTCATTAGAAGCAGCGCGAATCATTGCCCTGACGGCCGCAATCGGTTTTGTCGACGGAAATTCCAGGATCGAAGACAATGTTTTTTCCAGGAACAGGGTCGCACTCGTAACAGCCGCAGAAAGAACAGCTTCCAAAGCCTCTCCGCGCAATGGCAAACCCGAATTGATGGCGGGCAGAACTGCCTATCTGATCGAAATCAGGCATGGCGCCGCCATCAGGGAAGTGCTGGTTGATTCCGATACCGGACGCGTACTTTTATCATGAGCGTTTCTTTAACAGTAATGCCAAACAACAGGAGCAATGTGAAAAATCTTGTGACGATTGCACTGCTGTCTGCATTGATGACTGGCCACGCCATTGCGGATGAGTTTGAAAACGACTTTTACGGCTCGTCGGATTCAAGCGACGTTTCCGGAAAGTTTTATGCCGGAATGGATCTGGCCTCCGCCACATTCGGCGGCTCGACTTATCCCAGCACCGCCGGTCTTCGCATTGTCGGGGGCTACAACATCACATCCATGTTCGCAGTTGAAGCCGGCTACGCGATGCTGTCGAGTTCGAGCAACAACTGCGATTATGGAGGATGTGGTTACGGAGGTTACGGCTATGGCTACGGAGGTTATGGTTATGGCTACGGGTATGGTTACGGATACCCTGTAACGCTTGCGTCTTACTCTTTCGACACGAACTCGCTGCAAATTGCTGCCGTGGGATCCTTTCCAATCAACGATGCCGCTTCCGTTTCCCTCAGGCTCGGGCTGGACAGAAACTCCATGAACTACTCTTCAACTGACAATTCCGGCAACCCGCTACCCTCGATAAGCGGTTCGAAGTCCAACCGGTTGTATGGCATCGGCGGGCAGTACAACGTTGGAAACGGAATCGTCATACGTATGCAATATGAGGATCTGGGGGAGCTTGTTTCCGGAATAGGCATGCGGATGATTTCCCTGGGTGGAATTTACAATTTCTGAGTTCGCCCGCCAATTTGGCCGGGGCCAGAAAATCCCGGCACCCGGTTGCCTGCTCCGCGCCAGCCTGACGCTCATACGGCATTGGGCGCTTGCAGATGCCCGTCGTGCGGATATGGCTGCGATCGCCTGCAAAATGAATTTTTATTAATTACGCGGTCACGCGGTAATGCTTATATTTAGTTCCGTGTGTCGCTCGCAGATTCCGAATTGATTCGAACCTCGGCATGACTTGGCCCGGTCAAATCCCGGTTCACCAATTTTCTGCTGAGCGACACCGCACAGAACCGTTTGACCGCACCTGCCAGTATCACCGAAATTCGACGTACCGCATTTCGGGACAACCGCCGGCCAGGCATCATTCCGGCATTGACGCGCTTATCCATAATGGAGGCATCCATGGCTGAAAATATAAAACACGGCGCACCCCAGCATGAGTTTCTCGGTTTTGACAAACAATCATTGAGGCATTCCCTCGTCAACAGGCTCACCTATGCCGTTGGAAAAGAGTCTCTCAACGCATCGGTACGCGACTGGTTTCACGCTGTCGCGTTTGCCGCACGCGACCGTCTGATAGAGCACTGCATGGAGACCCAGCGCAGGTACTATCGTGAAGACGTCAAGCGGGTCTATTACCTCTCGATGGAATTCCTGACCGGACGGATGCTTGCCAACAGTTTGCTCAACATGGGATTTTTCGACAATTGTCGTGACGTGCTGCTTGAACTGGGTGTGGATTTCGATGCGGTGCGCGAGATCGAGGAAGATGCGGCCCTCGGCAATGGCGGCTTGGGGCGCCTGGCCGCCTGCTTCCTGGATTCGCTGGCCACACTCGGCATACCCAGTTACGGGTACGGCATCCGCTACGAATACGGCATGTTCCATCAGGATATCGAGAACGGATACCAGGTAGAACGCCCGGACAACTGGCTGCGCTACGGCAATCCGTGGGAATTCCCCCGCCCGGACCTCCTTTACAAGGTGAATTTTTACGGTCGAGTCATGCACTGCAAGGACGATGACGGCACTTACCGCTACCACTGGCTGGATACCACGGAAGTGATGGCCATGGCGTATGACACTCCAGTCCCGGGCTTCGGCAACAACACGGTCAACAACATGCGCCTGTGGTCCGCCAAGGCGACGCGCGATTTTGACCTGCGCTACTTCAACAACGGCGACTATATCAAGGCAGTTGGGGACAAAAGCGAATCGGAGAGCCTGTCCAAAGTCCTCTATCCGGACGATACGACCCTGATGGGGAAGGAACTCAGGCTGAAGCAGCAGTATTTTTTCGTTACGGCTTCCCTGCAGGACATCCTTTTCCGTTTCCAGAAATACCACCGGGATTTCGACCTTCTGCCGGACAAGGCCGCCATCCAGTTGAACGACACGCATCCCTCCGTCTCCATACCCGAACTCATGCGCCTGCTGATGGACATTCATCATCTGGACTGGGACAGGGCATGGGGCATCTCGGTGAGGATCTTTTCCTACACCAACCATACTTTGATGCCCGAAGCATTGGAAACCTGGCCGCTGGAAATGTTCGAAAGGGTGCTGCCCCGCCACATGCAGATCATTTACGAAATCAACCACCGATTCCTGCACGATGTGATGCACCGCAATCCCGGTGACATCGAGTTGCTGCGGCGCATCTCGATCATAGACGAGGATATGGGCAAACGGGTCAGAATGGCGCACCTTGCCATCGTTGGCAGCCACAAGGTGAATGGCGTGGCAGAGATCCATACCGATCTGATGAAAAGCACCACCTTCGCCGATTTCGAACAAATCTACCCTGGCAAGATCATCAACATCACGAACGGCATCACTCCCCGCCGCTGGATCAACCAGGCCAACCCGGCGTTGTCCGCCCTGATAACCCGGCACATCGGGGAGGGATGGAAAACCGGGCTGGAGGAACTGGAAAGGCTCGCACCGCTCGCGGAGAACAAAGCCTTCAAGCAGGCATTCATGTCCGTCAAACAAACCAACAAGGCGAAGCTTTCGGCCTATATCCGCGAACACCTGAAAATCGAGGTCAATCCCGACTCGCTGTTCGACGTGCAGATCAAGCGTATCCATGAATACAAGCGCCAATTGCTCAACCTGCTGCATGTCGTCACCCGGTACAACCGCATCCGCGCCGGAAAGACGGAAGGCCTTGTGCCGCGCACGGTCATCTTCAGCGGCAAGGCAGCACCGGGTTACGCCGCAGCCAAGCTCATCATCAAACTGATCAACGATGTGGCGGACTTCGTGAACAACGATCCCGCCATGCACGGGTTGCTGAAAGTGGTATTCATCCCAAACTATAACGTTGCAATCGCGACAGACATCATTCCCGCCACCGATTTGTCCGAACAGATATCGACTGCGGGAACGGAGGCATCCGGCACGGGCAACATGAAGATGGCGCTGAACGGGGCGCTTACCATCGGCACGATGGATGGTGCCAACGTCGAGATCGGCGCCGAAGTGGGATGGGACAACATCTTCATCTTCGGACTGAACATCGAGGAGGCCGCCAAACTGCGCCGACATGGCTACATTCCGCGGGATCATTGCCACGCCAACGACGAACTGCGCCAGGCACTGGATATGATCGGCTCGGGCTATTTCTCCCCGGAAGAACCGGAACGCTTCCGCGCGATCGTGGACAACCTGACGCAAGGCGGCGACCGCTTCCTGCTCCTGGCCGACTATGCCGCTTACGTCGATTGTCAGCTAAAGGTCGACGCCCTCTACAACAAGCCCGACGAATGGGCACGCAAGGCGATCCTCAATGTGGCAGGTATGGGCAAGTTCTCCAGCGATCGAAGTATCGGCGAGTACGCCGAAAAGATCTGGCGCGTCGAGCCACTCCCGAAAAGGCAAACGATCCGGCAACAAGCGCAGTTGAACATGGCTTCAGAAGAACCTCTGGCAGTTGCATATTGAAATGCCGCCCTCGGCAACAACGGCATTGAGAACCCGGCAACAGTTTTGCACCCCTAAATTTCAGGAATAAATATGGCCAATCTGCTGGAACAACTTGAATCAATGACCGTCATCGTGGCGGACACGGGCGATATCGGCGCGATCAGCCATCACCGGCCGCAGGATGCGACGACCAACCCGTCCCTGCTGTTAAAGGCGGCAACCCTGCCGGAGTACGTTCCGCTCATCGCCGATGCGGTCGCATGGGGCAAATCGCAAAGCGACGACCGTATGCAACAGGCACACGATGCGATGGACAAACTGGCGGTGGGCGTCGGGCTGGAGATTCTCAAGTACGTTCCGGGGCGCATCTCGACCGAAGTGGATGCACGGCTTTCCTTTGACACTGCGGCCACAGTGAGCAAGGCGCGCAAACTGATCCGTCTTTACAGCGCCGCGGGTATAGCCAGCAACCGTGTGCTGATCAAGATCGCCTCGACCTGGGAAGGCATACGAGCGGCATCGATCCTCGAGCACGAGGGTATCAATTGCAATCTTACGTTGCTGTTCGGCTTTGCCCAGGCGCGTTGTTGTGCGGAAGCGAACGTGACACTGATCTCTCCTTTCGTCGGACGCATTCTGGACTGGCACAAGGCGCACAGCGGTCAGGATTTTGCGGCTGAAGCAGACCCCGGCGTGCTCTCCGTACGCCAGATCTACGCATACTACAAGGCGCACGGCTATCAGACCATCATCATGGGCGCCTCGTTTCGCAATATGGACGAAATTCTGGCACTGGCCGGATGCGACCGCCTCACCATCGCACCGGTTTTTCTGCAAAAACTGGAAGCCACGCAAGGTTCGCTGCCACGCAAGCTGGCCGACACGGGCGTGACCGAAGTGCGACCGATGCCGATGACAGAAGCCGAATTCCGCTGGGCAATGAACGAGGATGCCATGGCCACCGAGAAACTTGCCGAGGGCATACGCGGTTTCACCGCGGACCAGGTCAAGCTGGAAAAAATGCTGATGGAAAAATTCTAGGGGCATGCGGGTATCGGGCTATCGGTCCCTGGAGTGACAAGGGTGAAGGCAACACCAATAACGGCTTCTGCCGTTTAATCGCCAAGCCATATAGAGCGGGCATGGGCGGGGCAAGGAGACAGTAATGAAACAATCGCTGCCACAGCTGGGACATCTGGATCGCGAAGTCTGCGGCACGCTCGAACTTGCGGAACAGCATGAATGGTGGCTGACCAACGGCAAAGGAGGTTACGCCGGCGGAACGGTCGCGGGCACGCTGACCCGGCGTTACCACGGATTGCTGATCGCGCCGTTTCACTCGCATTTGCAGCGCAATCTGCTGTTTGCCAAGGCCGATGCCGAGTTGCTGGACGGTGATCGCGTCACCCCTTTGCATAGCAATCGATGGGGCAGCGGTACAGTGGAGCCGCAGGGACATCTTGCCATAGAGTCGTTCCGGCTGGACGGGCGCATGCCGGTCTGGCGCTACCGTCTGGATGACCTGCTGATCGAAGCCCGCATCTGGATGGAGTACGGCAGGCATAGCACCAGCCTGGCCTGGCGCTTGCTGGAAAACCCCGCGGAACGCAAAGTGGAATTGCGCGTGCGGTTGCTGACCAATGTGCGAGATCATCACGGCATCACCGGATTTGAAAACAATTCGCCCTCTTTCCAGACGAGCGATCGCGAACTGGATATCAGTTATCCGGACTGCCCTACCCTGCATTTTCATTCCCGCTGTGGCGAGGTGCAGAGCGCGGATTATTGGGTAGAAGATTTCGATTTGCCCGCGGAGCGTGATCGCGGCCTGTCCAACCTGGATCGCCATTTGTGCGTCGGCTATATGACCTTTCCCATTCATGCCGGGCACTGGGTCGGGCTGACCGCTTCCATCGAGGAGGATGAACCGGCCTACTACATGGAAGACGCGATGCGGCGCTTTCAGGCGCGCGACCTGGCCATGCTGACCCGCGCGAAGATCACCGTGCCGGAATTGATACAGGCACCCGCATGGATAGACCAATTGATCCTGGCAACGGACAGCTTTGTGATTCGCAATGAGCAGGATGTCCACGGGCGCGATGCCGTCGTGGCAGGCTACCCGTGGTTCGGCGAATGGGGGCGCGACAGCATGATCGCGCTGCCCGGGCTGATGCTGGCAACCGGACGCTACCGGCAGGCACGCAGCCTGTTGCTGGGTTACCTGCCGCTGGTGGACGGCGGCATGCTGCCCAATTTCTTTCCGGGCAATGGCGAGGCCCCCCAATACAACACGGCAGATGCGGCACTGTGGTTCATCGAGGCCTGGCGCGCGTATTTTTCGGCCATCAATGATTTGCCGTCGCTGGCTTACGCGTGGCCGATATTGCGGCAGATCATCGAGCATTATCGCAAGGGCACACGCCACGGCATCGGCATGGATGTGTCAGACGGTCTGCTGCGCGCGGGCGAAACCGGTGTGCAGCTGACCTGGATGGATGCGCGAGCGGGCGACAATGTCATCACCCCGCGGACCGGCAAACCGGTGGAAATAAATGCCCTGTGGTACAACGCCTTGCAGACGATGGAGTATTTCGCCCACGTATTGAAGGATGAACAGTGCGCGAAAGAATACGCGGCGATGGCGGCAAGGACCCGAGTTGGATTCCAGAGATTTGTCCGGCCGAAACACAACGGGCTGTTCGATGTCCTTGACGCACCCGCCGGCAAAAACGACGACATCCGGCCCAACCAGATTTTTGCCGTCAGCCTGCCGTTCACGCCGCTAGACCCCGACGTCCGGCAGGATGTCGTTGCCATCTGCGCGCGACACCTGCTCACTCCTTGCGGTTTGCGCTCGCTGGCACCCGCCAGTCCCGATTACCGTGCGCATTATCAAGGCGATGTCTGGTCGCGCGACAGTGCATACCACCAGGGTACGGTATGGGCATGGCTGCTTGGGCATTATGCCCTGGCGGAATACCGGGTCAGCGGCAATGCGGAACGGGCCTTGTCGCGACTGGAGGGATTACAAAGCCATCTCAATAAAGCCGGTCTGGGCACGGTGAGCGAAATATTTGACGGCGATGCGCCGCACACGGCGCGAGGCTGTCCTGCCCAGGCATGGTCGGTCGCATGCACGCTGGATGCCTGGCTGAAACTTCGCCGCGCCCAATCGAAAAATGAAAAGGAATATCGGCATGAACAAACCAGATCTGTCGCCTGAACTGAAAAGATGTCCGGTATGAAGACTCTGGATTCCTGCACATTGACCATCTTCGGTGCCGGTGGCAACTTGAGCAGACGCAAATTGATCCCGGCTCTGTTCCATCTGGAAACGGCACAGCGACTGCCGGATCATATGGTCATTCTCGGATGCGACATCACGCCGCGCGTGCGTACGGAATGGCTGGAATTTGTCAGCGGGATATTGCGCGGACTGCACGGGCGCGATATCGACGAGGCCGCACTTCAGCGCTTTTGCGGGCGCTTGCATTATTTTGCCATTCCGCCGGACGACGATACCGCCTACTCGCGCCTGCAGAAATTGCTGGATGACGGTCCCGATCTGCCGCCCAATATCGTCTATTACATGGCGGTGAGACCGACCGACTATCCCGGCATCGTCGACAAGCTGGGCAGCGTCGGTCTGCTCCAGCAGAAGAACGGCTGGCGGCGCGTGGTCATCGAAAAACCCTTCGGCTACGACCTGCAGAGCGCACAGACGCTGCAGGCCAGCCTGTATCGGCACCTGAACGAACCGCAGATATTCCGCATCGATCACTATCTCGGCAAAGGCACTGTGCAGAACGTCATGGTGTTTCGGTTTGCCAACCTGTTGCTTGAGCCCTTGTGGAATCATCACTACATCGATCATGTGCAGATCACCCATTCCGAAACGCTGGGCGTGGATGGTCGCGCGGATTATTACGAGGGTTCGGGTGCATTGCGCGATATGATCCAGAGCCACTTGCTGCAACTCATGGCCCTGGTGGCGATGGAGCCGCCGCTGTCCATGGAGGCCGAGCATTTGCGCGACGAGAAGGTGAAGGTGTTCAAGGCCATACGCCCGATCACCCAGAATGCGGTGCATGCCCACGCGTTTCGCGGCCAGTATGCCGGCGGCAGCATCGACGGCAAGGCGGTTCCGGGTTATCTGGAGGAAAAGAATGTTGCCCCGGACAGCACGACTGAAACCTACGCCGCCATGAAATTGTTCATCGATAACTGGCGCTGGGCCGGAGTCCCGTTCTATTTGCGTACCGGAAAGCGCCTTGCCCAGAACAGTTCGGCGATCTGCATCCGCTTCAAGAATCCGCCGCAGGATCTGTTGCGACACACAAGGCAGGGGCCGCCCCAGCCGAACTGGATCATGCTCGGCATCCAGCCGGACGATTGCATGAAAATGGAAATGCAGGTCAAAGTCCCCGGGCTGGACCTGCATACGCGTACCATCAGCCTGGATGCAACATACCGCAAGGATGGCGAAGAGGATTACGATGCCTACGAAGGCTTGCTGCTCGATGTGATCATGGGCGACCACTCCCTGTTCCTGCGCATAGACGAAGTGGAGGCGGCCTGGCATGTGGTCGATCCGGTTCTCAAGGTATGGTCGATGGAGCGCGAATTCATCAATACCTATCCTGCCGGCAGCTGGGGGCCGCGCGGCACGTATTGCCTGTTTGATCGCGAAGACCAGTTCTGGCGTCATTCGCTGGATCCGGGCGGATCGGATACACAGGCTTACTGATGCGCGAACCGGAGGATGAAGCGAGAAAAATGACGTTCCAGCCCGCACAACTTGCAATCCATGAAAACGATACGGCTCTGGCAACCTGCGTGGCAGAACGTGTCGCCGACCTTGCGGCGCAGACCATCGCTACCCGGGGCGAATTTCGTCTCGCACTGGCAGGTGGTGAAACGCCGCGTCGCTGTTACGAACAGTTGCGCTACCTGCCGGTGAATTGGGCGCGCGTTCAAGTTTTTTTTGGCGACGAGCGGTGCTTGCCTCGCGGCGATAAACAGCGCAACGACACGATGGCCTATGCCGCCCTGCTCGACCATGTGGCCATTCCGCCGGCGAATATCCATACCATCGCCGCAGAATACGGCGCATATGATGCGGCGCGAAATTATGCCATGCTGCTGAATGATTATGCCCCGCTAGACCTTGTGTTGCTCGGCCTGGGTGAGGACGGCCACACCGCCAGCCTGTTTCCGGACAATCCGGCGACCGAGTTGAGCGATGCCGCTGTAGCCGTCTTCAATGCGCCCAAGCCGCCGCCGCAGCGTGTTTCGCTCGGATTGCATACACTGCAGCAGGCACGGCATCGGATATTCCTGGTGACGGGTGCAGGCAAACGCGCCGCACTGAAAGCGATCATCGACGGGGAATCATTGCCCGCCGCACGGGCCGGATCGTCCGAATGGCATGTTGACCGGGCTGCCATGCCGGAAGTCAGTTGATTTAATCTGGAGAATAAATATGCAGATCGGAATGATAGGGTTGGGACGCATGGGCGCGAATATGGTGCGTCGTTTGCTGAAAGCCGGCCATCAATGCGTGGTGTTCGACCGCAGCAGCGAGGCGGTGCGGGCACTTGCGCAGGAAGGAGCCACACCCGCCACCAGCATGCGGGACATGGTCAACAAATTGAGTTCGCCGCGCGCCATATGGCTGATGCTGCCGGCAGCCGTAGTGGATGCCGGCATCGCCGAACTGGCTACGTTGCTGGATGCGGAGGACATCATCATCGATGGCGGCAACTCTTATTACAAGGACGACATCGCCCGCGCCAGGAGCCTGCACTCCAAGTCCATACATTACGTGGATGTCGGCGTCAGCGGCGGCACCTGGGGACTGGATCGCGGTTATTGCCTGATGATAGGCGGCCAGAAAACATCAGTGGCACATCTGCAACCCATCTTTTCCTCGCTCGCGCCGGGCGTGGAAACCGCGCCGCGCACCGAAGGCCGCACAGGCCAACCCGGCCCGGCAGAGATTGGCTACCTGCACTGCGGACCGGAAGGTGCAGGGCACTTCGTCAAGATGGTACACAACGGCATCGAATACGGAATGATGGCTGCGTACGCCGAGGGTTTCAATCTGCTGCGCCACGCCAACGTGGGCGGCGCGCCGCGGCAGGCGGATGCAGAAACGACTCCGTTGCGCGATCCGGAAGTATTCCGTTACGAAATCGATGTCGCCGAAGTGGCCGAGCTGTGGCGGCGCGGCAGCGTGGTCAGCTCATGGTTGCTCGATCTGACCGCGCACGCGCTGCACGGCGATGCCGACCTCAAACAATTCGGCGGACGCGTTTCCGATTCCGGGGAAGGCCGCTGGACCAGTATCGCCGCGATCGAATCCGGTACACCTGCCCCGGTGCTGACTGCCGCACTTTTCAACCGCTTCACGTCGCGCGGCGAAGCCGACTATGGCGACAAATTGCTGTCCGCACTGCGCTACGAATTTGGCGGCCATCATGAAAAAAATTAGGGAAGTACATGGCCTGCTGGCGGCTAATATGATATTCAGGATATCCGAACTTTGTGATTGATTTACAGTTCTTGGGCCGCTCTGGTATGTCTACTGTTGAATTCGCATCCTACAGCGGACACTCGCTAAGGGCAGCTCATGGCCGAATTTTGACAGTTTGTCTCCGCTAACACTGCCGTCCGTTCCTCTACTGTCAGCTCAACCGATCAACGCAACACATGCGTTAAATCTCTCGGCGGGTGTTTCAAAATCCAATGTCTTCCGTGGTCGTTCATTTAACTGACGAGCTACTGCATTGAGTTTCGATTGAGAGTATATCGACAAGTCTGTT
>DAIDAG010000071.1 GCA_027310725.1 Sideroxydans sp. | reverse complement strand
GAACTCAAAGATTGCAACTGTACAAAAACGTGCCTGTGGATTCAGGAACCGTGACCATTTCAAGATCGCAATCTATTTCCACTGTGGCGGGCTTGATCTGTATCCGGCTCAGGTCACCCACGGGAAAGTCCGATGAACCATGAAGTTAGGACTTGAGGTGTATTGCGAGCGCTACAAACCGGGCGAAATACTTGATGGCCGCAACGAAAAAAGGCACTAGCTTTCGCAGCTTCGAAGAAAGGATTGGTCTCTCACATAGCATCCTTCGTTCAGGCCAGATAATTCGTGACCTGTCTCCATTAATTCACAATAGAAAGTCCGAACATGACAGTAGCCGTTGCTTGGATTAGAAAACTTCGTGATTGCGAAGAACTGGTTTTTGTATCTGACAGCCGCTTGTCTGGCGATGGATGCACTTTTGATGCCTGCCCGAAGATTCTCACACTTCCTCGTAGTGATTGCGCCATCTGCTTTGCAGGCTATACAGGTCATGCATTTCCAATGATGCTTCAATTATCACTCGCAATTGACTCGTATGCTCCTTCACGACGTGGCTCGCTCGACTTAACATCACTAAAATCCCATGCCCTAAAGGTATTCGACGGAATGGCCGAGTTAATTCGGACATCACAATTAGTTTCTGCCAAACAAAATGAATCTCCAGGTGCGGAGTTTCTTTTTGGTGGTTATTCATGGGTAAAGAAGCAATTTGAGTTATGGTCAATTTCTTTCAACACAGCAGAAGGTCGATTCGTTGCACAACCTGCACACTACATTTCGCATTGCAACGACACTAAGCAAGTTGAGCTGCGAAGAAGACCAGATATTGAAGGTACCGAACCAATTGGACGAATAGCTTTTGCTGGCGACCAATCAAAACTGGCGAAGGATTTACTCAAGAAAAGACTCGGCACACAAAACGGTGCTGTCGCGCGCGCAATCAAGCTGGATATGGAGCCATTCGAAGTAGTACGAGATATGCTTCGCGACTCACACCATTCAGAGACAATTGGCGGAGCACCTCAGGTTACAAAAGTCTATCAATATATGCGTACCGCCCCACTCGGTTTGTACTGGCCAAGCAAGAAGTCCGGATCAATTCATCTTCAAGGTCGCGCATGCCTCGGCTATGAACAAATTGACCGCTGGGTTCTTGATCCAGACACCTTAGTTTCTGAACGCCCACTCTACTCAAGAAATGATGCCGATGACTCGACTCCAGAAGCAGCAAACGGCGACACGTAATTCAACTGAGCTAACGAGGTCAGCATCGAAATACCTTCCATTAATAAAAGCCCGGCATCGCCGGGCTTCTTCTTTTCAGTGTACTAAACGCTTCCCCGCCAAGCGCGGTGCACAGATCGCGCCGATCTTCGCCATAACCAATTACATTGAGCACCAATATCTGGATGTCGAAGTACGCCTGAAAGCCCTGCCCCGCAACAACCAACACCCGCATCAGGCCATGGAAACTGTGGCAAAGGCTACCGATTCACCCGCCTTAACCGGCCCGCATCCATTACACTCTCGCCCTCAAGTCCGTCTCGGACGCACGCTAACTCTGCAAAGGTTCACCATGTACCCCGTTTACGACGACGATGCCGCCCTGCTGTTGTCCCTCACCGTTGCGGCCAAGCGTCGCCCGGCCGCGCTGGACGAGATCATCACTGCGCTGGCCATGGCTCAGCACGGCGAGATTCCGGCCAAGTCCAAACTGGTGGACGCGTTTGCGCGCATGGGCGTTTGTGGCCTGATCACCGAGGCAGAGGGTGGCTATACCCTCTCTACCGAGGGGCAGGCGATGATGACGGGGCAGCGCGCCAAGGACGACAGCGCCACCCGGCTAGCCCACCTCAAGCAACAGCTCTCCAACTTTGATCCCAAGGTCAAGCACCCAAGCATTCCGGTCACCCAGGAGCAGTTGCTGGCGGCGATTCAGAGCTACAAGGCGGCTCAACACAGCCACCAGGGCCAGAACATTCAGACCGACAAGCCCAAGTCGAAGAACAGCTGGATTCCGAAAAAGGATCTGGTGCAGGGCAAACAGCACCTTTCCTCCAAACGCCGCAAACCGTAGGTCCGCAGTGATAAGCCCGGCACCCTTCGACAGGCTCAGGGCGAACGGAAAAGACTAAAGGGGCCGGGCTCGAATAGAACGCCCTACCACACTGCCAGCCCTTGAATGAAACCACGCCATGACCGAACCCCAAGCCCCCACCACCACTGAGACCGAGCGCGGCGTGCTGGTCGCGCTGATCTTCGCCCTGGTGGCGGAGCGTCTGCGCGTGCATTACGAGCACGGGCAATGGCTCACCCAGGCGCAGTGCAGCACTCTCGCTGCAGACTGGCTGGCACGCAGCAAGCGCAAGCTATTGCTGGCTCTGCGTCAGCACCTTGCCGGCTTGAGCGACCAACTGGCGCGGCAGCTTGCCGAATCCACCTCGCGCGAGGCAGGGCTGCATGTCAGCCATGAGCTGCAAGAGGCATTGGATCCCCGCTACCAGTCCGAGTTGGGCCAGTCTGTGATGGCCGAATGTGCTCGCATGCTGGATGAGAACCCGCAACCCTTCGACAGGCTCAGGGCGAACGGATAAGTTTGTAGTGATAGAGTCTGATTTGGAGTCAGCATCGCAATACTTTTCCCACAGCTATATATTTTGCACCGGGGGAATCTATCCCATTATTTCTGCAGGCACAGGAGCAGGCGCGTAACATGGTTGCATCTCTATGAGCCGAAAAAATACCATGGGACTGAATCCGCGCGCTGCCAACGAAGCATGCAATAAACTGTCCCTGGCCTGTCTGGCTTTATCCCTTTTCATGCTGGGCGGTTGTGCCACATCAGGAAGACCGGATCCCGCCTACTATCAAATCGAACAGGGCAACCTTCCTCCTGTCGATGTCAGCCTGAACATACCCGGCTTGGGGCCCTGCACCGACAATCCGGATCGCACCCTGCGCCTGAATACCAGCCAGCCGGTCAACGTGCTGACACACGGCTGCTTTGGCTCATCCGGAGAATTCCGCGGACTGGCGCAGGTACTTGCTTTCCAGGGACAGCAGTCGGCCTGCTTCACCTACAATGACCGCGACGCGCTCGACAAGAGCGCCACGGCATTGCGCAATGCCGTCAACCGCCTGGCCGAACAGACACGCACGCCGCAAATCATTGTGATCGGCCACAGCCAGGGCGCACTGATTGCCC
>DAIDAG010000070.1 GCA_027310725.1 Sideroxydans sp. | reverse complement strand
TTACTCGTTGTGCTCATTCCCTTCAACGCAAAAGGAAGAACCGGAAAAGAACTACGGGGCGGACATTTCAACACTGGTGCGCATGATCGAGGCCGGGGAACTGTGAACCAAAATCAATCACAAGTTCCGGATACCCAAAATATCAAAGGTAGATGTGATCGGCTGCTTAGACACAATTGAGTCATTTCTAGTAAGAAGGGCCATTTGCGGTATTGAGCCAACCGGTTTGCTGGGTTTATTTCGTACGATGTGGTCATCAGTTGATGGTCACCCTACAGCGGAAGCCATTGAATCTGTAATCATGAAGCGCCTAACAATCGAATGGCCAACCGATGAACGAATGCGCGAATCTATAAAGACTAGGCCATTGTATGGGGCTGCGATTGCAAAATACGTCGTACTGGAATACGACAAAAGCCTTGGTCTGGACCAACCTAAAACCAATGACTTTTCAATTGAACACGTAATGCCGCGTAGCTATTGCGATGCGTGGAGCGAGGTGGTTACCAAACCGCAACATGCCAAACTAAAGGACTTATGGGCGAACCTAATTCCTCTTTCAACAGCCATGAATGAAGTGGTCGCACAGAGTGAATTCCACAATAAGAAGACGTATTTTGAAGTGGACTCAATGTTTGCAAGCGCTAGAAGAGTCGGGAAAGACTTTGAGAGTTGGGGGGAAAAGGAAATATGTGAACGATCAGAGCACCTTGCGGACTGGGCAATTAAGCGATGGAAACGCACAACAAATGCTTAACCTAACGCAAGCACATTTAAGAGCTCAACATGATCAAAGGGGTTAGCATCACAATATTATTGGCAACAGGCTAAGGCAAAAAGCAAACTGACTCCAATAATTCCGCCTAGTCCTTATAGTTACGTCTAATAATATTGACGGCGAAACGCTAAAGAATATACGAACCACTATGCCAATTAACTCCAAGAAGTTCCCCTATCACAAGACGGGCCAATGGTCTGAAAAGAGCGAATTTTGGATTCTTAATGGTGTCCGGGATATTGTATGGTTGCTAAGACTATTGTCTCCTATATCGTGGGTATCACCTTTCTTTCAGAGGAGTGAAAATGGCAGATCTTACAGCCGACCTCACGTAACTGACATTTATGTTGTTTTGACAGCAGCCTTTACTTTAATATTTTTGGTAATTGCAGCGTCACTATCTGTTCGCCCGGTCTTCTTTGGCATATGGGCGTTGGTATTTATAGTTGACAGCATTCAATATCAATTGCGCACCGTATTGTTGCGCCCAGTGTTCCACAAGAATTACTCGCCGTATTCGACTGAGCGCACTCTAATAATTCTTGTTACACAATTCTTGCATACAATCGTTGCTTTTTCTCTAATCTATATTGTGTGGTTTCCGGTCTCGTTTACAACTGACGCATTATCGTTAATTACTGCAATAGTATTTTCTACCGCGGCGATCGTAGCCAACATATCTGCAGATGTTTGCAAAACTTGTGATGCAACATCTACTACAGCACTGATCCCCGCATTCGAAGCTCTTATTGGAGTATTTTATTTTGGACTAATTATTTCAACGGCTATTGGTCGCGCACGCCAGATAGTAGCTTTAGATCGAATTGATGGATCTTTAACGTTGCAGGAGAGTGCAAAGACAACACTTAATGCCCTCACGAGATATGGCTACGACAACGAACTTGATAAGTTAGCCACAGTATTTGACGACAAGCTTTGGATTGTTGGCGGTTGGGTGAGAAATGCCGCCCTAGGTTATAAATATGCTGGGGACATCGATTGCATTGTTCCTTTTACTGTAGAGGACATTAATAAGCGACTTGTCAGACTGGGTTTTAAATCAACGCGAACCAGTTTTGGCGGGCATCGCGTCTACTTAAATGATGGGAATTACATCGACGTGATGGGTACATATGAATACGTTGACTCTACAGACATACTCAAAGCTTTAAGAGGTTTTAACTTTTCGGCTAATTCTGTAGCCGTCAACTATCGAACAAAGAGATTGCTCTGCACTAGTGATTTTGAGCATGACATGAGAACGAGAACAGTAAGAGTACGGTCTGGCGCAAGATATAGACGTGAAGGAATGCCAATTTATCTATTCCGAGACTACGAAACACTCATTAATTACTATGATTTCAGCCCAAGTGCCGACAGTGAGCACGAGAAAATTAACGCCGAGATTTTGGAATTGAAAGAAAGTGTTAATCATTTAAGTTTTGACGATGCCATGAAAAGTGCTTCCAAGCAGATACAATTTCTATTGCCTGAAAAGAAGCAAGGATGGATCGTGCGCGGATTCGTTCGTGCGACATATTTAGGGGAATTGCAGTATTGGGATGATATCGACGTTATTGTTGATGCCAGAAATGAAGAGTTGCTTAAACATTTAGCAATTGTTTTCCCTAATTACACATTAAATTATTTCGGCCATCCAAAGGTTTTTCTTGATAAAGCTAGAGTTGATATTTGGACTCTACAAGAAGGAGAAACAATTGACAGCGCCATGTCAAAATTTTGCCATAACGTTGATATGTTGGCATGGTCTGTAAATGGCGCATCACTAGAAACGACAGGCATGAATATGCGTGAATTGGAAGATCGCTTACTAACAATAAACGAACAGATTCTGAGCAATACAAAATCGAGTGATATAGATTATTGCGCCATAAAGAGTGTGTATCTATTAATTCGGCACCAATTTACGGTAACAGAATCCGTACGTAGGTTGTTAAAACGAAATATCGCCATTACGCCATTTTTACTTAAGAACACGATTCGACTAGTAAAAGATCTCCATTTGTGCGGAAGAATTTGCATTGAAGACACCATTGGATATATAAGAAAAGAAGTCGGCCCCTCGGAGGCGATAAGCCTCTTTGAGTCATACTGGAAGCCATCGAAATAGTCAGTAGAATTAAGGGCACAACATCAATTCAAAGGGGTCAGCATCACAATAATTTTGGTAGCTCGCCGAAATGAAGAGTAAAACCGAAGCTGACCCGTCTCGCTTGGAAACTGTGGCAAAGGCTACCGGTTACCCGCCTTAATCAGCCCGCATCCATTAAACTCTCGCCCTCAAGTCCGTCTCGGACGCACGCTAACTCTGCAAAGGTTCACCATGTACCCTGTTTACGACGACGATGCCGCCCTGCTGTTGTCCCTCACCGTTGCGGCCAAGCGTCGCCCGGCCACGCTGGACGAGATCATCACCGCGCTGGCCATGGCCCAGCACGGCGAGATTCCGGTGAAGTCCAAACTGGTGGACGCGTTTGCGCGCATGGGCGTTTGTGGCCTGATCGCCGAGGCAGAGGGTGGCTATACCCTCTCTGCCGAGGCGCAGGCGATGATGACGGGGCAGCGCGCCAAGGACGACAGCGCCACCCGGCTGGTCCGCCTCAAGCAACAGCTCACCAACTTTGATCCCAAGGAAAAGCACCCAAGCATTCAGGTCACCCAGGAGCAGCTGCTGGCGGCGATTCAGAGCTACAAGGCGGCTCAACACAGCCCCCAGGGCAAGAACATCCAGACCGACAAGCCCAAGTCGAAGCGCAGCTGGATTCCGACCAAGGATCTGGTGCAGGGCAAACAACACCTTCCCTCCAAACGCCGCAAACCGTAAGTCTGCAAGTAAAAATTGGGGACGGATTTATTTCTTAGCTAAGGAAACGCCGATTAAGTCCGTTCGCCCTGAGCCTGTCGAAGGGTTCGATGGGTAACACGCTGAATGTTAGGCGTCCACCGTTCATGGTTCGACAAGCTCACCACGAACGGAGGAGCCCCGTAGGTCGGGTTAGCGCAGCGGTGCGTGTGTTGTTGGGGCTTTAGCCCCGTAGTATCAATTCCACACGCAGCTTGCTGCGTAGTGGATTGCCTGCCTTTGGTACAACCACGGCCTACCCCTTGCGGGTGTAACCCGACAGCATGAGACGCACGCAGCAGCAACGTCGGGTTACGCTGCGCTAACCCGACCTACGGAGCTGACTGGATTCCGGCCTGACCGAAGATTAGCCTGCCCAGAGCTTGTCGAAGGGCCGGAATGACGAGGTAACAGGTTTCTTGTTGTCGCCAAATATGGAAACCTCAATAATAGATTCTTCGGGTTATATGGAAAGGCATAGCAATATGTACGAACTCTTCATTGCCAACAAAAATTATTCCTCGTGGTCTCTGCGCCCCTGGGTGCTGATGCGCGAGCTTTCCATTCCGTTCACTGAGACGCTTATTCCTTTTGGCAATGCACCGGACGGGACGACCATCGCCGATGTGTCGCCGTCGGGCAGGGTTCCCTGCCTGAAAGACGGACAGCTGCGCGTGTGGGATTCGCTCGCCATTGTTGAATATCTGGCCGAACGGCACGGGCATGTGTGGCCGTCGGATGCGGCCGCACGTGCATTTGCGCGTAGCGCTGCGGCGGAGATGCATTCCGGCTTCTTTGAGCTGAGGCAGCGCTGCGGCATGAATTGCGGCATCCGCGCCCCGCTGGTCGATATTGCCGCGCCGCTTGCGCTTGAGCTGGAGCGCCTGAATGCGCTGTGGTTGAAAGGGCTGGAAAAATTCGGCGGTCCGTTTCTGGCCGGGCCGCAATTCACTGCGGTTGATGCTTTTTATGCGCCGGTCACGTTCCGGGTACAGACCTATGGTTTGCAACTGAAGCCGGCTGCCATGCAGTATGTAGCGCGCCTGCTTGAGTTGGAGTCGATGCGGGAATGGTACGCGGCGGCGCTGAAGGAACCCTGGCGTGAAGAGCAGTATGAGGCTGCGGTGCGCGGCATTTTGGTTGAGGATTGCAGGAGCGTTTCGCAATCGGCATGACGCACCCAAGTTAGTGGGGCAAGCGTGTGCTGCGCGCCGCTCGTTCCTTCGACAAGCTCAGGACGAACGGAATTGAAGGGCTCGGGGCAAACAAACTGAAGAGCCCCAATTCAAAGGCAATTCAAAGAGGACAGCATCGCAGTAAACGCATCAGCCCCGTAGGTCGGGTTAGCGTAGCGTAACCCGACAGCATTGATAGGAGCAGCGGTAGCGTCGGGTTACGCTGCGCTAACCCGACCTACGGAGCTGCGCGCCGCTCGTTCCTTCGACAAGCTCAGGACGAACGGAATTGAAGGGCTGGGGCAAACGGAATTGAAGGGCTGGTGCAAACGACGTTGAAGAACCCCAATTCAAAGGCAATTCAAAGAGGACAGCATCGAAATGCTTTTCCCAGAGCTATACATTTTGCACCGGGGGAATCTATCCGATTATTTCTGCAGGCACAGGAGTAGGCGCGTAACATGGTTGCATCTCTATGAGCCGAAAAAAATACCATGGGACTGAATCCGCGCGCTGCCAACGAAGCATGCAATAAACTGTCCCTGGCCTGTCTGGCTTTTTCCCTTTTCATGCTGGGCGGTTGTGCCACATCAGGAAGACCGGATCCCGCCTACTATTACATCGAACAGGGCAAGCTTCCTCCTGTCGATGTCAGCCTGAACATACCGGGCTTGGGGCCCTGCACCGACAATCCGGACCGCACCCTGCGCCTGAATACCAGCCAGCCGGTCAACGTGCTGACACACGGCTGCTTTGGCTCATCCGGAGAATTCCGCGGACTGGCGCAGGTGCTTGCTTTCCAGGGACAGCAGACGGCCTGCTTCACCTACAATGACCGCGACGCGCTCGACAAGAGCGCCACGGCATTGCGCAATGCCGTCAACCGCCTGGCCGAACAGACACGCACGCCGCAAATCATTGTGATCGGCCACAGCCAGGGCGCACTGATTGCCC
>DAIDAG010000059.1 GCA_027310725.1 Sideroxydans sp. | reverse complement strand
GAGCCCGGCAGAGTGGTCTTGATCCCCAGGGCGGGAATCACGTTCAGGCTGATCAATACAAAAAATACCAATAAAAACATCATCACGTCGATCATCGGGATGATTTCTATTCTGGCTTTCTTGGGTGTTTCGTCTTCGTTCTAGGCAAGCATTTTATTTACGCGTCTTCACTCAAAATTAACGACCGCGCAAATTTACTGGCTCCATATTAAAAATAAATTAATTATTTATGCTATTTATCCTCACAAGAATTTGGTGTTACCAGTTGGAGAGTTGCGGCGCCAGGGTGCGAACCCCTCTTCCGGTATAATTCCGGCGCATGTCTGCACACCATTCATCCCAGCCGCTCGAACTGCTCGCTCCCGCGAAGACTTCCGCCATCGGACGCGAAGCGATCCTGCATGGCGCCGACGCGGTGTACATCGGCGGCCCTGCGTTCGGCGCGCGCGACAAGGCCGGCAATTCGCTCGCCGACATCGCGGGACTGGTCGAGTACGCACACCGCTTCCACGCGCGGATCTATGTCACGCTCAACACCATCCTGCACGATGCCGAGCTGGACGCGGCGCGCAAGCTGGCCTACGACTGTTACGACGCGGGCGTGGATGCGCTGATCGTGCAGGACATGGGGATGCTGGAACTCGACCTGCCGCCCATCGATCTGCACGCATCGACGCAATGCGACATCCGCACGCCGGAGAAGGCGCGCTTCCTGGCCGACGTCGGCTTTTCGCAGATCGTGCTGGCGCGCGAACTGACCATCCAGGAGATCGCCAAGGTGCGCGCTGCCGTGCCTGCCGACACCGTGATCGAACACTTCATCCACGGCGCGCTGTGCGTCGCCTATTCCGGCCAGTGCAACATCAGTCACGCACACACCGGGCGCAGCGCGAATCGCGGCGACTGTTCGCAAGCCTGCCGCCTGCCCTACACGCTGCAGGATGCGCAAGGCGGGGTCGTCGCGTTCGAGAAGCACCTGTTGTCGGTGAAGGACAACAACCAGAGCGGCAATTTGGGCGCCCTGATCGACGCGGGCGTGCGCAGCTTCAAGATCGAAGGACGCTACAAGGAAGCGGCTTATGTGAAGAACATCACCGGCCACTACCGACAGCTGCTGGACGGAATAATGAACGAGCGCCCCGAATTGCATGCGGCATCCAGCGGCAAGACGAAGCTGCTGTTCACGCCGGACCCGGACAAGACATTCCACCGCGGCGCGACCGATTATTTCTCGAACGGACGGAAGGCCGACATCGGCGCGTTCGACACGCCCACCTTTGTCGGTCTGGAACTGGGCGCCGTGACGCAGGTCGGCGACAAATGGTTCGAGATGGAATCGAACGAAGACCTGTCCAACAGTGACGGGTTGAACTACCTGCACAAGCGCGAGGTGATCGGCTTGCAGGCGAACGTGGTCGAGCGCAAAGGCAAGGTTTGGCGCGTGTACCCGAACGAGCCCATGCACGCATTGCATGGCTTGCGCCCGGGGCTGGCGATCAGCCGCAACCGCGACCATGCATGGGAACAGGCGCTCACCAAGAAATCCGCCGAGCGCCGCATCGGTGTGGACGCCGTCTTTGCCGAGACTGCGGATGGTTTTTCGCTTGCGCTGCGGGATGAAGACAGCATCACGGTAACCTCCTGCGCCTCCTTCGAAAAACAGCCGGCGCAGCATCCGGCAGAAGCGGAAGACAGCGTGCGCGAACATCTGGCACGCTTCGGCAATACCGATTTCGAATTTGGCAAGCTTACCGTCAACTGGACACAACCGTGGTTCGTGCCAAGTTCGCTGGCAAACAAACTGCGCCGCGATGCAGTGGAAAAACTTGAAGCCGCACGCCTCGGAGCTTACGTTCGTCCGTTGCGCAAAGCGGCAGTGGAGCCGCCGGCAAGATACCCGGAGGAGTCTCTTTCATTCCTCGCCAATGTCTACAATTCCGCTGCGCGTGCCTTTTATGCGAAACACGGGGTGAAGCTGATCGAGGCCGCTTATGAGGCGCACGAAGAAGCCGGGGAAGTCCCGCTGATGATCACGCGTCACTGCATACGCTATTCATTGAGCCTGTGCCCGAAGCAGGCCAAGGGCGTGATCGGTGTGCAAGGCCAGGTGCGCGCCGAACCGATGACCCTGATCAACGGCAGCGAACACCTGACATTGCAGTTCGACTGCAGGAATTGCGAGATGCATGTCATGGGCAAGATGAAGAAACATATCCTGAAGGCCGCTCCGCCTTCGACCGTGCCCATCACGTTTCATCCGCGACAGCCTGAGCGGCAATCAAAGCGCCCTTTAGCCTAGCTTACGTCCTTCTATTCCAGCTTTTGATAGCGATGCGGGAGGATATCCTTGGCTTGGCAGCATTCGTGAGATACTGGAAATGAAACTGTCCGGAACGCTGGGCATCTCGAATAACGATAAAACACAGCCAATAAATTTGATCACTACCTCCACCACCGACAGCCAGGTTCAGCCCGAGACGGCCTTCCTCGGGCTTGCCCCTTTTCTTCGCGCGAGCATCGCCGGCACCGATCTTCGACCGCTCGGCCAGGAGATGCTGGATCGTGCCGGCCAGAACACAGCTGATGCTGAACTTTGGTTGAACCTGTCCGTTATCGTGCAATGCTTCGGCCAACGCGAACTTGGGCTGTCCATCCAGTCCCTGGCCCTGCAGCAAAAGCGCATCTATCGCCTGGCCGCTGCCACCCAGCCCGCAAAACTGCGCGTGCTGATGTTGTCCGTACCGGGCGACATCTCCGAGAATACGCCCCTCGATTGCCTGCTGGAAAACAGCGACGTCGACCTGATCTTTTATTACGTCTCTCCGCACGACCCATTGGCTTTGCCCATTCCCGAGCACGACGCCGTGTTTGTCGCCATTTGCGAATCCGATGAAAATCGCGCGACGCTCGCGGCGCTGGAACAGCCGCTGGCGCATTGGCCCAAGCCGGTCATCAACAAACCGCAATTGATTCCGCCAACCGGGCGCGAAGCCGCCAGCAGGCTTTTGCAGGATGCGCCGGGCCTGCTCATCCCGCCGACACTGCACGCTTCCCGCTCGGTGTTACTGGAAATCGCGGCGGGCAACGTCCCGCTATCCGGGCAGTTTGCAGGTTGTGATTTCCCGATCATCGTGCGCCCGGTCGGTTCCCACGCCGGGCGCGATCTCGACAGGATCGAGCGCCCCGAAGAGCTCGCAGCCTATCTCGCCAAAGTTGGGGGCGAAGCATTCTTCCTGTCGCGTTTCATCGATTACAGCGGCAAGGACGGACTGTTCCGCAAGTACCGCGTGGTCCTGATCGACGGAAAGCCCTATGCCTGCCACATGGGCATATCGTCGCACTGGATGATCCATTACGTGAATGCAGGCATGTACGAGGATGCAAAAAAACGGGAGGAAGAAGCCGCCTTCATGCAACACTTCGACGACTTTGCGCTACGCCATCATGCGGCGCTGGAGGCGATACATCGGCGCACCGGGCTCGATTACCTCTGCATCGATTGTGCGGAAGCCAGGGATGGACAGCTCTTCATTTTCGAGATCGACCACACCATGGTCGTGCATGCCATGGACCCGGAATTGCTGTTTCCCTACAAGCAAGTCCACATGCTCAAAGTCAAAAATGCATTCAGGGATTTTCTTTTCCGTCTGACCGGCAAATAATCGCATGCAAATGAACCCACTCAACAACCTCAATTTTTCCGGCGGACCGGGCGCATTGCCCGAGAGCGTGTTGCTGCAGACTCAGCAATCCATCATGGAAGTGCCTGAAGTCGGCCTGTCGGTGCTGGGCATCAGCCATCGTTCGGACTGGTTCGCCGCGGTCGTCGCGGAACTGGAAGCCAATGTGCGCAAGCTGCTGGGGCTGCCCGACAACTATCACGTATTGTTCATGCAAGGCGGTGCGACCCAGCAGTTCTCCATGATCCCGATGACCTTGCTGCGCGGCAATACATCGCCCGCAGAATATCTGCACACCGGCTACTGGAGCGGGAAAGCACTGGCCGAAGCCAGGCGCGAAGGCGGGATCCGCGTGCTCTGGAGCGGCGAGGCCAATGGCTTCCGGCGGCTACCGGGAGACGAGGAACTGGCCTACTCGCCGGACGCGCCCTATCTCCACTACATCTCGAACGAAACGGTGGAAGGACTGCAGTTCCACCGCGTGCTGGGCCGGGACGATGTTCCCCGCGTGTGCGACATGTCGTCGGACTTCCTGTCGCAGCCCTGCGAGGCCGAGCGATACTCGCTCATCTATGCCCATGCGCAGAAGAACATCGGTCCTGCCGGCGTGACCGTTGTCCTGGTACGGGACGAGTTGCTCAAGGATGCGCCGACCGATCTCCCCGGATTCCTGGACTACCGCAGCCAGATCCAGGCTCACTCCATCTTCAATACGCCACCCGTGTTCGCGATCTACGTCGTGCTGCTGATCACGCGCTGGCTGCTCAACGACATCGGCGGCCTGTCGCGCATGGCCGAAATCAACCGCGGCAAAGCCGCGCTCCTGTATGGCGCGCTGGACGGCAGCAATGGCTTTTATCGCGGAAGAGCCGACGTGAAGGACCGCTCCCTGATGAATGTCACATTCAATTTACCCAACCCGGAAATTGAAAAGCGATTCCTTGCCGAAGCACAAACTGCGGGATTCTCGGGTCTGGCCGGTCACCGGTCGACCGGCGGCATTCGGGCGTCCATCTACAACGGACTGACGCTCCAGGCTGTCGAGCAATTGGTGGGCTTCATGGAAGACTTCGAACGCAAGCAGGCCCGCTAGCAACGATCATTACGCATGGAATGAACAACTGTCGGGATTGATTCAACAATCGGATGAGTGAGACCGGCGGGCTCGAGGCCCGCCGCTTGCCGGACGAACTACTTCCGTTTTGCCAGCTTGTCGCGATGGCGTTCCTGACGGTCTTTTTTCAAGTCGCGCTTGTCATTGCGACGATCTGCGCGGTCCTTGTTCAAATCACGATTGTCTTTTCTGATCCCGGCATTGTCCTTGCCAAGTTCTCTGCGCTCTTTGGCCGCACCGGCGGTATTGCCCTCGCGTTTATCCTGGTTGAGTTCGCGCCGATCCTGGTTGCGTTCCCGAACATCCGCATTCCTTTCACGCTTGTCCTGTCCCGCATCCCGGTTATCCCTCGCGATGTCTCTTTTGTCCGTACGAATGTCGCGCGTATCCTGCCTGATGTCGCCCTCGGCGGCATGAGCCACCGACAGCAGGGACATGCCCAAAGCAGCACCTGAAACAACAAGCAGTAATTTTGTTTTATACATGTAGACCCCTCCTGTTATCAACGGTAAGAAAGACAGTGTTGCGGGACAATTAACGAACTGTCCAGTCTCATCGTTGACAAGAAGGTCGATGCCACGAAGACGCGGATCAAAGCGACTCCGATATCATGGAGCCGCTCGACAAGATCAGAACCTGAAAAGGACGCCTGCAGAAAGCAGCGTCAGTTTCGTTGTACCGGTCGTATTGGCATCTCCGACCGTACCCAGATCCTCATATTGGGCACGAAAAGCGATGGACTTGCTGAACTCGTATTGAACGCCGGCACCAACGGCCAGATTGGTTGTCGTGGAAGATCGGGATGTCGCGGACAGCTTGAAATCCGTGCGGGCAAGACCGACCTTTCCAATCACCGAAATATCTCTCCAGACAGGGAAGGTGCCGATTCCCGAAGCCTGCAGGCCGCTCGCCCGCCAATCTCCCGCCGGACCTCCGGTACTGGCATTGCCGTAATCGGCATAACTGACCTCCGCGCTCCACATCGGAACGAATTGATACCCTCCCCCTACCCTGAACGCGGTGGAAGTGCCGCTGCAACTCCCGACCAGTCCGTTATTGCACGCATCACCTTCGTTCGTTTGTCCCAGGTCAAGCGCGCCGTAGAAGCCCTCGGCCATGGCCTGCGGAAGCGCCATTCCATAAAGCACGGCCAATACCAGAACTTTCGCTATTCCGCTCATGTCGATCTCCTTGTGTAATTGATTTACGATCCACGAATCCCATGCCGGTCGTATTGGCAAGTGCCTTGAACCGCATGCGGCAGGATTCACCTGCTTACTTTGACATCCGTTAGACTGACGTTCCGTGCGCTATCGAACATCGTTTGCAGCCACCCGGGGCATTGATTGAATGGCGACTGTCGGTCGCCTGACAGGCGTGAAAACGCCGTTCTTCAAAATACTTCCGGCGAGGCTGGCAGTCAATATGTCCGGCGGCTAACATTTTTTTCATCACCGTCACTCACCAGATCTTGAAAGGGGCTTATCGCCATGAAATATCGACTATTGGGAAATACCGGACTCTATGTTTCCGAGCTGTGCCTGGGCACGATGACTTTCGGTGCAAAGGGATTCTGGGAGGTCATGGGCGGCCTGCAGCAAGCGGAAGTCGACCTGCTGGTGCGCGAAGCATTCGACCGTGGAATCAATTTCTTTGACACTGCCAACGTCTACTCGCTGGGGGAGTCCGAGAGACTGCTCGGGCAGGCGATCAGGAACAACGGCTTGCCGAGAGACGAGATCGTGGTCGCGACGAAATCCACCGGCATCATGAATGAATCTCCCAATGGGCGCGGCCAATCGCGCTTTCATATCTTCAACGAGGTCGATGCGAGCCTCAAGCGCCTGCAGCTGGATCATATCGACCTTTATCAATTGCACGGCTTCGACCCGCTTACACCGTTTGAGGAATCTCTGTCTGCACTGAACGATCTCGTGAAGTCAGGAAAGGTTCGTTACATCGGCCTGTGCAATATGGCAGCCTGGCAAATCATGAAGGCCCTGGGGATCTCCAGGCTCCACAACTGGAGCGAGTTCGCGAGCGTGCAGGCCTATTATTCGATCGCCGGCCGCGATCTTGAGCGCGAGGTATTCCCTTTGCTGCAGGACCAGAAACTGGGGCTCATGGTGTGGAGTCCGCTGGCAGGCGGCTTCCTGTCGGGAAAGTTCAAACGCGATCAGGTTGCTCCGGAAGGCTCGCGCCGTGCGAACTTTGACTTCCCGCCGCTGAACAAGGACAAGGCATACACCTGCCTGGCTGCGATGGAACCGGTCGCAAAGGCGCACGGCGTATCCGTTGCGCAAGTCGCATTGGCGTGGATCTTGAGCAAACGGCAGGTGTCGAGCATCATCATCGGCGCGCGCCGGATGGAACAACTGAAGGACAATCTTGCGTCCTCGAAACTGGTTCTGGCTGAAGCGGAGTTAAAGACGCTGGATGAGGCAAGTGCACTGTCACCGGAATATCCTGGATGGATGCTCGCGTTCCAGGGTCAATATCGCGCCACGCCGCCGGTGAAGGAATAATCGTTACCCGGCCAATGTGCGTTGTTGTGCTTTACAGCAACGCCTTGACCTCCTGCATCCATGCCTTTGCAGCCTTGAATCCAGGCGACGGCTCTTCCGAATCGACAGCGGGCCAGCGACGTTGCATCTCCCGCAGAATGTTACTGAGTTGCCACATCGTTTCATCCAGCAACATCCTTGCATCAAAACAGGCTTCGGCGTCCCCTTCCAGCCCGAACAGCTGGTTGTCTTCCACATAGGGATTGAGCCCGGCATCGATGATTTCCATCCTGAGATTCGACATGCGTTCGTCGATAAAAGCGCAGGCCGGTATCTTCACATCGCATTCGCTCCGTGCTTTTTCCCAGGCGGCGAATATGATCGAGATCCCCGACATCTTCTCCAGCGCGGCCTGCATGTCGATCTCCGAGCAGGGTGGTGCCTCGATTTCATCCTGATAAAATATCTTGAGGCAGGGAACCAGGTTTCTGCCGTATCGGCGCAAATTCAGTTTCAGGATGGTTTCCAGCCTGGACCAGCTGTGTGCGTCATTATCACTGCCAGAGCGGCTTGCCACGATCTCGGCCACGGCGATTATCTGTGCGAACTGTCCTATCTCGCCTGATTTCAAACCCCGCGGATAACCGCTGCCGTCCAAGCGCTCATGGTGCTGCAAGACCGCATCCAGCACTCGCTTCCTGTACTCCGGATACGTCTTCAGAATCATCCAACCGGTCACGGAATGAACGTACAAATGGCGCCGCTCCGGTTCCGACATTCTGTATCCCCGCTCCAGCAGTTTCGGATCGACATGCAAAAGCCCGATGTCATGCAGCATTGCTGCCGTGGCAAGGTCCTTGAGCTGGTTCTTGTCCATGTGGACCTTCATGCCGATATAGATACTGACCAGCGCAACAAAGATGCTGCGCTTGAAAAGATCCGCATTGGTCTCGCGCATGACGGTCAGTTTGAATGCGATGGCTGGATTCAGCGGCACTTGCTTTAACACGGATGCCAACGTCTGCCCGTCCGATTTGACGGACTGTATCAGGGCCAGCTGTTTGTCCTCCTGCATCATCCGTGTCGCCTGTTCCATGAGGCTTGCGCCATTGACGGCGTCCTCGGTGGTCAGGCTCTGATCCAGAGGCGGGACGAGTTTATGCTGGAGCAAGCGGTCATACAGCGAACTGTCGATCTGCATACCCGCGCCGATCAGCTTCATCCCGGTGGATGTGTAAATTTCGCGGTTGGCAACGATGGAGCGAGTATCCCCCAGATGGGTCACGCTCTGCAGGTAGTGCTTGTCGTTCAGCTGGCTTTCGGCGAGGGCTTCTATGTCATTCATAGGGTCGTGAAAATTATAAAATATCCTGTCTCAAATACCTGTCCCATGCATGCTTGGCCGATATGTCTGCATATTGTCGCGTCACTTGCCTGGGCATGATACATGGCTATGCCGGCATTTCTGATGAGCTTTTTTAGCCTGGTTCGGAATCAGATTATTCCCGCCAGCCAAAGTCGAAATCTGAGTCCCGGCCCGGAGGTATAGCCGACCTCGACAAAGCGTATCTTCCCATCGGGCGCGATGATGAAACTGGCAGGGACTGCGTGCACTCCCCACGCGTTGGAGATGCCGCCGTCGGCATCATTCACCACCGGAAAGTCGATTCCCTGTTCACGCATGTACCTCGCAACCTCTTCCGGTTTTCCGCTTTGCATGGCGACGGTGATGATATTCGGATGATCGTGCGCGATGGCGGCGATAGAACCCTGTTCTGCACGGCAGATCGGGCACCATGTTCCCCAGAAATGCACCAGCACGGGCTGCGCCGGATGCGCGGGCAGGATGTAGGGTTGTCCTGTCAGTGTGGCGCCACGCAGGGCCGGCGCCGCGCCGCTGATCATGTCTCGTTGTTGCCAGGTACGGATGCCGACGACGACAACGGCGAACAGCAATATATTGATGGCAAGGTTGCGCCATGTGGTTTTACGCGGTTTGCTGCCGGTTTCGATCGTCATATTGAATAGTGGCCATGAAAGTTGCGGCACCAACCCCGTTACTCGAAATCGCCCCACGCGCTCTTCGAGCTGCGGCCGGTTGTGGATTCGAAACGCTCTATCTCGCGCCGGTCACGTTTGGTCGGTCTGCCCTTGAATGCCGGTTGCGGCAGTGCCTTGAGATTCGCGGCGATCTCGGCCCGCCGCACTTTGCTTTCATCGCTTTCGCGGTAAAGCTTCTGCGCTTCCGATGCGGGACCCCGCTTGTTGGAAAGTCCCAGTACTTCGACTTCGAAATGATATTGCCCGAGGCGGATGACCAGATGGTCGCCGGGGCCGATGGCTTTGGCGGGCTTGATGCGCGCCTCGTTCATCGTCACCCGGCCGGCTTCCACGGCATCGACAGCAAGGCTGCGCGTCTTGAAGAAGCGGGCCGCCCACAGCCATTTGTCGATGCGCAGCTTGTCGTTGTCTTCACTCATATGCCGTACCTGGCATTCTCTATGTCAGCCCCCGGGCATGAAACGTGGAAACCGCTATTTAACGCAGTCGACGTAGTACACGCAATCTCCGTTGCCTTTGTCCGCCACAAGTCCGTGAATATCGGTCTCGAAACCGGGGAACCGCCTGTTGAAATCACGCGCAAACTTGAGGTAATCGACGATGGTCTTGTTGAAGCGCTCACCCGGGATCAGCAGGGGAATGCCCGGCGGATAGGGTGTCAGCAACACCGCGGTGATACGCCCTTCCAGGTCGTCGATGGAAACGCGATCGATTTCTCCGTGCGCCATTTTGGCAAACGCATCCGACGGTTTCATCGCCGGCTCCATGCTGGACAGATACATCTCGGTGGTCAGGCGCGCCACATCGTTGGCCTTGTAGATGCCGTGGATCTGGTCGCACAGGTCGCGCAGGCCGATCTTCTCGTAACGCGGATTCTTGGCAATGAACTCGGGCAGCACGCGCCACAGCGGCTGGTTCTTGTCGTAGTCGTCCTTGAACTGCTGCAGCTCGGTCACCATGGTGTTCCAGCGGCCCTTGGTGATGCCGATGGTGAACATGATGAAGAAGGAATACAAGCCGCATTTCTCCACCACCACGCCGTGCTCGGCGAGGTATTTGGTGACGATGCTGGCCGGGATGCCGCTGTCGGCAAAATCGCCGTCGACATCCAGCCCCGGCGTGATGACGGTCGCCTTGATCGGATCGAGCATGTTGAAGCCTTCGGCGAGTTTGCCGAAGCCGTGCCAGCGATCCTCGGTGCGCAGCACCCAGTCTTCGCGCTCGGCCATGCCTTCTTCCGACAGGTAGTCGGGGCCCCACAGCTTGAACCACCAGTCCGCGCCAAACTCGGCATCCACCTTGCGCATGGCGCGGCGAAAATCGAGCGCCTCGCAGATGCTTTCTTCCACCAGCGCCGTACCGCCCGGCGGTTCCATCATCGCCGCCGCCACGTCGCACGAGGCGATGATGGCGTACTGCGGCGAAGTGGAGGTGTGCATGAGGTAGGCTTCATTGAAGCAGTCGCGATCGAGCTTGCGCGTATCGCTGTCGCGCACCAGAATCTGCGAGGCCTGGCTCAAGCCGGCCAGCAATTTGTGCGTGGATTGCGTGGAGAAGATCATGGATTCCTTGGCGCGCGGACGGCCGCGCCCGATGGCGTGCATACTCATGTAAAAATCGTGGAACGCCGCGTGCGGCAGCCAGGCTTCGTCGAAATGCAGCGCATCGATCTTGCCGTCCAGCATCGCCTTCAGCATTTCCACGTTGTACATCACGCCGTCGTAAGTGCTCTGAGTGATGGTCAGAATGCGCGGCTTCTTGGTCTTGTCCTTGATGAACGGGTTGGCATCGATCTTCTTCTGGATGGTCTCAGGCTCGAATTCCGATTTGGGGATCGGCCCGATGATGCCGAAGTTGTTGCGCGTCGGCGTCAGGAACACGGGCACCGCGCCGGTCATCATGATCGCATGCAGGATGGACTTGTGGCAGTTGCGGTCCACGACCACGATGTCGTCCGGCGCCACCATCGAGTGCCACACGATCTTGTTGGAGGTCGAGGTGCCGTTAGTAACGAAGAACAGGTGGTCGGCATTGAAAATGCGCGCCGCGTTGCGCTCGGAAGCCGCGACCGGACCGGTGTGATCGAGCAGTTGCCCCAGTTCATCCACCGCGTTGCACACATCGGCACGCAGCATGTTCTCGCCGAAGAACTGGTGAAACATGCGCCCTACCGGCGATTTCAGGAACGCGACGCCGCCGGAGTGTCCGGGACAGTGCCAGGAATATGAACCGTCCTGCGCGTAGTCCACCAGCGCGCGGAAGAACGGTGGCGCCAGCGAATCCATGTATGACTTCGCTTCACGGATCATGTGGCGTGCCACAAATTCCGGCGTGTCCTCGTGCATGTGGATGAAGCCGTGCAGCTCGCGCAGAATGTCGTTCGGAATGTGGCGCGAGGTGCGCGTCTCCCCGTACAGGTAGATCGGAATGTCGGCGTTCTTGAAACGGATCTCTTCCACGAACGCGCGCAGGGTACGCAACGCGACTTCCGTTTCTTCCTCGCTGCCCCCACCGAACTCCTCATCGTCGATGGACAGCACGAAAGCCGACGCGCGGCTCTGCTGCTGCGCGAAAGAAGTCAGATCGCCATAACTGGTCATGCCGACAACTTCGATGCCCTCTTTCTCGATCGCTTCCGCCAGCGCGCGTATGCCGTGACCGCTGGCATTCTCCGAACGATAATCTTCGTCGATGATGATGATGGGAAAATTGAATTTCATCTTGAGTACCTCAATTTATGGCAATGAACGACACTTTGCGAACCCAGAATACTGGATAAGAGGTGAGATTTCAGTGAAGACTCATATTGACTGCAAGCCAATGTGATGTCGTAACTAAAATTGAACTTCATGGATAGCTCCCTACAGGGGGTTACAGATTAAAGTGGCGCGGATTGTCGCAGGTTTTATAGGCGACGGGGTAAATACGAAAGGCGCTATTCGCGTGGCGGATAGGGGTTCTTGAGGTGAGCGACCAGCCCGGCCAACACTTGAAGGAACTGCTGCTCGTCGCAGCCCATGAGCACCGCATCTTCGAGCGCATCCTGGCAGACCTGGCGTATCTCGGCGAGGTTCTCCTGCAACACCTTGTTCTTCTCCACGCAGGCGACGATCTTGCCCTCGGGAGTGCGCCAGATGATTTGTTGTTCAGCGATCATTGCCGTCAAAACCTAAATAGCCACAGAGTACACAGAGATCACAGAGAAAGCCATGCTCACTCTCTCTGTGTACTCTGTGGTCTCTGTGGCAGAAAGGGGGTTAAGCATCTCAGGTCTTCGGCAGCGTGACACCGACCTGGCCCTGATACTTGCCGCCGCGGTCTTTGTACGAGGTCTCGCACACTTCGTCGCTCTCGAAGAACAGTACCTGCGCCACGCCTTCATTGGCGTAGATCTTCGCGGGCAAGGGCGTGGTATTGGAGAACTCCAGCGTCACATAGCCTTCCCATTCCGGTTCGAACGGCGTGACGTTGACGATGATGCCGCAACGCGCGTAGGTCGACTTGCCGAGGCAGATGGTCAGCACGTTGCGCGGGATACGGAAGTATTCGACCGTGCGCGCCAGCGCGAACGAATTGGGCGGGATCACGCAATAATCGGCTTCCACGTTCACGAACGAATTCGGGTCAAAGTTCTTGGGGTCGACGATGGTGCTGTTGATGTTGGTGAACAGCTTGAATTCGCGCGCGCAGCGGATGTCGTAACCGTAGCTTGAGGTGCCGTAGGATACGATCTTCTTGCCGTCCACTTCCTTCACCTGGTTCGGTTCGAACGGCTCGATCATGCCGTGCTGTTCCGCCATGCGGCGTATCCATTTGTCTGCCTTGATGCTCATCTAGCTTCCTTGAGGGTTTGTGCGGGCGCGATTTTACCCAATTCCGCAGCCGTGTGCGGGTTTTGCTACAATCGCGTCTTATCCAGGGAATCTTGCAATATGCCGCGTAAAATCCTCGTTACCTCCGCCCTTCCATATGCCAATGGAAGCATCCACTTAGGCCACCTCGTCGAATACATCCAGACCGATATCTGGGTCCGCTTCCAGAAGATGCGCGGCAACACCTGCCATTACGTCTGCGCCGACGACACCCACGGCACGCCCATCATGCTGCGCGCCGAAAAGGAAGGCATCACGCCGGAACAGCTGATCGCCCGCGTCTGGCAGGAACATTACGACGATTTTGCCGCCTTTCATGTGGCTTTCGACAACTACGGCTCAACCAATTCCAACGAGACCAAAGAGTCCGCCCAGGGCATCTACCGCACGCTGAAAGCCAACGGCCTGATCGAGGTGCGTTCCATCGAGCAGTATTACGACCCGGTCAAGAACATGTTCCTGCCGGACCGCTTCATCAAGGGCGAATGCCCCAAGTGTCATGCCAAGGACCAGTACGGCGACAACTGCGAGGTATGCGGCGCGGCCTATGCCCCGACCGACCTGATCAACCCCTTCTCCGCCGTATCCGGCGCGAAGCCGGAATTGCGCAACTCCGACCATTATTTCTTCAAACTATCCGCCGCCAGTTGCCAGCAGTTTCTGCGCGAATGGACGCGCAGCGGCGCACTGCAGCCCGAAGCCGCCAACAAGATGCAGGAATGGCTGGGCGCCGAAGGCGAGAACAAACTGACCGACTGGGACATCTCGCGCGACGCACCCTACTTCGGCTTCGAGATTCCCGATGCGCCGGGCAAGTATTTCTACGTCTGGCTGGATGCGCCGGTCGGTTACATGGGCAGCTTCAAGCAACTGTGCGCAAAGAGCGGCATCGATTTCGACAACTACTGGAAGCAAGGCTCGGATGCCGAGCTTTACCATTTCATCGGCAAGGATATCCTGTATTTCCACGCCCTGTTCTGGCCCGCCATGCTGCAACACGCCGGTTTCCGCACACCGACCAAGCTGTTCGCGCACGGCTTCCTCACCGTGAACGGCGAGAAGATGAGCAAATCGCGCGGCACCTTCATTACCGCACGCAGCTATGTCGACCACATCAAGAACACCGAATACCTGCGCTACTACTATGCCGCCAAACTCAACGGCACGATGGAAGACATCGACCTCAATCTCGAAGACTTCGTGGCGAAGGTGAATAGCGACTTGATCGGGAAGTACATCAATATCGCGAGCCGTAGTGCAGGGTTTATCACTAAGCACTTTGCGGGCAAGTTGACACTGCGCTCCAGTCAAGAAGATCGTGAGTTGCTAAATCAAATTCACGAGGCCACAGCCGAAATTTCAGCCTCCTACGATGCTCGTGATTTTTCCAGGGCTATTCGAGAAATCATGCGCATCACAGACTTGGCAAACCAGTATGTAGACTCCAACAAACCATGGGTACTTGCGAAGGATGGAACTCAAACAACTCGTTTGCATGAAGTATGCAGCACAAGCCTAAACGTCTTTCGTTTGCTCACTCTTTACCTCAAGCCTGTGTTGCCGAAATTAGCTGAGCAGATTGAAGATTTTCTAAATATCGATCCTCTCAGGTGGCAGCCTTCACTCACAGTATTGAGCGAAGGACATGAAATCAAGCCATACCAACATCTGGCCGCCCGCCTCGATCCCAAGCTGATCGAAGCCATGGTCGCCGCCAACCAGGAAAGCCTGAAGCCTATGACCGAATCGCATTCTGAAACACGCCACGCCGAGCACCAGCAACACGCCATCACACCGATCGCCGAAACCATCAGCATCGACGACTTCAGCAAGATCGACCTGCGCGTGGCGCACATCGTGAATGCCGAGCATGTAGAAGGTGCGGAAAAGCTGTTGAAGCTGACGCTGGATATCGGCGAAGCGCAACCGCGCACCGTGTTCGCCGGCATCAAATCGGTCTACGACCCGGAAAAGCTGAAAGGCCGCATGACGGTGATGGTCGCCAACCTCGCGCCGCGCAAGATGAAGTTCGGCCTGTCGGAGGGCATGGTGCTGGCGGCTTCTGGAGAGACGCCGGGACTGTTCATCCTGTCGCCGGATGCGGGCGCGCAGCCCGGCATGCGCATCAAGTAATTCGACAAAAAACTCCGCTCGTGGTGAGCCCTTCGATGTACTCAGGACAGGCCTGTCGAACCATGAGCGGAAACGGCGCAGGCAGTAACTGAAGAGCCCACCCTTCGACAAGCTCAAGGCGAACGGATTGATACTTTCATAGCGGACAACCCAACATGGACTACGACGTACTCATCATCGGTTCCGGCCCCGCCGGCCAACATGCAGCCTGGCAGGCGGCGCGCATGGGCAAGCGTGCCGCGATCGTCGAACGCAAACCCAAGATCGGCGGCGCGGGATTGCAGACCGGCACCATACCCAGCAAAGCCATGCGCGAAGTATCGTACCTGCTTTCGCGCTCCGGCGGCATGCGTCAGGCGCTCGCGCCCGACGGCCGCAGCCGCCACGGCTTGCTGGCGGACGCGGTGCGCCGCAAGGAAGCCGTGATCGCACAGCAGGAGTCGGTGATCCTGCAGCGCCTGTTGCGCCACGGCGTGGCACTGATCCCGGGCGAAGCCTCGTTCGTCGACGCGCACACGGTGCAGGTCGACGACACTGCAGGCAACACCCGCCATATCTCCGCCGAGATCATCATTCTTGCCTGCGGTTCCAGGCCGCGCCGTCCCGCCAACGTTCCCTTCGATAAAAAGACGGTGCTGGATTCGACCTCGATCCTGAATCTTCGCCACCTGCCGGACAGCCTGCTCGTCGTGGGTGGCGGAGTCATAGCCTGTGAATTCGTCTCGATCTTTGCCGCCCTGGGCGTGCAAGTCTGCGTGGTGGACAGTCACGCGCAATTGCTGGAGTACCTGAGCGAGGATGTCGTCGGCGTGCTGGCCGACAGCTTCCTCG
The DNA here is from genome assembly GCA_027310725.1 of Sideroxydans sp. GTDB lineage: Bacteria > Pseudomonadota > Gammaproteobacteria > Burkholderiales > Gallionellaceae > Sideroxyarcus. Next base: position 118,140 of record DAIDAG010000059.1, on the reverse strand, counting down.
GCATGGGCGTCACGTTCCACATGCGGGAGCGCGTTGCGGAGATACGCCATGAAGGCAACGGGACAGTCACGGTATTGGAAAGCGGCAAACAGATTCGTGCCGATGCGGTGCTCTACGCACAGGGCAGGGAACCCAACAGCGGCGGCCTGAACCTGACCGCGGCCGGCGTCAGCGTGCAGGACGGCTGGATCGGGGTCGACCGGCATTTCCAGACCAGCGTGCCGCACATCTACGCCGTGGGTGACCTGATCGGCCGTCCCGCCCTCGCCTCCACCGGAATGGAACAGGGACGCGCCGCCGTGCTGCATGCCCTGGGCGGCGCCGAATATGTCACGGCGGACAACCTGCCGATGGCGGTCTACACCATTCCGGAAATCTCCTACGTCGGCATGACCGAAAAGGAAGTCCACCAGCAGAACATCCCCTGTGTCGTCGGACGCGCCAACTTCAAGGACAGCGCGCGCGGCCAGATCATCGGCGATGCGCAGGGCATGCTGAAACTGATCGTGGATGCGCGCAACGAGAAACTTCTGGGCGTGCACATCGTCGGCGAACAGGCCAGCGAACTCGTCCACATTGGCCAGCTGGTGATGAACCTGCACGGCACGGTCCGCGACCTGATCAGCAATGTCTTCAACTATCCGACGCTGGCAGAGTGCTACAAACTCGCCGCGCTGGACTGCACGCATCAACTGGAGCAGCGGAAGATCACTTGTTGACCTTTCCATAATTCATTGCGCAAATTTTGCGAACCTCCGTCATTCCGGCCTACGCCGGAATGACGAGGTGGGAGGTTTTGTGTAACGTTGCCAATTACAGAAACCTCAATTGCTGCCCGTCACAGCCATTCCGTTCAACGCCAGGGCAACATCAGCTTCAGGGTGTTGTCGCGTTTCACGAAGTGGTGATAAAGCGCAGCGGCCACATGCAGACCAATCAGGAAGTAGCCTGCCGTTGCCAGCGATTCGTGAATTTCCTTCAGCCACTTCGCCGCATCCTGGCTCTTGTCGACCAATGCCGGCAACTCCGCGCCGAAGAACGGCACCGGTTTCCCCCTGGCACTGAGCGTCAGCCAGCCCAGCAAAGGCAAGCCTATCATCAGGGCATACAGCGCAAGATGCACCACCTTGGCCAATTGAGCCTGCAAGGCAGGCAACGCCGGTTGGACTGCAGGCACTTGGCCAGCAAGGCGCGCCAACAGGCGCAGCCAGACGAGGCAGAAGACCGACAGGCCGAACGTGTAGTGCCAGATCGCGATCACCTCGCGTCCGGAACTGCCTTTCGGGAAGATCGATTTGATGTCCATCGCGGTATATGTCGCAACGATCAGCAGCAGCATGATCCAGTGCAGTGAGATCGATAGCCATCCGTATTTTAAAGTTGTGTTCTTCCATCCAGTTGCCATCACATCTCCTTCAAGTCAAAGTTTTGGTGTTGCGTTGCTTCAATTCATTTCAAGCATCACGGGATCGTCAATAGAGCACCTGCAGCGCCGTATAAACGGAAAGCTGGTTCGTGGCGGCAGCATTGACCAGGCCTCTCCCGGCCGCAAACAACCAGTTGTAATCGCGTGTCAGACTGCAGGTTCCTCCCAGATTGAAACCCACCGTGCTTTGCCCATCCACGGCGTCCGGTGTCTCATGAAAAATCTCCACTCCCAGTTGGAGTGATGGCGCGACCTGGTAAAGCACCACACCTCCAACGTAGACCGAGTTCCTGTAACCGACACCGGGATTGATCCAGTATCCTGCCCCGCCATACATCGTCCATTTGCCGCTGTCGCGCTGCAGCCAGAGCGGAATGAAGCTCTGGCTTGTGCCGCGATTGGGCCCAAGCCCCCTGTTCCCGGTCGGCATCTGGAGCAGCGGATAGATGCCTGCCATGAACGACGAATCTCCCTGTTCGATATTCAGGAACCGGTACTTCACGCCGACTTGGGTATCGTCAATGCCCCAGTGCCTGCCTGTCGTCGTGCCCTCGTAGGAATAGCCCGGCTGTACGTGCAGTTGAACGTCGGGGGTAGCTCCGTAGTTGATGTCTACGGTGGGCAGGTTTGCCGATGCTGATCCTTGGCGCCACGTCTTATAGATGGCGTAATTGATTTCCCAGGTCTGATATTTCACCGGCTCTGGATCATCGGTCATGAACGGCGGACCGGCCCAGGCCGAATTGGATATCGCCACGGCGGCAAGGAACAACTTCCTGATCGGCAGCCTCTCCACCTGATACTCAAATAACGAAATGCATCGAACCACCCATCCCTGTATCAATGCCCGGATGTTTTCCCGGCCCGCTGGGGAAAGATCAGGATGCAGGCGACAATGATCGCCAGCAGCACTGCCGAGGCTGAATACCGACTCAGTGCAAGGCCACCCGCATCCAGCGGTTTGTCGAGAAAATCACCCACGACGGCACCCAAAGGCCGGGTAAGAATGAACGCAGCCCAGAACAGCACAGTCCGGGAGATACTTGTCCAGTAGTAGGCAGCGACGACCATGCCCAGCAGGACGCTGAAGATGATCGCCCCGCCTCCGTATCCGAGCCCGGCTGTGTCGGCCGTCCAGTCACCCAGCGCGGTACCCAGGGTCTGGGAGAACATGATCGTTATCCAATAGAACATCTCCACTTTCGGAGTGCTCACTGTCTCGACCGAAACGGATCCGAGCGACCTGTACCAGACAGCCAGTGAACCCATCAAGAGCGCAAACAGCAGAGTCGATCCGCCTGCATATCCGATCCCGAGCGAACGGTCCGCAAAGTCTGCCAGGGTCGTCCCGACGGTTGTCGTGGCGATGATGGTCACCCAGTACAGAAAGGGGTGAAAGCGCTTCGCCCTGATCTGCGCGACCACGGCAAGCAGAAAGATCGCAGCGAAGATTGCGGTCCCGATGAGGTAGCCCAGGTTCATAGACATGGATACCGCATCGCCACCGGTTTCGCCCAATGTCGTGGCGGCGATCTTGATGATCCAGAAGATCAGGGTGACTTCCGGGACCTTGCTCAGTGTGTGTTCAGCGGAATTATTCATGGGGGTTCAGCACAGTTAATTGACTCTGGATACGTCAAGGATACGATGAAACGACCAGCACAACGAAACTGTCCGGAATGATTGTCGGCCTCGGCTTTGGCTGCTCCGCCGATGCAGGCGGAGTTTTGCCAAATGAAGCCGTCACGAGATAGGCACGATGGTTGATCGCATCATAAGCCATGGTCCGCGCTCCCTTTTGCGTCTTGATATTTTTCATTACGGAAAAATGGTCCGGATCATCTTCTTTGACTACAGTCAATGTTCCGTCACCATTCGAGCTGAAAGCGATTCCCAGGTCTTGGTCAAATGCGGCCGAGTCGGGGCCTTCTCCAATGTCGACCTCCGAGACAATTCTTCCGGTTACAGAATCCAGTATGACCATTTTTCTGTTGGCGCAAACCGAGAACAGCCGCTCATGCTGAAGATCGATCGCCAACCCGGTAGGCTCGACTCCATTGCCCAACGTGTAATTACCGAGAACCTTGTCGGAGTCACTATCAATAACAGCGATTTCATTTTTATCTTCGATATTCACATATACCTTGCCCGCATTGTCGCTGACTGCGAGCTCCGGCTTCCCGGGCAAAGCAATCGTAGCGATTTCCTTGAGCGATAACGCATCAATTACTGTGGCGTTAGCCGAACGACCATTGAAGGTGAATATATGCTTTGACTTCGGGTCGTAAAGAATCACATCCGGATTCAAGCCGGCAATATTGATGGTTGCAATGACCTTCAGCGTGACCAGATCGAATGCCGTGACGGAATTGCTTTTGCCGTTACTGGTAAATCCCGTATTCAAATCATCCGCGAGTGCAATGCCATGCACGCCGTCAGTACCGGGAATTTCTCCAATTACCTTTCCTGAGTCCGCATCAACAACCTGAACATGGGTGGTCCTGCTGACAAACAGACGATGACGCTGTGCATCAAAAGCGAGCAGATCCCATTTTCCATCGCCGCCAACATGGTAGCGATTGACCAGTTTGAATTCGACATTTGCAGCGGTTTGAGCCGACTGGGCGGAATGACTGCCCAAAAGGCAAATAATGAAAATAGTTCGAATCAGCATCTTGATATGCATAATGTTTTCCAAAGAAAATTTCTTATTAAAAATTGGAATGCTATTTGATCTGCGTAAGGTCGCAGGCGGAATGCCTGCCATCCACGCGGCAGGAATTGACCTGATGTCCGGCAGTATCCCACACCCCGACTTCCCACTGGTTGGTGCCTGTGCGTTCCATCGTCATGAAGCCGAAACCGCCTGCCCATGAACTATGGCGTTCTACCACGGCACCCGGTGCCGGTGTGGCGCCGCGCGGAAGCTCGGCTGGCAGCGGCACCAAGTCTTCCATGGTTCCCGAAAATCCCGCGATAAGCTGCGTCGGGTGCGGACTGGAGAAGCTGACTTCCTGCCACATATGCACATGGCCAGAAAGCAATGCGTTGATGCGCTGCGGCATGATCAGCGGATCGATGGCGCCGAACACGGATTGCAGACCCTGATTGCCGGGCCACAATGTCACCTTGCCTTGCTTGTCCTGGCTGGCAAAGAAGCCGAGTATCGGATGATGGTTCGCGACAATGTTGTAAGACGCCTGCTGCGACAGCTTCTCAAGCTTGCCATACATATCGCGATATTTGATCTGGCGGATGTCTCCCGCGGGGATCACACCCGAGGAAGTATTTGAAGTGTCCAGCACGATCAATTGCGCATCACCGCCGAGCGGAACCGCATAGGGATCGCTGTAGTCGCCCGTCGCGTCGTTGGCTGCGTCGTTGCAATCGCGTCCCGGCAGCAAGGGGCGCGGATCGATCATGCGCCACCAGCCCTGGCCGGCGCGTGTGCAGGATTCGTGATTGCCGCGGACCATCACCCAGGGCGCCGCTTTCAGCAACGCTGCCGCAGGCTGAAAGAAATCGGCCTGCCATGCATCCCAGCCGTAACCCCACGGGCTGCCCGCGCATCCCGTATTGCCGGCAGGACATTCATTTTCCCGGTATTGAAAATCGCCCACATGGATCACCAGGTCCGGTTTCCAGTTCGCGGCAACCGCTGTCACTTTTGCGAACGGATATTGATTCGCATCGTTGCAGGCCTGATAGGCAGCTTCGCTTTTCTTCAGGCGGCAACCCGTGTCGCCGATCACGACGATCCGTTTGCTCTCCGGTGCGGGCAACGGTAATGCAATATCACCGATGTCCGCCTTCAATGTACCGGGTGGAATCGATTTCTCGCAAACGCGGATCGGGAAGTCCGATGCCTTCGAATCGGCCGGCGCCGATATCGTGGGACGCAACGGCATTGATTCGGGCGCTGCGCGCAGGTCCATCGTTGCTTCGCGGCCGTCGAACCGGATAACCGGACACTGCGCATCCGTCGTCAGCATCCGTGCAACCGCTGTACCGTTCTCTCCCATCACGACATAGGCTGTGTGCACCGGAACCGGAATCTGCCCATCGATCGCCGCGCAAGCGGACAGCAGACCCGCAGCCGCGAGCATGGATAGCGAACGGCAGAATGAAATGCCGGATAGCCTGAACATGAAACCTTCCAATGAGTTTAGATTGCCGGTGACCCGTTATTCGCGGCTGAATTCGACCCAGACCTGGTAGACGTGGTCGCTGCCCTGGATCTCGGGCGGGGGCTCCGGATACTTCGCGTTCTGTACGGATTGCAACGCGACCCGGTCTATCATGCCTATACCGCTGCCAACCAGCAAGCGGACTGCACTGGGCACCTTGTCGCGCATGTGGAACTCCACCTTCACCCGCCCCGTGTAGTGCAGGCTGTACGCGGCAGGAGGCAGGAACTGCGCAGCCTGCACCGCAGCCCGGACCTTCGCCGCATATTCTGCGCTGGGTTCGGCATTGCCTGCCACCGCTACCGGCGGCGGTGGAGGAGTGGGTTCGGTAAATGCATTTGCCTGCGCCTCTGCGACCTGCGGCAATTCCGGCTTGGGCTCTTCGGGCACCGCTTGCGGTTTTGGCTGCGCCTTGGGTTGAGGTTGCACTTGCGGCTTGGGCTTCGGAACAAGCGGCGGCTGGTCTTCGCTCACCAGCGAGATGGTCTCGGAACCGGACAGCACGGGCTTCATCGAGGACGTGCTGGTCAGGGCAAACGCCGCGCCTGCCAGCAGCGCAAACTCGATCGCGGCTGCCAGCCCCAGGGCCTGAAATTGATCACGACTGTTCGCCACGATCTATCTGCCCGCAGTGGTGCGGGTAGCGAGGCCGACCTCGGTCGCGCCGCCCGCCTTGATCGCGTCGATGACGGTCATGACCTGCTGCAGCGACGAGGTATCGCTGCCGGCGATCGTCACCGCGGTCTTGCTGCTGTCGCGCTGGTGCAGGAGTTCGGTCAATTGCGCGGGCGTCAGGGTACGGTTTTCCACCTGCAACGATCCGTCGGGATTGATCTCGACCAGCAGCTTCGGGTGCGGGATCGCGACGGCGGTCGAGCTCGTCGGCAGCCGGGTCACATGCCCGGAGCTCGGAATCATGCGCAACGTGAGCATCGCAAAGAAGACCAGCAGGAATAGCATGATGTCGATCATCGGAATGATCTCTATCCTGGCCTTGCGTGTTTCCAGATACCTCATCTCATGCCCTCGCCTGCGTGTGAAGCACTTCGACCGCACAGCGCGTCGGTGCCGCCTGGGTCCTGAACTGGTCGTGACGGTTCAGCAGCATGATCTTGATCGTTTCCAGCTGGTGCAGAATGATGCGCACCCGGGTATTCAGGGCATTGAAGAACACCAGGCCGATCATCGCGATGAACAGGCCGGATGCCGTGGCGATCAGCGCCTCGGCGATGCCGCCCGTCACTTGCGTGGCGTCGTTCTGGACGTCGCCCAGCGCGTGGAACGCGTTGAACATGCCGACGATGGTACCGAACAGACCCAGCAGCGGCGCCAGCGTGATCACGGTATCGAGCATCCACAGGGAACGGTCGAGCGTGGGCACCTCGTGCATGATCGCCTCTTCCAGATGGCCGTCGAGCGTGGCGCGGTCCGCATTGCTGACCGGCTCGTTCTGCAGCGTAACAAACAGGTTCGCATGCGGCAGTTGCGCGAGCATTTCGGGCAGGGCCAGCGTCGCCTTGTTCGCCCCTTCCTTCAGCATCGCGATCAGTTGCTCGCCGCCATGCTGCATGTTGGAAAGGTAGCGGGTGCGCTCGATGATCACGGTGAGCGCGATCAGCAACAGCAGCAGCATCAGGTACAGCGTGCCGCCGGAGTCGTTTGCAAGTTCAAGTATGTGTGAAATATTCATGATCTCTAAATTGGTAATGGGGGAGACAAGCTCCCCCATGGCTTGGTTGGTCGGAAAGTAATTACATATCTGCCGACAACGACACCATGAAGCTGCGCGTCGGTATCGTGTAGAACATCGGGTTGCCGTTTGCATCATTGGCAAACGATGCAAAGATGTTATTTTTGTTCAACAGGTTGTTGATCTGGAATCCGACCTTGGTGTTCTTGCCCAGGCCGTCGTCCTTGCTGAACGTGTAGCTCGATGCGAAGTTCACGATGGTGTAGCTCGCAAACGGGATCGCATTGCCATTGACGTCCACACCGCTGTAGCGCTGCCCGACTTCCTTCGCGATCAGGGAAGCATAAGCCGGCCCCTGGTTGTAGATCAGGCCTGCGGTCGCCGTATTCTTGGGCACATTCTGCAATGTCCCGCCAGCGGTGCTCATCGAGTAGTTGTTGATGGCATAGTTGCCGTAGAGGCTCATACCCGAACCCAGAACATAAGTGCCTTCGCCCTCAACGCCGTTGTATTTCACGCCGCCCGTGTTGTTATAGCAGGTGTAGATTCCGCAAGGCGTGCCGGTGTTCTGGTTGGAAAAGTCGACCAAATAGACATCGCCGGACAGGGTCAGGCGCTTGCTGGCCCAGGTCGTGCCGAGCTGGTAGTTCGTCGATTGCTCGGGGGACAGTTGCGAAGGAATCGTCGCGGTCGTGCCACCGGCCGGATAGAACGCGTTGATGTTCGGCGCCAGCATGCCCTGGGCATATTGCGCATAAGCCGACCACTCCGGTTGGATCATGTAATGGGCGGTCAATGTGGGCAATGCCTTGGTCCATGTCTGCGATGAATTCAACGGGGCGTTGGTCGCTCCCTGATTCACGGCCGCATCGATGGTGCGGTTAAAGGATACGTACTTCAGGCCCGGTGTCACGGTCAGGGCGTCCGTCGCTTTCCACTCATACTGCACATAGGGCTGGATGGTGGTCAGGGTGTCTCTCATGTTGCGGTCCATCGCGCCAACCTTGCCGGCGGCGAGATCAAGTGCGCCGCCCAATGTGTAGTCGACTTCCTTTTGCCAGCGGTTGTTGGTCTGGTAATCGACCCAGAAGCCGAAGTCCAGTTTGCCTGCTCCCATCGCCTCGGACATGCGCAGCATGTCGCCGACAGACCTGTAGTTCATGGTCATCATCTGTCCGGGTACATTGTTCGGGCCGTAGCTTGTGCCGTTCGGTTGGCCAAGGCCGGGATCTGCTCCATTAAAGCCGTCGTGGTAGTAGGCATAGGTATATAGCTTGTTGTCTATTGCCAGATCACCCTGCTGGGATTTCAGGTCGAGGTATTCGAAATCGGAAGTGATGTTGTCGTAGTTATATCCGAAATAGTCCTGGCTGGTCGGATCGTTGTTCAGCCCGAAATTCGGGCCGTATTTTTGAATGTTGGCTGCGGTCGTGCCCAGGGCCACGTTCTGGTGCAGCTTGTTCTGCATCGTCACGAAAGTCAGCACGGTATTGTCCGATACCGGCCTGGAATATTTGAAGAAGATGTTTTCGCGGCGTTGCCCGGCGTTGGTCAGGTAGCCGTCCGAGGTCAGGTTCTTGTAATCGACGAACGCGCTGGCATCACCGTCATTCTTCAGGACGCCGGTATCCAGTTGCGCGCCGAACAGACGCGTATTGAAGCTGCCGAGAGAGGCGTAAAGGTTGGTGTTCGCTTCCTGCATCGGATCCTTGGAATTGACGGCGATCGTGCCGCCGAAGGTGGCGTTGCCGATATTGCTGGCGTCGCCGGGACCGCGATCGACGACGATGTTGCCGATGTCCTGCTGCATGAAATAGGACGTGGTATGTTGCGTGAAGTCGTTAGAGTCGCCCCAGGGAATCCCGTCGAAGGTGACGTTGTATTGGCCGTTCTGGAAGCCGCGCATGGTCAGGCTCTGCGTTTCCATCAGGCCAGGGCCGTTGGGGTCGACGCTGAACACGCTGGGCGCGATATTCACGATGTCAGAAAAATTGGACGCGGCGGACGCGTTTTCCTGGATGAAATGCTGGCTGATCACGGACTGGGGCTGCGTCGCAACCAGGGAACCTTTAGTCGGTGCCTGATAGGATGCGGAATCCTTCGCAGTCGCGGAATTGTCGGCACCTGCCGTGTTCTGTACCGTACCCAGATCGACGACATCCTCGGCGAAAGAGCCTTGCGCGGCGGTTGCCAGTGCTGCACACAATATCAAATGCGTGAGGTGTTTCATCTTGAATTCAAAGCTGACTTGCATCTCTTCCTCCTGAAAAATTATATTAAATCGGCGCTTGCATCAAGCAGTTGCTCAACGGCTGACTTGGCGAGGGCGCAAAGTACGCAGGCAGACTTAAATCAAGGTGAAATATTTATGACACTTTCTTTACTTGCCGGTAATCCGGTCGAATGATTCTGTGCAAGCGGCTGAAGTGCTTTATTTTTTATTCAGGGAAAGGCCGATTAAGTCCTCCGTTCGCCCTGAGCTTGTCGAAGGGCAGATTCCGCAATCTGCTTGATTGCGCGTCGTCGTTCATTCATGGTTCGACAAGCTGTGCGTGTGCTGTTGGGGCGAAGGCCCCTTACAGCCACGGCCTACCACTTGCGGGTGCACCACGAACGGCGGACTTAATCGGCGTTTCCTTAGTCCGTCCGATCAGGCCGGTGCCGCGGACAAATTGAATGAGACTGACGCAAGAAGTCCGCTTCTGTCCCGCCTGTTGCTTAGCCTGATCTCCGCCGACTCCTGGCTTGCGATCGCATTCACGATGGCCAGCCCGATGCCGCTCCCTTCGATTTCGTGGCCGCCGACCCGGAAGAAGCGATCGAACACGCGCGGCAGTAGTTCCTCGGGAATCCCGGGGCCGTTATCCAGTATCTCGACGCTTGCCCTCCGGTTCGCCACGACAACGCTGACGTCGATACGTCCTCCTTCAGGCGTGTAGCGAATGGCATTGTCGAGAAGGTTGTTGAACAGGATGCGAAGGTCTCCCGCGTTTGCCCGGATCAGCGCAGGTTCATCGTGGATCATGCCGAGATCGATGCGTCGCTTCTCGGCGATAGGAATGAAGTCGGCGATACACGACTTCACGAGCTTCCCCAGATCCAAGTCGGTCCGGATCGTCTGCTTTTCGGCCCCGTAGCGGGCCATGTGCAACAATTGCCCGACCAGATGCGAGGCACGCTGTATGCCCGATTTCAATTCTGCGATCCGTGCTTCAAGATCGTCCTGCGAGCGACTCTGGGACAGGTTCTCGATCTGCAATTGCAGCGCGGCAAGCGGGGTACGCAGTTCATGCGCCGCATCGAGCATGAAGTGGCGTTGTGCGTCTATCGTTTCCCGGACACGCCGGATCAAGCCGTTCATTTCGGTAATCAAGGGAGCGACCTCGGCCGGAATGTGTTCTATCGGGAGCGGATCCAGGCTGGACGCATCGCGCTGCGTTGCCGCTTTGGTCACTTCGGCCAGCGGCTTGAAGATGCGGCCGATCCCGAATACGACTAGCACCCATGACAGCGAATACAGCCCTGCAATGGGGAGCAAAGCACGCAATGCCGCATTGGTGGCGATCTTGCGGCGAACCTCATGCGATTGTGAAACCTGCACCGTGCGATCTGGGTACACGATGGTGTATGCCCTCCATCGTTGGCCGCGCAGCGACATATTTGAATAGCCGGTGGCAGTCCCTTCCAACAGGTCGAAGTCCGGGTGGGACGAGCGTACTTTTTCGTTTCCGTACCAGACCTGGATCACAAAATCGGATTCCTGCTCTTCCCTGCTTTCGCCGAGGAATTTGGCCTGCATCGCGGGCAACTGGGAGCCCTCGTCGATACTTCCGGCAACCAGGAGCAGCTGGTGGTCGAGCAACACGTTGGCATCCTGCAGCGCGAGCAGATAGGAGATCCCCCCCGCCAGCAATCCCACTACCGTGAAAAGCCCGAGCGCCCAGACGATAAGTTGTCGTTTCAGGGAGATCATGGCGTGTGCTTGGTCACCATCCAGCCGATGCCGCGCACGTTGCGGATGATCTCGTTGTCGAACTTTTTCCGCACCGCGTGGATCAGCACTTCGACGACGTTGCTTTCCACGTCCTCGTTCCAGCCGTACAGGCGTTCCTCGATCTGGCTGCGCGACAGGATCATTCCCGGATATTCGATGAGCGCTTGCAGCAGGGCGAATTCCCTCGCCGACAGCAAGTGGGTCTTTCCGCGGTACGTCGCTTCCTTGGTCATCGTGTCTATCGTGATCTCCGCGCTGCCGAGCAATGTCTGCGTGTTGTCGCCGTTTTGCTTCAGGACGCCGAGTATCCTGGCCACCAGCTCCCTGACCCCGAACGGCTTGACCAGGTAATCGTCGGCACCTTCGTCGAGGCCGATCACCCGGTCGTCGATTTCGTCTCTTGCAGTGATGATGAACAGAGGGGTGCGGTCTCCGCAGGCGCGCATCGCCCTCAGAACTTCCATGCCCGATCTTCCGGGCAGCCCCAGATCGAGCAGGACAAGGTCGTAGCCTCCCGACTCAATGGACGCCTGCCCCTTGATGCCGTCCCGCGCCCAATCGACCTTCATGCCGATATCGTTCAGCGCCCGGATCAGGCTTTGGCCTATCATGGGATCGTCTTCAATCAGAAGGATCGATTTGGCGGCATTCGTGCCTGGGTATCCGCTTGCATGTTGCAACATTTTGTCTTGCACCCGGTGGGCTATTGGCCATTTGCTTGGTTTGGCGGAGACGCCGGGGAGATGACCCGCCGATCGAGATTCAAAGCAAAATTCCATCCCCGGAAATTATTACGGTAATGTTAAGCGTGGAATGTTGCTGAAATATGACAGGCGGCTGTTGCAGGGAGTGTGCAATTACAGCCATGCGCGCCGAAAGGAAATCATGAACATAGAACTCTATATCGCAATCATGGCCGGCTTCGTCCTGGCGTTTTTCCTGATGGTCAGCGAGATCATGTTGATGCGCAAACGCGTCGTCGCCATCCTGACCCGACTCAGGAATTATTATCGATCCGGGAAATACCTGAGGCTCTTCCTTTCCACCCTTGCCATGCTCGCGCTCATTCTCGTCCAGCCCCTGATAGTCGGACTTCTGGTCGTCATGGCCCTTGATAAAGTGGACCCTCATTTTTCGACATCGGTCATCCGGGAAATACGGCAGGGGTTGAGCGGAATCATCGGCTAGGACGCATCAGTCCGGACGTCGCCTGCCGCAATCCGGCCGATCGCTGCTTCAGCTTCCAAAAGCCGCCGACAGCGCCGCGATCATGTAGGCGTGATCATGAGCCCCGGCGCTTTCGCGCGCGCTATGCATCGCCCACATCGGCGAACCAACGTCCACACTCGCGACGCCCAGCTGGGCCGCAATCATGGGACCGATGGTACTGCCGCAACCCAGGTCGCTGCGATGTGCATACTGCTGGCACGGCACACCTGCCTTTTCACAAAGAGTCATGAAACGTGCCGCAGTCTCGGCATTGGTGGTGTAGCGCTGGTTCACGTTGGTCTTGATGACCGGGCCGCCATTCACCAACACTTTATGCCCGGGCTCGTAGGCTCCCGGGAAGTTCGGATTGTAGGCATGTGCCATGTCGGCGCTGATGAAGAAACTGCGCGCAATGGCGCGTCGCCTGTCCTCCTCATCCAATCCAGCCTGGAGGCTGATGCGGTGCAGCACATCCATCACGAAACTGCCGCCCGCCCCGGTGGCGCTCTCGCTACCCACTTCCTCGTGATCGAAGAAGGCTGCCACGCAGGTGGCGGCAGGCTGCTCCGTCGCAATCAGCGCGGAGAGTGCGGCGTGAGTGGACGCAAGATTGTCCAGCTGGCTATCGGCGATGAATTCGTTGTTTGCTCCCCACAGGCAACCCTTCTGCACGTCATAGACTGACAATTCCCAGCTCAGCAGATCCGCCGCATCGGCCTGCACCGCGTCAGCCAGGAGCTTGCGCAATTGCGCTTCGGCGTTGTCACCTTCGCCCGTCAGGCCCAGGATCAGCGGCAATTCCGTTTGCTTGTTGAGCTTCAAGCCTTGCTCATTTACCTCGCGGTTCATATGAATAGCCAGATTGGGAAGCCGCACCAGCGGCTGCTCGAAGCGCAGCAATCGCGTCTCCTGACCAGCTGCCGCGCGCAACACGACGCGACCGGCCAGACTCAGGTCCCGGTCGGTGAACGTGGCCAATATTGGTCCGCCATATACTTCAACCGCCAGTCGCGAGATGCCGTCGCCGCTCATGGCGGCCTTAGGCTTGAGCCTGAGACCCGGTGAATCGGTATGCGCGCCGACGATGCGAAAGCCCGCTTCGGCCACGGGCTGGCTGCCCAGCACGAATGCAATCATTGAGGCGCCGCCACGCACGACGTAATAGCGCCCATTGGCCGCCAGTTGCCATCGCTCACCTTCTTCAAGCCTGGTGAACCCATTGGCCCGCAGCAGTATCTCGGCACTCGCCACTGCGTGCCAGGGGCTGGGGCTTGCATCAATGAAGTCGATCAGTTCATGAGCGGCAGTTCGGGTTTGGGTGATCGCGGACATAGGGTATAACAGTGAGATTTATGGAAAGAGAAGTATACAAGATGAACTCGTCCTGTCCGAACTGCGAGATTGATCAGCAATGGCGATGCCAGACTGGCAAACATCTGAAAGCGACAATCCGGGCTGATTTTCAGATCGGTTTATTCGTGCACATGGAAATCAAGGAGTGCGCCAAATTTTTCAAAGAATGGCTATTTATCGAAAGTCAGGTGCGCCAAGCGTGGCTGACGGGTTCTCGGCCAAAGCGGACGATTCACGTGAATTTGAATTACGTCCAGTTTGCACTTGCGATTTCAACCGGTCGATGCAACACACTAGAATCTGCGTAAGCAGAAGGAGTGTTGCAGATGAAACGAAGAACCCGGATTTATTATACTGAAAGTCAAATAGCGTTAATGTGGGAGCGCTGGCAGAAAGGTGACTCTCTCCAGCACATTGCCCAACTGTTCGATCGAAACCATTCATCGGTCGAAGGGATTCTAGCCAAGACTGGAGGAATACGGCCGGCACAACGACGCCGTTCCAGACTGGCGCTGACGCTTCCTGAGCGAGAGGAAATATCGCGTGCGGTGGTAGCTGGCCAGTCGGCTCGCGCGATTGCAACTTTCCTCGGGCGTGCTCCATCCACCATCAGTCGCGAGATCAAGCGCAACGGTGGTCAGGAATGCTATCGGGCCAGTAAAGCTGACCAGGCTGCTTGGGATCGGACACTTCGCCCCAAGACCTGTAAACTGGTTGAGAATCGAGCGTTGGCGCACATCGTGGCCGCTAAGCTCCAAGGGCTGTGGTCACCGGAACAGATTGCCGGATGGCTGAAGCAGACATACCCAAGCGACGAAAGTTACCAAGTGTCACACGAGACCATCTACCGCAGCCTCTATATCCAGGCCAGAGGCGCATTGAAGAAGGAGCTTCTGGCGCACTTGCGGCGGACTCGCGTCATGCGTCGTTCACGTCATCATACTCAGAAGACAGAAGATCACGGCAGGATTATCGACGCCGTATCGATCAGTGAGCGTCCTGCCTCGGTTGAAGATCGCGCGGTACCGGGACACTGGGAAGGAGATCTGTTATGCGGCAGTGGTAGCAGTCAGATTGCGACCCTCGTTGAACGCCAGACGCGTTATGTGATGTTGGTGAGGATTCCCAGCAAAGATACCGAGATCGTCATCAACGCACTGATTAAGCATGCTCATAAGTTACCGCAGGAACTCTACAAATCGCTGACCTGGGATCGTGGCACGGAACTGTCCGACCACAAGCGATTCACGCTGGCAACCGACATCAAAGTCTATTTCTGTGATCCGCAGAATCCTTGGCAACGTGGAACGAATGAGAATACCAACGGCTTATTGAGACAGTACTTCCCCAAAGGAACAGACTTGTCGGTACACTCTCAATCGAAACTCAATGCAGTTGCTCGTCAGTTAAATGAACGTCCACGAAAGACGTTAAACTTCGAAACACCAGCAGAACGGTTTAACCAATGTGTTGCATCGACCGGTTGAAATCGCAACTCAAAACCAGACCTTCAACGCCCAAGGTAACCGGCGACCGGAGCCCTCAGGGTGGACGGTACCGGCAAGCGCAGCTTGCCGGGCGTTCGGTTAATCGAGAGGTTAGCCATCAGTAGACGGATGCTGCTGTGTCTTGAGTGCCGCAGCCTGTGACTTGGTTCGTTCAATTTCTTCGCGGCGGAAGTTGTCAGCCTTTAGGCGTTCAAAGGATTCCGGATTGCGCTCGCAGTGATAGTAGTAGTGGCGCATTTTCAAGTCTTCAGCCTCCTTCTGCCGCTCTCGCTCTGATTTTGGGAGGTGTCCGGTAAGACGTAGAGCTTCGACCGCGGCCTTGAAGAACGCATACGCAAGAACCACCAGCCCCAGAAGATCACTCCACCACTCCAGCACGGCTACTCCGAGGGGGACGACGACGGCCCAGAGAAAGACGATCCACCAGCCGACCTTTAGGGTGGTGATGTGTTTCTGTGCCTCGGCCTGGATCTCTCGGCCTGTCTTAGAAGGGACGTTTGCGAAGATCCTCTTCAGAAACGTGCGATCAAGGGCCACTGCTGGCAACTCCGCATCTGCGACAAGTTCCCAGCGAAGAACTTCCTTTGATTGGGTGGGGTCGGAGAAAGCGATTAGGTGGTCAGTCGGGCGAGCGGACTGCAAGGGAAAGACATCGCCCTCAAGAGAAAAGGCAGTCACCATGACCGGAACCGGGTAACGCCGGAGCCAGTCTCTTGCCTCGTATTCCATCGCGTTCGCTACAGCGTTGGCGTCATGCGACTCAACAACGGAAAGCTGGAGCACCGAGAATCGAAAGTCAGGGTGTGGAGGAAAGTACTCCACGAAGTACCACCCGCGGTCCTCCTTGACCGATGCGAAGCGGATGTCATCCGGTGTCATAGTGTGCGGACTGATGATGGCTAACGTGGAGCTAAGGGGCTGCGCGCTTCTGCGCAGTCCCGCTTGACTGTAGGGTTTGTCTGGGACATAGCTACCCTCTTGAAAACAAAATCCTATCATCAACCTTATGCGGCTCACCACGTACCTGACAGAAGTCTTGATCCTTAAGCCCAGCATTGCTAGCGGTTAGATTGCTATCGACATCAATGAATGCATCACCACGGCGAACCTGAAGAACTGGAAGGTAGTGGCGACGGAATAGTTGCAGCTTTTCTCTACCCGGCCCACGAGAAAGCAAGTTTAGGAAATCGTATAAAAAGTCACGAATCTGCATGTTCGCGGCAACACGACGTGAGTAGGTTGCTCCGTCTGATGCTGAGGCAACATTGAGGGCAACGAAAGGTAAATTGTGAATTTTGTACCAACGGTAACTGCGAAGAAAGACAACTACCACGAGCAATGCAGCACACAACATCAACAGGTACAAGACTATGCCCATGATGCTGCCTACGGTGGGGACTAGTCCGAACAGGCCAAGCGGTTCGATGAATAACCAGATTGTCCCAAATGCGCCAACGAACACCGAAGCTGCCGCTTTGAATGATGTTGGTGAAGCCGGAGCAATGGTGTAGGTACGCATAAGAACCCTAACGCTGGAGTTAAGCCGCCGCGCGTAACACGGTCGGCTTGAACGACTTGTTAGCTATCAATTGGCCAGACGCGAACAGGAATACCGTCTGGAAAATCTGAAAAGTCATACACGAAGCCTTGCCAGCCTGCACGCTTAGCTGTATCGGAAAGAGGATTACGTTTTTTGAACATCTTTGGCAATTGAAATTCTGTTGGCAAGTAGAATACCGAGCATTGTGAACCACTTTTTAGAACAATATACAAAGGAAAGTATATCCCTGCCCTCATTCTGTCCTTCTGCGGCTTCCACGCAGCGCCCAATATACTTTTGGGAAATTTATTAACATCAGTAACAGATACGGTTTTAACCTGCGCCAGGTAGCCACAAAAATCACAAACGATATCTACACATTTAAAATTATTTGGAAGTCGTTTCAGCGAGTTGTAATTCTTACACTTCGGGCACGCAAACGTTTTTGCAATAAATTTCTCGCCCCAATCACCTGTAACTTTATTGCTCATATAGAAATAGTCGACCCAAATAGCTAACAGTTATTGGGCAGACCCACCGGTCCGTATTATTAACAATAGTGAGGCGCACACATTTCTTATAAGCAATTGAATCATTTGAGTCCCTACCATTTCTTCTGTCCGCATATGCATAATAGTACGGGCAAGGGCGAATGTCTCCTACTGGGCAATAGCAGAAGTAGCGCACCTCATATCCTGAACTTCCGTAATGGCCGACTTTGAGACATCAAAAGCCAAACGTTCACCCAACGACTTCTATCCAACAACGGCGGCCCACTCATATTCTTTTTCCGCCACAAAGCCATCCACAACGATCTTCTGTCAAACTCGGAAATCGAATTTGAACACTGTCTGTCGAATAGTTCGGAATGCACACCGCCAACGCCGTGTGCCCGTTTTCCGGTTCCGGGCAAACACTATGGCGGCAGATTGAAGCGCTATTTCTTCGCGCTGATGGCGGTCAGTATGCCTTGAAGGATGGCAGTAGGCGTGGGCGGGCATCCGCTTACCACCACATCCACGGGGATGACTTTGGAGATCTTGCCGCAGGTGGCGTAGCTCTCGCCGAATATGCCGCCGTCGCAGGCACAATCGCCGATCGCGACCACCAGCTTGGGTTCCGGAGTGGCGTCGTAAGTGCGCTTCAGCGCGATCTCCATGTGCCGCGATACAGGGCCGGTGACCAGCAGCAGGTCGGCATGGCGCGGGCTGGCAACGAACCTGATGCCCAGCCCTTCGAGGTTGTAATAGGCGTTGCTGACGGCGTGGATCTCCAGCTCGCAGCCGTTGCACGAACCGGCATCGACTTGCCGGATCGCGAGCGCCCCGCCGAAGGCGTCCAGGATCTCCTGCTGCAAACGCTGTTCGACATGGCGCATCGCCTCGTCAGTTTGCGGCGGCGTTTCGGTCTTGATGCCCGTCTTGATGATCTGTTTGAGTATCTGGTACATCTGCTCGCCCCTACAGGTCCTGCCCCGAGTAGCTCAGGTTGAACGATTTATTGATGAGCGGAAAATCCGGCACGATGTTGTCGATGACCGCATGTTCCAGCAGCGGCCAGTTCTGCCAGGAGGGGTCGTGCGGATGCACGCGCGCCAGATTTCCCCCGGCATCGGTATGGATCGCCACCAGCACTTCCCCGCGCCAGCCTTCTACCATGCCGATGCCGAATCCGTTGCCGGGCAGCTTTTCCAGCAGCGACGGCTTGTCTTCCTCATTCACCAGTTTGGCCAATATCTCGCTCTGCAAGCGCAACGATTCGAACAATTCGTCGAAGCGCACGATGACGCGTGCCGCGACATCGCCGTTGCGATAGGTCGCCATCTGCACATTCAGCTTGTCATACGGCGAGCAGGCAAACTGTACGCGTGCATCCCAGGCCTGGGCGCTGGCGCGTCCGGCAAGTCCACACAGGCCGAGCTGAGCGGCCAGTTTCGGCTCCACCCTGCCGGTGCCGATGAACCGGTCCTGCATGCCCGCATGCTCGTCGTAGATACCCCGCAGGAGCCGCACTTGCTGTTCCAGCATGTCGCATTCCTGCTCGATGATGCGCTTGCCTTCGATATCAAGGTTTACCGTGACACCGCCCGGCACGATCTTGTCCATCAGGTAGCGATGACCGAACACTGTCGCGTTGTTGCGCAGCACCTGTTCCTTGAGGATCCAGAACTGGGAAAGACCGAACGACAGCGCGACGTCGTTGCCCAGATAGCCGAGGTCGCCCAGGTGATTGGCGACACGTTCGCGTTCCAGCAGCAACGCGCGCAGCCAGAGCGCACGACTCGCCGGCGTTACGCCGCCGATGCTTTCCGCTGCCATCGCATAGGCCCAGGCATAGGCGACCGTGCTGTCGCCGCTCACGCGACCCGCCAGCTTTGCGCCCTGCTGCAGGCTCATGCTCTCGAAGCGCTTCTCGATGCCCTTGTGCACATAGCCGAGACGTTCTTCGAGGCGCAGCACGCGCTCGCCGATGATGGAGAAGCGGAAGTGCCCCGGCTCGATGATGCCCGCATGCACCGGCCCCACCGGTATCTCATGCACGCCCTGCCCTTCCACTCGCACGAAGGCGTAGTCGTCAGGCTCTTCGGTGCGGCTCGCTGCGGCATCGAAATCCTTGCGCAGGGGGAAACTGCCGCTGTGCCAGGCGCCGTGGCGCAGCCATTTGCGATGATCGTGACCTTCCTGTGCATAGATGCCGAGCAGGTCGTACGTCGCCCGCTGCATGCGATTCGCCGCCGGGAATATCTGGCTGATGTCCGGATACACGGGTTGCTCTGCTGACAGCTGCACGTTCAGACACACCATGCCGGTTTCATTGACGAGTACCACGTGCAACTTGAAGCCGCCGAATTGCAGCCTGGCATCGCTGCCCCACAATGCCACCAGCCTGCCGCCGCCGTCATGCACTTGCCGGCAGATCTCGTGCAGATCGTCCGGCGCAATGTCGCCAGTCCAGGCCGGCAATGCGTCGGTCAGGCGGCTCAGTTTCAAATTGGGATGTTTGATCGGCATAGTTGTTTACCCCAGCAGCGCCGCCGCCTGGCGGTACCAGTTGGCCAGATAGGGCGGCATGTACAGGCCGAGCATCAACACCAGCAGCAGGTGGGCAAAAACCGGAATGAGCGCCGGGGAGTGCGGCAACCGTTTCGCGGTGGTCTCGCCGAACACGACAGGCTGGATCTTGCCGAAGATGGCGGCGAAGGCGATGCCCAACGCGATCAGCAGGATCGGCGTGGTCCAGGGATATTCGTGCATGGCGGTGGTGATGATCAGGAACTCGCTGGAGAACACGCCGAATGGCGGCATCCCCAGAATGGCGAACGTGCCCAGCGCCAATCCCCATCCGACTGTGGGACTGACTTGCAGCAGACCGCGGATGTTCTCCATCACCTGTGTTCCGGTCTTTTGTACCGCATGGCCGACCGCGAAGAAGATTGCCGATTTGGTCAGCGAATGCACCGTCATGTGCAGCAAGCCGGCGAAGGTGGCGACCGGGCCGCCCATGCCGAAGGCAAAAGTGATCAGCCCCATGTGCTCGATGGAGGAATAGGCGAACATGCGCTTGATGTCCTTTTGCCTGAACAGCGAGACTGAAGCCACCACCACCGATAGCAGGCCGAAGCCCATCATTAGGTTGCCGGCGAAATGCGTCCCGAGCGAACCGTCCACCAGCACTTTGCTGCGCATCACAGCGCACAGCGCAACGTTGAGCAGCAATCCGGAAAGCACGGCGGAAACCGGCGTCGGGCCTTCCGCATGCGCATCCGGCAGCCAGCTATGCAGCGGCACCAGGCCGACCTTGGTCCCGTAACCCACCAGCAGAAACACGAAAGCCAGTTTGAGCACGGTCGGCTCCAGCCCGGACTTGACCTGGTTCAGGTGTGTCCACAGCAGCGCGGTGCCGCCTTCGCCGAGCAGGCGTTCGGCCGCGAAGTACAGCAGGATGGTGCCGAACAGGGCCAGTGCGATGCCCACGCCGCACAGGATGAAATATTTCCACGCCGCTTCAAGGCTGGCCGGGGTGCGGTACAGGCTGACCAGCAGGACCGTGGTCAGCGTCGCCGCTTCCATCGCCACCCAGACGATGCCCATGTTGTTGGTGGTCAGCGCCACCAGCATGGCGAAGGTGAACATCTGGTACATGCTGTAATACAGGTGCAGCATGCCAACGGAAAGTTTGCCGTGATGCTGCTCGATGCGCATGTAAGGGCGCGAGAACAGCGACGTCGTGAAGGCGACGAATGCGGTCAATGCGACCAGGAAGACATTGAACTGATCGATGAAGAACTCTTCGCCGAAGGCGACTTGCGGTCCCGAGTCGATGATGCGCATGGTCAGGATCACCGATGCGACGAACGTGCCGAAGCTCATCAGCGAATTGAGCTCTGCCGCCCAGCTGCGCGAACCGAACACGGCCAGCAGCAGTCCGCCCGACAGCGGGATGAGCAACAGCGCCAGGAGTTGCGAGTCAATCATCCTTGAGCTTCTCCATATGGGTGATGTCCAGGCTGTCGAACGTCTCGCGGATCTGGAAGAAGAAGATACCGAAGATGAAGGTGGCCACCAGCACGTCCAGCGCGATGCCCAGCTCCACTACCAGCGGCATGCCCTGCGTCGCACTGGTGGCGGCGAAGAACAGGCCGTTCTCCAACGACAGGAAGGCAACCACCTGGGAAACCGCCTTGCGCCGCGTCAGCATCATCAGCAGCGAGAGCAGCACACTGGCCAGCGCGATGCCGATCAGGCCGCGCGTGATGCCCTCGGACAATTGCGAGATCGGTGCGGCCAGGTTGAAGGAGAAGATCACCAGCGCGATGCCGACCAGCATGGTGGTGGGAATATTGATCATCGTCTCCACGTCCCAGCGCACATTCAGTTTGCGTATCAAACGATGCAGCAACCAGGGGAGCAGCAGTACTTTCAGCAACAAAGTGAGTCCGGCCGAGTAATACAAATGGTGCTGCGAAGCGGAATACGCGACCACGAAGGTGCTGAGCGCCAGCACGAATCCCTGCAGTGCGAACAGATTGATCAGCGACAGGATGCGCCGCTGCGTGAGCATGGCGAACGCGATCAGCAGCAGCAATGCCGCCAGCAGGTTGATGAATTGAAGGGAGAGAGGGATCTGCATTTCAGGCCCCCAGCAGGAAGTGGATCAACAGGCCCAGCACGGCCAGCAGGAACGCGGTGCCCAGGAACTCCGGTGCGCGGAAGATGCGCAGCTTGGCCGAGATGGCCTCGAACACGGCAAGCCCGGCCCCCGCCGCCAGCAACTTCAGCAGCAGCAAAGCAATGGCCAGCGGCATGCCCGCCCAGTTGCCCGCCTCGATGATGCCCTGCGGCAGGAATAGCGCGATGCCGATGGAAATGTATGCGAACAATTTCAGGCTGCTGGCCCATTCGATCAGCGCCAGATGCCGCGCCGAATATTCCAGGATCATCGCCTCATGGATCATGGTCAGTTCGAGGTGGGTGGTGGGATTGTCCACCGGGATGCGCGCATTCTCGGCGAGCAGCACGATCACGAAGGCCAGCGCCGCAAAAGCCAGGCTCGGATACAGCATGAACTGATGATGCGCCAATGCATCGACGATGCGCGGCAACTGGGTGGAATGACTGATCATCGATGCGGTGAAGAACACCATCAGCAGGGCCGGCTCGGCAAGGAAGGACACCAGCATCTCGCGCCTGGCACCGAGCGAGCCGAACGCAGTGCCGATATCCATCGCGGCCAGCGCGAGGAACACCCTGGCCACCGCGAACACCCCGACCAGTGCGATCACGTCAGCAGCCTGCGAGAACGGCAGGTCCACCGCGATGATCGGAATGATTGCGGCCGCCAGCCACATGCAGCCGAACACAATATAAGGCGTGACGCGGAACAGCGGCGACGCATTGTGCGCGATCACCGCATCCTTCAGGAACAGCTTGCGCAGCACGCGATACGGCTGCAGCACGCCCGCACCGGAGCGATTCTGCAGCCACGCCTGGCACTGGTTGACCCAGCCGGTGAGCAGCGGCGCGAGCAATACCACCAGCAGCAATTGCGCGAGCTGGAACAGGATGGCCAGGATCAGGTTCAGATATTCCATCACACGAATACCAGCAGCACGACCAGGGTGACGAAGGTGTAGGCCAGATACACATGGATGCGGCCGTGCTGCAACAGCGAAGCCAGGGACGAGAGCTTTTCGGTAAGGAGCTTGACCGGCAGATACAGGATGTACCACAGACGGTCTTCGGTTTGCCCGTGGTAACGCGGATGCGTATCGAACGGGCTCGGCACTTCCCTCTCGATCTTGAAGAATGGTTCGAAGATGCGCCGGATCGGCTGCCCGAAACCTTCCGCGGTGTCCTGCATGCGCGCAGTCTGCGCCGGGAAACCGCAGTCCCAGGCTGCACTGCGGCGCAACCGGCCGTGATACAGGCGCCGCACCAGTATCGTGGTGAGCAGCATCACGCCGAGTACCGCAAGCAGGAAGTACAGCGGACTATAGCTGGCGCGCTCGGTATCGACCGGCGCAAGGAACACCCAGTTGGTCGCGGCATTGCCCAGCCCCGAGCCGATCAGCGCGTGCGAGACCAGATCGATCTGTTGCACCACGAACACGGGCGCCAGACCCAGTGCCACGCAGGCGAGCGCCAGCCAGATCATCCCGCTGCGTTCCCACAGGTCTGCATCGTGCGCATGCTCCAGCGCTTTCTCGCGCGGCTGGCCGAGGAAGATGACACCGTAGAATTTCACCATCACGTAGGCGGCCAGGGCGGCGGCCAGGGCGATCACGGCCGCGGCCACCGGCACCAGCATGTTGATGTAACTGTTAGGCAAGCCCGGGGACAGCAGGAACGCCTGCAGCAGCAGCCATTCCGACACGAAGCCGTTGAGCGGAGGCAGCCCGGCGATCGCCAGCACACCGACCAGCATCAACACCGCGGCCCAAGGCATGTGGTGGATCAGTCCGCCCAGGCGGCCCATGTTGCGCTCGCCGGTGGCGTGCAGGATGGAGCCGGTGCCGATGAACAGCAGGCTCTTGAAGAAGGCATGGTTCAGGCTGTGGTACAGCGTCGCGGTGAGCGACAGTGCAGCCAGGGCATTCTTGCCGTAGACATGGAAGATGATGGTCAACCCGATGCCCACCAGCAACAGGCCGATGTTCTCGATCGAGGAGTAGGCCAGCAGCCGTTTCATGTCGCCCTGCACGGCGGCGAACATCACGCCGAACACCGCGGTGATCAGGCCCAGTGCCAATGCCAGCACGCCCCACCACCAGAGCTGGGTGCCCAGCAGGTCGAAGGTGACGCGCAGGATGCCGTAGATCGCCGTCTTGAGCATCACGCCGCTCATCAGCGCAGACACAGGCGACGGCGCGGCGGGGTGCGCCTCGGGCAGCCAGACATGCAGCGGCACCACGCCGGCTTTCGCGCCGAAACCGAACAGGGCCAGCAGGAAGGCCACCGAGGACCAGAACGAAGTCAGGTGCGCAGCACGCATCGCATCGAACGTGTAGGCAGCAATGCCGTTCCCTCCCTGCATCACGCCGAAGCTGAGCAGGATCGCGATCGCGCCGACATGCGCGATCAGCAGATAGAGATATCCCGCCTTGCGGATCTCGGGAATATTGTGATCGGTGGTGACCAGGAAATAGGATGACAGTGCCATGGTCTCCCACGCCACCATGAACATATAGGCATCGTCCGCCAGCAGCACCAGCGTCATGCCGACGAGGAACAGGTGATACTCCAGGCATACCAGGCCGAGCGTGCCGCCTGCCATGGCCTTGAAATAACCGGCGCTATAAAGGGACACACCGAGAGATGCGCCGCCCAGCAGGATCAGGAAGAACGCGGACAGCGGATCGAGGCGGAGATGGAACGGGAGATCGGGCAAACCCAGCGGCAGTACCAGGATATTGGGCGCAGCGGCGAGGGCCCAGAGTCCCGCGAGCGCCAACAGCAGCGATGTCAGCGCGCTGAGCGGAAAGATGACGCGATTGATCAGGTGTGGTGCGCGTTGCAGTGCCAGCCCTCCCACTCCGAGAGCTACCCAGAACTGGACCAGCCAGCCAACTACATCTAGAGGCAATATTCCAACGGCGTCCATCTGGTATTACTTGTACACCCCTCAATTGAATGCGCATCTTGCAGGCGTGCGATTCTACTCCTGCGTTCGGAGGCTATTCAAGAAAGGAATCACCGTTTAGGGCCATCTACCCCAACGGGGTAACCCGTACGAGTCATCAATTGCAGCACTGAGCCCGATACGCGCCCCGGTTTCAGGCTCGCGTGACTGCACGCATCGCTTCCGGGGAATGATCAGTGCTGCGCGTTATCCGGGCCCGCCGCGGCAGGCCCCTCTTTCTGTTTTGCGATTTCAGCAGCAAGCTCATCCAGATTCATTTTTGTCTTGAATTGTTTCCAGATTGCCTGATCGTTGTTCATGCTGGCCTTGATCGCAGTTTCGACGACGCTCTGTATTCCGGGCTCATCGAGACCCACAAGCACGAACATCTCTCCGTCCGGCGCCACCATACTTTTGAACACGCGGGAGCCGTAAAGCGTTTGACCGGTGATTTGCCTAGCCACCGAAGCACGCACGCGGCCAACCATTTCCTTGCTCCCGGCACCGCTTGTTTCGGCATATTGTTCGATCAGGGTCTGCGCTTGCACTTTCATGGTCTGCGCGAGTTCGGCGCGCGCCGCATTCGCGGCAATCTGCTTCATGAAGGCGGTACCCGCATCCGATCTTGCTGCCGAGCCGACCGCCCCTGCGGCCATACCTTCAACAGGAGCGCCGCACACCCACGGGGGAGCCGCATCGTCGGAATCCGGAAACACGCACGCTGCCATTTTTTCCACTTTGGCGGCCGGTGTGGAACATGCAGTGACACCCAGCCCGATGCAAAACATGAACAGCACTTTGGTGACCTTGGACATTTGGGGACACTCCTGATCTGAATTGGCGAACTCAACCCGATGCAAAGATTCCATGAAAACATACCGGGATGGCCGTAAACGGGTTCGGAACCACGGCACGCTTTTGCCGCTTTCCGTTGAGCCCGGAATGAATCTTGACAGAAATTGCGTGAATCTTGAAAGGACAATCGAAAAGCACACCCGGCAGACGATCCCGGTTCGGGTTATGGTGGTGCGATATCGGGGTAGCTGCATATTACTTGAGACATAAGGCATCGACAGAGCAAAAACGGGGTTATGCGTAGACGACCTGCACGTTCTGCGCACCGCACATCGCACGCAATCCGTCGAGCAATTCATCCGGCAAAGTGACCTGCCAGGACTCTCCAAGACGCAGCGGAGCGCTGCCGACGAGATTTCGATAATTGATCTGTACCGGGCACTGGCCGCCGCAGTAGGGTTTGAGCATTCCCGCCAGTTGCGGAACGCGTACCTTGTCGTCGATGGAACAGAAGATATCCAGGCGCTTGGCGAACACAGCACGGGCAGACGCGAAATCGAACAACTCTTCCGCGGTGACGCGCATGTTGCCGGAGTAGTCGTCCAGGTTGGCCTTGCCCCGCACCACCAGCAATTCGTCGTCGCGTATCCACGGACGGTTCGCCTCGTAGATGTCGTTGAACACGGTCATCTCCAGCTTCGCGCTGCCGTCGTCCAGCGTCACCACCGCCATCTTGCCGCGCCGCGTCTGCAGGATACGCACGCCGCTGACCATGCCCGCCAGCACCAGCGCTACCGCATTGCTGCGCCGCCCGTTGCCGTAACCGCCGCCGTTACCGCTCGGGGCCTGTACCATGTCCGGCGTGATATCGGCCAGCTTGTGCTTCACGAAGTGCGACAGTTCCGCGGCGAATTCCTGATAGGGGTGCCCGCTCAGGTAAAACCCCAGCGCGGTCTTTTCCTGTGCCAGTTGTTCGCGCATCTTCCAGCGCGGCACATCCGCCATTTGTACCGGCATCGCGTGCGCTTCGTCGTCGCCGAACAGGCTGTTCTGGTTAGCTGCGCGCGCTTTCTGTTCGGCGCTGCCCAGTGCCGCATCCAGCGACGCGATAAGCTGATAGCGATGGTCGTTGATCCTGTCGAAGGCGCCCGCGCGGATCAGCGCCTCAACCGCGCGACGGTTGACGACGCGCTTGTCCACGCGATGACAGAAGTCGAACAGATCCTTGAACGGTCCGTCCCGGCGCGCCTGCACGATGTTCTCCACTGCCGCTTCGCCGGTGCCCTTCACGGCACCCAATCCATAAGCGATGGTCTTTGCATCCACCGGCTGAAAACGGAAGCACGATGAATTGATGTCCGGCGCCAGGATGGTCAGCCCCTGCTGTACCGTATCCTGGTAGAAGAAACTCACCTTGTCGGTGTTCACCATTTCCGAGGTCATGGTCGACGCCATGAACGCGGCAGGGTAATGGCATTTGAGATACGCGGTCTGGTACGCCACGAGTGAATACGCCGCGGCGTGCGACTTGTTGAAGCCGTACCCCGCGAACTTCTCCATGGTATCGAAGATCTCGTTCGCCTTTTTTTCTTCGATACCGTTCTTCCCCGCACCCGCGACGAAGATGCTGCGCTGCTCGGCCATCTCCTCGGCCTTCTTCTTGCCCATCGCGCGGCGCAGCATGTCCGCGCCGCCCAGCGTGTAACCCGCCACCACCTGCGCCGACTGCATCACCTGCTCCTGGTAGACCATGATGCCGTAGGTATTGCCGACCACCTTCTCCAGCAGCGGGTGCGGAAGGATCACCTGCTGGCGCCCGTGTTTACAGTTGATGTAATCGGGAATGAAATCCATCGGGCCCGGCCGGTAAAGGGCGTTCAAAGCGATGAGGTCTTCCAGGCAGTCCGGCTTCGCTTTCACCAGCGTGTCCTTCATGCCGCGCGATTCGAACTGGAACACCGCGGTAGTGTTCGCCGTCTTGAAAATGCGGTCGTAGGTTTCCTTGTCGTCGAGGGGGATGGTGTCGATGTTGAAGGATTCTGGATTTTGGATTTTGGATTTGGCCTCCGCGCCTGCTTCAGCGTTGCCACCTCCCAAATCCGAAATCTCAATTCCTGAATCCTTGATGTACCGCACCGCCCAATCAATGATCGTCAGCGTGCGCAGCCCCAGGAAGTCGAACTTCACCAGACCGACCGCCTCCACATCGTCCTTGTCGTACTGGCTCACCGTGCTTTCGCTGCCCTCGGCGCAATACAGCGGGCAGAAGTCGGTGAGCTTGCCCGGTGCGATCAGCACGCCGCCCGCATGCATGCCGACGTTGCGCGTCAGGTCTTCCAGACGCTCGCCCAGTTCCATCAATTCTTCCACGCCTTCTTCGCTGGCGATGACGGCGTTGAACTCCGGCTCCATCTCGCGCGCCTTTTTCAGCGAAACCGGTTTCACGCCTTCCACCGGCACCAGCTTGGAGAGCTTGTCGCACAGGCCGTACGGAAAATCCAGCACGCGACCGACATCGCGAATGACGCCCTTGGAGGCCATGGTGCCGAAGGTGGCGATTTGCGACACGTTCTGCACGCCGTATTTGTGGCGCACATATTCGATCACACGCTCGCGCCCGTCCTGGCAGAAGTCCACGTCGAAGTCGGGCATGGAGACGCGCTCCGGATTCAGGAAGCGCTCGAACAGCAGTTCGTAGCGCAGCGGGTCGAGATCGGTGATGCCCAGCGAATACGCCACCAGCGAACCCGCGCCCGAACCGCGCCCCGGCCCTACCGGCACACCATTGGGAAATTTTTCGTCGCGGAAGGATTTCGCCCAGCGAATGAAGTCCGCCACGATCAGGAAGTAACCGGGGAACTTCATGTTGATGATGGTGTTGACCTCGAATTCCAGGCGCGCCTGATACTCCGGCATCTTGGCCGCGCGCTGCGCCTCATCGGGATAGAGATGCAGCATGCGCTCCTGCAGTCCGCGCTGCGATTCGCTGCGCAAAAAGTCGTCCAGTGTCTCGCCGTTGGGCGTGGGGAAGTCCGGCAGGTGCGGCTTGCCCAGTTTCAGCGTGAGATTGCAGCGCTTGGCGATCTCCACGCTGTTCCGCAACGCTTCCGGCAGGTCGGCGAACAGGGTCGCCATCTCGGCCTGCGTCTTGAAATATTGCTGCTCAGTGAATTGCTTCACGCGGCGCTTGTCGTTCAGCACATAGCCTTCGGCGATGCACACTCGCGCCTCGTGCGCCTTGAAATCGTCGATGGCAAGGAATTGCACCGGATGTGTAGCGACCACCGGCAATGCCAGTTCTGCCGCCAGCCTGACTGTGTCGCGCAGATGCAGCTCTTCGCGCGGCGCACCGTAGCGCTGTACCTCAAGATAGAAGCGGTCGGGGAACAAACCGGCATATTCCTGCGCGATCATCTTCGCGCTTGCCGCGTTGCCGTTCAGCAACGTTGTCCCGACTTCGCCGAGATGCGCACCGGACAGGGCGATCAACCCGTCCGTACCTCCGCTCAGCCATTGCCTGCGTATCTCGGGACGTCCGCGATACTGGTTCTCGAGGTAGGCGCGCGTGAGCAGATCGCACAGCCGCAGGTAACCTGCGTGGGACTGGCACAACAACATTAAACGGTATGGCTGATCGCGCACCGCATCATTGGTGACGAACACGTCGCATCCGACGATGGGTTTGACGCCAGCCCCGCGCGCCTCTTTATAGAACTTGACCAGCCCGAACACGTTGGACAGGTCAGTGAGCGCCAACGCAGGCATGCCGTCCGCCTTCGCCGCTGCTACTGCTTCCCCAATCCGAGCGATCCCGTCGGCGATCGAATATTCGCTATGCAGACGGAGGTGGACGAAGGAAGGATGCATGGTCGGCGGCTAAAATCTCAGGTGCGGATTTTACCACCGCAACTGCGTTTTACAGACGGAAATATACCGGCAAGACAAAACCCGAGATGGCCTGCATTGGCGTATTCATTGGCATTGCGCCCCAGCATGCAAGCAGAACGCGCATTCTATCGAGACTGTTGATGCGCAATGGCTTGCGGTGCATATCCTGCGTGTATCAGGCGATAAAAACGGCAGCTGCCCGAAAGATAAGTTCGGCCAGGGGTTAGAATGCACAGCTTTAGAATCAGCGGAATTTGGATCAAATTCGTCACTCAAGGAGAAAAGGCATGAAGCGGGTAGCAGTACTATTGCTGGTGTTTGGAATGAATCTGGCGCACGCCGAGGCCGGCAGGTTGAAGGCGCCCAACAATCCAAAATGGAAGGAAGAGTGCGGCAGCTGCCACATACCCTACCCTCCGCAACTGTTGTCGGCGGACAATTGGCGTAGCCTGATGGGCGGCCTGGACAAGCATTTCGGGACAAATGCGACGCTCGATGCCAACGACAGCAAGAAGATCCTCGCATTTCTGGAACAGAATGCCGGCAGCGGTGAAAGATACAGCGCTGCCAGCTTGCGCATCAGCGATACACCGTGGTTCAAGCATGAACATCACGTGATCAACAACAAGGAATGGGTCAATCCCCAAGTGAAAAGCCGTTCCAATTGTTCGGCCTGCCATGGCAAGGTTTTACTCGGCGAATGATCGATGAGCATGCCGGATGCGCGGAACAAGGCCCTTATTGATTTGCCGTCTTGCTCCGCTGCCTGAACACGCACTCCACCGACACCGACAGAATGGCGATGTCCTGCGGATGAAGATCCGGAAAAGAATCGTGCAGGACAACTCTCAGAAAATGCGCCGAACCCGCATTGCTGACAGTTTGCCCGGATTCAAGCAGGGGACAGGCGATCCGGTAGGCGTACTCGAACAAATCGCGCAAATGCAGGTTCGAGCGGCGCTCGGTGCCTTCATTCCGGATTGCCCCGTCTTTGCCGTTCGATCCTGTCATGCAATGACCTTCCCCAACGAATGCCGTCGTACCGCCGATGACCGCTGCCCGCGCTAGATATTTGCAGGTACCGATCGCCAGGACCGATCGAGCAAGGGTTCAAATTGTCCGATCGGAACCGGTTTGCTGAAAAGATAACCCTGAAAATGATTGCAGCCGGCATTGAACAGGAATTGCCGTTGTTCTTCCGTCTCCACTCCTTCGGCGATCACATCCAGGTTCAAGCTGCGTGCCATGACGATGATGGTGGTCACGATCGCCTTGTCGCTGCTGTCGGTGGCAATGTCCCGCACAAACGACCGGTCGATCTTCAGCTGATCGAGGGGCAACCGTTTCAGGTATTGCAAAGAAGAATAGCCCGTGCCGAAATCGTCCAGTGATATCCGGACACCGATCGCATTCAGTGCATTCATGGTTGCAATGGTGCCTTCGATGTTTTCCAGCAACATGCCTTCGGTAAGCTCCAGTTTGAGCAATGTCGGCCGGATATCGTATCGTTGCACAGTTGCCCGCACCTGATCCACAAAATCCGCCTGATGAAGCTGTTTGGCACTCACGTTGATCGACAGAACCAGGCCGCGGGTATGCTCGCCGAGTTCCCATGCCTTGATTTGCGAACATGCCGTCTCCAGCACCCATTGCCCGACCGGCAGGATCAAACCGGTTTCTTCGGCCAGCGGGATAAATTCGGCAGGTGATACCAGGCCGCGCTCGGGATGGTTCCAGCGGATCAGGGCCTCCGCGCCCAATGGACGGCCGGAATTGTCGACCTGGATCTGGTAATGCAAATGCAATTGTCCTTTTTCAAGCGCTTTGTGCAGCTCCAGTTCGAGTTCCATGCGGGCGTTGATGGATTCCTGCATGTGTGGATCGAAGAACCGCAGCGCATTGCGGCCGTCCTTCTTGGCCTGATACATGGCGATATCCACCTGCTTCAGCAGGTCGTCCATGGCATGAGGATTGCCATCGAACAAAGTGGCGCCGATGCTTGGGGAGCTGTGATGTGCGTGCGCTCCAAACTGATAGGGCCGATTGAGGACGGAGAGGATCTTATTGCCGACGAATTCTGTCTTTTCAGCCGCTTCACGCACGTTTTCACTCAGGCCCTCAAGAATGACCACGAATTCGTCGCCGCCGAGGCGGGCCACGGTGTCTCCTTCGCGCACAACCTGTGTCAGGCGCTGCGCGACCTGCTTCAGCAGCATGTCGCCCATATCGTGCCCCAGCGTGTCATTGAGCGTCTTGAAATTATCGAGATCGATCAAAAGCACCGCACCGAAAACCCCGAGGCGGTTGCCGGCGGTCATGGCATGCTTCAGGCGATCCAGCAGGAGCGTACGATTGGGCAGGCCGGTGAGCGGGTCGAAATAGGCAAGATTGTGGATCTGCTCTTCGGCCTGCTTGCGGCTCGTGATGTCGGTATAGATGCCGAGGACGCCGATGATCCGGCTATCCTCGCCGCGTAACGGCACTTTCGAAGTGCTCAGCCAGATGGTGCGGCCATCCGGTGTCGTCTGCGTTTCTTCAAAATCCAGCTTTGATATGCCCGACTCCATCACGACCCGGTCGTCGGCACGGTAAGTCTCGGCCTGCTCGCGCCAGTTCATGTCGTGATCGGTCTTGCCGATCAGTTCCCCGGGTTCGGACAGCCCGGCATCGTGCGCGAACTGGCTGTTGCAACCGATGTAGCGCGACTCCCGGTCTTTCCAGAACACGCGGATCGGCGCGTGCTGGATGACGGATGCCAGCAGATCCTTCTGTTCACGAAGCTTCTCGGCATTTTGGCGATGCTGGTTCAGCAGCGTGCCGACTTTTTCGGTCATGGAATTGATGCCCTGCTGAATCTGTCCCAGCTCATCAACGGAGGTTACGGGAATTCTGGCATCCAGAGCACCCTCCTCAACCTTCTTCAAAACCTCCAGGGAAATGTTTACACGCCGGGTGATGAGGCGCTGGGCAATGAAAACGATAACAGCGGAACTGAGCAGGATAAATACCAGCGAGCCGAGTTGGCCCCAGAGGATGATGGAGCGCTTCATTGCGTTGAGTTCAGACGTGCTGATCGTGATCACCGTGGTGTACATCGGCACGCCGCCTGCGGCGCCATGAATATGCATGACGGCCTTGAGCGTGTCATCGCCCCGGATGAATTTTTCATCGGGAGCGGAAGCGGCAAGCCAGCGCATATCGAAACCCGGAATATCGCTGGCCAGGCTTCCGAGGTAGGCGGGATTTTTTGAAACGATGACCCTCCCGTTGCCGCCTATGACCATGCCGTCAAGGTAGGGGGCGCCTACCAGATCGGTCATGACCGACTGGCGTGAGATGGAACTGATCGCCAACTCGTCATTGGCAATCATTCGACCCACAAGATGCAGGTGCGAATAGGTGCGCTCTTCAATGGCGGTGCTGAACCGGTCGGTGTAGAACCACCCGAGCACGCTGAAAGCGAGGGCCTCTACGCAGATGACGAGCAGTGCAATTCGCGAGATAAGACCCAGTCGTGGTATTTTCATGGCGCGTAGTGTGGGGTAGCGGCAAAAGATTCAAGTCGCGTCGTCCGTTCCTGTTCGTACCGGACTTTTTCGGGGGCGTCGTAGCCGAGGATCACCTGGCTCAACTCGGGCCGGTCGACTCGCGAGTGCCAGGTGGCGATGTAGATGGTTTGCTGAAGATGATGGCTGACCGGGTCCATATACGCCGGGTAATTCTGCATGCGCTCCTTTGCCGTCCACCTGGCCTTTTCGAGCTGCCGTATAACCGCATGATTGTCCGTCGTGCCGGCACGCTCGATGGCGGCGAGCAGCGCTTTGGTCGCAAAGTAGGCGGCATGTGTCACATCGCCGGGATAATCCAGCCTGGTATGCCCGTAGCGATCCCTGTAACGGGCTACAAATTCCGACGTTCCGGGAGTATCAAGATTCCAGGCCCAGGTGATTCCATACAGGGGGCGCGGAGTTC
This sequence comes from Sideroxydans sp., assembly GCA_027310725.1. Lineage (GTDB taxonomy): Bacteria > Pseudomonadota > Gammaproteobacteria > Burkholderiales > Gallionellaceae > Sideroxyarcus. Next base: position 84,460 of record DAIDAG010000059.1, on the reverse strand, counting down.
CCGGTGCAGGATAGAGCTCCTCCCAATCCACTTCGCCGACGACCCACGATTGCCTTTCGAGCATCTTCGGATCGATCTGCGCAAAAAGCCTGATCTGATTGTCGCCGCTGATGTTGAGCGCCACCACGTCGGCAGGGAGCGCAGCGACTTGCCGGATCACTCCGGCAGGATCGGGCAGAGCTGCCGGTACAACCACCTCGCCGACGACCGCGCCGCCATATTCCGAAATGTATCGCCGCGAGGCCGCGGCACTGCTGTGCCCCCATGCGTCATCTTCCGTCAGCAGCAAGACCCGCTTGGATTTCCGATTGGCCAAAGCGTATTTGAGGAGGGCGTGGTTGAAATTGGCGGCACTGGCATCGAATACGAACTTCGTCCGGTGGGCATTCTCGACAGATTCGGAAGGGGCCGAGGAATTGGTATTGATAAAGATGACACCGTATCTTTGGCAAACGGCGGACATGCCCGCGGCGACCCCGGAGTCGATGGCTCCCAACATGAATCCCACTTTGTTCTGCGTGATGAGATCTTCGGCAACCTGGGAAGCTTGACCGGCATCCAGGGTGGGATTGCGCGACACGAGAACGATCTCCCGCCCCAAAAGACCGCCGCGGGCGTTGAATTCATCGATCGCCATTTCGGCACCGCGCCGATCGGATTCGGAATGCAATGCAAAACGCCCCGTGGTGGGAGCGACATGGGCAATGATGATGGGGGAAGTTTCAGCGGCAAATGCGTTGCCGACAATTGCCAGCCGGGTTGGCTCAGCGATCAGATTGAGAATGGAAGCTGCCATCAAACCGGCCAGGGTAAAACCAAGATTTGGCTGCAATAACTTTTTCATTGTTGTATGCAATTGAACTCCCCGCCGGATTATTGCATATGTATTAGCACGCGGGTACAGAAGCAAAATGCAGAATGCCCCGCAGACGATAGTTCGTTGACACATGAGCAACCCATGCCTCTTGAGCGCTCCGATCTCACGCAATGGCTGCATTCAGGAAAATGCTCAAATGAATTTTTATTTACCCTTCCTCTCCGTTGCTCCCATAAGACTGCTCCATTGGCATCCGCGATTCTCAACGGTGCCGCGTTGTTGGCAGTATTCAGATTCGGGAACTATAGGTATTCCTGCGTATTCATTTAATCAGCACTCTGCGATAACTTCACAAGTGTCCGTACACTATCCTCACGACACCCTTCTCATGCCCAACGAAGTTGATTGCAAATAACAGCATGGTTCCCCAACCGACTGGATCGCCGTTAGTGTTCAGAAAATGCGCGTACTGATTATCGAAGACAATCGCGAACTTGCTTCAAACATGTTCGACTTTCTGGAAACCAAGGGACATATCCCGGATGCGGCAGGGGATGGCATCACCGGCATGCATCTGGCGTCGGCCAACCAGTATGATGCAATAGTGCTTGACCTGATATTGCCCGGAATGGATGGCATTACGATATGCCGGAAATTGCGCGAAGAATACGGAGACACCACCCCGATCTTGATGATCACAGGGCGCGATTCCCTGGACGACAAGATCGCCGGCCTGGAAGCCGGTGCGGACGACTATCTGTCCAAGCCGGCAGCATTGCGCGAAGTGGAATTGCGATTGCGAGTATTGCACCGGCGGGTCGGCGATTACATCCCGAAGCAGAGAAAGATTGTTGTGGAAGACCTCAGCCTCGATCCACTCACTTGTTCGGTATGTCGCGGCGGCAGGACGATCAAGTTACCGCCGATCCCCTACAGGATACTGGAGATGCTGATGGCGCGCTCTCCCAAAGTAGTCAATCGCGATGACATCCAGCATCTCGTATGGGGAGAAGGCCGTCCGGACAGCGATTCGCTCCGGGCGCATATGCATTTGCTTCGCGACCTCATAGACAAACCGTTCCAGCAAAAACTGTTGCGTACGCTACGCGGTTTTGGTTATCAATTAGTCAGTCCGGATGTCCGGGGCAAATGATCCGTCGCATAGATTTGCTTTCAAATCAGGTCGCCATTGGCGCCTGAAGACCCATAAGCGGAGGATTGGCTTGAGACCGCGCCGGTTACGCTCCTGGAGCGTCTTAAACCAACCACACGGCACGGTTGATCGATTTGAAAGACGCTACAGATGCGTATGGATATCTATATCGAGATCGGCTTTATTTCAGCCCTGCAATAAATTCCGCGAGGCTTTTGATTTCAGCGTCCGTAGCGTTCATTCCCTTTGGAGGCATCTTGCTCATCTTCCAGCCGAACTCACCGCCCTTGGTTATGTTTGCAGCGATCTTGCTTGCGGCATTTACATCGCCTTTGTACTTCTTCGCAACATCAATCCATGCAGGACCCACCATTTTTTTATCTATGGCGTGGCAAGCTCCGCACTTGGTCTTGCCAACTGCCGGCATATCTGTCGCCTGAACGGAACCTGCAACCATTAGACCTGCCACAACTGTCATGCTGATGAAAATGGATTTCATTATTTCCTCCTCCAGGTTTAACTACAAAATTTACCACCCTTGCTATTTCCAGTGCCCAATGTTTTGAGTGTTCAGCATGCCTTCTTGGCTCGGAGCACTGCGAATATCTTGTCACGAATGCCGCGTTTTCAATACATGACCAGGCAAAGCCCTCAGAGCGCGAATAGACAGATGCGCCATTAGGCGCAATTATCCACCGAGGGTCTATTGCCATATTTGGCTATGGGGATATAACACCGAATGGCAATTGCCCGTCATTTCCAGGTAATACTCACGAAGACCGGCCGCATGATCAGCAAATCATTTTCGGATTTGATCGACTTCCCTCATTAATTGTGAAGGCTCAACCGAAGCTTGCGTTGCCGGTTGCTGTCCTTCTATTCTTTCTTGCGTCCAATCCGCCGCTTCCCCTGCGCCCCAGGATAGCAGCGAGGCCAGCCCTAACACCCATAAACTGCGCTTCCTGCCTTCCGGGATTCCACGATTATGCAGATGGCTGCCGATATATTTGGCCGCAATGGAAAATACTATGGTGGAAATAATCAGATTCCATATGGATGGTAGTGAAAACATGGCCATTAATTAGGGACGTTCTTCATATTGCGGGGCATGATCGAGAATTTCATCCCACGATGCCTTGGAACCAGCAAAGACATGTGAAGAAACCTGACTATTTACCGGGGTATCAAGCGTGCCTATACGCACCCGGACAATTTCCGGCGCGCTATCACGCTTGCCAATTATCGGGGAACCGCACATGCCGCAGAACACACGATTGACGCCTGCACTATTGCGATAGTCCCTCAGGCATTCCTGCCCCTTGACGATTCGAAAGTCTGCCGCAGAGACGGGTGACATTGCATTAAAAGCAGAACCACTCGCCTTTCGGCAACGGGAGCAGTGGCAATAGACGACCGGGCCGAGAGGGCCTGCGATTTCATATTCTACGGCGCCGCATAGACAACTCCCTTTGTGCATATGTTCTCCAGTCGTAATGTTGAACGCTAAACGGCAACGGCACGAACATTACCCGACTGCGAATCGCAGAACAATATGAAAACGCATGGTAACGAGAATTTTACGAATCATTGGATGGGGAGAACCGGGACCAGCGTTTCATGGTCGAGCTGGCTGTTTGCTTCAGCTCAAGGCTGGTGTAACGGCAGCGAAGGGTAAGAACCCATTGCTACCGCAACGCCCATGGGGACAACGTAACTGGCGGAGAGGGAGGGATTCGAACCCTCGGTAGGCTCACACCTACGCCTGATTTCGAGTCAGGTACATTCGACCACTCTGCCACCTCTCCGAATACTACCCCGCAACATGCGCAGAAAATGCTTGGCATCGCGAGGGCGCGCATTTTACCAGCAACATTTGATTTTCGGGCAGAATGTTGGGGAACCTCCAATTGAGTCCACCATGAACCGCGTTGCTAACAAAAATGGGATGATCGCAAGGCGCGCGACGCCGGTAGCGCCTGCGACACGTTACTGGCAAAGCCAGCCGTTTGCGGGAGCAGTCGCATGCCGCCACTCCCGCACTCACCGCTTCACGCACCGTGTCATGGCGGCAGTGTTACTACGATGCCAAGGAGCGCAACGCCGCGAGCGCCCATTTTTGTCGGCAACCCTTCGGGCACATGGTTTTGCGGGCGGTCTGCGTCGTGCGGCTGCGTCACGTTACTGCGCAGCAGCCGTTTGCGGGAGCAGCCGCTTGCAACCCCCTCCCGCACCTGACGCTCGCGCGCACCGTGTCGGGGGTGCTACTCCTAGCGAATGGAATTACCATTCGCGGTGTCGTTTTCCTTGCATCCCATCCCGCAAAACCATGTGCGCGGTCATGGGGGACTCAATTGAAGGTTCCTGAATGCGCAGCTTGCTCCCACTACAACTCGCGGTCGCCCTAGCGCTGTGTGCCTGGCTCTGGATCAAAACCACTGCCGTCGACCCCTTGCCGGACTGGCATCAGGGCGAGCTGGTGGTCATCGTTCCGCCTGCCGAAATGGAGGCCGAGAACACCTTTGAGACCGAACTGGCCGAACGGTTTGCCCAACAGCTGCAAGTGAAACTGAAGCTTATTCCCTTGCCGATCGACCAGGCTCTTCCCGCACTGGCCGCCCACAAGGCCCATCTTGCGACCGGCGTCCGCAACACGAGCGACTACGCGGTTCGCTTCGGCAAGGCTTATCAATCGCTTGAAGAACTGCTGATCTGCCACGGCACGACTCCGGATGACCTGGACGAACTCGACGGCCGCGAGCTGGCCGTTGCCGCCGGATCACCGCAGGAGGCGGCATTGCGCGAGGTGCGTCACGAACATGACAAGCTGGGCTGGAGATCGCAGCGCAACACCTCGCCTGCCGAACTGCTGGAGGAAGTTGCCGACGGCGAACTGGACTGCACGGTAGCGAACGAGGAGCAGCTCGCAACCGCGCGAAATTACTATCCCGAACTGGGCGTCGCTCTGGATATCGATTCGCCCTCCGATATGTCCTGGGCTTTCGCCGTCGACGGCGACGCAAAACTGTTTGACGAAGCGCAGCAATTCTTCGCGCGCATCAAGCAGGACGGCTCCCTGCGCCAGCTGATCGACCGCCACTACGGCCACAATGACCGTCTCGATGCGATGGATGCCGAAGCCTTCATCGCCCAGACGCGCACCCTGCTGCCGCGTTACAAGCACTGGTTCCAGGAAGCGGCCGACCTCACCGGCATCGAATGGCAATTGCTTGCCGCACTCTCATACCAGGAATCGCACTGGAACCCGAATGCCACTTCATACACCAATGTGCGCGGCATGATGATGCTGACCGATGAGACCGCCGACCGCATGAACCTCGAGAACCGCCTCGATGCGCATTCCAGCATCCTCGCCGGGGCGCATTACCTGCAATTGCTCAAGGAACAACTGCCGCTGCGTATCAGCGAAGAAGATCGGCTGTGGATGGCACTGGCTGCCTACAACCAGGGTATGGGACATCTGGAGGACGCCCGCATTCTGGCGAGCCAATCCGGATTGAACCCGGATGTGTGGGCCGACGTGAAACGTATGATGCCCTTGCTGTCGCGCCCTTCGTTCTACAAGAATGCCAAGCGAGGCAAGGCGCGGGGAGGTGAAGCAGTGATCCTCGTCGAAACCGTGCGCCTGTACGAGGACATGCTGAAACGCCTGGATGCCCAGGAAAATCTGTATCAGTTGCCGCCGACTTTGAAAAAAAGCTTCGTTGGCAGTCTCATCAATTAAGTTTACCGTCGCGCCGACAACAGGAACCGGTTGATCCGCAGTACGATGGCTGACGCAGCAGTTCCGGGCTGATTGCTATGGATTTGTTCAACAATCCCGGCACAACGACATGCGGCATTGGCAAAATATGCGGGAGGCGAGGAGCAAGCAAGCCCCCTTTCGGATCAGATCGCGTTGATGGAGGTCAGTCCGCCCATGTAAGGACGCAGCACTTCCGGTACCAGCACGCTGCCGTCGGCTTGCTGGTAGTTTTGGCTACGGCCACTCGCTATCGCTCGTTTAACATTCGCTGCGCGCATATTAGCCTCCGCCACAAGTATTCTTGCTGTGTAGGCTAACCCGCATTCGGGTTACGCCGGAACTAAAACAATCAACTTGCCCGAATGCTTTCAATCCCGCCCATATAGGGGCGTAATACTTCAGGGACTTTCACGCTTCCATCTGCTTGTTGATTGTTTTCCAGCACCGCCACCAGGGTGCGGCCCACTGCCAGGCCGGAGCCATTGAGGGTATGCACCAACTCCGGCTTGCCTTGTGCATTGCGGAAGCGTGCCTGCATGCGCCGTGCCTGGAAGGCCTCGAAGTTGGAACAGGACGAGATCTCGCGGTAAGTATTCTGTGCCGGCAACCATACTTCGATGTCGTAGGTCGTCGCGGCAGAGAAGCCCATGTCGCCGGTGCACAGTTTGACCACGCGATACGGCAGGCCGAGCTTCTTCAAGATCGTCTCGGCGTGGCCGAGCAATTCTTCCAGCATCTCGTAGGATTTTTCCGGATGGACGATCTGCACCAGTTCCACTTTGTCGAATTGGTGCTGGCGGATCATGCCGCGTGTGTCACGCCCGTAGGAACCCGCTTCGCTGCGGAAGCATGGCGTGTGCGCCACGAACTTCATCGGCAGCTTTTCCAGCGGCACGATCTCGTCGCGCACCATGTTGGTGACAGGAACTTCGGCAGTGGGAATCAGGTAGAAATTCTTCTCAGCCCCGTCATCGCCCACCACGCGCGGAATGCGGAACAGATCTTCTTCGAATTTCGGTAATTGCCCGGTGCCGCGCATCGACTCAGCGTTCACCATGTACGGAACGTAGGTCTCGGTGTAACCGTGCTGCTCGGTGTGCGTATCCAGCATGAACTGCGCGAGTGCGCGGTGCAGTCTGGCCAAAGGTCCTTTCAACAGCGAGAAACGCGCGCCGGCGATCTTCGTCGCCGTCTCGAAATCCAGCCCGCCCAGCCCCTCGCCGATACTGACGTGATCCTGCACCTCGAACGCGAATTTGGTCGGTTCACCAACCTTGCGCACTTCGACGTTGTCAGTTTCCGACTTGCCGACAGGAACAGTCGTGTGCGGCATATTGGGAATGACCGCGAGGAAGGCATCCATCTCCTGCAACAGTTGCGGCAGCTTGGCTTCGAGCTGTTTCAGCTCGTCGCCCAGTGCACCGACCTCCGCCATGATTGCCGTGGTGTCTTCACCTTTGGCCTTGGCCTGACCGATCAGCTTGGAAGACGCATTGCGCTTGGCTTGCAGCTCCTGTGTGCGGGTCTGGATGGTCTTGCGCTCCGCTTCCAGTTGCTCGAACTTGGCAGTGTCCAGCGTGTATCCGCGTGTCGCCAGGCGTGCCGCCACCGCGGCCAGGTCGTTGCGTAATGCTTGTATGTCTAACATCTCTGCTCCTGTGTAGGTCGGGTTAGCGGCTTCATCGCGTAACCCGACATGAAATTCCGATCAACTGCAAATGTCGGGTTACGCTGCGCTAACCCGACCTACATTTTCTTTGCTTTTGCATCCAGCTCGCGCAAATGCGCCAGCTTCTCCGCAATCTTCGCTTCCAGCCCGCGCTCGGTCGGCTCGTAAAAGCTCACTTCCGGCATACCGTCGGGGAAGTAATTTTCCCCCGCCGCATAACCACCAGCCTCATCGTGCGCGTAGCGGTAATCCTTGCCGTAATCCAGCTGTTTCATCAATTTTGTCGGCGCGTTGCGCAAGTGCAGCGGCACTTCGCGCGAGCCGTCCTGGCTGACAAAGGCGCGGGCGGCATTATACGCGACATACCCGGCATTCGATTTCGCCGCGACGGCGAGGTACAGCACGGCCTGCGCCAGCGCCAGCTCGCCTTCCGGCGAGCCGAGACGTTCGTAGGTCGCTGCTGCATCGTTGCACAGCTGGATGGCGCGCGGATCGGCCAGACCGATGTCTTCCCACGCCATGCGCACGATGCGCCGCGCCAGGTAGCGAGGGTCGGCGCCACCGTCCAGCATGCGCACCAGCCAGTACAGAGCCGCATCGGGGTTGGAGCCGCGCACGGACTTGTGCAGCGCGGAGATCTGGTCATAGAAGGCTTCGCCGCCCTTGTCGAAGCGGCGCAGTTTTTGCGCCAGTGTGTTGTCGAGGAAGGCGACGTCGATGTTCTTCAAGTTGGCCGCAGCCGCCGCAGTCTGCAACTGCTCCAGCACATTGAGCAGTCGCCTTGCATCGCCGTCCGCATAGCCGATAACGCGCCCCCGCGCCGCCGCATCGAATGTGATATCCGGCAACGCGGTCTGCCGCGCACGCTCGAACAATTGCGCCATCTCGGCTTCCGACAGGGATTGCAGCACATACACCTGCGCCCGCGAGAGCAAAGCGTTGTTCAACTCGAACGAAGGGTTCTCGGTGGTCGCGCCGATGAAGGTGACCAATCCCTGTTCGACGAACGGCAGGAAGGCATCCTGTTGCGACTTGTTGAAACGGTGGACTTCGTCCACGAACAGGATAGTGTGGCGGCCGCTCTGCTGCAAAGTCTGCTCGGCCTGCGCGATGGCCTCGCGGATGTCCTTCACGCCGGACAGCACCGCCGACAGCGGCACGAATTCGGCATCGAAAGCCGATGCCATCAATCTGGCCAGTGTCGTCTTGCCCACGCCCGGCGGTCCCCACAAGATCATGGAATGCAACTTGCCCGATTGGAAGGCAAGGCGCAACGGCTTGCCTTCGCCAAGCAGATGCGACTGTCCGATGACTTCGTCTATATTTTTTGGACGCAGCCGTTCGGCCAGGGGTGCAGCGGGTTGGTTGGGAGCAAACAGGTCAGCGCTGCTCATTACTCGCCCAGCACGTCCGCACCTTTGGGCGGCACGAACTTGAACTGCTGCGCACCGAAAGACGGATTGCTCTTCAGCCCGGAAAAGCGCAATACCGTGTGATGGCCGAAGGAATCGTGCAATTCCATCACCATCAGTTCAGACTTGGCGTTGAACGCCATCAGTATCTTCTGGAAAGTCGTCTCGGCCGATTTCGGGGTGGCTTGCAGCCATTCCAGACCGTCGCGGTCGTCGATGTCCTTGAGCGCAAAGTCGCGCTCGATCTCGTTGCTGCCGGAGAGCAGTGCCGCGGGACTGCTGCCCAGCGCGGCATCCAGTTTCTTCACCGTGACCTGGTTCAGGTCGGCGTCGTACATCCAGAATTTCTTGCCATCGCCGACGATGAGCTGTTCATACGGCTTCTTGTAGACCCAGCGGAATCGCCCGGGGCGCTCGAACTGCATGGTGCCCGAAGCGCTCTGGATGCGTTTGCCGTTCTTGTCCAGCACCTCTTGCGTGAAATCGGCTTGCGCCGAATGCGTCGAAACGACGAAGGTATGGAGCTTCTGGATGGCACTCGCATGCGCGGTTGTCGATGCAAGCAACAAAAGTGTGATGAGTAATTTTCTTAACATATTCCAGACCTGTGAGTTAATGGGAAAAGGAGAAGAGGGAAGAGCGAAAGGTAAAACCCGCGCGCGCCGCGGCTTCTACCCTTTCCCCTGTTCCCTTTCACCCTTCTCGATTGGGTGCAAGCACTTCACGGTTGCCGTTGCTTTGCATGGGCGAAACCAGCCCGGCTTTTTCCATCGCTTCAATCAGGCGCGCGGCGCGGTTGTAGCCGATGCGCAAATGGCGTTGCACGAGGGAGATGGAAGGACGGCGCGTTTTCAACACGATCTCCACTGCCTGATCGTACAGTGCATCGGCCTCGGCTTCGCCTCCCCCGCCATCGTATTCACCCTCGGCCGCTTCATCCAGCGAAGTCAGCACGCCATCGACATAGTTCGGCTGGCCCTGCGCCTTGAGATATTCGGCGACGCGATGGACTTCCTGGTCGGAAACGAACGCCCCGTGTACGCGCTGCGGATAGCCGCTGCCCGGCGGCAGGTAGAGCATGTCGCCCTGGCCCAGCAACGCTTCCGCCCCCATCTGGTCGAGAATCGTGCGCGAGTCGATCTTGCTCGATACCTGGAACGCGACGCGCGTCGGCACGTTGGCTTTGATCAACCCGGTGATAACGTCGACCGAGGGGCGTTGCGTCGCCAGCACCAGGTGGATGCCCGCAGCGCGCGCTTTCTGCGCCAGGCGCGCAATAAGCTCTTCCACCTTCTTGCCCACCACCATCATCAGGTCGGCGAGTTCGTCAATGAAGATCACGATGAACGGCAGTTCTTCCAGCGCTTCCGGATTCTCCGGCGTGATCGTGAACGGATTGGTCAGCGGCTTTCCGGCTTTGACGGCGTCGCGCACTTGCTGGTTGTAGCCGGCGATGTTGCGCACGCCGAGTGCGGACATCAACTTGTAACGCTTGTCCATTTCCTGAACGCCCCAGTTGAGGGCAGAAGCAGCCTGACGCATATCGGTGACCACGGGGGCGAGCAGATGCGGAATGCCTTCGTACACGGAAAGTTCCAGCATCTTGGGATCGACCAGCAGCAGGCGCACCTGTTGCGGCGTGGACTTGTACAGCAGGCTCAGGATCATGGCATTGATCGCCACCGATTTGCCGGAACCGGTGGTACCTGCCACCAGCACATGCGGCATCTTGCCCAGGTCGGCGACCACCGGTTTGCCGGAAATATCTTTGCCCATCGCCATGGTCAGCGGAGAATGCATCTCGGCATAGACTTGGGAGCCGAGTATCTCCGAGAGATGCACGATCTGGCGTTTCGGGTTGGGCAGTTCCAGTGCCATGTAGCTCTTGCCGGGTATGGTCTCGACCACGCGGATGCTGACCACGGACAGGGCCCGCGCCAGGTCGCGCACCAGATTGGTGATCTGGCTGCCCTTTACGCCGACTGCAGGATCGATCTCGTAGCGCGTGATGACGGGACCGGGATAGGCACCGACCACTTTGACCTCGACGCCGAAATCCTTGAGTTTGCGCTCGATCAGGCGCGAGGTGAATTCCAGCGTCTCGGCGGAAACCACTTCGACCTGCTGCTTCGCCTCATCCAGCAGATGCAACGGCGGCAGGTCCGAATCCGGCATATCGGCAAACAGGGAGACCTGCTTCTCCTTTTGCACACGCGTCGAACGCGGCACTTCGAAGACGGGCATCTCGATGTGGATAGGCTGATGTTCTTCCACGCGCTTTTTTTCTTCTTCGACCACCACACTGCGTTCCTGCATCGCCTGCACACCGATGCGTTTGTCCTGCCGCGTCTGCCAGGCATTTCGCGCCCAGAACCAGGCCTCTTCCAGCACCGTACCCAGCCAGTCGGCAAAACGGAGCCAGGATAATCCGGTATAAAGACTGAAACTCACCACCATCAATGCCAACAGCAACAAGGTGGCGCCGGTATAGCCCAGCGCATGCGACAACGCGCCGCCCAGTGCGCCCCCCAGCATACCGCCGGGAGCCAGCGGCAATGCCACCTTCCACGTATAGAGGCGCAAGGCTTCCAGTGCGCTGCTGGAAAACAACAACACCAGGAAACCCAGCAGGGAAACCCACAGCGCGCGCTTGTCGAAAATGCTGTCGGCACGGATGCGGTGATAGCCGGCCCATACGCGCTGCAACATCAGCGTCACCCACCACCAGGCGGAAAAGCCGAACAGGTAGAGCAGGACATCCGCCAGCCACGCACCCAGCACCCCGCCGGGGTTGCGAGTGATCGCCGCGCTCGCGCTATGCGACCAGGATGGATCGGCGCGGTCGTAACCGGCCAGAATAAGGATCAGATAGAGCGCTACCGCCACCAGCAGCAGCCAGCGCGATTCGCGCAACAGGCCGAGCAATCTTTCCGGCAATGGCGGACGGGGGCTTTCGGGTAGCGCCATCAAATTCCCTCGGAGTCGTTGGGGGCGGGCGGAAGGAATCCCAGGCGGCGTGCCGCGCTGACGGCTTCCAGCCGAGAGTTGACATGCAGGGCCTGGTAGACCGCCGCAGTGTGTATCTTGACGGTACCCTCGGCCAGGTTCATCTTTCTGGATATCTCCTTATTCGCCAGACCCGAGGCAAGAAAGGTCAACACTTCCAGTTGGCGCGTAGTGAGCCCGAATTTTGCAGCGCGTTGCGAACGCTTGTTCACCAGCGTCTCGCCCTGATCGACATTGTTCACCGCTTGCTGCAGGAGTTGCGGCGGCAGATAGACTCCGCCCTCCAGCACCATGCGCAACGCCGACAACATGATCTTGCTGGACGACATCTTGGAGATGAACCCCATCGCGCCCGATTCCATCACGCTCTCGATATCGTCCCGGTGATCGGAACCGGAGACCACCACCAGCGGAATATCCGGATGCCGCAGATGGAAGAACTGGATGGACGGAACGCCTTCGCTGCCCGGCATATTCAGATCGAGCAGCGCGAGATCGACATCGGGATTGTCATGTACCAGCTGCAATGCGTCCTGAAAATTCCCGGAATCCAGTATCTCGACCTCGTCGGCAAGCTGCTGCAGCACATAGCGCATGCCATCGCGGAACAACGCATGGTCATCCGCCATGAGCACCTTGATCTTCATCTTTTACCCCCCAATACTTTCGCGCCCGCAATCATACCACTCCCTGCAAGGGCTTCTAGGTTTCGCCGTTCAGGGCGAAATGCATCATCGCCCGCAAGCGTATCGGCGCGATCGGCTTGTGCAGCAGGATCGCTTTGCTGTCGTGTATCTCCTGCAGGGTTGCACTGGCGGTGTCCCCGGTCAGCACCACCGCAGGCAGGTCCTTGCCCCATTTTTCTCGCATCATTTTGATGACATGGATGGCCGTCATGCCGTAGGGCAGGCGGAAATCGCACACCAGCAGATCGGGCCTCAACCCGGCGATATCCAGCTTGCGCATGACGTCTTCCGCATACTCGCCAGCCGTCACTTTGCATCCCCATTGCTCCAGAAGGTCGGCAGTCACTTCGCGGATATCGGGATCGTCTTCCACCAGTGCAACGACCCGGCCGTTCAGGTCGTATTGCGAATGGGTGATCACGAAGGGCTGTGCCAGGTTTTCGGAATTGCCTAACGGGATATCGAAACTGAATGCCGATCCGATGCCCGGCCTCGAACTGACCAGCACTTTGCATTCCAGCAGACTCTCGATCCGGCGCACGATGGACAAACCCAGCCCCAGCCCTTTGCGCCTGTCCCGGTGCGGATTGTCGGCCTGATAATATTCCTCGAAGATGTGGGGCAAGGTCTCCGCCCGGATGCCGATGCCGGTGTCGGCGACTTCCAGGCCGACCATGCCTATCCTGCAGCTGCAACGAACGACCACGCCGCCGGTATCGGTATAGCGAAGTGCATTGGAAATGAGGTTGCGAAGCATGCGCTCCAGCAGGAAGGGATCGCTGTAGATCACTACATTGCATATGTCTTGCGGGCCGCACTTGTTGCCGTTACAGACGGGCAACTGAAAACTCAGGCCCTTTGCCTGCGCCAGCGGCGCAAAGTCGCCGTATATCCGGTCGAACAACGACCCCAGCATGAAATGCTGCTTGCGCGGCTCGACGATACCCGCATCCAGGCGCGAGACATCCAGCAGATCGTCGAACATGTCGACCAGGGCATTGACCGATTTGCCGATCTGCCCGGCAAGACGGATCGTCTCCTTTTCCCTGGCGGTATCCTGCAAGGCATCGGAGAACAATCGCAATGCCTGCAAAGGTTGGCGCAAGTCGTGGCTGGCGGTCGCGAGGAACTTCGATTTCGCCTGACTGGCCTGTTCCGCCACTTGGCGCGAAGCCTCGGCTTCCCTTTTCCGCTCCAGCAGAGCACCCACCAGAAGCTCATTCTCGAACCTGCGCCGCTGCGACTGTTCAAAGGTGCGGATCAGCTCGAGTGACGATTTGAGAACGAAAATGAAGAACATGGTCAACATGCCGAACAATATCCAATGCGTCGGATCGTTCTCCCATGCGAGCCGCCCCAGCAGAGGCAGGATCATTATCGTCAGATAGATGAACATCGAAGGAGGATGGAAGGGGTTGCTGGTCGCGGCGCCCGCCGACATACCCATCACCACACAGATCAGCAGTGCCTGATAAGCCAGATCGCCGGGAGCGAACATCAGGACGCCGGCGCTGCCCCATGTGATTGCGACCAGCCCGGTCAAACGTCGGAACGTCCGGTCCCAGTCGAGATTCTGCAAAACGGTCTTCGTGAGTGTGCGCCGGCGGCGCCAAAAATAGTACTCTATGGCATGTACGGCATAGACAGCCACCAGCCATATCTGCAACGTGGGGTGTGCGATCCTGTCCCACATCAGCATCACCAGCATCGGCGCCAGCACCAGTTCCGCGACCAGCATCAGCGGATAACTGTCGATGCGTGCCCGAACCTGTTCCGCGCGTATCTGCAGATTTTTTTCGTCCAGCTCGAACCGCAACAGGTCGATCAACGAATTCATCTGAATGCCAGCAATAACCTGACGTCCTGCACCCACATGTCGGAATGTTGCCAGAACGGCGACAGCAGGATCGGGCGACCTCTGGGGGCGATGAAATAGGTCCCGGCAGAATGATCCAGATCGTAACCGCCGTTCTTGTTCGGTTGCTTTTCGTAAGTCACGCCGAATGCCTTCGCCGCCTGTGCGGTCGCCGCACTATCGCCGGACAGTCCCTTGAAAGTCGGGTAGAACGCCGCCGGATATTTCGCCAGCAGTTCCGGCGTATCGCGTTCCGGGTCAAGCGTGATGAACAGCACCTGCACCCTGTCTGCGTCTTTCCCCAGTTTGCGCATCATCTGCGCCAGTTCCGCGAGTTCGGTCGGGCACACCTGCGGGCAATGCGTATACCCGAAGAACAGCACCACGACCTTGCCGCGAAAATCCTCCAGGCTGACCTGCTTGCCGGAGGCATCGTTCAGATGAAAATCCGCTTGTGCATACTTCGCACTCACGTCGCCGGCCTGGAACGGGGAAGGCAGGGTTTGCTCGCCGCACGCGGCAAGCAGGGACAGCAACAAGAACAGCAACAGGTTACGCAGGGACATGACAGCTACCGCTCCATCCGTTTATATAAAATGTGTATCCGACTTTGACCAAACCATACACGCCGAACATCGCCACCAAGAGCCCTGCCATCAGCCTGACGCGGTGCGACTGCACCCAGCCCTTGATACCTTCCCAGAACAGGCCGATCGCGAGCAGATTCGGCAGGGTGCCCAGACCGAAAGCCAGCATGATGAGTGCGCCGCGCAATGCGCTGCCGCTGGCCAGCGCGGTGAGCAGCACGCTGTACACCAGCCCGCACGGCAGCCAGCCCCATAACGCGCCCAATCCCAGCGCACGCGGCACCGTGTTTACCGGCAACAGTCTGGTCGTGTAGGGCTGCAGGCGTTTCCACAGACCTCCGCCCAACCGTTCAAGTTGCCGCACCGCCCCCCACACACCGGCAAGATACAAGCCCAGCACGACGAGCATCAGGCTCGACAACGTAAAGAGCAAATGTTGCACCGGAACCGCGTCGCGCATCAGCAAGCCGGCCTGCCCCACCGCGCCAACCAATGCCCCCGCTATCGCATAGCTCGCGATGCGCCCGCTGCTGTAGGCCAAGTGGAACGGCCAGCGCGCCGCATCTTTCGGCACCTGTGCGGTAAAGACACCGACGATGCTGCCGCACATGCCCAGACAATGTACGCCGCTGAGCAGCCCGACCAGGAAAACCGCGACAAGACTGAATTCAACCATCGACTTCTTTTTTCTCCAGCATCTCCAAGTTCAAATGCGCAGCCGCCGCTCTGGCATCCGGTTGCGGCTGACAGGGGATGACGCCCAACAGCGGCGCCGCGATGCGCTCGCGCAATGCCTGGATGTTCTCTTGCAAAGCGGGCATGCCCGCATCCAGCACATTGGCTACCCAACCCGCACATTCTAGTTGGTAATGGGCGATAGCGTGCATCGTCAGCAAGGCATGGTTTATGCACCCCAGCCGCATGCCCACCACCAGTATGACCGGCAGCTCGAGTTGTCTGGCGAGATCCGCGCTGGTTTGCCTGTCGTTCAGCGGCACGCAGAATCCCCCCGCCCCTTCGACGATGACCTCGTCGGCCTGCCCGGCCAGTTCCCGGTACGAGGCCATGATGCGTCCGAACTCTATGTTCACCCCGGCATGCCGTGCGGCCAGATGCGGGGCGATAGGACGATGGAAGCAATAGGGATTGATCTGGCCGTAGGCCGCCTGCACCGTGCTTGCGGCACGCAGCAGTTTGGCGTCTTCGTTGTGGTCGTCATCGTCGCAACCCGCCGCGACCGGTTTGAATCCGGCCACGCGCTTGCCCTGCGCCGCGAAGGCGTGCAGCAGCGCGCAACTCACTAGCGTCTTGCCCACGCCGGTATCGGTTCCGGTGACGAAATAACTCATAGCTTGAAATCGGTCCTGATGATGGCACGCCCGTCCGCTGTCGCCTTCGGAGCAGGTTTCCACGCATGGCCGTAGATGATCTCGAAGGTGGCCGGCAGTTTGCCGTCGCGGCGCAGCTTCTCGTAATTCTCGGTGACGCGCTGCCATGCCGCCTTGCCCATCATGCCGGGCGCGCGACCGGCGGTCGCATTGTGCGCACCGATGCTTTTCAGGTCCTGCATCACGGCCCGCACATCGTTGTACGTCAGCGTGATCCGTTCCATCTCCATCACCGGATCGGTAAAGCCCGCTGCCACCAGCATATCGCCGATGTCGTGCATGTCGGCGAAACGGCTGAGATGGTTATAGCCATCCACGTCGTGAAAGGCGGTTCGCAACTCCCGCAAGGTATCCACGCCGAAACTGGAAAACATCAGCAAGCCGTCCACTTTGAGCACACGGTTCAACTCGACGAAGGTCGCGGGCAGATCGTTGCACCATTGCAGCGCGAGATTCGACCACACCATTCCGATGCTGCCGGAGGCGACAGGCAGAGCCTCGACATCGGCACACAGGTAATTCTGGCGCCTGGATGAAAACAGCTTGCTCCACCAGCCCGACGTTCCGCGCGCCAGCTGCAGCATGCCAATCGCGATATCGAGCGCGGTGATCTCGGCTTGCGGGTAGCGCTCGCCCAATTGGCGCGTGCCCCAGCCCGTGCCGCTACCGACATCCAGCAAGCGCGCGGGCTGCAGCTTGACGTAGTCCAGCCGCTCCAGCATGCGCGTGCACACTTCGCGTTGCAAGATTGCGGCCGCGTCGTACTGCTGCGCGGCGCGGTTGAAGGCTCGCCTGACCTGCCGTTTGTCTATCTCGAATTCATTCATGCAGAAAGCTCTTTATTTGTTCGATAAAAATCTCAGGGTGCGACAGAAATGGGGCATGTGCCGCACCTTCCACTTCCATCAATTGCGCCGATGGCATGGTTCGCGCCATATAGCGCGACGCTGCGGGCGGCGTCAATTTGTCGCGCTCACCGGCAATAATCATGGCTGGTTGCTTGATATCCTGCAATTCACCTCGCAGATCGACATCACGCAGGATATCCAATCCGGCACGCAGGGCAGCCATGTCCGGTTCACCGCGACTGAACAGGCGTTCGCGCAACCGCACCTGCAATTCGCGTTCGTTCTCGCTGCCGCGCAGCTGCAACGCGATGAAACGGCGCAGGGTGGCCGCATGGTTCTGTTCCAGATCGCCGGCAAATTGCCTCAAAACATCGCTCTCCATGCCGCAAGTCCAGTCTGCACGCTGGGCGAAACACGGCGTGCTCGCGACCAGGATCAGGCGCCGCACTTTATCAGGTTCGCGTGCCGCCCAATGCAATGCGATCTGGCCTCCCAGTGACCATCCGCATACGGTGAGCGGCTCGCTGAACTGCGTTGCGAGTAACTCAACTATTTCATTCAACGAATCCATCCCCCTCTCCCTCCGGGGGATGGTTGGGGAGGGAGAGGGGACAATCGCCATCTTCTCCTGCGGAGGAAGATCGATCCTTGCACTCTTTCCGTAGCCCAGCAGATCGACGCTATGCACCCGGAGATCTGCGGCCAGCTTCTGTGCCACTTCCTCCCAGACACCGCCGTGCATGCCCCAACCGTGAATCAGCAACAACGGCGCTCCGCTGCCGATGCTCTCAACGTGCAATGAAGACATTTCCCATCCCATGAACGAAGGCAGCTTCGCACGTTTCCCCCACCCCAACCCTCCCCCGGAGGGAGAGGGTGCAAACGCATCGCTGCGCGAATTTACGATTCCTGCGCAAGCTCATGCAATGCCCCGATGAGTCGATCCACATCTGCCGCGCTGTGCGCTGCCGATAGCGTGATACGCAACCTTGCGGTGCCCTGTGGCACGGTAGGTGGGCGGATCGCCGCAACCCAGATTCCGCGCGCGCGCAGACTCTCGCTCAGCTTCAGTGCCTGCCGGTTGTCGCCGACCAGGAGCGGTTGTATCGCGGTATCCGAAGGCATCAGTTGCCATGGCAGATCGGACAGGCCGTTGCGCAATTGCGCGACGAATCTCTGCAGATGCGCACGCAATCCATCACCCTGGGCGATCAGCTGCAGGCTCTGCGACAGCGCAACAGACAAGGCAGGCGGCGTGGCCGTGGTGTAGACGTAACTGTGTGCATGGTTGATGAGCGTGTCGACGACGACCTGCTCTGCCGCGATGAACGCGCCTGATACGCCAGCCGCCTTGCCCAGCGTCGCCATGTAGATGATACGTTCGGACGCGATGCCGAAATGCGCCATTGAACCGCGCCCCCTCTCGCCGACAACACCGAAGCCGTGCGCATCGTCCGCGTACAGCCAGGCATCATATTGCTCGCACAAGGCGAGCAATTCGCGCAACGGGGCGATATCGCCATCCATGCTGAACACGGCATCGGTGATGACAAGTCTGCGCCCGCTGTGTGTCTGTGCGAGCATCTTTTCCAGTTGCGCCATATCGCCATGCCGGTAGCGTTTCACTCCGGCACGCGAGAGCAGCATCGCATCGTTGAGCGAGGCGTGATTAAGCTTGTCGGCGAACACCGTATCCCCCTTGCCGACCAGCGCCTGCACTGCGCCAAGGTTCGCCATATAGCCGGTGGAAAACAGCAGTGCTGCAGGCTTGCCGACAAAAGCGGCTAGTTGCTGCTCAATCCGGTGATGGGGCTCGAAGTGTCCGTTCACCAGATGCGCCGCCCCCGCACCGACGCCCCATTGCTGCGCACCCTGTTGCAGCGCCGCGATGAGTTGCGGATGATTGGCGAGGCCGAGGTAATCGTTGCTGCTGAAGGCGAGATAGGGTTTGCCGTCCACGATGATGTGCGGGGACTGCGGGCTCGACAGCGTGCGGCGGCTGCGCAGAAGGCCGAGTGCCGCGCGTTCGTCCAGTTCGTTTTGTAATTCGGTGAAAGGCATGTTGGCCACAGAGAGCACAGAGTACACAGAGAAAATCAGAACAGAACGAGGGTCTCTCGGTGATCTCTGTGTGCTCTGTGGCTAATGGTCTGTTTCTGCAAGCGGGTACATGCCCAGCTTGCCCATCAGCGCGCGGTCCCGTTCGACTGCGGGATTGCCCGTGGTCAATAACTGGTCGCCGTAGAAAATGGAGTTGGCACCGGCGAGGAAGCACAGCGCCTGCACCGCATCGCTCATCTCCCCCCGTCCGGCAGAGAGACGCACAAAGGCTTGCGGCATGGTGATACGCGCGGCGGCGATGGTGCGCACGAAATCCAGCGGATCGAGGTCTTCCGTATCCGCCAGCGGCGTGCCTTCCACCTTGACCAGGTTGTTGATGGGCACACTTTCCGGGTAGGGATCCATGTTTGCCAATTGCGCGATCAGGCCGGCACGCTGCGTCAGGCTCTCGCCCATGCCGATGATGCCGCCGCTGCAAACATGCATGCCTGCGTTGCGCACGCGTTCCAGCGTGTCGATCCGGTCCTGATAGTCGCGCGTACTGATGATGTTGCCGTAGAACTCGGGGGCGGTATCCAGGTTGTGGTTGTAATAATCCAGCCCGGCGTCCCGCAACTGTCCGGCCTGCTCGTCGTTCAGCATGCCCAGCGTAGCGCAAGTCTCCAAACCCAGTGCCCGCACCTCCTTGACCATATCCAGCACAGCCGTCATATCTTCCCTGGAAGGTTCGCGCCACGCGGCTCCCATGCAAAAGCGTCCGGCACCGGCTTCTTTTGCCGCTTTGGCCGCCTTCAAAACCTCGTCAAGTTCCAGCATTTTTGTATTTTCCACCCCCGCGGAGTGGTATGACGACTGCGAACAGTAGCCGCAGTCCTCGGCACAGCCTCCTGTCTTGATCGACAATAAGGTGGAAAGCTGCACCGCGTTCGGGTCAAAATGCTCGCGGTGCACTTGTTGCGCGCGATACATCAGGTCCGAGAAGGGCAATTTGAACAGTGCCTCGACTTCCGCGACGCTCCAGCGCTGCGGCGTCGTTTGGGATTGGGCGGGACGGACGAATTCGACGGTTTTGGTTTGCATAAAAGTATGGGCAAGCAAGTAGAATGACAGGGAATCAGCTTCGCCCCGGAACATCACAGGATCGGAACGACTTGTCTATTTTATCCCATCGCCCGTTAGACATCAGTGCAAAATTTATGCGCTTATTGCCTGCGCAGCCCTGCCTGCTCTGTGGCGCGCCCAGCCAGAGCGGTCTGTGTTGCGCGGCTTGCGATGCCGAATTGCCGCGCCTGACCGGAAAACACTGCCCGGTTTGCGCCCTACCCACCCCGGCTGGCGATGTATGCGGGGAATGTTTGAAGCAACCTCCAGCCTTCGACCATACCGTGGCCGCATTCAGCTATAACTTCCCGCTCGACAAGTTGATCCAGTCGCTCAAGTTTCGTGATCGCCTGATACTGGTCAATTATCTTGCCGATGCCGTGGTCAAGCGGGTAACCGCCACACCGGACTGTCTGGTTGCCTTGCCGCTGCATCCGGTGCGATTGCGCGAAAGAGGCTTCAACCAATCGATGTTGCTGGCACGCCGCATCTCGCGCCGGCTGGACATCCCCCTGCTTGCGCATGCCTGCGAGAGGGTGCGCAACACGCCGCCGCAATCCTCGCTGCCGTGGAAAGAGCGAGACAAGAACATGCGCCAGGCCTTCACCTGCAAGTCCGACGCCGGTGTGCGCGGCAAACATGTGGCGATCGTGGACGACGTGATGACGACGGGCGCTTCGATCGGTGAATTGGCACAGGCACTGAAGCAAGCCGGTGCACGCGAAGTGAGCGCCTGGGTGGTGGCACGGACATTGCCGCACGACCATTAAATTCAAAGTTCTTTGAGTTTGTTCTGCACGAACGCCTGCAACTGGGCGCTCAGGCTATTCGAGGCCAACGCGCGCTGATAGGCGTTACGGGCGTCATCATTGCGTTTTAGCGCCTGCAGCGAGATTCCCAGACCCATCAGCCAGATACCGTTATTGGGTGCCAGTTTCAGCGCGACTTGATAATGTGCAACGGCTTCTTCCTGCAGGTTCTGGCGCTGCAACAGGGCTGCCAGAAACGCCTGGTAATCGGCCTGATCCTCGGCATAGGGCAACGTCTTCTGCAACGTGTCAAGGGCCAGCTGCATAGCGCCGCGCTCCACCTGCAAACGCGCCATCAGCATGGCAAACGAAGCGTCGTGCGGGTCGCGCTTCAACCCCTTTTGCAGCACGCGTTCGGCGTCTTCGTTGCGTTTCAGACTGATCAACACGGAGACCCAGGCTTTGCGCGCGTCTTTATACGACGCGTCGATGAGCAGCGCGCTTTCATAGCCGGCCAGCGCATCATTCGTCCTCCCTTCCTGCAATGCCAGATTGGCTTTGCGAAATTCGTTCTCTGCCCGCTGCTGCGGACTGACCTTCTTGAGCTCCAGGTCGGGAGAGTTTTCTGCCGGCATGACGTCAGCGTCATCCGCGGTCCGATCCGCGGCTTGCCTCGATTTGTGCCGCGCAGCCTTTTTCACATCGGGCGCGGTTACAGGCTGTTCTTCGCTCTTCACTACCAGGACCGGCTTGCCATGCAAATCGGCGGCAGGCGCTGATACGCCGGACACGGCCATCATGCTCGTCGCCTCGACGGGTACTGAAACTATTGCCGACGCCGGAGCGACCGGCGGAAGCGCCACCACCTTCGGCATGGCTGTCACTACAGGCTGTTCGTGCACGACAGTCATTGTGCGCCCCTGATACCACTTCCCTGCGACCAGCAGGATCACCAACGCGACAGCGACAAGTACATAGCGCACAGCGTGCGACTTCCTGCGCGGGGGAACGGCACGTATCGTTTGTTCGCCCAAAGGCACGGTTGCGCCCCGACTTTCGAGTTCGTTCAATACCTGATTGATGAGACTCATTGCAGCCACACGCCCAGCGCGACGATCGCAGACGCCGCCACCGCGGCAGCACCCCACCAGACCCATATCATCCAGTCCCTGTACGATTCCGGCGTATCGGCTGCGGCCTTTTTTACATGCCTTGCCTGCACCTGCTGGCGCCCTTCCGCATAGGCGAGCAGCAGCGCCTTGTGCGCAATGATGTTTACCAGTCTGGGTGTGCCGTGTGTTACCCGATGCAGCAGATTGACCGCCCTCGGGCCGAACAGCGTCTCTCCCCTGAAACCGGCCACGGCGAGGCGATGTCGCAGATAACGATCCATTTCATCCCGGTGCAAGCCCTGCAGTTCATATTGAAAGCTGATGCGCTGGCGCAACTGTCGCACCGAATTCTGCTTGAGGCGCTCGTCCAGTTCCGGCTGCCCGAACAACACCACCTGCATCAACTTTCGCTTCTCGGTCTCCAGATTGGTGAGCAGGCGCAGCATTTCCAGGCTTTCCAGCGGCATCGCCTGCGCTTCATCCAGACACACCAGGACTCTCTTTCCATCGCGTGCAAAATTGAGCAGGGTACGCGTCAACTCCTTCAGCAACTGATGCTGGTCGAAGGAGTTATCTGCCTCAATGCGAAATTCTTCCGCCAGCGCCAGCAAAAGGCTGCGCGGCTCCAGATAGGGGTTGGGTATGTAAGCAGTAATGAATTTCGCTGCATGGCGTCCGCTGACTCCGCCGTCCTGGGTTCCGATGGCCGTGGTGGTTTCGCGGTCGCTGTTGAGCGTGGCAATGAATTTTCGGCACAACAAGGTCTTGCCGTTACCCACCTCGCCCACGATCTTGATGAAGCCTTCGCCGGTGCGTGCCGCCACCAGCAGTGTGTTCAGGCCTTCCTGATAATTGGTGCAGGCAAAGAAGAAGCTGGTGTCGGGTGTCAGCGAGAACGGTAATTCGCGCAGACCGAAGTGCGCAAGATACATATTATTTGGACATGCCGTTGATGCGGTCGCGGCTGCGCGCGATGTCGTCCGACCAGTCCTTGTCGCTATCCACCACGGTCGGCTTGATCAGGATCACCAGTTCGCGTTTCTCGGTAGTCCTATTGGTCTGTCCGAAGATCGATTTCGGCAACCCCGGTATGCCGGAGTTGTCGTTAGTCTCTGCCTGGCGCATCAAACCGCCGATGGCCACGATCTGTCCGTCGCGCGCACGCACGATGCTATCCGTTTCCGAGACCGAACTCGATGCCAGCGGCAAGTTCATGGTTCCCAACAGCACACCCAGATCCACAAACTTGTTCACGGTCGAAACCGTACTCACCGAAGGATGCACGTGCAGGATGATCTCGTTGTTCTCGTCGATGCGGGGCGTCACATCCAGAGCGATTCCGGAGAAGAACGGCTGCACCGTGACTGTGGGCGGGATGCCCGGCACCAGCTGCGTCGATGCCATGCCGCCCGTGACCCCTGTCACGAAGAACTCGTCCGTGCCGACTTTCAGCACGGCTTTCTGGTTGTTCAGGGTGGCGATACGCGGGCTGGACAGTACATGCACATCGCCTTGCGTCTCCAGGAAATTCAGCAGAGAGGCAAAGTTGCTGTTCTGGAAAGCCATGCCGAACATTGTTCCCGGAGTCACACCTGCCGGCAATGTCGTAGTCGCTGTCGGGAGCAGCGATGAGCCAGCCGTCGCCGTGAGCGGGATGCTCGACAATGCCGTCCCGGGCGGAGTCAGGGAACTGCCGGGGCTGCCCTGCCCGGCGGTCAAGTGACTATTCGGTCCGTTCTTGAATATCGCCCAGTTCACGCCGGACTGGAAAGATTCGTTCAGTTGTACTTCGACGATCTTGGCCTCGAGGATCACCTGGCGCTCAATGGATATCTGCGAAGCCTTGAGGTATGCGCTGACGCTCCGCAATTCGTCCGGCATGGCACGGATCACAATCACTCCCGACATCGGACTGATAACAATGCTGCGGCCTTTCTCGTCGCCCACGATCGTCTTGAGTGCCAGGCTCAATTCATTCCAGAAGTCGGTCGACGTCGTGGTGGTGACTTTGCTGCTGTTGTCGGTGCCGCGCTCGAATTTCAGGTTCTTGTTTTCTCCACCGCCGACTATCGTCGTTCCCTGGTTCATATTCTGACTGGTGCCGCCGCCGACACCGCCGGCTGACGATGTTGAAGAACTATCGGTCAGGGCACTCGATGTGACGCGCACCGAGGAGGTCCCGGCGCGATTTCCGGTCAGATAATTCACCTGAAAAATCCGTGTCTGCAATGTCAACGGCTGGATGTAGATACGGGTGCCGTCCACCTTGTATTCATAGCCGTACAACTCGCGTATCGATTCCAGCGCGTCGAACACGGTCACATCTTTCAGGGACAGAGAAATATTCCCGCTCACGTCCGGATGCACCAGTACGCTGTAACGTGTGCCCGAGACGATCGCCATGAACACCTGCTTTGCCGGGGTGTTGTTGACCGCCAGATCGAATTTGGTTTCCAGTGGCTTGTTGTCGGATTGGGCTGCCACCGCCAATGGCGGCAATAGTGCCTGATTGACCGCCTCCTGTTTTGCCGCCTCGCGCGGAGCGACGGCCGCATCCAGCTCCTGATTGATCTTTTCTGCGGCCACATTCTTGGGGTTGCCGCCCGTTGCGCAGGCAGACAACAGCAACACTGCCAGCAATACTGACACTCGTTTCATTTAATTCCTCCTACAGCCTTCTCCGGCAGACTTGTCTGCTCTATTGCATTATCTTGCGGAGCGCCCACTTGCTGCGCCGCTCCATTCTTTTTGATATTCACTTTGGGGAACAATTCCAGCACGCGCCGGCCCTGCGCATTCTGCAGCACGACACTGCTCTCCCTCACCTCGACCAGCCTGGAATCTCCAGACTTGCCGCCGAGGCTCACCGTCTCGCCGTTAATGATCGCTGCACGGTATTGCGACGAGATGATGATGGATTGCAATCCGTGCGATACCTCCTCGACCGGTGCAATACCCACGGCACTGCCCGCCCCGCTGCTGTTCAGGTCGATGGAAGGACGCGTCGGATCCGGCAACAGTTCTGCCGCGGCATCCAGTGACGCACACAGCAGCGACACACACAGCAGCATCCTCAGACCTGTAGCCATGTCTTGTCCAAACTGAGAGTGTATAGCGTCAGGGTCAACTCCACGGTAGGGTGTTGCACCACATCCATTTTCGCTACTCCCCAATACATCTGGGTAGGCAGCTTCTCCAAAGCGGTCAGATACTGCAACAAGTCGGCATAGCTCCCGCGCACGGTGATCTTCACGCCATGTTTATATAACTGTCTTTCCAATCCCGTCGTTTGGCCGGCGGATGCATCCGGGGATGGCTCGACCAACAGGCTCACAGGCAAGGTATTGAGCGCAACCAGCTTCAGGCGGTCATTCTTGTTAAGTACTTGCTCCAGCAATTGGGCCATCTTTTCCGGCGGCACCAGCTTGTCGCGCCGGTCTTTCAGGTAGGCATCCCCGTCGGCTAGCTGCCTGCGCAATATGCGAATGCGCTCGCGCTGGGGTGAATTGGCATCCGCCTGCCTGGCTTGTATCAGCGCGGCAATCCGGGATTGCACCTCCTTCATCTTTTCCTGCTGCTGGACGACCTGGGCGGAAAGCATTTTCTGTTTGGCCAACAGCGGTTCGAGGAGCAGGGAGTCGATCAGTGAAACCACCATGAATGCGGCGGCGGCAAAGATCAATGCGCGTTCGCGCAGAGACATGCCGTCGACTCTGGCAACGGCCTTATCGAGTTGTGCCTGCACGGTCATTTATTCGATTCCTCGGATAATGCAATCGAACGCAGGTTGAATTCGACATAGCGAGGTACGAGCCGGTCTCCGTCCTTCTTGGGCTGCTGCATCTGCAACGTTGAGAATGTCTTGCCGCGCATGATCTTCTCCTTGCCCAGCCGCTGGATATACGAAGGCACCAGTTGCGGATTCACCACCGCTCCGCTCAGGCTCATTTGTGCCCCGTCCCCGACAATGTCGAACGCAGTGAGCCACAGCCCGTTGATAGACTGCCGCGCAAAGGCGCGCATATATTCCGAATAACCTTCGGTGTTGCCAATGACACCGCTCTTCAGGGTTGTCAGCACCGCATCCTGCGCCCTCGCCTGCGCTTCAACTTGTTTCAACTCATCTTCCAGCATCTGGCCTGAACGCTGCAGTGAGAACTCATTGGAATAGCTGGCCAACCTGGCTTGTTCTGCCGCATAACGTTTGGCCGATTCCTCTGCCTGCCTGGACAGCTGTGCAACCTGATAAGCGGCGTAAGCATAGAACACTGCCGAACCCAACACGATCAACCCCAGCGCCTGCGACATGGCAACCACAGAAAAATATTTCTTCTGTTTCAGGAAGATCGGATTGAACAGGTTGATCTGCTGACTCATAGCGCCTTCTTTTCCTGGCGCAATGCGGCTCCCAACACGGGCAGGGCATAACTGGCGAATTCGCTGTCCGACAGCTCAGGCACGGCAAAGATATCCATCCCCTGCGCCAGATCCAGCATCTCCACAGGCATGCCCAGGCTGTTCGTCAACAGCTTGTCCAGCCCTAACGATTGCGGCGCGGACAGCAATATGCGACTCACCGGAATGTGCTGGAACTGGCGATCGAAGTAATCCAGCGAACGCTGCACTTCCAATTCCACGCGATCCAGATATTGCTGGCGCAGGTTTTCATCCGCATCCTGCAACTGTCCCAGCGAGATATCGATCCGGCGCGCCAGAAACAACTCGCCGTCGCAAGTGATGGTGAGCATGCCTCCCTCGTCCCCGAACGTCAGCATGGCCAGGCCGCGCGATTCCATCTCGAACAAAGCCGCGATGTTGCGTTGTGCCATTTCCGGAATATCGATCACGCTCAGTTCGATCTTTGCTTTTTCGAACAAAGCGATGCGCTTGCGTATCGTCTCGTTGGATGCGGCGACGGCATAGAGGGATTGCGGACGATCGCTGCCGTATTTGTTGCTCGGTATCTGCAACACGTCGACGGTTGCATCGTCGACATGGTAACTGAGCGCATCCTTGATCTTCCAGCGTATCGCGGTCTTCAACTCGTCGACCGGAACATTCGGCGCATCCACCATCATCAATTGATATTCGCTGGCTGAAAGCAGCGTGGTGAACCTGGAATTGTCGAAATGGGCATCCTTGCGTACCTTTTCCAGCGCGGATGCCGAAACTTCAGCGAGCGGATAAAAAGCACACTTCGTCACCTGCGGACGAGTACCCAGATACTTTGCCTGGGCAATATGGATGCCACGCTTGCTGATCACGACAGCCACCCATGCGCCATCGCGGCTACTTCGCTGAAAAGCTTTAAAAATTTGCGGAATTTCCATAATTGGCGTGAAGTTAGTTTACTAACCTATTGCTGTCAAGGGATTTTTTGTCATGAACTGCCCTTTACCCAACACCGACTGTCCATACCCCGACATCAACCAACGAATCTGACAGTTCTGACCATTTCGGGCAGGCACGCCGCCTGTCAAAAAACAGACATCAATAACTTTCCCGACGGTAGATAAAGCCATTATTGTTCTTGTACACACCGAACGTCGCCATACCGGGAATGATCGTCCCCAAACCCGTTGTAAAGGGAGGATTCCCCGGGGAAACAGGATCGATAGTTGGAGCGACCGTCGCTGTACCCGGGCCGGCACTTGGTTTATCCAGCCTGATCGCCAGACTTCCGCTGTTCAAAACCTTGGTGGCCGGAGTCGGCGTGGCGGCGGTCGTACCCGCCGGAACAACAGAGTAACTTCCGGCAATGGCCAGTTTCGTCACACTGTCGGTGACGCTGTTTAGCCATCCGGTCGCGGTGTAATACTGTGCTGTCGCCATCAGCGTAAGCGGCAACAATTCCGAACCGTAGGCATTGGAGACCTTGAGCCGCCCGCTCACCACCATGACGCCGCCTTCGATGGAAGTCGCGGTCGGATTGGTGGTACGTTGCGAAGTTACCCCGTCCCCGTCGGTCGCGCGTATATATATATTGGTCGGCGCTGTCGTTGCAGAAGCGAAGGTATAAATGGGCGTATTTGGCGGATTTGTGGTGGCCACACCGGCGATGAAAGTATTTGCAGCGATAGTATTGTTCGTCAGCAATCCTGATACCGCCGTCGCACCACCCGGAGCCATCGCTGCGGAAAGCGTGACAGGCTTGGCAAAATTTGCATAGTAGTTTTGCGTTGTGCCGTCTGCAAGATTTTGGGCCATTACCTGAGCGGTGAATGCCTGACCTGAATAGACGAAGCCATTGAACTGGATCGGGCAACTCAAACCAGTCGGCAAATTGATCGGGCAAGGCATGGGCACGCCTGCCACTGAGGTGATTGCGGTATTGAAATGTTCCGGGATGAAGCGTCCAAAAGAAACCGATGTCTTGTTGCCTACGTAGCAGCCATAACGGCCGTTGATGAGCACGTCCGATAGATTGTCCGGCACGCCCGGGTTGGTGGCGTTCGCGGACAGCAGGCAATCGCAGCTCTCCGGGTTTGTGGTTGAGCATCCGGCAATCTGGTTGTTCTGATCCACACTGGTGAAAATATTGTCGCGGAAAGTTCCCGCATTGGCATACAGATAGCCCACCTCGGTGTAAGTGGCATTGCCACTTTGCGGCGTGTTGGCCAGCAGTGAAGAACTCAGCGCAAGCAGGCCCACCACACCTCCGCCTTGCTGGATCGACGCGCTGGGCAGTTGCGCTGTCAACCTGGTTGAATCCAGCGTGAGTACTCCAGTGTAACCGGCTGGTGTGGTCGTGGCTCCGATGTTGAAAGGCATCCCCGCCCGGATTGAGGGGAAGGCAGAAGCACCGGGTGCCGCCGCATTGGCATTCGTGGTCAATGCCACCGCGGAGGGACGTACCGCAAACTTGTCGTACGAACAGGCATACGAAGACGCGCCGGTCTTGATGCGCACCTGCACATTCGGTGCCGCGGTTGTGCAGGTCAATGAAACCGGATAGCGCCCCTTGTTGGCGGCCGCAAAAGTGATGTTAGGCTGTGCCGTACTCAGGACTGTACTGCTTGAAGAACATGCCACGGACGAAGTGTCCACAAGGTCGACGGTTACCGTGCCGGTGTAGGCTGTATTGACTGTAGTGGGACCGCTCAATGCCAGCACATCGACATTGAAGGGTGTGCCCGCGAGCTTGGTATACAGATGCGTGTGCGGATTGGCGTTGGTTTCGACAGCGTCGAATGCGCACGAGGTCGAAGCGACACTCAGTGTGCAGGTTTCCGTCGATCCGTTGAAACAGCGGGTAACGTTTGCGGCTGCAGGGCTCACACTGAGCGTTCCCAAAGTCACGCTGGGCGGAGTGATGCTGGTGTTATTCAGCGTTGCAGAGGCCACGCCGCCGCTGATCGTCAGGATATCGCCGGGAATCCAGCCGGTCGGGGAAAGTTTGACCGTCACTGTCCCCGGATAGAGCGAGGAGCAGGTTGCATCCATACAGGCTTTCACTGTGACGACTTTCGGCGAACAGGTGGAAGCCGTACCGTCATGCTCGATTTGAATATGGTCAAAAGTGGTTGCACCGCACAGGCGTCCCAGGTCCATGTCGGCCTGGACTTCGGCTGCGGACAGCTCGTAATTGTATATCTTGGCCTCGTCGATCATGCCGTGGAAGTTTCGTCCCGGCAGCAGCGTGCAACCGCTGCCGGTGCTGATATCGCCGCCGATGTAAAACGGGCAGGAATTGACCTGCAAAGTGCCCGACCAGTTGTTCGTGTTGGCATCCTGTACTCCGTTGATGTAGATGCGCTCCCTTGAACTTGCGCCGAGCGACGCATCCATGGTGATGGCGATATGGGTCCACTGGTTCAGGGGAATCGTCGCTGCGGAAGTCAATGTCGAGACGTTCCACCACCAGAAGAGCTTACCGGCGGGATTGAGGTGAAACTCGTAGTTGACATCGTTGGACAGGATCGAATAGAGGTCGCCACCCGGGTAGGCGGTCGGATATATCCAGGCTGATGCCGACAGTTTGTTGGTGAACTGGAAATAGCTGCTGCTTGCGGACCTGACGACGGCGGTACCATCGAATTTGCCGGCGTTGCAAAAATCCCCCACCACCGACGAGTGCTGGGATGCAATGGTCGGGCTGGGCACCACTGTGTTGGTCGTGGTCGGTGTGGAAGTGGTCAGGCGCTGCCCGTTGAGTGCATTGCCTCCGCTGTCTATCACCTCCCCGGGTGTCCCGTTCCACGAGCCGGCCGCCTCATCCATGCGATAGTGGGTGATTGCGCCCGACAACACCAGAATGGATGTACTGGCATTGGTGGCCCCTGGTGACGAAACAGTATTGGTAAACGTTCCGCTGACGGTCAGTTGGACCACCAGGGTCAACTGCGCGCTGGCCCCGGCCGGAATGGAAGGAATGTTCCAGGTGAGCGCTTGCCCGGATACAGTCGCGGTGCCCAAGGTCGCCGCATAATTACTGTAATTCATGCCCGCCGGGATGGCGTCTGTCACCACCACATTGTTCAAGGGCGAAGCGGTGGGATTGGTGGCGGTGATGTTGAATGTGACGTAACTGCCGATTGCCGCGGCGGAGGTACTGGCAGTTTTCCCCAGGATCACCACCGGCGGCGGGCACGGGGCGGTGGAAAAAGTGAGATCGTTACCATTGGCCGTGCCTGCGCTGTTCACTCCTTTTACACGGAAGTGATAAGTCGTGTTGCATATCAATCCGGTTATGGCTGCTGAAACGGCCGAATTCGTGGCCCCTGCCGCCAGCGGACTGGCTGTTGCTGTAACAGAACTGCCATAGGTATTGTCCAACCCATAGTCAAACGTGACAGTGGTGCTTGCTCCGTTACTGCTCACAGTTCCATTAAGCGTCGCACCTGAGGACGTCAGGGCAGTAGCGGAATTGGTGGTGACGGCAGGCGCTGCCACATAGGTGTACAAACCGGTTCCCGTCCCTGAGCCACCGGTGGTTGTGACTACCACGTCTTTGGCACCCACCGTTCCTGCCGGTGTCGTGGCGGTGATTGTGGTTGCATTCACCACCGTCACGCCGGTGGCAGCAGCTCCGCCTATGGTCACGCTGGTTGCACCGATGAAGTTGGTGCCGGTAATGGTTACTGCCGTGCCACCGGCAGTCGGACCGCTGACCGGGGAGATGCTGGTGACAGTCGGAACTGGGCAGACCAAGGTAGTAAAAGTAAGATCGCTTCCATTGGTTGCACCTGAGACATTTACAGCGACAACTCGGAAGTGGTAGGTAGTATTGCAAGTCAGGCCTGTTAGTGCAGCAGTTACTGCTGTAGCACCTGAGCCGCTAGCTATTGTGTTTGGTGTGGCGTTAACCGAACCAATACTATAACTGGTGGTCAGCCCATAGTCGAACGTGACGGTAGTAGAACCGTTTTTGGGATTAACGGTCCCATTGACCGTTGCCGTCGTAGCCGCCACGGATGTAGCGGGATTGGTCGTGACGGTCGGGACCGCGGCATGCGCCAAAATCGGCGTCATCATTACCAGAAAGCTCAACAGTCCACCCAAAAAGACTGTGGTTAGCTGGCGATTCTTACAATTCAGGACGGGATTCATTCTTTCGCTCCTTTGATATCCCACGTTGTCGCGAATGGTGGATTAACGCAGCTTAACCCGCTGGATGTTTCCAATGCTCTGCCGTCACCAAAAAACAAGCCAAACAACATTATTCCTTTCGCACGGTTTCGTTATTATCCAGTCATCGCCTTGGCGGCAAGAAATGAGTTACATCTTCGCGTTAACAACGCGCTCGACATAATCCGGCGTCCCCGGCACACCATATACCGCGCTGGCTGCTATATCGTACGTCCACACATTTCCCACCACCGCGCCGGCGATCGCTGCATCGCTGTGTGCGACGGCGGTGTATCCCACATTCACGGTAAAAGGCGCCAGCTTCCCGCCCAGCGCAGTCCCGGTACCGGGCACGAATACCGGGGCGGCCGCCTTGGCCACGCCGGGGCTCGTCGCGATGTTATACGCCGCCCACTCTATCCCGGCATTGGCCGCCTCGTAGGCCCGCGAACCCATCGCGTCCATCGCCTGGGTCTGGTTTTGCGTCGTCGAAAACGTGACCATCGCTCCGCCCAGCACAGCGAGCACCACCAGCAGGAATATGGCAGAGACCAGACTGAAACCGCGCTGAGCCTTGTTCACTTTCAATTCTTCCTCACGGTATGTTGTTCACATGTATCTCATGGTACAGATTCACGCTTTCACCGCCTCGGGTGATGGTCAGCGATATCGCCACCAGGCTGTCGCGCGCATTGCTGATGTTGTACACGAAGTTGCAGGCACTCACCTTGTCGGCAAGGATTGCGCTCCTACCACCCGGCGACGCGGCCTGGGGATTAATAAAGCCATATGCCCAATAGCGCGTAAGCGCGCCCTGTCCATCCCCATTCGCGTCGAGCGGCCCCAGCGTTCCGGTGCAGGCATAGGTCACCGCCTGTTGATCCGCAGGCACCACTTCAAAGCGATGCCCGTCCAGTTCGGACGAGGCGGGAAATGCCACAGTTGATGTCATCTTCACGACCTGCTGCGTCCCCACACCGCCAGATGCAATCTGACGCATCACGCCTCCTGCTGCCGCCGACTTGTACGGCAGGCTCCCGTCCGACTGTGTACTGCCGACTACGATCTGGTCTCCCGCCACAAAAGTGATCGGAGAACCGACGATCTCGAAACACGTATCCGGTGCGGTGAAGTCAAGGTCGTCGCCCGCTGCTCCGCACCCCCCTCCCCCGCCCGTCGCATCCACGCGATAACGCCCGCCATCCTTGGTCGGCATGAATTCGATATATGTAGAGCCTGCAGCTACCGGTATGCGCACGCTGTTCGGTACGGCCGTGCGCAGATCGCGCCCGATCCGTCGCAAGGCGGTATCCGCAATGTCGGTCATCTCGGCACGGCGTGCACTGTCCGCATAACCCTGCACCGGTGCGCGAATGAATACTGCGACCATTCCGCCGATGATGCCGGTAATCACGATCACCACGACCATCTCGACCAGGGTAAAGCCGCGATGCGATTTCGGGTAAGAACGCATCAGTTTCCCGCCCTGTAACCCGTCACGTCCAACGTCGCCCCTGTCGGGTCGGCGACCGTCACGGTGATCATCACTCCACTGCCCGCCGCGATGGGCGTGCCGCCCAATGTCGCGATTTGCGTCACGGACACATTGGCGATGTTATAAGCCTTCAAATTCTGCACGGCCGCATTGGTGGAAAAATCCAGTATGCCATTCGTGGTGCTGTAGCCGTTGTAATCGCATACGGAACTCACGTTGGCTCGCACTGCATTCGCACCCAGCGTGCCTGCGCATGCCGTGCCGGACAAAGCCTGCAACTTGATCTCTTCCAGCATCGATTCGGCGACCGCCAGTGCCTGCTTGCGGATGAGGGAATCGGCGCTGTGCCTTGTGACCAGATCCATCACCAGCAATATCCCCGCCAACGCCACGCTGATGATGACGATGAACATGATGAGTTCGATGAGGCTGACGCCGCGCTGCGTTGGAAATTCTTTGTTAGTGGACATAGCCTGTTTCCGTTTCCACCGTGATGGGCGCGTTGCCGCCGACCGTGATGCTCTGCGGTGCATTCGGCCTGCCCAATGCATCGAAGTTGAACGTTGCCGCAGTGACAGTCACGCCATTGGATGCGGACACCGTATATGGCGCGCTCGCGGTCGCAGGGTTGGTCAATGGATTGCCCGGACAACTTGCTGCCGCATGCACTGTACTGGGGGGAGTCGTATCGTAAGTCAGGGTGACCGCGTTGCCTGAAATCACCACACAGATGAAACGCCGCTGCGCGATTGCCGCTTTTTGCGCATAACGCAAAGTGGAAATCACCTGATCGCGAACACCCCGGTTGTCGTAAGTATTGATATCAAAGAATCGCGGCGCAGCCACCATTGCGATAACGCCCAGAATAACAATGACGGCAACCAATTCCACAAGCGTAAAACCGCGATGAATTTTCAGAAGTACACCTGATTGCCGCACTTCGGCCTGGGCACTGATCGACTTTTTGGCCTCATGGGTGACTGCTCTGACCTGTTCCGGACTCTGATGCATATTCAACAACCCTTCAAACCAGGAATCTGCGCGGGCTTTCAGTGTAACAAAACCCTCATGGCAGAAAAAACAAGGGAGACCGAAGCCTCCCTGTGTCAATCACAACCGCCATGCAAGATAGTGTGTTTATTGCACACCAGACAAACTGATTAATTGCAACCAGCTGCTTGAGTTGGAGCAGTTAGCACGATGGACGGAGCAAAACCAGGTGTCGCTGGCGGGGTATACGAAACTTGGCAAGTTGCAGCATTCGTCACCCCCAATGGTGTAAATGTACGAGGCCCTGCGCCCGCAATCGTGTAAGAACCACTGTTCAGCAAACCGGCAGCAGTGTCAATCCCAGTGGGAGTCGCATCGGGATAGCCATTTATCAGCGAAACTTGGACACCTTCCATCGTGATTGCCGCCAATGTGGAGGAACCTGCCACCAGCCACTGAGCGTGCGCCAGGCTGGCCGCAGAATTGATTGCTCCCAATGCGCCCTGTGCGGATGCATAGCGAGCATCCTTGGACAAGTCTGCGAATTTCGGCAATGCCGTCGCCGCCAGGATACCCAGAATGACGATCACCACGATCAATTCGATCAGTGTAAAACCTTGTTGCTTTTTCATAATATTCCTCTCCTCATGTATTGAAGGCTGCAGCCTTGATTTGCCTCTTCCTCCTGTTTTGCACGATGCCGCAGCATCATGTTTTAACAGCTGCACAGCCAATCTAGAGGAAAACTTCCATGAATACAAGCAAAATCGTTCTTGCAGCAATGACTTAGGATGAACGGTTAAAGTATTACCGACAAAAGGTCAGCGGTAATGGCTAAACCAGAAAGTCAGTAGCGCAAGCGTATAAAGACTGCCCAACACCACCAGGATCCCGGCTTGTCGAGCATATTTGTATACAAATTCATCCAGCCCTTCGCGCCGTACTTCCAACGGCTTCAGCCCGCGACGTAACGATATCCAACGGTTCGCGCCCTGTTCGAAGTCGCGCAACATGCTGGGGCGCAGCAACAGAAACAGGCTGACGAACACGGCAAGCAACGTTCCCAGCAAGGCGCTCAACACCATTGCATCCAGCAATCCGCCGACCAAACCTTCCGGCAAATAGAAACGCCTGGAAAGTCCGATGACGGCGCTTGCCCGATCCAGTCCGACGGTAAATGAATAAATAATGTAAGCGGAGGCCAGCAAAATCAACCAGGCACTGGTTCGGTGATGGCGATAGAACCACGGGTCGATGGCTACGCTGCGATCCAGCGTTTGATCCAGATGACGGGTGGACACCCAGCGGTTGAGGAAACTGCCGGTCACGCGTAAACGATGCGGAGACCACAGCAACAGCGCGCCAACAATCAGACCGGCAAGGCTGCCCAGCATCAGAAACAAGGCGGCAGAGCGCAATAACAGGGCTTCGACGATGGGACTCACAGGCACCTCTCAATCAAACCAGCGGTAAGGCTCGGTGGGCTCGAACAAAGTCGAGACCAGTTCTTTTTTGCCTCCGGCTGTACGAACAACAGGGGATTCATACTCAAGCCTGACGTGAAAACGTATCCACTTCTGCCCGTCTTTGCCTGGGGTGAAGTAGTCACTGCGATCCAGAACATAGATCAGCTCATGCGACTTCAGGTCGAACATCCAGTGTCCTGGCGATACTGTCGCCGGTGTCGGATCGAAGAACTCGCCCGCGTAATTCTTTGGCTTTTGCTGCAGCCAATCCATAGGATTGTCGTTGGCCAGAGCATTCAACCCTTTCTCCGCCCCGGCTCCATGCGCCATCAGCGAACCATAGTGCATGATCAAGGCGCTTTGCATCGCCCCCGCCATCTGCTCCACGACCGTCTTTTCCGCCTGTTCCTGATAATAGGGAATTCGCGACAACAACGAACCTGCCAGTATTGCGACGACGCTGATTACAACGATCAGTTCGAGGAGGGTGAAACCTTTGGAGAATTCAGGATTCTGGATTTTGGATCTTGGGTTTGGAATGGCAGACCGAACAAAAGCCTGTGAACCGTGCGCACACCCCAATATCCCAAATCCCAAATCCCATATCCTGACGTTACTCATCTGTGCAGCGCCACTTTGCCCAAATCCCACATCGGCAAAAAGATGCCCAGCGCAAGAACCAGAACCATGCCGCCAAGCAAGACGATCATGATGGGTTCGATGTTGGCGCTCAGACTCTTGATCTCGTATTCCACTTCGCGCTCGTACATGCCCGCGATCTCGAACATCAGGCCGTCCATGTCGCCCGTTTCTTCACCCACCGCAATCATCTGCAACACGGTCGGGTTGAACACGCCGGTTGCCGCCGCGGTGCGCAGGATGCTCTCGCCGCGCTCCACACCGTCGCGCATCTGCTCTACACGACTGCGCATGAATTCGTTATCCACCACCAGCCCGACCGAGTTCAGGCCCTGCACGATGGGGATGCCGCTCTTGAACGAGAGCGCCAGGCTGCGAGCGAAACGCGCCAGTGTCGCCTTCATGATGATCCTGCCCGCAATCGGAAGATGAAGCTTGTAGCGATCCCATTTGTAACGGCCATCCACGGTATTGACCCAGGAACGAAAGGCGACCACCGCACCGATCAGCAACGCCAGCAGGATCGGCCAGGACTGCACCATGAAGCCGGAGAAGCCCATCAATATCCTCGTCATCAGCGGCAGCTCGGCATGGAAACCTTCAAATACTTTGGCGAAAGCCGGAATGACGAAGATGTTGACGATGACGATCGCGATGGCCATCGCGATCACCACGAACATGGGATAACGCAAGGCCGCCTTGATGCGGTCCTTCATGTCTTTCTCAAACTCAAGGTGCTCATACAGCCGCAGGAAGGTGATGTCCAGCATGCCGGTCATTTCGCCGACCTGCACCATGCTCAGATAAAACGGGGAGAACACTTTTGGATGGCGGCGCAACGCGGTGGAAAGCTCGCGTCCGCTGTCGAGACTTTCCCGCAGGTCTTGCAGCATGGCGGCAAATGCGGGATTCTGCGTGGATTCCTGCAGTCCGGCCAAAGCGCGCATGATCGGCACGCCCGCCTTGAGCAGGGTATACATCTGGCGACTGAACAACATCACTTCCTGTGTGTCGACCTTCTTTTCCATCGTAAGCCTGTTCCACAGGCTTATCTGAGCGCCGCTGGTACTGCGAACGGCCTGGGACGTCAGCTTGATGTCGGTCGGTGTGATGCCTGTATTCAGCAACTGGTCGGCGACGACTCCGCTATCCGCCCCTTCCAGCGAACCCTGCACAAGGTCGCCGCGGCTGCTTCTTCCTTTGTAGGCGAAGACCGGCATCAGTCTTCAACTTGGTTGCTGATGCGCATGACTTCCGACACACTGGTACGGCCCAGCTTCATTTCACGCAAGGCAGCGTCAAGCAGGGTCTTGCCTTTCAGATGGTCGCGCGCGACTTGCATGAAGTGCGAGTTATCGTCATGTGCGGCGGCTTCGACCAGTGCCTGTCCCATCTCCAGCATTTCGTATACACCCATGCGTCCGTGATAACCCGTGCCGTTGCAATGCGAGCAACCGCGGCCATGCAGCAACGTACCCCAGTCGCCGCGGGCAACGCCTTCCGCTTCCAGCCATTCGCCTTCTTGCGGCGTAGGAATGTGTTTTTCGCTGCAACTTTCGCACACGCGGCGCAGCAGGCGCTGCGCCAGCACGGCCTGCACCGACGAGGCCACCATGTATTTCGGCGCGCCCATGTCGACCAGCCGGAACAGGGTACCGGCGGTATCGCGCGTATGCAGTGTGGACAACACCAGGTGACCCGTCATCGCGGCGCGCATCCCGATCTGTGCCGTTTCGGCATCGCGCATTTCGCCGACAAGGATGATGTCCGGATCCTGGCGCAAGGCGGAACGCAGCACGCGCGAAAAAGTCAGTTCGATCTTCTCGTTCACCTGCACCTGATTGATGCCGGGCAAGCGGTATTCCACCGGGTCTTCCACGGTAATGATCTTCTGGTCGATGGTGTTGATCTCCGCCAGACCGGCATACAGCGTGGTGGTCTTGCCGCTGCCGGTCGGACCGGTGACCAGTACCATGCCGTTGCTGCGCTGGATGATTTCGCGGAAGCGCTTGAGCATATCCGGCGGCATACCCAGCTTGTCCAGGGTGAGGAAGCTGCCGCTCTGGTTGAGCAGGCGCATCACCACCGATTCGCCGTATTGCGTCGGCATGGTAGAGATACGCACATCGATCGCCTGGTCGCGAACACGCATGTTGAAACGGCCGTCTTGCGGCAGTCGTTTTTCGGAAATATCCAGGCCGGACATCAGTTTGAGGCGTAAGGCCAGGGCGTTCGCAATCTTGCTGTCGGTCTCCGTTTGCAGGTGCAGCGCCCCGTCGATGCGGAATCGTATCTGCAAGCGCGATTCCTGCGGTTCGATGTGGATGTCCGAAGCGCGCACCTGGGTCGCATCGTCGAACATGGTCTGCAACAGTTTTACGACCGGTGCTTCTTCGAGTCCGACAGAATCGCTCAAGGTACCGAAGTCGACGTAGCTATCGCCAAGGTCTTCCGAGACCTCGCGCGCCAGACCGCTGATCTCTTCGGTGCGGCGATAGACGCGGTCGATGGTCTCCAGCAACTGGCCTTCCGTAACAACGGCAACATCGATATCGCGCTTCAGCAGGCGAGCGATCTCGTCAAAAGCGAACAGGTCTGTCGGGTCTGCCATGCCGACCAGCAGCGCCCCGTTGCGCTCTTCCAGCGCGACCGCCCGGAAACGGCGTGCCTGGTTCTCCGGCAGGCGGCGCACGATCTCGAGATTGACGTTGTAGTACTTGAGGTTGATGAAGGGAATGTTGAGCTGCTTGGCGATGCCTTCGGATATCTGGTCTTCGCTGACGAAAGCATTATCCACCAGCACGCGGCCAAGCTTGCGACCGCTGCGCTTTTGCTGCTCCAATGCAAACTGGAGCTGGTCCAGTGAAATGAGTTTCTGCTGAACCAGCAGATCGCCTAAGCGGATTTTCTCCGGACGCGCCATAATTCCCCCTTGTGACTATGCTGACCCTGGTAACAGGGACGGAAGTTAGCCGTTTTTCCCTGTACTGACAAGCCTTCTGGCCATTTTCTTCATGTTTAACGTGATCTTGTACGAACCAGAAATTCCGCCCAACACCGGCAACATCATCCGTTTGTGTGCGAACACCGGTGCCCGCCTGCACCTGATTCGCCCGCTGGGATTTACACTCGACGACAAGCATTTGCGTCGTGCCGGCCTGGATTATCACGAATATGCGTCAATGCAAGTGCATGACAGCCTTGCTGATTGTTTGCGCAGCTTGCCGCGGGCACGCCTGTTCGCCTTTACCACCAAGGCGGCGCATCACTACCATGAGGTGCAATATCAAGCAGGGGACGCCTTTTTGTTCGGGCCGGAAAGCCGCGGACTGCCAAATGAGGTATTGGAATCGATCGCGCCGGAGCGGCGCTTGCGTTTGCCGATGTTGCCTGATAACCGCAGTTTGAACCTGTCGAATACGGTGGCTGTGGTGGTGTTCGAAGCCTGGCGGCAATGCAGCTTTGCCGGCAGTCAGCCCATGAATTCGCTGCCGGGCTGACGGCTCAGCAGCGCCTCGACTGCTTTGTCCACCGCAAGGTCTTCATACAGCACGCGATATACCGCCTCGCAGATCGGCATCTCTACCCCGTGTTGCGCGGCGATGCGATGTACCTCGCGTGCCGTGTACACACCTTCCGCCACATGTCCCAACTCATCGAGAATCGTCGCCAGCGATTTGCCTTGTGCCAACAGCATGCCGACCTGACGGTTGCGTGAAAGGTCGCCAGTACAGGTCAGAATCAGGTCGCCCACGCCAGACAGCCCTCCCAATGTTTCAGCGTGACCGCCCATCTGCAGACCCAGCCGCGTCATCTCGGCCAGTCCGCGGGTCAGCAAGGCTGCCCGCGCATTCAGGCCCATATGCATACCGTCGCAGATACCTGCCGCGATGGCCAGCACGTTCTTGATCGCTCCGCCGATCTCGACCCCCACCACATCGGTGCTGGAGTAGATGCGCAAACGCGAATGGTGCAGTGCCTTCGCCGTAGTTTGCGCGAACTCGCCGTCGACGGAGGCCAAGGTCAGTGCAGTTGGCAGGCTGCGCGCCACTTCCTGGGCGAAACTGGGACCGGACAGCACGCCGCGCGGAAAGGAAGCAGGCAAAGTGTCGCTGACGATCTGATGGGGAAGCTGCGAAGTGCCGCTCTCGAATCCTTTGCATACCCATATCACGGCAACGGGCACGGTTAGCTTGGCGATCTGCTGCAACGTGCTGCGCAGCGCCGCAACGGGAACTGCCACGATGATCAACTGGACGCCAGCCAGCGCTTCCTCCAGATCGGAGCAGAGCTTCAACTCGACAGGCAGGGTGACGTCAGGCAGATAGCGCTGGTTTTGGCGAGAGCCGCGCATAGCCTCTATTCGCTCGACATCGCGCGCCCACAGCGTGACCTGGTGGCGCGGGGCGAAACTGACCGCCAATGCGGTTCCCCAAGCTCCTGAGCCCAACACTGCGACTTTCATCAGCCGCCCCACACGTCGCTGGATTTCAGGTAACCGGTACTGCCGTCCGCGTGGCGGACTTTGACCCAGCCCGTACCGGTGTTGCCCAGCCATTCCAGACCGAGCTGCTGTGTGGCCTTGAACACCACTTCGGCATTATTGTCGGGGTTGCGACGCACGGTAGTGGATGGCACGGTCACCATGACATAACGTTTACTGCTCAATTGGCGCTTCTCGATCCAGAACAGTTTTCCCGAGTTGTCGCGAACCTTGACCCAGTTGTCCAGCACTACCACCTGCTCCAGCGGGAGGTAACGCGTGGCAACGAACAGCTTCTTGGCCTTCAGCGAATTGGCGTCGTACAGGATAGCCGGTTCGGCAACCGAAACGAAGTCGAAAGCGTGAGCCGAATGGCTCACGCCCAGCAACAGTAGCACTGTCGCCAGGCGTCTCATCAGTGCTTGACCGCCTCGGCAGCCTGGCCTTCGGCTTGTGACTGCTGCTTCTGCTGCTGATAGATCCCTTCGAAGTTGATCGGATTGAGCAGCACCGGCGCAAAACCGCCGCGTACCGCGACGTCCGACACCACTTCGCGCAAATAGGGATAAAGGATATTGGGGCAGGCAACCGCCAGCACCGTTTCCATATCTTCCGCGGGCAAATTTCGTATCTGGAATATTCCCGCCTGTTTGGCCTCGATCAGGAACAGCACCTTGTCCTTTCCCGGCAGTTTTGCTGTCACCGTGACAGTTACGGTAACATCGAACAAGCCTTCTTCGAGAGGTGCAGCCTGGGTTTGCAATTGCAGGTCGATCTGGGGATTCTCGCGCTCCAGAAATATCGCGGGAGCATTGGGTATCTCCAGGGAAAGATCCTTCACGTACAGTTTCTCGATATTGAAAATCGGCTGCATGTTTGTTTGTGCTGCTTCGGTCATAGCTTTTCCCTTAATGATTGTGCGCCAACATGGCGTCCAGCTTACCCGCCCGGTCCAGTGCTGCCATGTCGTCGTATCCCCCGACATGTTCGTCATTGATAAATATCTGTGGCACGGTGCGGCGTCCGGACTTGCGAATCATAACGTCCATCATCTCGGGCTGCAGATCGACGCGTATCTTCTCGATATCCGTAATTCCCTTGCGCCGCAACAACTGCTCGGCGCGCACGCAATATGGACAAACTTCCGTGCAATACATGACGATCTTGGCCATTATTTCTCCAACGGCAGGCCGGCTTTTTGCCAGGCCATCACGCCGCCGTTCAGGTTGTGAACCTGGGCAAATCCCTGCTTGCCCAGGACTGCACAGGCGGAAGCGGAACGCTGGCCACTGCGGCACACAGCAACAATGGGGCGCTCGCGATATTTTTCCAGCTCACCGGCCCGTTCCAGAAGCTTGCCAACCGGAATGAGTTTGCTGTTCAAAATATGACCGGCATCATATTCGTTTTGTTCGCGCACATCCAAAACCAATGCGTTCTTGTGATTGATCAATTGCATTGCCGCCAAATGATCAACCTCTTTTATACCGCGCAAGCGGTTGCCGAAGAACGACCAGAACAGCATCGCTCCGCTGGACAGTGCGATCAGGACTGTCCAGCTGTTATTTAGCAGGAATTGCAGCACGTCGGTACTCCTCGTATTTTTGGGTGGCGAATTCTAACAGAGCGGAAAAATGCGCGGGGTCCTTGCGCGCCAGTTCTTCCAATTCGATGCGCGCCGACGGGTAATCCAGGGGGTAAGACCAGATGGCACGTTCCAATTGCGCCCTGGCGTCCTCCGGACGATCAGAGAGTGCAAACAACGCAACTTGATGATAAACCAGAGGGGGGATCGGAATGAAACGCAGTGCGCGTTGATTCAGTTCGAATTTCTGCTCCAGATGGTCGGCACTGAGTTCCATCGTACTGGCAATGAACAACTCGGCATAGGAACTCAGTAACGCAGACTGGTCAACCGCCATTAATTCACTTTGTACTAACGGAATAAAGCTTCGATCGGTGGCGGCCTTGCCGCGCATCACCAGTGCGTTCTCCAGTCGTTTATATCCCAGGAACACCTGCGCCAACGATAGCGCGCCCAACACCAGCACGATGGCGACAGATGCGCGCCCCGCATTGCGCAACTCCAAACGATAGATCGTCGTATCGAACATGCCCAGCATGATCGCGGCCACCCCCATGAAATACAGGTACCACAGCGGGTATTCAAGCAGGCTGTGAATGCCCAATACGGCCAGGACGGCATAACCCCACCAGTGATAAATCGTGAATTGCGCTCCGCGCACCGATTGCCAGAACCACATACCCAGCGTA
Organism: Sideroxydans sp.; assembly: GCA_027310725.1. GTDB lineage: Bacteria > Pseudomonadota > Gammaproteobacteria > Burkholderiales > Gallionellaceae > Sideroxyarcus. Next base: position 41,339 of record DAIDAG010000059.1, on the reverse strand, counting down.
GCCAACAGAATTATTATTCCGGACAATCCGGCTTCCGCCGCAATCTGCATCACCAGATTGTGCGCATTGTTATACAAGCCCACCAGAGCCGGATTGCGCAATTCCGCTGCAAGCTGAAAATGCTCGAAAGCAAACTGCCCGAACCCTGCTCCCAGCAGCGGGAATTGAGCGAAAATCAGTGCTGCCTCGCGCCACAAGTGCAAACGGATAGCGCCACTGGCATTATCCCCGAACAGACGCTCCGTCGTCGTTATGCTGCCGGTTGCACCTTCCAGCCAGGGCATCTGCACCACGAAGTGCATCAGCCCAAATGCCAACAGCAGTAGCAGAGTGAAGTACAGCAATGGTCGTAGCGCCTGATCACGCCGCTGCCACAGGAAAGCCAAACCGGCAGCGGACAATAGATACAGCCAGGAACTGCGCGATCCGGACAGCACCATGACAAACAGCATCGGGGTCACCAGCAGTGCCACTTGCCAAATGCGCATGGAAAACCTTGCATACAGCAACCCCAGCGAGATCATGCCCAAAGCGATGTAATTGGCATAGTGATTGGGCTGCGCCAGGTTGCCGTACACTGCGTGAGATGTCTTGGCAGTAATGACCGGGTTAAGGAACGTATTCCAGCGGTAATGTTGCAGGATCCCAGCCAACGTATTCAGTTCCGCTCCCACCAGCAGGAATACGGCCAGCGCTGTCGCCAAGGCCGGCAATCCCAACTCGACCCTCAGACGCTGTCCCAGCATGATTAGCATTGCGGCAAACATGAAGTACAACGCCAGAAGCATCAAGTGATCGAAGTGAGTTATGCGCCCCACAAGGTACTGCACCATCAACAGCAGCATCAGCCCAATGGGCAACATCACGATGCGCGGCACTTCGCGCGCTAGCCAATAGCCGGTTGTCAACAACAGCGGCATCGCACACAAACCCAGCAAGCCTGTCCCCCACTCCTGATAGAAGGTGGTAATCGGATAAGCGTGGTTGTAGTACAGAAAAGGCAAAACCCACATCAGGCCAACGAAGGCCAGACTGATGCGGGCAAGGCCGAATGACAAGAAAGAAGGTTTGTTTAGCAACTGCCTTTGATACCGAAGCGGGCAAGGATGCTATTCAAGGGGCATATCTGCGTGAAACCACTCTGGAACAGGTTCAATCCGACGAAAGCGGTGAACAGCAAAAAGTATTTGCTGACGAACAACGGACTGACTTCCACACCCAATGCCAATGACAACAGGATGAAACTGCCTGCGACAATACGGACTATGCGTTCAGCGTTCATTTTCAAAACTCCTCAAAGGTCAGGGATTTTACTGGAATTTCATGTACAACACGGCTTGATACAGCGCCTGGCCGGTATCGGACGGAGGAGCACTCAAGCCCGTCAAGTCGAGCAGAACACATCACGCATCATCCCCACCAGTTTGAGTGTGCGCGGATCGCCTATGCGGTAGAACACCCGATTGGCGTCCTTGCGCGTGGCCAGCACGCCTTTATCACGCAGGATTGCAAGATGTTGCGAGATGTTGCTCTGCGTGGTGCCCACGCTGTCCACGATCTCCTGCACGCTTAACTCGTCGCCTGCAAGCACGCACAAAATCTTCAAACGCAACGGGTGCGCGATAGCCTTGATCGCCAGCGATGCTTCCATGATATGTTCATCTTTATCGATCAGTTTGTTTGTCATAGTTTCGCCTGCCATCTTTGGAAGTGGGGGCATGTCTTGCCCCGAAATCAGCTAAAATCCTGCATCGCAGCACTATAGCTTCATTGCGCGCTAAATCAGCAACTACTTATATTTTGATATCTTGGTGAGAAAAAAGCCAGCATGACCGCACAATCGACTCAAGCAATCACCCCCGTCCTTCTGCTCATCCTCGATGGTTTCGGCTATCGCGAGGATCCCGATTTCAATGCGGTTGCCGATGCGCGCAAGCCGAATTGGGACAAATTATGGAGTGAGTATCCGCACACCCTGATCAACGCATCCGAATTGCGCGTCGGTTTACCTACCGGTCAGATGGGTAACTCCGAAGTGGGTCACTTGAATATCGGCGCCGGGCGCGTGGTATATCAGGACCTGACCAAAGTCGATCTGGCCATAGAGAACGGAAGCTTCTACACCAATCCCGCGCTTGTACAAGCTGTAGAGTCAGCCAAGCGATGCGGAACGGCCCTGCACATACTCGGCCTGCTCTCACCCGGCGGGGTGCATAGCCATGAGGCACACATACACGCCATGCTGGAACTGGCAGTGCGCGCCGGGCTGAAAAAAATCTTCATCCACGCGTTCCTCGACGGACGAGACACCCCTCCCCGCAGCGCCGCCCAGTCTCTGCAATCATTGCAAGACAAATGCGCACAGCTCGGCGCCGGACGTATCGCCACCGTCGTAGGGCGTTTCTTCGTCATGGATCGCGACAATCGCTGGGAACGAGTGCAAATCGCCTACGATATGCTCACGTTGGGCAAGGCGCCGTTCGGGTTTGCCACTCCCCAGGCTGCCCTGGATGCGGCTTATGCGCGCGGCGAGAACGACGAGTTCGTGCAGGCGACCATCATCGGCGAGCCCGCCGTAATGCAGGACGGGGATTCTGTTGTGTTCATGAATTTCCGTGCCGACCGTGCGCGAGAGATCACCCGCGCGCTGACTGACGACAAATTCGATGGCTTCGCCCGCACTCGCCTCCCCAGACTGGGGAACTACACCACTTTGAGCAGCTACGGAGAGGATTTTCATCTTCCCTGTGCTTACACGGCCGATTCCATCCATAACGGTATCGGCGAATATCTTTCCAATCTGGGCTTGAAACAACTGCGTATCGCCGAAACGGAAAAATACGCGCATGTCACCTACTTCATGAATGGCGGCAGGGAACAACCCTACCCCGGTGAAGACCGCGTACTCGTACCCTCACCCAAAGTGGCCACTTATGACATGAAACCGGAAATGAGCGCGTTCGAAGTCACCGACAAACTCGAAGCCGCAATCCGGAGCAGGCAATATCAAGCGATACTCTGCAACTATGCCAACGGCGATATGGTCGGCCACAGCGGCATCCTGGAAGCGGCAGTGAAAGCGGTGGAAGCGCTGGACATCTGCATAGGGCGCGTAGTGAAGGCAATGCTGGAATGCGGCGGCGAGGTACTCATCACGGCCGATCACGGCAATGCCGAACAGATGCGGGACTTGTCCACACAGCAAGCCCATACTGCCCATACGCTCAATCTGGTTCCCTTTATCTACATCGGGCGCAAGGCAAGCATCGCCGAGGCCGGTATCGGCGCGTTACAAGACGTCGCTCCGACGTTGCTTGCGATGATGGGGTTGCCACAACCGCCGGAAATGACCGGCAAGTCGCTCATCCATATTCTGTGACCGTATTATCGCGCTTCGCTTTGCTGGCGATGCTGCTCCTCGCAGGGGTAGCACAAGCCACGCAGCAGGATGATCTGGAAAAATTGCGCAAGCGTATCTCCGTCCTGCAGCAGGATTTTGACAAATCCAACGAATCCAAGGCCGAAGCGGCAGATAACCTGCGCGAGTCGGAGCGCGCCATCAGCAACAGCAACCGCAAACTGCATGAGCTCGCACTGCAGCAGCAATCCGCCAACCGGGAACTAACGCAGTTGCAGCAACGCGCCTCGGCAATTGACGGAGAGCTGCAAGGCCAGCAGGCCATGCTTGGACGCTTGCTGTACCAGCAGTATATGAATGGGGGCGAACAGGAGTATCTCAGGCTGCTGCTCAACAACGACGATCCGAACCAGATCGCGCGCGAGTTGCGCTATTACGAATACATCGCGCGCAACCGCGCTGCCACCCTGCAGTCCTTGCGCAGCGGACGCGCAAGGTTACAGGCAGTAACTGATCAGGCGCGCCAAAAGAGCGACGAAATCGCTTCGCTGCAAGCGGAAGAGCGGGACCAAAGACGGCATCTGGAACAGGACAAGCGCGCGCGCCAGCAGATGTTGAACAAGATATCGCTGCAAATGAAGCAACAGCGTCGTGAGATCGGCCGCTTGCAACGCAACGAAACCCGTCTGTCGCAATTGGTTGAGAAGCTCGCGCATGTTTTGCCTGACACCCTGCCGGACAATATTGCGTTCAAGTCGCTCAAAGGCAAACTGGCATTACCGGTCAAAGGCAAAGTGACCAACAAGTTCGGCGCACGGCGCCCGGAAAGCACAATGGCCTGGACCGGCTGGTTCCTGCGCACCCCCCCCAACCAACCGGTCAAAGCAGTGGCTGCCGGTCGTGTGGTGTACGCCGACTGGTTGCGCGGCTTCGGCAATCTCCTCATCATCGATCACGGACAAGGCTACATGAGCCTGTACGGCAATAACGAGACGCTCTACAAGCAGGTAGGCGACAGCCTGCGAGGCGGTGACCTTATTGCCTCCGCGGGTAGCACCGGCGGCAACGCAGATTCCGGTTTATACTTCGAACTGCGTTTTGAAGGCAAACCCTTCGACCCGGGCAAATGGGTCAGGCACTAAGGTCGGGAGCGCCTTTCACGTTTATTCTTTCTCTCGGTTGCGGGGACAACCAGCGACTTGGCTACCGTTCTTTTGATAGCCTTGTCGAATGGATAGTTGTTTCAACAGAGAGTCAGAGAGAGCGAAACGGGCATAGCAAGCTTCAACATCCAGGGTGGTATATTTACCAAGGTCGCTAACAAGGAAAATCAAATGAGTCGTCGCTTCAAGGAATATGGTCTGGTGGTCATCGGTCTGGTGGCGGGCATTCTGGTCAGCCTGAATTTCTCCGCCGTTGCGGATAAAGATACCGAGCTGCCGTTGCCGGTCGAAGAGTTGCGCGCCTTCTCCGAAGTGTTTGGCCGCATCAAGAGCGATTATGTCGAGCCGGTGAGCGACAAAACTCTGATCACCTCAGCCATCAACGGCATGTTGAGCGGACTCGACCCGCACTCCGCCTATCTGGATGCCGATGCTTTCAAGGAACTGCAGGTCGGAACGCAGGGCGAGTTCGGTGGACTGGGCATTGAAGTCGGCATGGAAGACGGCCTGGTCAAGGTGATCTCGCCGATCGAGGACACACCCGCTTTTACAGCCGGGGTCAAGAGCGGTGACCTCATCATCAAGCTCGACGATACGCTGGTGAAAGGCCTGACCCTGAATGACGCGGTGAAACGCATGCGCGGCAAGCCCGGCAGCGTCATTGTGCTCACCATCCTGCGCAAGAATGAACCCAAGCCTTTGCAAATCAGCGTGACACGCGCCGTCATCAAGGTGCAGAGCGTGAAATCCAAACTAGAAGAACCGGGGTATGGTTTCGTGCGCATCACCCAGTTCCAGGAACATACGGGGGAGAACCTCGCCACAGCGTTGAATAATCTGCAGAAGCAGAACAACGGCGCGCTGCAGGGGCTGGTTCTCGACCTGCGTAACGATCCGGGCGGCCTGCTGACGAGCGCGGTCGGGGTTTCCGCCGCGTTTCTGCCGAAGGACGCGCTGGTCGTCTATACCGAAGGACGCACCGAAGATGCCAAGATGCGCCTCACTGCCAACCCTGACAATTATCTGCGCGGCAGCAGCAAGAACGATTATTTGAAGGATCTGCCTGATTCTTTCAAGAAGGTACCAATGGTCGTGCTGGTCAACGGCGGCTCGGCTTCGGCCTCGGAGATCGTCGCCGGTGCGCTTCAGGATCAAAAGCGCGCCGTGGTCATGGGTACGCAATCGTTCGGTAAAGGCTCGGTGCAAACCATACTGCCGCTGGGCAACAATACGGCAATCAAGCTCACGACCGCCCGCTATTTCACTCCCAACGGGCGCTCGATCCAGGCCAAGGGCATCGTGCCCGACATCTTGGTCGAAGACCCGGCAACTGCCAGTTTCGATAATGCGTTCCGCCTGCGCGAGGTCGATCTGGACAAACACCTGAGCAACAGCCAGGGTGAGGACAGGAGCGAATCGACAACAAAAACGAACAAGGTCGACTCAAAGACCAAGGATGGCGACGGCGGCAAAGTCGAGGTTGCCGAATTCGGCGCAAAGAACGACTACCAGTTGAACCAGGCTCTGAATCTGCTTAAGGGCTTGAATATACTGCGCGGGAAGTAACGTGATTAATCCGTTCGAACTGCAAAAGGAACGTCTGCTGATCTTTGGTGAAGATCCGCCGAACCAACTTTTTCAGGCCTACCTTTTGCTGATCGGGCTGGAGAATTTTCACGTTGAAATCGGTTCGCAGCCGAACAGCCTGTTGATCCGCTACAGCGTTCAACATTATTCTCTTGAAGCGTTGGAAAAAGCGCTCACCCGCGAAGGTTTTCAACTGGAATACAATCTGCTCGATAAGATCAAGAATCAACTGATCCATTACTGCGAAGACGTGCAGTACCACAACCTCAAGACTCCGGAACCCAGAACCAAGAACAACTCGCAAGAGATATTCGTCAAAGCATATGAGCTCCATTCGCATGGCAATCATGACGACACGCCGAAAGAACTGCGCGAGTTCAAGTAATAGCCAGGCGGTCGCCCCGGCAACCTATTCAGACTGGCGCGCTCTGCGGCAGATTTGCTTCGATTTCAAAGTCCGGTATTGCGTCAAAGTCCACCACCGTATTTCGCCCCGCATCCTTCGCCCGGTATAGTGCGTTGTCGGCATTCAGCAGCAGCGCGCTTGGTACAATCTCTCTCAAATCGCTAACGCACCAGAAGCCGGCAGAAGCTGTCAGGCGTTGATGCGGGGATTGCAGGTTCTCGATGTCCAATGCAAAAACTCCTTGTCGCAATTTCTCAGCGAACTGTCCCGACTCTTCCCGATCCAGTCCAGAAGTTACGATACAGAATTCTTCCCCTCCATAACGAAACACATAATCTCCCGCTCTTAATGCCGCGTGCTGGAGGGCATCTGCAACTTGTTCCAGCACGCTATCGCCAAACAAATGGCCATAGTTATCGTTGAACATCTTGAAATAGTCTATATCCAGCATAATGATAGTCAACGGCAGGCCGCTGCGCCTGCACCGATTGATTTCGCTCGCCAATACCTCTTTCATATAGCCACGGTTATAAGCCTTGGTAAGGGGGTCGATAGTTGAAAGGTGCGCCAGCTGTTCGATATTCTTTTCGTTGTGCCTCACCAGCATCAGGGTGACGAACCCCAAAATCAGATAGGCGGCAATTGAGATCGCGACTGAAACTGCATTGGGAGGATCGTGGCGCAGCATCATGACCGACGCAAAACTTACTGCTCCCACAATGAACCAGACGATGCGCTCGCGCTTCTCCACGATGGGTGCGAAAGCGATGGGGAATATCATCATCCACACCTCCAGATGCATTTGCTCGCTGCTGATGGTTACACCGTATAGCATTACGCACAGGATCGCCATCGCAAACCATCCGGCGTAACGAAGTGAGTCATCGCCATGATGCCGCGTTCGCCATTGCAGCCATAAAATAAACAATGCAAAAGCAAACAGCACCGCCCCTCTATCTGGAGTTTCGATGAGGAGATAATTCAATAGGGAAGATGGCAAAGAAATCATTGCCGCGATGCGCAGATGCGTGTGCAACACAGCGGCCCTGAAGCGTTGAACGGAATAGCGGGTCATGCCTGCACTCCAAAAAGACCTTTAATTTATTAAGGTTACTCTCAGGCCTTTAAATATGAAAGTTTATTTTTCACCTTTGCGCCTTGCATTACTCGGCGAAGGGCTTTTTATCCAGCATCAGGTTCCAAAGCTCCTTCCAGGTTTCCCAGTCGTGCCCGCCGGACTTGACGGTCACGCAATGTTGCGGGATGCGTTTGCGCAGAACATTACCGGCCCCTCGATACCGGTCTTCACTTCCAAACCCCAGGTAGACGGCGGGAAATTTTCCCGTCCCGATCGGACTGCGCCGGATCTGTTCGAGTAGCGCACGTTCATGGTCTCGGCCTCCAATCTCTCCGGCATCCCAGTGGGCGAGGCCGCCTGCCGCCTCCACTTCAGCGATAATTCCGCGAGTTCCCAGAAAAGGCGCAAGCAGGAACATACCCTCGATTTCTGCCGTGCGCTGTGTAGCGCAGATCATCGCGCCCGTTCCGCCAAGCGAGATCCCCAGCAGCCAGATACGACGGTAGCCATGCAAACGAGCATCATCCAGTGTCTGATGAAGCAGTTGTTCAATTCCAGCGCGATCAAGATACAAATCGGTATGTGTATCCAGGGCAAGTACATCAACCGGCAGATTCCTATCCCGGAGCGCCTGAATAAAGCCATTCTCTTTCAGATGCCAGGGCGTATTCCCGGCACCCGGCAGCATGCATAGCAGAATATGTTCATTCGATTCGACCGGTGCTATGTCGTAAATTGCGTTTGCCGGCGGACGCATATCAGCTATGGTTGACTGGTTTCTTGCGCAGATCGAAACCGGAAAAATATATATGAGGCTCTGTTCCCAGCCTTTTCAGATGCAGCGTCTCACCCTTTCCCGGCCCCAAACCTTCCGTCACAAGCTCGTCTGCGCCGACCGGTTTGAACGCAACCCGGAACACAAAGCCCGGCTTTTCAGCGAACGTGAATGCGCCGATGAGCAGGCCGTCTTCATACAGAATGCGCACCGATTGCGGCAAAGGGCCGTCATATTTATTGATGATCTCGTATTCACCGACGTAATCCAGCATGCGCGGCGGAATGGCAACCGGTTCTATTTTTTCGCCGATCAGCATGGATTGATTGTTGCTCTTCAACGCCAGAACATCATGCCCATCGATTCTGTGCAGGGAAATATTCAATTCGTCCAGCGCACCGATCTTTAGGGGAATGAAACCAAACAGCCTGAACCGGGCACCGAATTGATTTTCTTCGCGAGGTATCAACTCCAGCTGTTGTCCCATAACCTCAGCCACAAGATCTCCGGATTTCGCGCTTACCTTTACAAGCCCGATCAGCGTATCAAAATATCCGTCGTAGGCTCTAACATCTGCCTCGGTAAGTGGAACTTCCTTTGCTTCCCTGGTCTCTTTGACAGGTTGGGTAATGCCGCGTTTTGCTTCCAGCGCGAGCTTGAGTGTCTCGGTTGCAACTTTGCCGACCATAGCCTCTGCCGTCACCGAATTGGACAATACCACCACACCCAGTTTTTGCTCGGGCAATACCACCATCAAACTATGGTAATTAAGCGTGGTGCCGCCATGACTAGCCACCGTACCGGCGCGTGGCACATCTATTCCGCTCAGCATCCAGCCCAGCCCCATCTTGAAATCGAAGTCCAATTCCACATTCGCGTTCTGCACCCTGAACATCTCCCGCAACGATTCAGGTTTCACGATTTGCCTGCTGTCATATTTGCCATCCGCGAACACCATCTGCATAAAATGCCCAATATCGCTGGCGCTCGAGATCAAACCTCCGGAAGGCAGGTCGCGCAATGGTATGGCGTCGATCTCTTTACCCCTGTCGTAGCTTTTGCCGGGGATTCGCGACGCAAATTCAGAATGGGTCATGCCGAGCGGCAACAGCAGATGCTTGTTCATATAGCATGCATAACATTCGCCGCTCTGTTTCTCTATGCCTGCACCAAGCAGCGTCACGCCGAGATTTGAATAAGCGAACACATAGTCGGGCGGATAAGCCATGTATTCATCTTTCACTGCTGTAACTACTTCGGTGAACGGGCCCGGATTTCGTTCGCTCATGCCATGTACCCAGTTGCAGGGCAGGCCGGAATGGTGCGTCATGATATTGCGCGGCGTGATCTTGTTGATGTCGTCGACGCGGCTCTTGATTGAAAATTCCGGCAAATATCTCCGCAACGGCTGGTCGATGTCCAGCTTTCCCTGTTCCGCGAGTTGCATCGTTGCCGTAGCTGTGAACACCTTGGCGATGGAACCCAGGTGATACAACGTGTCCGGCGTTGCCTTGAGGTTTGCCTGTTTGTCGGCGTACCCGAATCCCTGCTCCCACACAACTTGCTGGTCATCTACAAGCGCGATGCTCAGACCGGTTACATCGGCATCATCCATCTCGCGCTCGATCAGCCAGGTGATGTACTCTCTGGTATAAGAGTAATCCCCATGTACGATGGCAGTTGGTTTTTGCGGAGGTGTGCTGCATGCGCTTAGGGCAATAATTGAAATTGCACAAAATATCCTGCTTGCTTGCACAGTCACTCCTTGTCATCTATACACTTAATGCGACATTGTATAATGTTGCGAAAATCCAATATGTAATGTCACGATGTTTTTTCCCTGCCACAACTGGATGCCGACGCTCGCGATCAAGCTTTCCATACTGGTTCTTGCCAGTTGCGTAATCCTTACCCTGTGGCTAACGTGGCTCTGGCCATGGACGCTAGGCATCGTTTTAATCAATCACTTGATCCTCACTATTGCCGGACTGCTGCCGCGCAGCTCGTTGCTGGGGCCGAATATCATTCGCTTGCCGCCTGATGCCGAACAACGCGGCGAAGTCGCCATTACCATTGACGATGGACCTGACCCTGAGGTTACCCCGCAAGTGTTAAATATTCTTGATCATCATGGAGCAAAGGCCACTTTCTTTTGTATCGGCAAACTTGCCGCTCGCCATCCTGAATTGTGCCGCGAGATTATTCGGCGCGGCCACTCCATTGAGAATCACAGCCTGTCCCACAAATGGTATTTTTCGTTGCTCGGCCCCTGGGGCATCCTTCGTGAAGTTCGCGGCGCCCAGATACTGCTGCGCGACATCACCGGGCAGCAGCCACATTTTTTTCGCGCAACGGCGGGCTTGCGAAATTATAAACTTGATCCCGTGCTTGCACATCTGGGCCTCCGCCTGTGCAGCTGGACCAGGCGCGGGTTCGACACCCGGGTGAGCGATGCCGATCTGGTTTTCAATAGCCTGGTGCGTAACCTCGATTGCGGCGATATCTTGCTGCTGCATGACGGAAATTCCGCCACAACCCCTGAAGGAAGACCTGTCATCCTTGATGTATTGCCGCGCCTGCTGAATAGTTTGGCAGAACTGAATCTTCATTCCGTCTCACTTCGCTCAGCCATCAAATGACAGAACACTTTCGTCGCACATTGATCGCCAGAGCCTCGCAGCCTTACCGAGCCGCGGGCTTTTTTGCATGGAATTTCGCCAAAGGCAAACTTAAAGGCGATCCGGCATTCTTCGGACTCCTTGCACATGGATTGATACCCGATGCCAAGCGGCTGATGGATCTCGGCTGCGGCCAAGGTCTGCTCGCATCATGGCTGCTTGAAGCCAGGACACTGTACGAATCCGGCAACTGGCCTGCTCAATGGCCTGCGGCACCTAAAATAGAGAGTATCTGGGGATTGGAATTGATGTCCAAAGACGTGGAAAGAGCCCGTGCCGCACTCGGCACGCGTGCAGAATTCGCACTTGGAGATATCTGCCGCACCGATTTCTGTACATCCGACGTGGTGGTCATCCTCGACGTGTTGCATTACATCAGCTATGAGGCGCAGGAAGATGTATTACGCCGCATACGCGCGTCTCTGCCGGCAGGAGGCACTTTCATCACCCGTATCGGAGACTCTGCAGGGGGTCTGCCATTCCATTACAGCAACTGGGTAGATCGTGCGGTGTTCTTCCTGCGGGGACATCGCGTGAACCGTATCTACTGCCGCACGCTAGAGGACTGGCTTGGAATAATATCGCGCAACGGGTTTACTGTTATGCAACTTCCGATGCACAGGGGCACCCCGTTTTGCAACATTATGCTCATTGCGAAAGCAATTTGATCTGTCGCATTTATCATGCGTTCGCGGTCGGCTGGCAAATTGCCTTGCACCGGAACAATAAAGATAAGTCTTCATCAAGATGAAGACTTGAATGAAAGGAAGTGTGCTGCTCCAAAAGACAACACCCCCCATCGTTATGGATGAGTATTACCACCCGATCCTATAGAAAGCAACAAGCCCTCCAGAGTATCCGTGGAAAAAATACCGATCTTGCCGTCAGATTGCGGTGCGAGCCTTTGCGTACGCAGACCAACTACGATACGCCAAGCAAAAACCATGAACGTTTCCTAGAGGAGACAGAGTCTCCTGCACTTTTTCAAGTGCACAGAAACCACCAAGCCTGTCCGGCTCGCTATCCAACAACCGTGAATCAGCCCCGTCCTACTGCCTGATCGGGGCTGCCTTCACAGCCTCCCACCACATTAGTTCGGCTTGCTGATGCCGGGTGTAGGGAAAGGCCAAGTCGCAGCCGGGCGAACCGGGGCCGGTGCAGATGGAGCCAGTGATGTTGCCGCCGGAGCTGCAACTGGTTTGGCTACAACTGCGGCAGGCTTCTTCGCTGCGGCTTTTTTGGCTGCGGGCTTTTTGGCAGCGACTTTCTTTGCTGCCGGTTTCTTCGCTACAGCCTTTTTAGCAGCGGGCTTCTTTGCTGCTACTTTTTTGGCCGCTACTTTTTTGGCTGCAGGTTTCTTTGCAGCCGCCTTTTTTGCTGCGGGTTTAGCTTTCTTTGCTGATGCCATTTCAACCTCCTTGAGTGATGAAAGTTAACAAAAACACATACAACTAGACAACGACTACACCTCCAGCACGCCACCAAACGGAGCGACTGAAGCCCTTGCAACAAAGGCTGCCGGAGCAGCCTTTGTTAACATTCACGATCTCACAATCCCCTCTGCGGGCTTATTGGAAACCACCATATCCGCAAATTCTTGACCGATTGCGCCATCTCGATAGATGTACAAATCCACCTTCGAAGCCTTATCAGGCCGGCATCCACGCACAGCCGGGAAATTGATTTGAGCTGAACAGCCACTTGTAAATATCAAGCGGATATCTGTCATGGCAAAAGATTGTTAATCAGGTTCAGTGGAAGTGATTGTGCAACCAAAGCTTTGCGAACCCGGGCCCACAATCTGAAATTTTGGAGGGAGGAAAACCCCTGAGATAGCTTCTCGTTATTCAATTGCGCCATAAGCACAAGAGGAAACATTAGATGTTTATTCCTTGTTGAATATCAATTACGCTCAATCCATATCCCCTTTGACTGCAACTCGGCCCTATACCTAGTAGCCAGTTATGTATTTTTTCACTACATCTTGCGGTTGCAACTTTATCTGATTTGTGCTCCATGTCAACATCTAACTGTAATTTTCTGTACTTTTTTATCATTTTTCTCTACAGATTTTCCAAATCATCGCACTCCAAAATTTCACATGTCCTTTTTTCCAGATCAGACTGGCTTAATCCTCTACCTTGAAAATCCATCCCCGACCCACAGACGCCTCCAAGCTTGATCTATTTTCATTTGAGTCGCCACATCCCCCGTTTTATATCCCAAAGCCAAAACAAAAGCGGCTTGACTATCTAAAGCCAAGCCGCCATTGGTTTTCGCGAGTTTTATTTACTGCTATCAATACCAAAAATCGCTTCTGAGCAATGCAATCTGCCCATCGAGACAAGACTTGATGTCCGCGAGCGAAAACAGAAACCCACCTAATCCCAAGACAACGCGCCGCCTGTCTGATACTCGGTCACCCGAGTCTCGAAGAAATTCTTCTCTTTTTTGAGGTCAATCATTTCCGCCATCCATGGAAATGGGTTGGTCGCTCCCTGGTATAACACGTCAATACCGATCTGCTGACAACGACGGTTCGCGATAAAGCGCAGATATTCCTTGAACATCCCTGCGTTCAGACCCAACACGCCGCGCGGCATAGTGTCTTCTGCATAACGATATTCCAGTTCTACGCCTTTCTGGATCAGGCCTCGCACCTCTTCGCGAAAGGCCGGAGTCCAAAGATGCGGGTTTTCCAGCTTGATTTGATTAATCACATCCACGCCGAAGTTCAAATGCATGGATTCGTCCCTCAGGATGTACTGGTATTGTTCTGCAGCACCGGTCATCTTGTTCTGGCGGCCCAGCGCCAGAATCTGCACAAAACCAACATAGAAGAACAGGCCTTCCATGATGCAGGCGAACACGATCAGGCTACGCAGCAACTTCTGGTCGTTCTCCGGGGTGCCGGTCTTGAAATCCGGATTGGTCAACACATCGATAAACGGCAGCAAAAACTCATCCTTGTCGCGAATACTTCCCACCTCATGGTACATATTGAACACTTCACCTTCGTCCAATCCCAAGCTTTCCACGATGTACTGGTAGGCGTGAGTATGGATTGCCTCTTCGAAGGCCTGGCGCAGCAAATACTGGCGGCATTCCGGATTGGTGATGTGGCGGTAGGTACCCAGCGCAATATTGTTCGCAGCCAGACTATCAGCTGTGCTGAAGAACCCCAGATTGCGCATCACCAACCGACGCTCATCATCAGTCAGCCCATTGGGGGTTTTCCACAGAGCAATGTCGGCCGACATATTCACTTCTTGCGGCATCCAATGGTTGGCGCAACCCGCCAGATACTTCTCCCACGCCCATTTGTACTTGAATGGCACCAACTGGTTCACATCAGCGTTACTATTGATGATGCGCTTGTCTTCGACACGAATGCGGCCAGTGGAGGTCGATGCGATAGTATAAGTCTGCTCATTTGCATCCAAAGCGGCATCGATTCCCATAGATGCCATGCGCACGCCGGCCGGAGCTGTTGCTGGTGTCATGTCGTCTTCAAAATTCAGCATTTCTGTTCCTTTGCAACTTAGCGTTCGCCGTTTTCTGCGGCGAACAGGTTATTCTTACTGACAAGCCTCGCATTCAGGATTGTCAATCGAGCAAAATTTCGCTTCTTCGACAACGGGCACAGCGGACATCCCGCCCGTACCGCTGCTCGATACCGCGTTCAGGGAACCTGCGCGCGAGGTGGATTTTTCTGCCGACGTCGCCCCCAAAGCGCGCAAGTAGTAAGTAGTCTTCAAACCGCGTACCCAAGCCAGTTTGTACGTCTCATCCAGCTTCCGGCCCGACACACCGGACATGTAAATATTGAGCGATTGAGCCTGGTCTATCCATTTTTGGCGGCGCGAAGCTGCTTCGATCAGCCATGTCGGCTCCACTTCAAATGCCGTAGCGTACAACTCGCGCAAATCGGCCGGTATGCGGTCGATTTTGGCAAGACTGCCGTCGAAATACTTGAGATCTGCAATCATCACCTCATCCCATAAACCAAGCGCCTTCAGATCATTCACCAGATGCTCGTTAATGACGGTGAATTCTCCGGACAAATTCGATTTCACGAAGATGTTCTGGTAAGTCGGCTCGATACATGCCGACACGCCGATGATGTTGGAAATGGTCGCGGTCGGGGCAATGGCGACGCAATTCGAGTTGCGCATGCCGTTTTGCTTGATGCGGACGCGCAGCGCATCCCAATCCAGACTGGACGACATGTCCACTTCGACGTATCCGCCGCGCTGTTCGCGCAGCATTTCCAGAGAGTCTTGCGGCAGGATACCCTTGTCCCACAGGCTGCCGCGATAGCTGGCGTAACGCCCGCGCTCTTCTGCCAGTTCGGTAGAAGCCCAGTAGGCGTAATAACAAACCGCCTCCATCGAACGGTCGGCAAACTCCATTGCAGCATTGGACGAGTAAGGAATACGCAAATCGTGCAGGCAATCCTGAAAACCCATGATGCCCAGCCCAACAGGGCGGTGCTTGAGATTGGAATTGCGTGCTTTGGCCACTGCGTAGTAATTGATGTCGATCACGTTATCCAGCATGCGCATGGCCGTCGTTACCGTGCGCTTGAGCTTGTCATGATCGATCAGGCCTGCCTTGGCATGTCCTTTGGGATATAGATGCGCCGCCAGATTGACAGAACCGAGATTGCACACCGCGATCTCACTATCGGATGTGTTCAACGTGATCTCGGTACACAGATTTGAGCTGTGAACGACGCCGACGTGCTGCTGCGGGCTGCGGATATTGCATGGATCCTTGAAGGTCACCCAAGGATGGCCCGTTTCAAACAGCATGGTCAGCATCTTGCGCCAGAGCGACTGTGCAGGCACTTTCCGGTACAACTTCAGTTCGCCGCTGGCGACCTTGGATTCATATCCCAGATAGGCCTTTTCAAACTCTTTGCCAAACTTGTCATGCAGGTCGGGACAAGTCGAGGGCGAAAATAGCGTCCATTCTGCCCCTTCCATCACACGCTTCATGAACAGGTCCGGAATCCAGTTCGACGTATTCATGTCGTGCGTGCGGCGGCGGTCATCGCCTGTATTTTTGCGCAACTCCAGAAATTCTTCGATATCAAGGTGCCAAGTCTCCAAATAGGCGCACACCGCCCCCTTGCGCTTGCCGCCCTGGTTTACCGCTACGGCAGTGTCGTTCACCACTTTCAGGAAAGGCACCACTCCTTGGGATTTGCCGTTGGTACCCTTGATATGGCTACCCAGTGCGCGCACATTGGTCCAGTCGTTGCCCAACCCTCCCGCGAACTTGGACAGCAATGCATTTTCTTTCAGTGCTTCGTAGATTCCGTCCAGATCGTCCGCAACCGTTGTCAGGTAACAGGAAGACAGCTGGGAACGACGCGTGCCCGAATTGAACAGGGTCGGCGTGGAGCTCATGAAATCAAAGCTGGACAGCAGGCAATAGAACTCGATTGCGCGCTCTTCGCGATTGACCTCATTCAGACTCAAGCCCATCGCCACCCGCATAAAAAATGCTTGCGGCAATTCGATGCGATCATCATTCACATGCAGGAAATAACGGTCATATAACGTCTGCAGCCCAAGATAATTGAACTGCAGGTCGCGACTTGAATCCAATGCTTTGCCCAGACGGTTCAGATCGAAGTGCGCCAGTTCTTCGTTCAATAGCTCGGCTTCGATACCTCTCTTGATGAATTTCGGGAAATATTCTGCGTAGCGTGCCGCCATGTCGGCCTGAACCACCTCTTCGCCAAGAACCTCACAAAAGATGTTGTTGAGCAGCAAACGTGCCGTGACAAAACTGTATGCAGGGTCTTGCTCTATCAGCGTGCGCGCGGAAAGAATGGCGCATTTGCGCACCTCTTCGATTGCGACGCCGTCATACAGGTCTTTCAAAGTGAGCTTGAGTATCTTTTCCACATCGACGTCAGAACCCAGACCCACACAGGCCGACTTGATTTGCGCAATCAATGCATCCACATCCAGCGGGCGGATCGTATCGCCGTCTTTCACATTCAGAACATGCGCCGGCTCTGAATCTTTCTTGCTTTTTGAACGCTCCTGAGTGCGTTGCTCGCGGTACAACACATAAGAGCGCGCCACATCATGCTCGCCGGAACGCATCAGTGACAATTCGACCTGATCCTGAATATCCTCGATATGCAAGGTTCCGCCGTGAGGCTGGCGACGGATCAGCGCATTCACCACATTCGCGGTCAATTGCTCTACCAGCTCGCGTACTCGCGCGGACGCTGCACCCTGGCCACCGTTCACGGCAAGAAATGCCTTGGTCACGGCGATGGATATTTTGCCCGGTTCGAACGCAACTACGGAACCATTGCGACGGATAACTTTGTATTGGTCCAAGGGCAAACTATCGGGGGAAGCTACAGACGCGGAATCTTGATGTGCAAGCATGGATGGAACAGACGTGGAAACATTATTTGAAGCAAGCAGCATACAACTCCCCTTGTGTGCTTGAGCCGGAACCGGCCAAAGCAGCCGAATCCAGCCAGAAAACAAAAACCACTACATCTAGTGGTACGACCTACGAATTTGTACTAATTCTAGTGCATCACTAAATTTATGCAAGAAGAATTTTGGCCTATATCTTTAATCCCCTTCGACTCATGCCTTTTTATTTTCTTCTTTAGCAGAGCATCCGTGAAATGCGGTTATTTTTGTCTTTCTGAGAAGCACCCCCAATTGAAGAAAGGTCCCGGATCCGTCTTGCGATCAGGTGCAATATCTGAATGACCGACAATGTCGACTATGGGATACCTGCGTTTGAGGCGCCGAACCAGACGCACCAATGCTCCGTACTGTCGCTCGGTGTATGACTCGAAGTCGCTACCTTCCAGCTCAATGCCGATGGAAAAATCGTTGCAACGCGAATGCCCTTGCCAATTTGAGACGCCGGCATGCCATGCACGTTTGTTACAGGGAACGAACTGCACAATCTGGCCGTCGCGCTGAATCAAAAAATGGGAAGATACCCTGACATTCCTGAGTTGCTCGTAATAGGGATGCGCTGAATGGTCTAGTGTGTTAGTGAAAAATCTTTTGATTGCATCCCCGCCATATTCATTGGGTGGCAAACTAATGTTATGGATAACCAGCAAATTGATGGGGGTATGCGGGGGGCGACCATCACGATTTGGCGACTCGACTCGCCTTACGCCGCTTAGCCAACCTTGCGAATCCGGTTTCAATCGATATCGTCCTTATCTGTGATGGATAGGCGTTCCATGCGATAACGTAGCGCACGAAATGTCACACCCAGTATCTTGGCTGCAGCTGTGCGGTTGAAATGAGTTTGATGAAGGGCCTCCAGAATGGCTTCACGCTCGATCCGATCCAGATAGTCAGCCAAAGGGTACTTGCCGGCACCACCAGGCTTGGCCTCTCCCTGTACCGACTGCAATGGCATCAACTGCAAGTCAGCAGGCGCAATGATGTTATTCAGGCACAACGCCAACGCCCGCTCAATGATATTTTCCAGCTCCCGCACATTGCCCGGGAAGTCATATCCTTCCAGTTCGTGCAATGCCTCCGCAGAGAATGTGGCAGTCGAGCTTCCGCGCAAGCGTTCCAGAATCTGGTTAGCAATTTGCGGTATATCCTCGCGCATCTCCCGCAATGACGGCATATGCAACGAAATGACGTTAAGACGATAATAGAGATCTTGTCGAAATCTGCCTTGTTGCACACAACCAGCCAGGTCATGATGAGTGGCGCTGAGAATACGCACATCCACAGGCTCTTCCTGCGTAGAACCGACACGGCGCACTTTCCTTTCCTGAATAGCCCGCAGCAGCTTGACCTGCATCGCCATCGGTAGGTCAGCGACCTCATCCAGCAGCAAGGTTCCCTGATTTGCCGCCTGAAAAAATCCCTCCCTGTCCTTTTCTGCACCTGTGAATGCACCCTTGCGGTAGCCAAAGAACTCGCTCTCCATCAGGTTTTCGGGAATTGCACCGCAATTTACCGCAATTAAAGGCTGTCCGTGCCGCGAACTTTTCTCTACGATCAGCCGCGCAGCCAGCTCCTTACCGCTGCCGGACTCGCCGCTGATATGCACAGGCGCCTGACTGCGCGCCACACGATTGATCAATCCGCGAATCTGCGCCATGGCGGGCGAATTTCCCAACAAAACGCTCTCCCCGCCCTTTTCGAACTCGCTTGGCCCAGGCAACCTGAGCGCTGAAGTAACCAGCGTGCGCAACTGGTCCAGCGCTACCGGCTTGGACAGATAATCGAATGCCCCTGCCTTGAGGACCGCCACTGCATTCTCCAGATTGCCGTGGGCAGTAATCACTGCAACCGGCACATCCAGACTGCGTTCGGCAATGTACCGCACCACCTCAAGCCCTTCACCGTCCGGCATGCGCATGTCAGTCAGACACAGGTCAAAACTTTCCGTGTCCAGGCGTTCCCTGGCCTGTTTCACGCCGCTTGCACGGACCACCTCCAACCCCATGCGTACCAGCGTCAGTTCCAGCAATTCCAGAATATCCGCTTCATCGTCCACAACCAGCACACGCGGGATCGTTTTTGCCTTAAGGCTCATCGTTGCTCCTGAAAATGATGCGAAAACACGCCCCGCCATCTATGGCTCGCTTATATTCAATCGTTGCCCCGTTTGCTTCACAAAGTTCGCGCGCGATATACAGCCCCAACCCCGTCCCGCTGGCATCCGTCGTAAAAAACGGTTCGAACAATTTCTGCACCGCGTCGCCTGGCACGCCTGCTCCGTCATCGGACACTTCCAGTGTCACCCTTCCATCGTCGGCAGTAAATGCACGCAGGCGAACACTACCGGGCAGCTTCTGACTGTATCGCAAAGCGTTGCGGCACAGATTCCAAAGCACCTGTTCGAAATGCCCACTATCAAAATTCGCCTTGCACGCCGGATCGATACTCAACGCGAACACCGAGCGCGAAACCTGCGAGACCTGGCACAGATTTTCGACAGCCTCATCTATACGTACAGCCAAATTCAGGCTCTCCTGGCGCAGCCGATCTCGCCGGTTGACCTGCATCACATCCTGTACGATGCGATTCAAGCGCATCGTATTATCCAAAATGATCTGCAGCAACCTCACCTGCTTTGAGTCGTGTTCCTGCTCCCGCAGCAACTCGGTCGCATAGCTGATGGATGACAAGGGATTGCGCACTTCATGCGCGATGTTTGCGGTCAATCTTCCCAATGCAGCCAGCTTGACCTGTTGGGCCTGCTCTTGAACCCGCTGCATATCTTCCAGTACTACCACTACACCCCAAAAACCTTCGCGCTGTACGGGCAAAAAGCGTACACGCACCGGATGATTAGTCCCCGGCAAGCGCAATACCTCATGTCCAAGCGCCTTATTCTGGCGCCATGCGGCAAACATCGCATCCAGCAAAGGAGAGCACTCTGCCAATTGAATTTTGACGCCTGCCGGGAACACATAACCCAACAGTCTTTCCGCGCCTGGATTTGATTGACGCACTACCCCGCGCTCATCCACCACCAGTACCCCGTCCGGCATATCCTGAATCATCAGGCGATTTGCTTCGGCCATGTTGGAAAGATCCACACCGCGACGCAACGCCAGCTTCTCACTAGCTACGGCATACTTTGACAATGTATGAGCCAACCAAGCCACCGCAAAATACGATGTACTCAGGATTCCCACCTGAAGGAACTGCGCGCCGATCGCATCTCGAGTCAATACGGCGTATCCATGCTCCAGCAGCATGGCAATACTGGCAAGTGCCGAAAACAGCAAGGTGATGCGGCCACGGCCAATCATTCCGGCCAGAGCCAGTGATACCAGTAACAACATACCCAGATTGCTCTGCACACCGCCGCTAAAATATGTCAATAATGCAACGGCAGCGATGTCCGTGCATATCTGAAAGGCCAGTTGCAGCGTAGTCCGCGGCTTGCGCAACGCAACGGTCAGCACCGAAATCAACACCAGCAGGGTATAGGCAACAGCAACCCAGAAGAACCAGGTTCGGTCATTAACATTCAGCGAGAACATTTCGCCGAATAACGTCGGCACAAGCACCAGCACCCCGCCGAGAACCATGCGGTAAAGATTGAAAAAACTGATAGAGCGCCACTGGCTTTCCTGCGATAGCGGTGCCGCCGTTTGCAGGGCTGGGAATAAGCCAGTGAGGGATAGACTATCCCGCATTAGAGTTACTTTGAGGTATGTTCGCGACGGTGCTCATCGCTGCAATAGAAATTGCCGCCCGCCAAAATACTTTCGCTTTTAGGCAAATGAACGCCACACTTTACGCAGCGCACCATCTCCTCAGCCGAAGCGGGGGCGTCCTGCCGAGGCGACTGCCTGCGATATGATCGCAGCAAAAGATACACCACAATGATGACAGCAAACAAAAACAATAAGCGACTCATGCCCCGCACTCCACTGATAGCCGCTTGCAAGCGGCAAATTGAAACCCCGTGCATTCTAAATGCAATGTGCACATGCAACAAACCAATCACCGATGCTGCTCTATACCAAAAACAAAAGGCCAGCACTAAGCTGGCCTTCCACTTGCTCTCAGCGTAGCGGCTTTCTCGGTCTTTATACTAGTTTATGCATACCGCAAACCGCCCCCGCACATCTTCCCTAAAGACTGGCAGCTATACTGGCTATGGTGACTGACAACGCAGTGAGCCAGCCAAGATCCCCAATAAATTTGGTATCCTCAGTTGAAAGCTTCTCGTGGTTTTTAATCTTAGCGTTAATCCTTTCCAACTCAACCTGCAACTCTTTGAGTTTTGCCTGTTGCATTTGCAACTCTTTCAACTTTGCCTGTTGGTTTGCCTTCAATGCTGTGGTGTCGGATTTTTTTTCCATAAGATTAGTACCTCGTAGTGATATGTTTGATAACGAAAAACGACAATCCTGCTGTCAACCAAATTTATTTCTGAGATACGTTTTCATATTATTCTTCGAGATAGTAGTTGTCAATTTTAAAGAAGCCTGTTTCGAAGTCATAAAAGTCGTCAACGACTACCTGTCGTTCATGCGAAAATCCCGATTAATGCTTAGCCCTGTATAGTTGGGGCGACCAGGTTTTACTGGCATTGCCATATTCAAACAATCCTTGAGGAAAAAAATTCTAAGATGAACAATTGGCTATTTCGAATCCCTAACAAGTATTTGGCTTATTTCGCCCTTTCAATTTGGGCGGTACTCAGTTTCATGCTATTGCACAAAACATCTTATGGAATTGATGAAGGTGCAGCCCATGCTTTACTGCTAGTCTGGTCAGTATCAGACAACGTTGTCAGTCCGATTCTAACTCTGGGTTTCCCCGATTTTCGTACGATATTTCTTGCCCCTGCCGGCATTTTGTGGACAGGCAACATAGTCGCAGCAAAAATAACGACAATGCTGATAATGGCAATCGCGGCTTGGGCTTTGCACGCTTGGCGCCATCGAAGCGGATACGGTGAAAGTGCACTATTGGCCACCGGGTTGCTGTTGATCTCCCCGTTGCTGATCGGTCAAATTGACACCATATCAGTCGCGGCATACTTACTGCTTATCTTTGCACTAGGCGCTTGGTCTGATCAACTCTACCGTGAATCAAAGCGAGCATTCGGAGGAATGTATTTCGCACAGATTTCATTATGCTTAGTCAGCATCACGCTTCATCCGCTGGGCCTTGCTTATCCTTTGGCACTGCTATGGTCCTGGTATAAAAATCCGATCGACCAAAAACATCGAACCTATTTTTATTTTGGCATTGCATTTGCAACATTAATGGCTCTAGCGCTCACTTCAGGATGGAGCCATATTGAGTGGTTTAATAATCCAATCATGAGCTTATCAGCCCTTCTGTTAGGTCCGGCACTTGGCGAGGCATTTGGCCCTTTCCACTGGATTTGCGGCATTGGCATGCTCTTCGTTTTAATCTCGGTCATTTGGAAACAAGCTGCCCATCTTTGGGCTGATTTTCTCGGTCGAACGCTCTTATTCGCACTCCTAATTGGCTTGCTAACCGGGGATGAAATATTTGGAATAGTTGCACTGGTAATCTGCCTGTATTGGGGCTTTCCGCTTCTGCTGCAAAGATCATCAAGCCAGCACAGAGGTTTTTGGGCACAACAGGGAATGGTTTTATTACTTTCTGTCGTGATTTCTACAACGTTCATGGTGATAGACAAGGAGAGTTATCAATTATTGCCAATGGATTACCTGTCACCGCGGGACACTCTGATCAAGACGCTAGCGGAAGATAGTGGACTCTTTTCAAATAGCGATTCCAATCAAAATCCTTCTCCAAAAACGCCCCTGCGGGTAGCGAGTCAGTGGCCGGGGTTAACCATGCTCGCTTGCAGATGCGATGCACTCCCTCTCCCCCCAAATGCTCAGGACAGTGCGGCATTATTTTCAATGTTGCGAGGCATCGATTATTTGATATTCGATCCGCGCAATCCAAAAAACAGCTCTCTCTCCCATAATATTGCCATGATGGATGCCGGCAAAGTCGAAACCCTTGCTTTGCAGCTAGGCGGGGTGATCGTTCAAATCAAGCATCCTTCTACCGATATGATTCCAGACAAGAAATCATGATTGTTGAGTTATTGGTCTTCTTGCTTGCCGCGATTTTCGGGTTGATTATCACCGGCTTCGCGGTACATATGTTTGTTGGAGGCTTGGTCAGTACAGAAGCCGAGTATCAAATTATTGGAATAGCCTGTCTTTTGGTTGCCTGTGCAATTATGTATATGGCATGGGATGTGATTGCAAAGCGCGCAGGCAGAAAATAGTTGCTTTCGTTATAAATTTCGAAGTCATTTGGATGTACTGCAAGGAGTTGCAGGAGTAAGTGTATTCCGCTAGACTTGAACTCAAATTAGGCAGCTTGGCTGTTTATTTTGAATACTTTAAACATCTTTAATGGGGGAGTGTGCTATGCCAGTTGAACTTCTAGTTCCAGTTGCAATTTTTGCTTTGGGTGTCGCGGTAGCGATTCATCTTGCCGGCATGGGTATTGACCGCATCGTCGACAAGAAGTAACCAATAATCTGACAATATTGATTAATATTGTTGCTCCTACTGCATCAGAAAATTCTGGAGAATAACCAGATATTTTCTGATGCTTTATTTAATCCACTCACGTCCAGATACCTCTTCAATTCGGTTCAAAGTCGTCCGAGGACTCGTAAATGTACATTAGCATCCTGCGATGACCACTAACATTCTGCATCGGCAACTTTTAAAATTTCTGCTGCTTTCTGCTCTTTCTTTTTTTATTGGCACCATTCACGGCATGTTTCAAGTCATGCCACCTGTTCGTGCGTGGCTTGACTCAATTGGCAGCCCTTACGGCGGCCCCGGTCACATGATCGACCCATTGGCCCATGCGCATATGAATTTGGTTGGCGGCGTAGTTTTGCTTGCCATGTGCGTAACATATTATCTGTTGCCAATTTTTACCGGAAAGAATATATATTCCATAAAACTGGTTCAGCATACATTCTGGTGGGTCAGCATTGGGGTATACAGCTTTTACATAATACAAATGGTATTTGGCATTTGGGAAGGCCTGCTAATAAGCTCCCCAGGAGACATGGCGTCAGTGCACCGCTTTTATGGGCCAGTCATGGCGCTTTCCGGCACAACAATGGCCATAGGTTTTTGCACCTATCTGGCAAATGTGATTTTGACAATTACGTCCGTATCCAAAGAGGACTTTACAACTTCGCTGCATTAGCTCTTTGCCAGCTTCAATGGGAATAGGAGTACTGTTTTATCCACGCCTTGCTGTAACTGCACCTGAAGTGCTATTGATTCACCTTCGCCAATATCTATGGCACGGCGATACACTCCAATATTTCCATCCTGTATCGCCTGTACCCATTGCATCGAGTCATTCCCGCGCAGGGAAACCGTCAAGTCCTGGACAGGCCTTCCGCGCGGACCAGTCACAATAACGACAATTTCGGACATTCCCGCTAACGGCGGGTTTGGATGGGTCTCTATGCGAATATCTGCCTCTTTCCAATGCTGCGGAGCGATCGATAACTGCTTGCCATCATCGCTACAGGCAACAAGACTCATCATGAGGCAGCTCAATAAGACTGACAGTAACTTTTTCATTAATTAGTTGTAATTCGCTTCGTCAACTTACTTTTTCCCTTCGGTCTTTTCTTCATTCTGTTTTTCTTTATCTGAATCGAGCCTTCCTCCAACTGTGGAGCCGTACATATTCACCATGTAATATACAAATGCTGCGGCTACAGCGATATATACAAGCGAACCCAGGAACCCGGGGTCTTTTACCCAATCAACCCAGTTGACTACCACTCCTGGTCGCAGCCCCCAGAATGGAAAGCTAAGTCCAACTCCTACAAGCAATACAATCACCACGACGGCCATGAACCAATATGGCACTTTTTGTTGGGATTCCGGAATCTTCTCTACCAATTCCCAATCTTCCAGCCCTCGTTTCTCCAATCGTTCTTGATCGGATGTGTAGCCAAAATTATCCTTGCGCAATTCACCCCATTTCGTCTTTTCATCCGAGAATTCCAATTTCTTGTCCATTTTTTCCATGACTAGTACTCCTATTCCACAAAATGCTGCAGATTGAAACGTCCGATCCAGCCGTCAGTGGAGCGAACCACCACCGCAAAAGGATGCAGGCCACGCTCCAATTTAGGTGACACCGTAAGAAACACCGATGTTCTACTGACCGTATCCATGATTACTTTGGGTTTGCTCAGGGTAAATGCACCCTCTGGCAAACCTTCTACCGCAACGCTCAGTTCGGATGGGCGATAACGTTTGCTCGATATCTCGATGCGGTAATCGCGTGCAGATTGATTGTGTGCCGTCTGCAGATATCCTACCGCTATGTGATATGGCTGGTAAGACCACACACCCCATGCAAACAAGACGATACCCAGAGCCGCGAAGGGAGCAGTCCAGCGGAATCTTGCTAGCAACAACACCGTGTTGTCCCGCAGCCTCTGAACCTTGCCTGCTGTTCGCTGCCCGAACTCAAACCGTAGCAAGCCTACTCCGCCCTTCTTTGCATGTAAATTATTGCAGGCATCAATGCAATCACCGCAATTTATGCAACTGTCATAAATTTCAGTTTTGCGCGGATCCAACTCGATAAAACAAGTCGTCACGCAGTAATTGCATTTTTCGCATTCGTCAGCCCGGCTGGCGTCGTAAAGCACGTGCAAGGTCTCCTTGGTTTTGAACGAGTGTTGCCAAACCCTGTAGACACATGCAAAACGGCACCAGAAATGCCTGAGCACCGCTATATCCAGCAGGATAATCATCACCCACACTGAATATATCCAGTACAAGGAACCGGCCAGTCTCGTGTCTGTTCTGAAAATCATAAAGGACCAAACCACATCCGGCGGGTAGAAATACAATAACGGCAACAACGCAAAAAACATCGCTGCGCCTATAAACGAAAGCGCCAGCAACGTCCAGTTCAGCGCCTTGTTTTTGGCAGCAGCCACTTTCGGCGCTTCGCCGATCAAACTGACTTCGGCACGCTTGCCAAGCAATTTATGCGTCATGTGATTTGCCCATTCAGCAACGGTATTTTGCGGGCAGGCCCATCCGCAAAATACCGTTCCTGCAATGGAATACAGCGCGACCAATGCGCTGGCTATCATGATCCATAGGCCGGATATCAAAAAGAAATCGGCGAACCAGATTTGCCAGCCCAGCACAACCAGCGCTCCATTTTCGGGGTCAATCCGGAATAGTCCGGATACCGGGATGATCACCAGTAAAGCCAGAATGATCGTCTGAATCGCGCGCCTCTTCCATTGGTAATTGCCAGCTCGCTTTTTCATACCGGTACCGATCACTTTGACCGGAATGCTGGATAGCACTTTGTTCATACTGGAGGACATGTATACCTCTTAATTAACTACTTAATTTGAAGCTCATTGAATTGATTTCGCTTCACTGTCCAGGGGCGAATTTGCAAGCAAACGCGAACGATACTGCTCGGCGGCTTGTGGTTTACCCTCCGTTGATTCCAGATGCCACAGGGCGCGCAAGGCACCCACATGGTCTGGGTACACCTTAATGATGCGCTGCAAGGCATCACGTTCGCTCAGGCCATGATCCTTGGCCTGTGTGAGGGATTGCCACATGCTATCAGCTAGTGAATTTGCTATCCAGCGATCCCGGGGGTTGGCCTGATAGGCCAACCAAATCAGATTCCCCGCCTTTGCTGCATCACCTTGAATGGATAGAACCCACGCACGAACTGTAAGCTCGGTCGCCACATAGTCTCGCCCGAATTTACTCTTGTCATTTGCATCGATAGCCAATAGCCGCATCGCAGCTTCAGGCTCCGGGTGGCGCTGTAACAACCACAACATCAAATTTGCGAGGTTTACATTGCCATCGTAACGGGCTCGAGGCAGTTTATATTCTATATACGGCTCCCACTCGTCCTGAAGCGGTCCGTTCATTTCATCTATTGGGCCCCAGTATCGCCCTATCCAGGTCCATGCACCTTCGGCTCCTGTTGCCTGGCTTTGTTCCGCCGGATTCATCCGTTCCAAGTTCTGCAATATCGCATTTGCTCCGGAAAATTCATTTTCTGGCCCGACCAAAGCCAAGTGCATGCCATCCATGAATAATTGAGCGTTCGGATATACGTGCTGAAAGCTCCGCAGCACCACCTTGAGCGATTCTATCTCGAACTGATTAAGGGCCAACCATTGCACAAATACCCCGCCCCTGTTCAAACGATTTTTTGCTCTTTCAAACTGTTGCACTGAGAGCAGCGACCCCATTCCAGCAATATCCGGGTGAAACAAATCACCGACGATGACATCGTAGTGACGTTGCGTGCTGCTTAGGAAATGCCTGGCATCGTCCCTTTGAATTTGCACTTGATCCAGAATATTGCCATTTACTGGGGAGAAGAGGTACTTGGCCGAATTAATCGAGCCCTGTGATAATTCCACTGCACTTCGAATCAGGCTTGGAAACGGCTTCGATCCCGCCGCCGAAATCCCGGTCCCCAATCCAAGGAACAATACACTTTTGGGTGCCGGATGCAGCAGCAATGCGAGCCTGGCCTGATCTTTCTGTATCTCTACCGCACTCGGGTCGGTAGATGCATCCATACGCTGCAGATCGCTCAGCAAAACCCGCTGCCCATCCGGTTGTTGGACAACATGGGTCAATGAAATCGCATCTTCATACAGGTAGAGATTACGGCTATCCGCTTCGATTCTGGGCAGTAACTCATGCACAGGAGGCATGGTGCGCAATGACCATGCTGCCACAAGCATAAAGGCAAATCCGAGCCATGCCCAGCGTGACTTGACCCAGATCAGGCCCAATGCCGTTATCGCAACTGCACATAGGGCAACCATCCCTACACTGCCTAGCAAAGGAATGAATATCAAACAGGCAATTACTGCCCCGGCACTGCCACCCAGACAGTTCGCCCCATACAGCCACACACCGCTGGACTCTGCATCATCGTAACGGCTTGCCATCAGCGGCAGCCAAGCGCCCAGAGCCAATGTGATCGGGAGTGTAAATACTCCGAGGATCAGGGCCTGGTACGTCGTCGCCCAGAAAAACGATTTGAAATCGCTCTGCTCGATCCATGCAGAAGTGGCAGGCAACATCAATAAGCCCAACAGCACCCCCCCGCCGATTACAAACGGCATAAAAGCGGACAGACCGTATTTTTTCAGTCGTGGCAGGAACATGCTTCCCAGCGCGATCCCCAGGAGGAACACTGCCAGGATCAGACCGAGCACATATTCTGTGCGCAGCATGATCATGCCGTATAGCCGCACCCAGCCTATCTCAAGCATGATGCTCCCGGCTCCGATTCCTGCATAAACCATCAGCGCAGAGATAGGCGGCCGTTCGCTTCTATTCTCTTTTTCCTGAAGCAGCGGTTTTGCCCGATTTACAGAACGAGACACAGCCAATGCCGAAATGCCGACTCCCATACCAACCATCGCCATGATTCTCACCGAATCGGTCCAGCCGATTGCCGGTAAACTCCATAACGGAAATATTGCCCCGGCAACTCCTCCCAACGTATTCAGGCCGTAGATCTTTCCCAGCGAAATTGGCGTTTGCTCAACCGTCTTCAGTACCAGCGCAAAGCCTGCTCCCATGGCGAATGCCGGAATAAGCAACAGGCAAAATGCTCCGGCACCCTGCAACAGATACCACTGCAGCAAGGTCAACTGACTTGCGACCCCTTCCATCCAGCCGTTTGATGAGCGGAGCAATAATGGAAGCAGAAGGGCATATATGGCGATCCCAATCTCAAGAACCGCAAATATGGTTATGGGTTCTTTGCTTTGCTTTGCCCATTTGATTCCCGCCAGGCTACCCGATCCCAATCCGAGCATGAAGGCCGCAACAGTCAGCACCACACCGAAGATACTCACCCCGAATTGCATGGACAACATGCGCGACCAGAGCACTTCATAGGCAAGACTTGTCAGGCCCGAAAAACAATACAGGACAGCCACCAGCCACCATACCTTGTGCGCGCTTCCTGAATTGATGTTTGAAGGTTGGTTCAGTGGCATCGGCAGACTCGAAATAATTACTTGGGCTTTGACGGGAATGACGTTTGTCGATGCTTGGGAGGGGACATCAGAATGCAATATCTTGTAAGAGCAACAAACAGAATCTGACTGTTAAATCTCTAAAAGGGATAAAACCACACTAACGCCACGACCGCGTGAACCACTGCCAGAGTCATACTGAGCCCGGCGAATATCATGTGTGCCACGAACACTGATTTCCCGAACAGCCCCATGGCGATCCCCAATCCCCCGGTAATCAGAACGAGGGTCAGCAATGACACTCCCAACAAAAACATGACGCGCTGCTTGTCCTTGTCGGTGATTGATTTTGCATGTTCCGTTTCCCTGTGTTGTTTATTGAAGGACTGCAAAATCTGAGCGCTTTCACCTTCGTGCGGAGCTTCTTCTGCATACGCGGGAAGAGCACAAGAGATTGAGAACAGGAAGGCCAGCAAAACCGGGAAGATTCGAGTAATCGATAATCCGAAGAGTGTCATATGATTTTCATTGAATGTGTTATTGATGCGAAGGTTTCTGGCCTTCTTCCGTAACGTCATTAGATGTCTTTCGCATGGCATTTCGCCACGCCAGCACAGCCATTAGTACAAATGGTGCAAAAATCCCCATCAAAAGGAAGATGAAAATGTACCAGGGCGTTGCAATAGTAACGTGTGCGAATCGGTAGCTATCGACCGCCGCTTGTGCCAGCGGCGTTACAACCAGCCCTGTAAGAATCAGGCCTGCTCTCATGCATGTGTGGTTCATGATTTACCTTCGAATATAATTAGTTTTTCACACTCGATGCACAGCGAAATCCATAAAAATCGGAGGCATAATTGGGCCAGGAATAGTCTCTGTGGTATGTCGCGGTCGAAAATGGATCGCCCTTCCATGAGCCGCCGCGCAATACTTTGTAGTACTTGTTTACCGGCACCAAATCGGCAACTTTCATCGCCTGATCCTGCTCGTTCTGGACTTTGGCGACTTTTCCCTTGAATACCTCGGCTTCCGCATCCGTTCCTTTGTACGGCAGGAAATCGTCCTCTACCCATTCGTTTACATTTCCGGCCATGTCATATACGCCATACGGACTCACTCCATTGGAATAGGTTGTAACATTGGTCGCCGAGCCCACGTTGTAGTAAGTATTCAACCGGGCCGGATCCATTTCATTGCCCCACGGCCAACGTCTGCCGTCCGTACCCCGCGCCGCCTTTTCCCATTCTGCCTCTGTCGGCAAACGCTTTCCCGCCCATTTCGCATAGGCTGCGGCATCGTACCAATTGACCAGCGTAACGGGATATTGCTGGGTACCTTCTTGAATTTTTCCGTTTTTCCAGTCTGATGGCGGGCGATGTCCGGTTGCCGCAATGAATCTTGCATATTGCGCGTTGGTAACCAAATATTTATCAATCCGGAATGCTTCCAAATTGACCGTATGCTGAGGGTGGGAAGCCGCATCCGCGTTTTTCAGATTGGTACCCATCATAAATTTCCCGGCCGGAATCGTTATCATGCTATCCAGCTCTTGCCACTGTTCTTTTGGCAACAGTGCCTCTGCCTCAGCCACCGTATAACCTGCCGATTGGTTCTTGCGGCTCTCGTTTTCTTCGTGCAGGGCAATGTCTTCACCGGCAGCACGTATCCTCGTCGATTCTTCTTTAAGGTTGTAGGTAGCCAAAGCCCGCATTTCCCCCATGCGTATCGACCCCAATTTGACCACATGCAAACTCCCTCCGATAACCACCAACGCTATGCAGGTTATTATCGTGGCTGCAAAAAACCGCTTTCTTCGAAGTTGTTCCGCCGGACTCAATATGATTTTTTTGTCCATTTTTGACATCAGGAGTTCCTTTCCGCGACCGACTGATTGCTCGCGGGGGCCTTCACTTTCGATCGCCCATATACTTTCTTGATCATGACTTCCCCGACTATTCCGCCTATGCCCGCAGCTTCCATCGCCAGGATCACATAAAATCCCCACCAACCCATCGGGTGCAAAATGCTTCCATGCGGAATGCCGGTGACATACAAGATTTCCGCATAACTTATGCTACGCACTATCAACGGTGGAAAATAGCACAACCATTTTCCACCCATGCCGAATATCCATGACACGACCAAACCGACAAAAAATGGCAATACGAACAAATCCACTCCCCAGGCAAAACTGAATGTCGACAAGCCGGAAAACAGCTCCAACTTTACTCCCAGCAACCTGTCGCCCAAATGATTCAGCGCTACGCCTGCCAGCAGTGCAACCAGTCCCGTTAGATATCTGTGCTTCATTTTGGGGGCTCCGTTCCGGTCAATTTCTCGTACTCGGATTTCTTTGTCTCTTCCAGATACCAGTCTTTAACCTTTAGACTTGCCAAGTACTCTGATAGAACGCGCCGCTCTTCATCAGGCATTTTCGAGTAGGAAGGCATCCGATACTCCTTCTTCAGTCTTGAGGGCAGTACTGACTGCGGGTCCGCAGATGAAAGATAATTGTAGATCCAGGATTCTGTGCGTAATGAACCGATTCCGTCCAACATGGGCGCCGGCACCGACTGCAATGCGTCTTTCAGCGTCCATAGTGAATGGCAGTCCTTGCAATTATTGCTGCGGTAGATATCCGTCGCTTTCCTGGCCACGTCGGCGCTTGCGGTACTATAGAAAGGGATGTCCCGATCGTGCTGACCTTCAACTTGCAGCAGGGATTTAAGCAGCCCGGCAGCTAACACCAGGCCAATAATGGCCAGTACGGCTTTTTCTCCGCGCTTCATGCCCCGGACTTGCGTTTCTCGGCATCTGCGGCCAAAAATCGATCGCGGCTTGCGATCTGGGATTTGATCACAGACTGGCTTTTTGCAAATTCCTCCGGAGCCATCTTGGCCCGATCTTTTTCGTCGAAAAGCACATATTTGATATCTTCATCAAACTGCTCATTTTTTATGCCCCAACGTATCCAGTAAACGACGGCCAGGATAATTACTGCTCCAATAATCAACCACAGATATATGGTCCAACCATCGGGAAGAGTTTCAATAAAATTAGCCATTAGATTTCTCCACCAAAATATTCAGAAAAGATAGCCGCCCAGCATTTGCACCGCGCCTACAATCACAGCAACGACTATACCCATTATTATTGCAGTAAACATGAATCGTTCACCCACTTTCATCTCTTTCGGTCGATTCTTGCTGAACATAAAAGCAATGACGATCCCCGAAAAGATAATGATGCTTATCAGCAAAAATACGAAAATCCACTCACTAAACTGTTGACTGCGCATCCCTTCGATACTGAGGTCAAGTTTTGGAGAAATTTCTGGATTTATTTGCGAAATAGCGGGGATGGCAGAATTTAGATCGGAGATTTGAATCGTTGACTCCTACACCAATGGGATAACTACTGATTAGAAACCCCGGCATTGACCGGGGTTCCATACCGCTCAATTATTTGAGCGGGTTTACTTTCATCTCAACAGAATTGGATGGCTTTGTCCTGATTTCAGGCGGGGCACCCGATTCAACCGGAGCGCGCCATTTGCACCATCATGCATCCTATCAAAATAGCTTCAACCGCGCTGCGGAATTTGATTCCGGCTGAAGCTGTATTCGACTACTTTTTGATACGATCAATAAAGAACGAGTAGATCGTCGGCGCTATAAATACCACCAATATTATCCCGCCAAGCACTCCGGGACCGAAATCGACTTCTATCATGATGACTACTCCTATATATTTTGCAGGCTAACCGGATTGGCCCGAAGTTTCAGGCCAATCCCTTTCATTTAAATCAATGAGTATGCTTGGGCTGCCAGGTTGACGGCGGCAATCTCTTGATCAGAACAATGACCATCGTAAAGAAATACATTACGTAGAAAATATCGATGGTATAGCCCCTGTCCCACCACGGCTGCTTTCTTTCAGGAGTTCCGTCAGCCTTGACATTACCCTCGAAGTTTGCCAAGACGACTCGATCACCCACCACATTGTATTCCTGCAAATCCACTCCCTTGGCCATCAAGGCTTCTATTTGTGGCTTGATGATGCGCAGATCATTCATGCCCAGAGGATGGCGCTCCAACAACTCGTCATATTTACCACCCAGATTCATCTGAACGATCTTTTTCATCGCAGCTTCATCATCCTGAATCGCCTGCACTTCAGGAGTGTTCATCGCTTTCACGTAGCCCTCGTAGATGGCTGCATTTGGACGCTGACCCCACAACGGGAAAGTGACCGCGAATGCTGTGAGAACGGTCAGAACAACCAGCAATACCACCGGCATGGGCATGCGATGGTTGTCTTCCGTTATCCCACCAAGATTTTCTTTTTCCCAAAGCATCTTATCGGCTTCATTCGTCGCAGCATCGCACATCGTGACCAGCGGCTTATTAAAATTCCAAGACATTTTATATCCTCCTCGTTACTTCAGACTCAGCATGAAGTCAATCAGACTGCGGATTTCAGAATCGCTGGCATAAGCAGGAACATCCGGAGGCGATACACGCTTGCCCTCGCGATATTCGTCATACTCTGCGCGCCATTTGTCGTAATCGATCTTGTTGCCGGAAGCATCCTTTTCACCCCACAGATAGTCGAAGCGCGGCATGATTGAATGCGGCTGGACCAGGCGAGGATTGAAGAAGTGCATCATCAGCCATTCTTTGGACGAGTTGCGCGAACCGACGTGCATCAAGTCTGGAGCCTTGCGGTCCGAACCGAACGCGGTTGGCGATTCACCGTTGAAGTCACCCAGCATCGGGGGCGCACCGAATACCTGCCAGTCCTGTGTTTGCTCCGGAAGCAGGGTGTGGCACCACCAGCAACCTTCACGCACAAAGTACGTCTTGCCGGCGCCTGCGTGGGAAATATCCTCATCCTTGGCCGAGTGCATCACATCGGCCGGCATCCAACCCTTGGTAGCGGTCAGATTGTCGATGTAGCTGAACTCTTTCCCCTGATACGTTCCCTTGCTGACCGTGAAGACCGCACCATAGGCCTTTTGCGCATCGGTAATATGCCCTTGCTCCACGCTCAACTGCTCGATACCCTGACCCAGGATACGCGGATGCAGGATACCGGCAGGAAACGTCGTTCCGGGCTGGTATACAAACACCGACATTGCTTCTCCAAGCGGCTGACCGGTTTTCGGGTCGGCCTTCAGTGCGACAACAGTAGGCTTGTTCTTACCCTGAAGAAACGGATCTTCCAGATTGAAGCCCGTTTCATGGCCCACTGCCAGTTGCTTCGACAGCGCCACATCGGTTGAAGACACTGCAGCGATATTGATGCTCGGAAACAACAATGTGATACACATCGAGCCGCCAAACGCCATGGCGAATAGCCTCGCTCCAACTTTATATTCTCTAAATCCAGCCATGCTTATTCTCCCTAAATTTTACACTGGCCAATATTAGCGCTCGTATCCCAGTTCATGCGGCATACGGCCCTCCGGCACTTCAGTTCCCTTGCGCGCCGTCATCCACATGTTGTACAGCCACAGAATGTTGCCAGTGAATACCAGGGTGCCGCCGATCCAGCGTGCGATCATGTATGGGTGCTCAGCGATCACAACGTCGATATACGGAACTTCGTAAATCTTGCCCGCGCCTTGAATCAGGCCGGCGATCGTCATGGAAACCCAGTAAATGGTGAAACCGATCAGCAACAGCCAGAAGTGCATATTGGCCAGCGTCAGGGAGTACAGCTTGCGTTTCATGATCGTCTGCAAGCCCAGGTAAACCGCAGCGGCTTCCAGGAAGGTAGAGAATCCGAGCAATGCCAAGTGTGCGTGAGCGACGATCCAGCCTGTTCCGTGGATGTACCAGTTAATCGCACGAGTTTGCTGGAAGCCACCTTGCATGTTCAGGGGAATAGCCATCAAGCAACCAGTGATGGTGAAACGCACCTCAATGTTCTCGACGAACATATGCCACTTGCCCTTCATCGTCAGCATGATGTTCGATACGAAGGCGATCGCGGGCACCAGAATCAACACACCCTCCACAGAAGCGAAGGACTTCAGCCATTCAGGCAAAGGCGCCGACATCAGGTGGTGCGCAGCAGGCGTGGAGTAAAACACCACCACAGACCAGAAGTGCAAGTGACCAATGCGGTGCGAATACAGCGGATTTCCAGTGACTTTCGGAATGGTGTAATAAGCGATCGCGGCAGCTACCGGAGTGATCCACAGCCCCAGAACGTTGTGCGCGAACCACCAGGTCAAATAGGCCTCGGTAAGACCGGTCAGATGGAAAAATTCAGGAGAATTACCCACCAGGAACACGATGATCACCATAAATACGGCCGACGCAAAGAACCAGTTTGTCGTGTAAATACCCTGAGTACGGCGATTCAGAATCGTCATCCAGACGTTGACAGCAAGCGGGATGAAAACGAAGAAAGCCAAATACAAATCCACAGGCCACGGGAAGTCGGAATATTCACGTCCGGAAGTGATACCCGCCCACAAAACAGTCAGCCCGAGCGTCAATCCCAGGTTCCAGAGCAAGCAGTTCCACAAACCCAGTTTTTCGGACCACAGCTTGGTGTTCCCCAAGGCCGGCGTGATGTACATCATTGCCATGGCGAATGCCATGGAGATCCAGCCGAAGATCACCGCCATCACGTGCACTTGGCGCATATGACCGAAGGCGAAATATATATTTCCGGTCACAAAATCCGGAAATGCAAGCTTTGCCGCATTAAATGAACCCAGTCCCGTACCGATCACGAACCAGATAATCGCTGAAAACCCGAAGAACACCGCAGCCGAACCGGCTGGTATGTCTTCGTTTTTGGCAAACAGATATTTAAACATGTTACTCCCCCTCAACTCGAAAAATTAGTGATTATCGCCACTGCTGTCATCTTCATGTGGGACAAGTATGTACCACGATAACAACATGCTCGAAAACGCTAATAGCACGCCCAGTGAACCCGCAATTAAAGCCATAGCACACCCCTCAAATAATTAACATTTCTACAGAAAGCACAGTGACCGCGCCCAAGACTAGGCAGCCCCACTCTCCAATTTATAGTGGCGATTCAAGCCAACATACAGGATCCCGCAAAACGCGATTCCGAAAACGATCATTGCAATATCGATAAATCCGGTGAAAGTAGATGGGTCATATGCCGTCCACGCAAATCCACCCCAGTTACCAAATCCCCCACGCCCCATCAGGCACATTAAAGTTGCGCCAAAAACGCTGCCATTACCCATCCCCGTCAGCATCCCGCTTACAAGAATCAGCCAAATGGATAGAGATTTAGGCTCTTTGTTTGTACTCATGACCCCCCCTTAAAATTATAAAAAATCAAAACTTACCAAAAAACCGGCCACACGATGATTCCCAGACACAAACGAAATTCATTCAAACTACTTTTAAACTTGAAAATCAATTAGTTGAAACGCCACGGCGAACAACAAATTCTTAATACAAATTTTGTTTTCCAGATGGTAATTACCATCCCCTCTACTTGTCAAGGGAATTGTACTTGTTCCCGCGCATTTACCGTGATTTACTGTAATTTAACGTTAATTTAACGCATATTTAACGTAAGAAGACGCCAATAACACTATTGCTTCGTGGATTTCTTGGTGCTAATATCGTGCCGTCTAAAAGGGTATATTTTTTAGTGTGAATGTTTTTATAACCATGATTGATCAAGGAGATACACATGCTTGAGCCAGATGTAACAACCAGCGAAGTTCTTATTATGTATGCAGGTATTTTCGTGTTTTTGTTCGGCTTGGCTTTTATTCTGATGAAAAAGCATTCTTGAGATCAGCAGGGCTCGAATCCGGCTGTACATATATTTAAGGAATGAAATGGCATCGTCCTGCGTGAATTGCAGGTAATTAATAATTTGAGGGGGAGGCACATGCGTAAATTATCGAATTTGGCAATGGCGTGTTTGGGGGCGGCCGCCATGCTGGCATTTTCAGGTGCAAGTTTGGCTGAGGGTACTACCGTAAGTGTGAATTTAACCAACGGTAAAAGCATTTTCGAAAATGGCAAGCCCGACGGGAGCGTGCCTGCTTGCGCCACATGTCATGGCGATAAAGCGATGGGGCAAGATGCGATGAGAGCGCCTAGGCTCGCAAATATCGGATATGTGTACATTGTCAAACAATTGACGAATTTCGCGGAAGACAAGCGTACTGATAACATCATGCAACAGATGAATGGCATCGCAAAAGCGCTCAGCGAGCAGGACCGGCGCGATCTGGCTGCATATGAAAACAGCTTCCCAAGGAATGCGGAGCTCTCCGACCTGAACCAGCTTAAAGCTGATGGAACCAAGATCGGCGAGGCTTACAAAGGCTCGATCCTTGTTCGTTATGGTCGCAATGGTCCGGGCGTAGCGGAAAAGGACAGAGTGTCCGCTTGTACGTCCTGCCACGGATTTAATGGCCGCGGTGCCGATCCGGTTTATCCGAAGATCGGCCAGCAAAAATATACCTACCTGGTTGCGCAGTTAACGAGCTGGCGTGATGCCTCCCGCACAAACGATCCGATGGGTCAAATGCGGAAAGTTGCCCACAACCTGTCCGATGACGACATCAATGATGTCGCCACTTTCCTGTCGCAGGCTCCTGACAGCACGGTTGGTGATGGAACCGAAATCGGCAATCAGACGGTTCTGGAAAAGCTTAAAGTAGTCCGCTAACGCCCGACGTTAGGCATTCATCTTCCAGTGCCAATTCTTGGCGCTGGAAGTAAAATGGATACTGATCTAATATATTTGGTCAGTATCTTTTTGTTTTTAGAGTTTCTGCCAGGCCAGTACGCACTGCATGAATTCATAATAGTGGCAAGATCGGAGAAACATGAAAAAGGGAGAAAAGATCCTTTTTGGGATAATTGCGTTGCTGGTCGTTATTACTGTGATAAATTTTACTGTCCTGGAATCAATCAGACGCAACTCGGACAAACCTTTGTTCCCTATTCTGACTCACTTCGTTTTTTCAGATGAAGGTTTGCGCGGCTACCAGATATATCAGCAAAGAGACTGTTATACCTGCCATAGAGCGGTCGGCAGCGGTACGAGCATGGGTGTCAGCCTGGATGGCCTGGGTTCAAAGCATGACGTCGATTACTTCTATTCTTTCCTTAAGAAACCGGAACAGGTCTACGGCTCGAAGACCATGGATCATGGCGCGCCTCCAAAGGATGCCGCTTATGTATCCGAGCTGCCGGATGCGGAATTGCACACCATGGCCGTCTTCCTGTCTGAACTGAAATCCGACCAGGGATCGTCTTCATCATTTGTACCTCCGAAGGGCGATTCGAGTTTTATCGATGCCATGCTGGATATGTGGGCTCCGGACGGGTGGAGATCACAGTACAAAGACATTCGCGACTGGATGAAAACAAAACCACAAGAGGAACAACATGAAGCAAAGCATTGAGCACAGCGCCGCACAACTCGAAGACTTTAACAAATACCTTTTATGGTTCGTCTACGCGTGCATTATTTACAGCATCATCGGATTCACCTGGGGAGCGGTAATGGGCGGCGTCCCGGCTTTCCGGTATTTTGTGGACTATAGTGCGCACGGTCGCCTGATCACGCTGGCGCATGGCCACATCAACCTGCTGGGATGGGTTGAAATGGCGATTTTCGCCGCTCTGTACTATGTCGTCCCTACGGTTTCCCGCCGCCAGATATACAGCGTACGGCTCGTAAAGATACACTTCTGGATGCATAACTTCGGATTGATCGGAATGGTGGTGTTCTTCCTTTCAGCCGGATTGATCGGTGGACTGGGCTCAGGAGAGAACACCGAAAAAGTAGTGAGCCATTTGCTGGCCTTCGTCGGAATGTTTGGCATGCTAGTACTGTCGGCAAACATCATCTGGGGCTACAACTTGTATAAAACAACCAAAGTCGGGTGGCAGAAGCCGTTATGAAGATGCGGAAGTTCCTGTCGGCAAGCTTGGGACTGGCTCTCGTGGGCGCGGTTAGCGGCTGCGAGCAGAATCTGTCCGCCGGCTTCGCCGTCGGGATGCATGCGCCGAGCTTGCCCACCAAAACCCTGGCGGATGCCGACGGAAACTTCAGCAAAGTCACCACTTATCGCCAGCCGGATCCCCGCATGTATCAATATTCGGTTGATAAGGCGTTGCTGACGGGCAAGCCTATCGTATTGGAATTTGCCACTCCAGGACACTGTACCAATTGCGACCAGCAGCTTCAAATGCTGAAGGGCGTGATGGATCAGTATCAGGACAAAATCATATTTATCCACATAGACCAATATGCCAATCCCCAGGCCTATAAGGCGTATAGAGTCATGGGCGACCCTTGGACCTTTATCATCGACAAGCATGGCGTCGTTCAGTTTGAACAAGCCGGCAGGATGCTGCTCGGTGAAATGGACAGTGCACTGAAAACAATCAATTGAAAATTGTCATGTGAGGCAATCAGCTGAACCTGGTAGCCACTGCAAATACAATATCAACAGAATACGGTAGACAGCTCATGAAGGAGACAATGAATTTCGATTTGGTACCCGATCGCAAAGGAATGGTTTGGGATCTGTTGCTGTACATTCCAACTGTGGTCGCGCTGGCCTCGATCGCTGCCGGTTTCTGGTACGACGATGACCACAACATGGGTTATCTGTTCTTCTTCCTGACCTGCTTCTTTTTTATCGCCGGGTTTAACCGTGTATTCAAAACCCGGCTGATGCTTTTACCCTCGGCACCGATATCTCTCAAGGTAACGGACGAGAACATTGGCCTGGTCCAGCGTAACGGTACCCAGGTTAATCTCGTGAAGAACTTGCGCTACTTCCCCGACTATTCGGGAAAGACATTCGGCATTTCGGGTCTGGATGGCGCTGGCAAGCAACAGCAATTCGTGTTTCACAAGGGCCAGTTCCCTACTCCCGAAAAGTTTGATTCGATACAAACTTTCTTCAAAGCCCACTTCAACAAAAAATAAGGACGCTTCGCCGGGCATCTCGCCAACTCTGGCTCCCGGCTTTCGGCGCCGGATATCCGGCGCCTCCTACTTTTGACGCACCGCGTGCGCGGGACGGAATACCTTGCACTGCTCGGGATCGGATTCCAGATACGCCCCCTCGATCAGGTCGATGCAATAGGGGACAGCCGGAAACACCGCATTCAGGCAATCGTCTATCGAGGAAGGCTTTCCGGGCAGGTTGAGAATAAGGCACTTCCCACGCACACCGGCCGTCTGCCGCGACAGGATGGCAGTCAGCACGAACTTCAGGGATGCCGCGCGCATTTGCTCACCGAAACCCGGCAGCATCTTTTCGCAAACAGCCTCGGTCGCTTCCGGCGTCACATCGCGCAACGCCGGGCCTGTGCCGCCTGTGGTGACGATGAGGCTGCAGCCAACGACATCGCTCAATTCGATGAGGGTCGCCTCGATCAGCGCCTGTTCATCGGGTATCACCCTCGCCACCGCTTCCCACGGACAGGTCAACACGCGCGTAAACCACGCCCGCATCGCCGGCCCTCCCTTGTCTTCATACTCGCCGCGACTGGCGCGGTCGGAAATGGTCACAATACCGATGCGTGCGATGCTCATGCTTACTCCCTGTATCCAATATCGTCCTGAAAGACTGTGCCGTCCAGCAATTGCACAGTGACCTGCTCGCCCTCTGCCAGCCCGGTGCTGTCTGACGGGATCACCATCAAGCCGTCCGCCCTGGCCATGGACATCAACACCCCGCTGCTTTGCGAGCCGGTGGAA